>JAJQHY010000051.1 GCA_021199495.1 Lachnospiraceae bacterium | reverse complement strand
GTGCGGAAGACCCCAGCGTGGCAGTGTTAATCCCACGAGAAAAATGATTGACCCAAAATTATTATAAAGATGACCCGATTATTCACATTCCCCTTGTGAAGCTGGAATACGACACCTTGCAGGAATGGGCGCTCCGCATTGTAAAGGAGAAGAAGCTGACCAAAAAACAGTATTACAATCTGACGGTCATTTTCCGCCAGTCTCTGGAATATGCGGTGCAGAAAAAGCTCATTCCCGAAAACCCGTTCTCCAAAGTCCATGTAGACGCGAAGCTGTTTCGCAGTCAAAAGAAACCGGCGGATGAAACACAGGTTTTCCTGACGGATGAACAGCCCAAAATCGTGGCGGAGGCATGGGAGGACTTTCGCAAGACGGGCGCGGTTGCGTGTCTGGCGGTTCCTTTGGCATTCCAGACGGGCATGAGGCTGGGAGAAATCGTTGCAATCCGTGAAGAGGATATTCAGGGCAATTACCTCCATGTCCAACGGATGGAAGTCAGGCAAGTACAGCCGACTGGTGCCGACACATGGTCAAAGCAGACATTCACTGTTGCCGATTACACGAAATCAGAAGCCGGGGACAGAAAAATCTATCTGAGCAAAAATGCAAGAGAAATTATTCGGACGGTCATTGAGAGTAATCGGGAGCATGGTTACAGCGATGAGGGATATTTGTTTATCAATGAAAAAGGGCGTGTCCGTTCGGAAGCGGTTGACTGCCGAATCCGCAAATATTGCCGACATATCGGTATAGCCGCGAAAGCAACCCACAAGATTCGAAAAACGTATATCAGTACCCTGATTGACAGCGGATTGAATATCAACGAAATTCGTAAGCTTGCGGGACATGAGGATGAGCGGACAACGTATAAAAACTATTGCTTCAACCGTATGACCAACTCAGAGACAGAGAATCTTCTGGAAAAAGCGCTCAGTTAAGCCCAGATACCCAAAAGTGTAATCAAGTGTAATCAAAAACCTTTAATCAAAAAAATTCAGGAATCCCTTTAATTAAAGGATTCCTGAATAAAAAATACCTGCGGAAGATGGGACTTGAACCCACACGCTGTAAACCAGCACAAGATCCTTAGTCTTGCTCGTCTGCCAATTCCGACACTTCCGCGCGCTTAAACAAGCAAGAGATATAATACTATTTTGTAGCAAAAAAGTCAAGGGCTTTTTTAAATTTCGTAACTGTTGCTGTGAACAGGTACATACCGATGTCACTGCGTCCGGCCCCAGCGCTCGGGCAGAGGGCGTCCGGTCAGCTTCTCAACCTGCTCCATCTGGCGGCGGTAGTAGCGGTTTAAAAGCTTCCGCGTTTCCGGCAGCATCTTCTCATTGCCGGTGTCCGGTCTGGTGAGATGATCCATGGACCAGTCGTAAACACCCATGAAGCCTTTAAAAAAGGCGGGACAGCGCCGTCCGAGGCTTAAAAATTCAAAGAACAGATAATAAAATGCCTGCATAATCTTTAAAATAAGCGGCGAGAGGGGTGCGACCGCCTTAAAGTTTGTCTCATTGCTTTTGACAGGGAAGACCATTTCGGAGTCCTCGGGGATTCCCAGAAAGTGCAGGATGTCCTTAGTCACAGTCTCCTGGTCGGATACAAAATCCTCAAAAAACACCAGCTTCATATTGGAACGTGGGAAGTAGCGCAGGTACTCTTTGATGATGGTTGCGTAATTGCCCTGAGAAAAGCACATATATTTGAAGCGCTTTTTCATGATGCTGTGGCGGTGTTCTTTGTTTAAAAGGACAGAACGTACATAATGGTCAAAGCCCTCAGCGTGACCGTGTTTTAAGTCGTATGCAACAGCGGATACGGGCAGAAAACCCAGCGCCAGAAAATATTTATAGGCGGAATAACAGCGGTCTGCAGGGTCACGCATCATAAAGACGAGCTTCGTGTTCGGCGCGAAGTCTTTTCCGATCCATTTGGCACAGTTTGAGTAGCCGAGACCGGCGTTCACCTCCCCGGCGATGAGCTTGTGGCGGCCCGTGGAGGAGTCTGCGCACTGCTCTGGTTTACCCGGCTCATGCGGATGGGTGGAAATTCCTGCCGCATCAGGCTCCGCATGTCCGCGTCTTCCCGTGATCAGTCCTACTTCACAGGCGCTGTCCGTTTTACCTAAAACTGCGTCCACATAATGGCCGAAATATCTCTGGCAGTACCATTTGCGCCCGAGAAAGAAGCGCATGAAGGGTACCCGGTAAAACATGGGTTCCTTGACGTCCTCTGTGAGATAGACATGTCTGTTTTTTTTCAGTAAATCATAAAGAGATGTCGTTCCGCATTTCTGAAAACCAATGCATATAAATGACGGCTCCATGAAAACCTCCTTAGAATGGGTGCTCCAGGTAGGGCTTAAGCTTTTCCATAATATCGTTGACACTGTCTTCAACGGATCGCCCGACGGTCTTAACTACGATATCCGCCGCATCAGGTGCTTCATAGGGGCTTGAAATGCCGGTGAAATCTTTGATTTCGCCGCGGCGTGCCTTGCTGTAAAGGTTTTTGGTATCACGGCTTTCACATTCCTCTAAGGGTGTGTCAACAAAAACTTCAATAAAGGAATCTCCGATGATCTGACGGGCGTTTTCCCGATCCCTGCGGTAGGGGGAAATGAACGCGGTCAATACAATCAGGCCGGCATCATTCATCAGCTTTGCTACCTGCGCAATCCGGCGGATATTCTCGATCCGGTCGCCCTCGGAGAAGCCCAGGTCGCGGTTTAAACCCAGACGGATGTTGTCACCGTCCAGGACCATGGTGTGTTTGTTCATGGAATAAAGCCGTTTCTCCAGCGCGTTCGCCAGGGTAGATTTACCGGAGCCGGAAAGGCCGGTAAACCAGATGGTAAGAGGTCGCTGCCCCAGATTCATGGAGCGGGTTTCTCTGGTGATGTCAAAATTCTGCCAGAACAGGTCGCCGTAACCGGCGGTTGTGGCCTTGACAACGCCGCAGGCGCAGGTATGATGAGTGACCTGGTCAATTAAAATCAGTTCTCCCATGGTGCGGTCTGCTTCAAAGGTATCCAGAATGATTTTGTCCGCCACCACAAGGCTGCACTCTGCAATCTCATTTTTATACAGCTTGTCCGCCGGAATATGGCTGCCGGTATGGATGTCGATTTTGTGCTGAATTTCCATAACGGTGGCGTTTGTCATGCGGGTGCCCAGCTTTAAAATATAGTTGATGCCGGGAATCATCGGCGTCTCATCCATCCAAAGCAGGGTACAGGTAAAGTCCTTGCTGATGGGGTGCCCCTTGCCCTTCACCAGTACGCAGCCTCTGGAAATATCAATTTCACGGTTTAACTGCAGTGTGACCGGCTGGCCTGGAATGGCTTCTTTTACATGATCAAAACCGCACAGAATATCGCTGACAAGAGCGGTCTCGCCGCTGGGCAGACTTCTGATCTCGTCGCCGACACGGACGGTGCCGCTTTCAATCTGTCCCTGATAGCCCCTGAAATTCACATTCGGACGGCAGACCCGCTGCACGGGCATGGTGAAATCCTGGTCGATGGGTTTCGCAATCTCCACCTGGTCTAAATATTCCAGAAGAGACGGACCGTGATACCAGGAAATGCGGGCGGAATTTCTGGTGATATTGTCGCCCACTGTGGCGGAGACAGGAATAATCATCAGGCTGTCTACGGGGAACGGCTTGGTCATCTGCTGGATGGTATTGGTAATCTCTCTGAAGCGTTTGTGATCATAACGGACCATGTCCATTTTATTGACCGCGAAGACAAAATCCTTGATGCCCATGAGAGAGCAGATGCGGGTGTGACGTTTTGTCTGAATCTGGACACCCTTGGAGGCGTCGATTAAAATCACGGCCAGTTGGGCAAAGGAAGCCGCAACGGCCATATTTCGGGTGTATTCCTCATGACCGGGCGCGTCCGCTACGATATAGCTGCGTTCGTTGGTCTTAAAATAACGGTAGGCCACGTCAATAGTGATGCCCTGTTCCCGCTCGCTCATCAGACCGTCCAGGAGAAGAGAATAGTCGATCTGTCCGTCACGGCTGCCCACCTTGCTGTCTAACTCCAGCGCCTGTTTCTGGTCAGCATAGAGCTGCTTGGTGTCGTAGAGCATATGGCCGATAAGGGTGCTTTTTCCGTCATCCACGCTGCCGCAGGTCAGAAATTTCAATAAATCTTTCATCTAAAAATAGCCCTCCCTCTTGCGGCGCTCCATGCTGCCGGCCGCCTCGTGATCGATCACACGGCTGGTCCGCTCGGAGTAGACGGCGCCTAAGGTTTCCGCGATGATTTTATCCAGAGTGTCCGCGTCGGACTCCATACCGCCGGTCAGCGGGTAGCAGCCGAGGGTGCGGAAACGGATTTTTCTGTATTCGATCTTCTCGCCGGGACGCAGCTTTAAGCGGTCGTCATCGACCATGATAATATTGCCGTCGCGCTCAATGCAGGGACGTTCCTTCGCAAAATACAGGGAGACAATGTCGATATTTTCCCGCTGGATATACTGCCAGATATCGGCTTCGGTCCAGTTGGACAGGGGGAAAACACGGATGCTCTCACCCTTGTGAATGCGGGTATTGTACAGCTTCCACATTTCCGGACGCTGGTTTTTGGGATCCCAGGCCTGCTCGGTATTGCGGAAGGAGAAGATGCGTTCCTTGGCGCGGGACTTTTCCTCGTCGCGGCGTCCTCCGCCGAAGGCCGCGGTAAAGCCATATTTCTTCAGAGCCTGCTTTAAGGCCTGGGTTTTCATGATATCGGTATAGGCTGCGCCGTGGTCAAAGGGATTGATTCCCTCCCGCACACCTTCTTCATTGGTGTAAACCAGCATATCCAGGCCGTATTTTAAAGCCATGGCGTCGCGGAATTCAATCATTTCGTGGAATTTCCAGGTAGTATCGATGTGAAGAAAAGGAAACGGGGGATTTTCCGGATAGAAGGCCTTGCGCGCCAGATGCAGCATCACAGAGCTGTCCTTCCCGATTGAGTAAAGCATCACCGGCTTTTCACATTCGGCGGCAACCTCACGCATAATATAGATCGCCTCCGCCTCCAGTGTGCTTAAATGATCCAGAGTGTTCAAAACGTTCTCCTTTCAGCTCATAATTCTTCCCTTGATTATAAAAAAAGTCCCATGGCCTGTCAAGAACGCCGACCGTTGCCATGTTTAAACTTTTGATAAATTTTTTGCGAAATGAATCAAATTTTTCTTTTGAAAAAGAGGATTTTGGGGGATTTGTGTAGAATAATCAGTCAGAGAAAATATTGAGGAGGTGTGAATGACGGTGGCGGATACATCGATCAGGATAAGCCTGGAATTACGGGAGAGGGAAACTTTAAGTCCATACGCGTCCTTAAGCTGTCTGAGCAGGGGAAGAGAGCGGTATGAAGAGCCCTGTGACATCAGGCCGATCTATCAAAGAGACCGTGACCGTATCCTTCACTGTAAGTCTTTCAGGCGGTTAAAGGATAAGACGCAGGTCTTTTTAACGCCTAACGGGGATCATTACAGGACGAGACTGACGCATACGCTGGAGGTGTCTCAGATTGCCCGCACGATTGCGAAGGCACTTCGGATGAATGAGGATCTGACAGAAGCCATCGCCCTGGGCCATGATCTGGGGCATACACCCTTCGGGCATGCCGGGGAGCGGGCCTTAAACCGGGTCAGCCCATACGGCTTTGTCCACAGCGAGCAGAGTCTGCGCGTGGTGGAGAAGCTGGAAAAGGAGGGTCAGGGGCTGAACTTAAGCTGGGAGGTGCGCGACGGGATTGTCAATCATCAGACCGCCGGCAAACCGTCCACGATGGAAGGGAAAATTGTGCGTCTCTCCGACAAGCTGGCCTACATACATCACGATATGGATGACGCCATCCATGGGGGGATTCTGACTGAGAGCGATATTCCGGTGGAGATTCGCAGGACGCTTGGCGACAGCGGGACCGCCAGGCTTGACCGCATGGTGCATGATATTATTGTCAGCTCGCAGGATAAGCCGGATATCAGCATGTCCTCTGAGATTCAGAAAAGCATGATGGATCTGCGTGCCTTTATGTACCGGGAGGTATATGTCAATCCTGTGGTGAAGGCGGACGAGCAGAAGGCGGAGAAGATGGTCGAAGCCCTGTACGGATACTATCTGGAACACATGCAGGAGCTGCCGGAGGATATTTTAAGACCCTATCTGGAGGGGGAGGCGAAGGAAGTTGTCGTCTGCGACTATGTGGCGAACATGAGTGACAAATTCGCCATTACCACCTTCCAGAATCTGTATATTCCCCGCTCCTGGCAGGGATAGAAAGGCAGCAGGCCGGTATCCGTTCGGAGAATCCTTTCCTGTGCAGGCAGGGACAGAGAAAAGAGGAAACGTGTATTATTCTGATGAAATTATAGAGGAAGTCAGGACCAGGAACGACATTGTCGATGTGATCGGTGCTTCCGTGAAGCTGCAGAAGAGAGGAAGCTCGTATTTCGGGCTGTGCCCTTTTCATAATGAAAAG
The DNA here is from genome assembly GCA_021199495.1 of Lachnospiraceae bacterium. Classification (GTDB taxonomy): domain Bacteria; phylum Bacillota; class Clostridia; order Lachnospirales; family Lachnospiraceae; genus RGIG6307. The sequence continues at coordinate 21,453 of JAJQHY010000051.1, read as the reverse complement.
AGTCCCTCCTTTTCCGTGTCGGGGCAGAAACAGATGTATTACTGTTTTGGCTGCGGCGCCGGCGGCAATGTCATTACCTTTGTCATGAATTATGAAAATTATACCTTTCAGGAGGCACTGAAGTTTCTTGCCGACCGGGCGGGTATTTCCCTGCCGGAAGAGGAAGATTCTCAGCAGAACCGGGAACGGCGCAATAAACGGGACCTTCTTCTTCAGGTGAATAAGGACGCGGCCAATTATTTTTATGTGCAGCTGCGCTCTGAGAGAGGAAAACAGGGGTATGAATATTTAAGCGGAAGAGCTTTGACGGATGAGACGATCAGACACTTCGGCTTGGGTTATTCCAATAAGACCGCGGCTGATCTGGCCGCGTACTTAAGGCAGAAGGGTTACAGCGATGAGCTTCTGATGGAGGCCGGCTTATGCACATATGATGAGCGCTTCGGTTTCCATGATAAATTCTGGAACCGGGTGATGTTCCCCATTCAGGATGTAAACCACCGGGTCATTGGCTTCGGCGGCCGTGTGATGGGGGATGGCAAGCCCAAATATTTAAACAGTCCGGAGACACCGGTTTTTGATAAGAGCCGCAATCTTTACGGCCTGAACTTCGCACGGACCAGCAGGGCGGGCAATTTCATCCTTTGCGAGGGCTATATGGACGTGATTGCCATGCACCAGGCGGGCTTTACCCAGGCGGTGGCGTCCCTGGGAACGGCCTTCACATCGGGACAGGCTTCCTTAATCCGCCGCTATGTGGATGAGGTGCTCTTAGCCTATGACAGCGACGGTGCAGGTGTGAACGCGGCGCTTCGCGCGATCGGGATATTGAAGGAGGTTGGTCTGTCCGGCCGGGTCATCAACATGGAACCCCATAAGGATCCGGATGAGTTTATCAAAGCAGAGGGCCGGGACGCCTTTGCGGAACGGATTAAAAAGGCCGAGGACGGTTTTTTATTTGAAATCCGGATTCTGCGGCGCGGCTTTGATGTGGAGGATCCGGCGCAGAAGACGAAGTTTGAGATGGAGCTGGCCCGCAGGCTGTCGCAGATTGAAAATGAGATTGAGAGAGAGAATTATCTCACCGTCACCGCGAGAGAATATTATATTGACCCGGAAATTCTGCGTAGAATGGTGAAAAGCCTGGCGGCTGCCGGTGCGCAGGTGAAGCCCGTGGAACGGCCAAAGATTTCTTCAGGCAAAAAGCAGACTGCAGAGGATAACCGCAAAAAGACGCAGCGCATGCTGCTTACCTGGATTACGGACGAGCCTGAGATTTATAATAAAATCAAAAAGTACATACAGGCCGCGGATTTTACGGACGAGCTTTACAGCAGGGTGGCCGGGCTTCTTTTTGATGAGCTGGAGGCGGGAAGGTGCAATCCCGCAGGGATTATCTCGAAGTTTGAGGATGAGGAGGAGCAGCGTCGTGTCGCGGCTCTTTTCCACACCCGTCTGCCTGGGATAGATAACGAAGCACAAAAGGAAAAGGCTCTGCACGATATTGTTTGCGCGGTCAAGCAGTACAGTTATGAATATTACGCGGAAAGACAGGGGACGGATTTAAATGCTCTGCAGCAGGTAATCGCCTCAAAACGAGCCCTGGAGGAGCTTTTGAGAGCGCATATTCTTTAAACGTAAGATTATACTAATAATAATGGAAGGATGGACCATCATGGACGAAAACACAATGGCAAAATACGAGGAGAAAGTGAAGGCACTCCTGGCTTTAGGCAAATCCAAGAAAAATATGCTGGAGTATACGGAGATTGCTGACTTCATGGCGGAGCTGAATTTAAGCTCCGAGCAGCTGGATAAGGTTGCGGACAGCCTGGAGCGCAGCGGCATCGACGTACTTCGGATTCCGGCGGATGACGATATGGAGCTGATCGATGAGGATTTACTGCTTAACGATGAGGAAAGTGTGGAAATCGAGAATATCGATCTGACCGTACCGGACGGTGTCAGTACCGAGGACCCCGTGCGTATGTATTTAAAGGAAATCGGCAAAGTGCCGCTTCTCACCGCGGAGGAGGAAATCGAACTGGCCAAGCGGATGGAAGAAGGCGATGAGGAGGCTAAAAAGCGTCTCGCCGAGGCAAATTTGCGTCTGGTGGTCAGTATTGCCAAGCGTTATGTGGGTCGGGGAATGCTTTTCCTGGATCTGATTCAGGAAGGAAACCTGGGACTTATCAAGGCAGTGGAGAAGTTTGATTACCGCAAGGGCTACAAATTTTCTACTTACGCTACCTGGTGGATCCGCCAGGCAATTACCCGCGCGATCGCCGATCAGGCAAGAACCATCCGTATTCCCGTCCATATGGTGGAGACAATCGATAAGTTGATTCGTGTGAGCAGACAGCTTCTGCAGGATCTGGGGAGGGAACCCACCCCGGAGGAAATTGCCGCGGAGATGGATATGCCCGTGGAGCGCGTCCGTGAGATCATCAAGATCAGCCAGGAGCCGGTTTCTTTAGAGATGCCCATCGGCGAGGAGGAGGACAGCAAGCTGGGAGATTTCATTCAGGACGAGAATGTAGCCGTGCCCGCGGAAGCTGCCGCCAATACCATGCTAAAGGAACAGCTGGATGAGGTTCTGCAGACGCTGACCGAGCGGGAACAGAAGGTGCTGCGTCTGCGCTTTGGCTTAGACGACGGCAAGGCCCGTACACTCGAGGAGGTTGGCAAGGAGTTCAATGTCACCCGTGAGCGTATCCGCCAGATTGAGGCGAAGGCGTTGAGAAAGCTGCGCCATCCCAGCCGGAGCCGGAAGCTGAAGGATTACCTGGACTAAAGAGATTCTGTTCACGGCTTGCCGGACGCTTTTGCGCATGGCAGGCGGAAGCCGTGAATAAAATGTACGAAAAGGATTTTCACAAATGATCAAAAAGGCCACCGGGAAAATTCTCATACTGCAGGCATTCTCCTGGGCTCTTCTGGCCTGCGCCTGGCGGATCAGCGGCTTTGCGGACTGGTGGGCGGCGCATGTGTTTAAATGGTGGACAGCCGTGGCCGGGTCGGTTTTCGGGATATTCCCGTTTTCCGTGGCGGAATTTCTTCTGTACGCACTGATCGTCTGGATGGTGGGCAGTTTGTGTATCGCTTTCCGGCAGGCGTTTATCTGCCGGAGAATGCGGCAGGGAGTGCTTTCACACTTTCTGCTCGTCGCTTCTGTTTTGTGGTTCCTCTTCGTGACCTGCAGCGGCATTAATTACCAGCGTACATCATTTGCGGAGAGCACCGGAATGGTGGAGGAAGAATACACGCTGACGGAGCTGAAGGGGACAAGTCTCTGGCTGACGCAGAAGGTCAATGAATACGCCGCGCTTGTGGAGCGGGATGAGGACGGCATGATGTGTCTGTCACTTTCACAGGCTGAAACCGGCCAGCTGGCTGCAGAGGTGATGGAGGCACTTGGGGATACTTACCCGCTTCTTTCCGGCAGTTATCCTTCTCCAAAGCCGGTGGCATTTTCCAGGATATTGTCGCTGCTTGGTCTGACAGGCGTGTATTCGCCGCTGACGATTGAGGCCAATTATAACCGGGAAATGACAGCGTATAATATACCGGTTACCATGTGCCATGAGCTTTCCCACCTTAAGGGTTTTATGCAGGAGCAGGAGGCGAATTTTATCGCGTTTCTGGCCTGTGAGCAGTCTGAGAGCGCGGATTTCTGTTACAGTGGATATATGCTGGCCTGGATTCACTGCACCAATGCGCTGTACGATGCCTCCCGGACGGATTATTCGCAGGTGCGGGCTCTGCTTTGCGAGGAGGCAGTGGTCGATCTGACAGCCAACAGCGTCTTCTGGAACAGTAATGATGGAGCGCTGGCGGAGGTTTCCACGCAGGTGAACGATACATACCTGAAGGTGAACGGACAAAGCAGCGGGGTCTTAAGCTATGAGGAAGTGGTGGGCCTGCTGGTTACATATTGGATGAATAATTATGCAGAAATCAATTGATACGATCCTGCCCAAACGACTGAAGGCGGCGGCCGATCTGATCCCGTGCTGTAATACGGCGTGTGACATTGGCTGTGACCACGGGTATCTTTCCGTTTACCTGCTGCAGCAGAGAAAGGCCGGCAGGGTGATTGCCATGGATGTGAACAGCGGACCTTTGGAACGGGCCAGGAGCAGCGCGGCGCTGTTTGGAGTGACGTCACAGATGGAGTTCAGACTGTCGGATGGTCTCACACAGTTATCGCCGGGCGAGGCAGACTTTTTTATCTGCGCCGGTATGGGCGGGAAGCTGATCATCAAAATCATGTCTGACCACCCACTTACGACAGCATCCATGAAGGGAGCGCTTTTGCAGCCGCAGTCGGATATCCGGGCGGTGCGCCGCTTTGTTTATGAGACAGGCTGGCATATTGAGCAGGAAGATATCGTATTTGAGGAAGACGGCGGCGGAAAAAAGACGGGGAAATATTATCCCATGTTTCTGATCAGACCTGGAAAAGAGACGATGCCGCCCGGGGAAGAGCTTCAGTACGGTTCCCTTGCAAAACAGAAAAGTTCCGGCGTGCTGCAGGATTTTCTGCGGTATCAGATGGGGGTCAGGCAAAAAGCGCTTGAGCAGATACTAAGCAGTGACACAATGAGGGCGCTGGAGAGACGATATAAACTGGAAGAAGAATTAAGAGAAATCCATACAGTCCTGGAAAAATCTGCATAGCAGGTGCAGTTTTTGAAAGGTACGCAGCCAGGGAAAAGCGCAGCCGGGAAAAATGTGGATTTTGATCTGCTTAAGAGGGATAAAGGAGCAGGAAACGGAATAAGCTAAGAAGAGACCGGCTTCATGGAGACACTTTTAAACCGGGCTGAAAATACATACGAAAGAAAAGGGCAAAAATTATGACGTGTAAAGAGATCATGCAGTGGCTGGAGCAGCTTTCACCTGTCAGTTTTGCTGAGAGCTGGGACAATGTGGGTCTGCTGGTTGGCAGGCAGGAAAAAGAGGTGGAGCGGGTGATGCTCTGTCTGGACGTGACGGAGGATATTATTGAGCAGGCAATCTCCGAAAAGGCAGATATGATTGTCAGCCATCATCCGATGATTTTCAGACCTTTCAAACAGGTGACCAGCAAAGATGTGTTTCAGAACCGGATTCTGAACCTGGTACGGGCGGATATCTGCGTCTATGCCATGCACACGAATTTTGACGTGATGGGGATGGCGGACGCGGCTGCGGAGCGGCTGGAGCTGATTGATTCGAATGTGCTGCAGGTGACCTATGAGGATGAGATCGCTACCGAGGGGATCGGCAGGGTCGGGCAGCTTGTGGAGCCGATGACGCTGTTGGATGTGACGCGTCTGGTAAAAAGGGCTTTCGCGGTGAAGCAGGTGAAGGTTTTCGGCAATCCGGACGATATCTGCTGCACGGCGGCGGTCTGCCCTGGCAGCGGGAAGGACCTGGCTGAAGATGTGGTGAAAAGCGGCGCGGATGTCTTTATTACAGGGGACATCGACCACCATACCGGCATTGATTTAAAAGCGCAGGGCGTGAATGTGATCGACGCGGGGCACTTTGGAATCGAGAAGCTGTTTAAACCTTACATGAAGGATTATCTGGCCAGGATGCTGCCGCAGCTTGAAGTAATTGCAGCGCGTGAGGAGGAGCCGTTCTGGTTTATGTAACTTAAATGTGACGATTCGCAGATGGATGCAGCGTCTGCGAATAAGGAAGGGAGACTTCATGGAAAAAAAGACCTATACCCAGGCGGAATACCGTGCCTATGTCAATGCCGCCATCCTGCTTCTGTGCAGGGCTGTGGCTGACGAGGCGGGCTGCGAGGCATCGCGTAACTGCTTCGTGGATTACACGATCGGCAATTCTTATTTTGTGCGGACGTCGGACGGGCAGGATTTCAGTCAGGAGCTTTTAGAGAAAATCAAAGAGCGGATGTGCGCGTATACTCAGACAGGAGCAAAGGTTGAAACCATTCATTTTAACCGGGAAGAAGCCCTAAAGCTGATGAAGGAGCAGAAGCTTGACGAAATCAGCAGGCTTTTTCAGTATCGGCGTGGCGGCGGTATCAATCTGCGCTGCTTAAACGGGTATTATGATTATTATTACGGCTCCTGTATGCAGGACCTTTCCCAGATTCAGAAATTTGATCTGGTGCCGGCAGAGGGCGGCTTTTTCCTGGTGCTTCCGGATCGGGAGGATATGAATACACTGCCTCCTTATCAGCCCAGACCCAGGCTGCAGGCGACGCTTGAGGAGTCTCACCAGTGGTATGAGCAGGTTGGTATTGAAACAGTGGGTGACTTGAATGACAAGATCTGTGAGGGGAATATTTCTGATCTGATTCTGGTGCAGGAGGCGGAACAGGAGCGCAAGATCGCGGAGATCGCGCAGATGATTGCGGAACGCGAAGGCGTCCGCTTTGTGATGATCGCCGGTCCGTCCAGCTCCGGTAAGACAACCTTCAGCCACAGGCTTTCCATTCAGCTGCGCACCATCGGCAAAAAGCCGCATCCCATTGCCCTGGATGATTATTTCCTTAACAGAAAGGATACACCGCTGGATGAAGAGGGAAAGCCGAACTATGAGTGTCTGGAGGCACTCGATGTGGAGCTGTTTAATCAGGATATGATTGCCCTCTTAAGCGGGCAGGAGGTGGAGCTGCCGACATTCAATTTTATCACCGGTTACCGGGAATATAACGGGAAACGCTTAAAGCTGGGGCCGGACGATATTCTGGTGCTGGAGGGCATCCACGGCCTGAATGACAAACTGTCCTACACGCTGCCGAATGAGAGCAAATTCAAGATCTACATCAGTGCCTTGACCAGCTTAAACGTGGATGCTCACAACCGCATTCCTTCCACAGATAACCGGCTGATCCGCCGTATCGTACGGGACGCGGCAACCCGCGGCATGGACGCCTCCTATACATTACAGATGTGGCCCTCCGTGCGCCGGGGTGAGGAGAGCTACATTTTCCCCTTCCAGGAGGAAGCGGATGTGATGTTTAACTCCGCCATGGTTTACGAGCTGGCAGTCTTAAAACAGTTCGCGGAACCGTTGCTTTTTAGCGTCAAACCCGGAGATCCTGCCTTCCAGGAAGCCACCAGACTTTTGAAATTCCTGGATTATTTCCTGGGCGTCAGCAGCGAGAGCCTGCCGAACAACAGCATCTGCCGGGAATTTGTGGGCGGAAGCTGTTTTCATATCTGAGGGAAAGCCCGGGTCATATACCCAAGAAAGCACTTCATGCTCTCTGTCAGATATTTCTGGCGGTGGTAGACCAGAGAATAGTTTCTGGTCAGTTCTCTGCTGTCGAGAGGAAGGGCGATCAACAGACCGGCATCTGCATAGAATTTCGCGGATGTGGATGACAGGAAAATCACGCCGTGGCCGCGTAATGCCAGCTCGATCAGGGCCTGTGTACTGGAGCTTTCCGCGGCAATGACAGGAGAGAGCTTTTCATGATGAAAAAGGCGGTCAAGCAGGTCGCGGGAGCCGCTGCCCGGTTCGCGCAGCAGAAGCGGCACCCCATTGAGATCTGTGATGGAGAAAAGCGCCGTAGTCCGCTTGTCTGCGTCCGGTACGTCCGCCGCTTCAGTTTCAGGCGGGGAAGGCTGTTTGGCCTTTTGTTTTGACAGGAAGGGAAAGTTAGGGCTGCAGAGGGCTGTCATCTCATCCGAGGCAAGGGGCAGGCAGTGCAGTTCATCTGTTTCGGCGATATTGTCCACAATGGCGAAGTCCAGTTGATTATGCAGGATCGCCTCTTTGATCCGGGCGGAACCGAAAATGGAGAGTCTTAAGGGAATTTCCGGGTACAGAGCTTCAAATTCGGATGCGATCCGGGGAAGGTAGTCCGTGCCGAAGGCTACATTGCTGCCGATGCGGATTTCCGTAAAAGCGCCGTTGTCGCGCAGGATGGTTTTGGATTCGGCAAACTGCAGCAGGATGGAATCCGCGTATTTCAACAGTGTCTGCCCGGCTTCCGTGATGTAGATTCTGCGGTTCAAGCGATCAAACAGTTTCACACCATAATAGGACTCCAGTTCACGGATGGCGTTGCTGACGGCGGGCTGCGCCATGTTCAGCTTCTCCGCGGCTTTTGTGATGCTTTCCGCCTGGCAGACCTCGGAGAAGATGTTTAAATGTTTCAGCGTCATTTTTTTTGCTCCAATAGATAATAAAAATCATATATAATATATAATAACATAAGGATTTAATTATGTAAATAATACGATTATGATGGTATGTAGGGTAAAATGTCAGGGACAGAATATTTACGTAATGTGTGCCCTTCAGGTGCGCGGGAGAAAGGCAAAACCATGATTTACATACTCTTTTTTATCGTATGCTTCGGCGCGTCCGTTGTGGGCGCGATCTGCGGGATTGGCGGCGGCGTCATTATCAAGCCGGTGCTGGACTCCTTCGGAATATTGAGTGTGACAGCGATCAGTTTCCTGTCTGGCTGTACGGTGCTGTCCATGACGACTTATTCTGTTCTCAGAAATAAGCTGGATAAAAAAGTGGAATCCGGTGCGCAGAAATCGATCGAACTGCCGCTGGCGCTTGGCGCGGCGGTGGGAGGGCTTCTCGGCAAGGAAATGTTTTCCTATGTGAAATCCTTAAGCAACGATCCCAATCGTGTGGGCGCGGTGCAGGCGGCCTGTCTTCTGGTTGTCACGATCGGAACGCTTCTTTATACGATTTACAAAAGTCATATCCGGACACATCAGGTCCAAAATACGGCTGTCTGCGTGCTGATCGGTCTTTTCCTGGGGATTATGTCGTCTTTCCTGGGGATCGGCGGCGGTCCCATCAATCTGGTCGTGCTGTTTTTCTTTTTCTCCATGACGACAAAGGAAGCGGCGGAGATTTCGTTGTATATTATTTTCTTCTCGCAGGCGGCCAGCTTACTTTCCACAATTGTAACGGGTGCTGTGCCCTCCGTGGAGATCGGTCTTCTGCTCTTAATGGTAGCGGGTGGTATTCTGGGCGGTATCTGCGGCCGCAGTATCAATAAAAAGATTGATGAAAAGACAGTCGATAAACTTTTTATCGGTTTGATGGTTGTCATGATCCTGATCAACATTTATAATATTTTTAAATATTTATGATTGAGACAGGATGGTAAGACTATGCCGCCGATCAGTGTGTTGATGAAGCCGGCCTCCGGGCTGTGCAATATGAAATGTGACTACTGCTTCTATTGTGACGAGGCAGCCAAAAGAGAACAGGAATCCTACGGCCTGATGTCGGAGGAGACGCTCAGAAACGTGATCCGGCGCACACTTCTGCGTGCGGAAGGTTTTATTACTTATGCTTTTCAGGGCGGTGAACCGACGCTGCGGGGACTGGATTTTTTTCAAAAGGTTATTGCGTATGAGCAGCAGTATAATAAAGCCGGAATTCGGGTCAGCAACGCGCTGCAGACCAATGGCTACGGGATCAATGAGGACTGGTGTCAGTTCCTTCGGGAGCATCATTTCCTGGTGGGTGTGTCTGTTGACGGGGTGAGGGAAACGCATGATATGTACCGTCATGGAAAGGACGGGAGTCCTACCTTTGACAGGGTATTGCACGCGACAGCGCTTTTTGACCGCTATGGCGTGGATTACAATATTCTGACGGTTGTGAATCAGAATGTTGTGGCGCGTGTTGCGGAAATCTATGCTTTTTTTAAAGAGAGAGGATGGTATTACCAGCAGTATATCGCCTGTCTGGACCCGTTGGACGAAAAACGCGGACAGAATGAATATGCCCTTACGCCGGAGCAATATGGGGAGTTTCTTGTCACTTTATTTAAACTGTGGTACGCTGACTGGAAACGTGGGGACGCGCCCTGTATTCGGGAATTTGAGAATTATATCGGGCTTTTACTGGGATACTGCCCGGAGGCCTGCAATCAGCGGGGCGTCTGCAGTATCCAGTATGTGGTGGAAGCGGATGGAAGTGTATATCCGTGCGATTTTTATATGCTGGATGAATATCGCCTTGGCAATCTGAATGAGGATCGTCTGGACCGGATTATTGAGCGGGGCCGTGAGAGCGGCTTTGTGGAGCGCTCCATGAAGCTGACCGAAGAGTGCCGCTCATGCGATTACTTCGGACTCTGCCGCGGCGGTTGTCAGAGAAACAGGGATTTTGATGAGGCAAGCGGCCTGTACCGCAATTATTTCTGTGAAAGCTACCGGAGACTTTTTGAGGCCTGTCTGCCGCAGATGGAAGAGGTGGCGGAGGCAGTACGCAGAGGAGAGAGGCGGTCTGTCAGGTAAGGACGGTATATTGTCTGCGGCAGGGATGCGCAAGCGATAGGAATCGCAGACAGCGGCCATCATTCTGAGAGCGCAGAAGAACAAAAAACTTCCCGGGAGGCATGCTCCCGGGAAATTCTGTTATGTACCGTTTTATCTTTTGATGTCATAGCTCATGTTCATCAGATTGCGGATCGTGTCCACATCATCCGTGATATTGGCGTCACCGCGGATGGTGTGCTTGATGGCGCTGCTGGCCACCGCGAAGTTGATCATATCCATCGCTTTATAATGATGCATCATGGCATAGATCAGGCCGCTGGCAAAGGCGTCGCCGCCGCCCACGCGGTCTAAGATATTGAAAGTAAACAGGTGGCTCTCAAAGGTGTGCCCCTGATACCACATAAAGGCTTTCAGGCTGTTCTCACTGCCGCTTAAGGCATAGCGCACATGGCGGGCGATGCATTTGATGTTGGGATAGCGCTCGATGAAATGCTCGAAGATTTCCTCCTGCTGCTCATAGCTGGGCTGCAGCGGAACACCGTCCTTCCAGTCGCCCTTGCTGTGATCGTTTTCATCCTTCCACAGATGATAAGGCTCAATTCCCAGCAGCACATCCACGTAGGGCAGGCAGAGGGTGCAGAAATCTCTCGCCTCCTCCCATGTCCACATCTTGCTGCGGAAATTACCGTCAAAGCTGACGGTCATGCCAAGCTCTTTGGCGGTCTTTAAGGCGCTCAGAATCAGATCGCGGCAGTTTTGACCGATGGCGGGCGTAATACCGCTTAAGTGCAGCCAGGTAAAGCCTTCCAGAAGTCCCTTCATATCGAAATCTGAAAAGTCATACTCGGAGATGGCGCTGTGTTTGCGGTCATAGGTGACCTTGCTGGCGCGGATTCCGTAGCCGGTTTCCAGATAATAGGTGCCGAGACGGTGGGTGGGCGTCTGCTCATGGGAAGACAGAATCACGGGCGTGCAGTGTACATCGTTGCTGCGCAGCATACGGATCGCGCTTTTGCCGATGCTGTTGTTGGGAACGACAGAGAAAAAGGTGCTGTCGACGCCAAGGTTGGCCAAAGCCAGGGCGATGTTGGCTTCGCTTCCGCCGTAGCTGGCTTCAAAGCTGGACGCCATGCGGATTTTCTCGTAATTCGGCGGTGTCAGACGCAGCATGATTTCACCGATGGTGATGAAGCGGTCCGTCGGGTCGCTTCCACGTAAAAGGGGATTTGCGTGCTCCATAAAAAATACCTCCATATTGTTGGATTTTTCGATACTTTCTCAAGGTCATTTTACTCTATGAGGCATAAAATTTCAATAATACTTGAAGAATTGGATGAATTTTGTTAGGATCATGATACAAGGGACCAAAGATCAGAAATCGAATGCTTACACAAGGTACGCCCTGCGGGTGTGCATTCGTATTTCTGACCTTGGGGACCGCAACAACATGACACCCGTAGGGCGCCCTGTGGGGGAAGGAGCAAATTTGGCTGTTTCTCAAGCCAAATTGTGCGGATTCCGAACAGCCCAGGCTGCCCTCTCTTGCCGCTATGCGGCAATTCACCTTGTGGCGTTATGGATTGCGGGATAAGTGAGATAGGAAATCTTTGATTTCCGTAATCGAACTTATGCACAGCAGCGTTTTTTGCGAAGCAATCCATAGTATCATGATATGAGTCAAGAAGGATTTCACAGACATATGAAAAACAAAAATAAACACAATATTATTCTGATCGGAATGCCGGGGGCCGGTAAGAGCACGGTCGGCGTTGTGCTGGCCAAACGCCTCGGACACCGCTTTCTGGATTCTGACCTGGTCATTCAGGAGAGAACCGGTAAGCTTTTACATCAGCTGATAGAGATACACGGCCTGGAGGGATTTCTGCGGATTGAAAATCAGGTCAATGCGTCGCTGGACTGCGATGGGTATGTGATTGCCACAGGCGGCAGCGCAGTATACGGCTTAGAGGCGATGGATCATCTGAAGGATATCGGCATAGTTGTTTATCTGAAGCTCTCTTATCGCGAGATTGAGGAGCGGCTGGGAGATCTGAACGCCAGAGGCGTCGCCATGAAGCCCAATCAGACGCTGCTGTCTTTATATGAGGAGCGCTGTCCGCTGTATGAGCAGCAAGCGGATCTGGTGGTGGAGTGCGAAGGAAAACAGGTCCGGCATATCGTGGAGGAGCTGGCGGCGGTTCTTTAAGGCTCCGTCGGGTTCACATGAACCATGATGTGCTTTACCTTTGGAAAGGTGGTCTCAATGGTATTGTGTACCCGTTCCGCGACCTCGTGGGCTTCGGTGAGGGAAGAGGTACCGTCCGCCCTGATTTCCAGGTCAACGTATATTTTATTGCCGAAGAGCCTGGTCTGCAGCATATCAATGCCCAGTACACCCTCCTGTTTCAGCACGCAGGAACGAATCTCAGCCTCCGTATCCGCATCGCAGGCTTCGTCTATCATTTTATCCATCGCGTCCTTGTAAATATCGAAGGCAGCCTTCTCAATGAACAGACAGATCAAAAGACCTGCCAATGGGTCCAGAATGGGGAGGCCGGCTCTGGCGGCGGCGATGCCGATGAGCGCTCCTATGGAAGAGAGGGCGTCAGAGCGGTGATGCCAGGCGTCCGCCATCAGCGCGGCGGAATCAATTTTCCTGGCATGATAACGGGTGTAGTGATACATCGCTTCCTTGGCCAGAATGGAGACAAAAGCGGCGATGAGCGCCAGTGTGCCGGGGACAGTGTCAGAGTAGCTTTTCTGTATGATCTGCATGACGGCAGAATATCCGATTCCGAAACCGGTGAGTGCCAGTACGGTGGCTAAAATGCTGGCCGCCACGCACTCCAGGCGCTCATGACCGTAGGGATGTTTTTCGTCGGAGTCTTTGGCGGAGAGCTTTACGCCGATCATCACGACAATGGTGCTGAATACGTCAGAGGCGGAGTGGACGGCATCGCTGAGCATGGCTGAGGAATGTGCGATTATCCCCGCGAAGAGCTTGAAAACAGATAATGCGATATTGACAAGAATACTGATAAACGAGACCCGCATGGCGGTCTGCTCGAAATTTTTATCCATCATTCAATCCTTTTCATTGAAGCCTTTTTTAACATTCGTTCCGGAAAATGAACTTACCGGGAAACATAGCTGCGCTGGAAACAGGCTGCGTATTACAGGCGCGGCGGTCTTTTTATATTCCCTGTACTTTACCATAATCATATGCAAGAAGCAAGCAGAAGTTACAAATTTTAACGTAAAATCTGTCGGAAATTTAGTTAGTTTTAATAAACAAACTCTGCGTAATATTTCAGAAGGGCTGCCTTTCTTTTTTAGAAAATACGAATTGATTTTACTTGAATTTTACACAATCTTCTCATAAAAAAATCACAGAATGTTCACCTTTAAAAATCGGTATTATGGTAAACTCCTCATTGCAAAACGGATATCTGTTCTGCCCGGGCCTGTGGGTCTGAAAATGTGGGATGCAAGGAGGGGAAAGGTATGAGTGCAAGCGCGGTGCAGTATACATTTAAGCGATATGAAAAGAAATATCTGCTGACGCAGGAGCAGTATCGGGCTATTCTGCCGGCATTAAAAGCAAACTTAAAGCCGGATGAGTTCGGCGTACACAGCGTTTTAAGTATTTATTATGATACGGATAATTTTGACCTGATCCGCAGGTCGCTTGAGAGTCCGGCATATAAAGAAAAATTCCGGGTGCGCAGCTATGGGGTTCCGGAGCCGGAGACCATGATTTTCGCGGAGATTAAGAAAAAATACGACGGTGTGGTTTATAAGCGCCGGGTGGACGGACTGCCGGGGCAGATAGATGCGTTTATCCACGAGGAAACAGATCTGGATGGTGATCCGCAGATTCAGCGGGAGATTCACTGGTTTATGCATCAGTATCCGGTGACGCCGAAGGTGTTTATCGGCTGTGAACGGGTAGCAATGCTGGGCATGGAGAACACGGAGCTTAGGGTTACCTTTGACTGGAATCTGCGCTGGCGGACGGATAAACTGGATCTGCGCGAGGGAAGCGAGGGATATACGCTGCTTACAGAAAATCAGATCGTTATGGAAATCAAGACCCCTGACAGCATACCCCTGTGGCTGGTCAGCGCACTCAGCGCATGCGGCGCCTATCCGACCGGGTTTTCCAAATATGGATATTGCTATGAGCATTACATAGCACCGGGATTATTCAGAAGAGAGAGGTTTACATATGCTTAACAGTATCATCGGCAGCACCGTGACGCTGCCTGCATTTATCATTTGTATTGTGGTTGCCCTGGCGCTGGGAATCTTAAACGCGCTGGCGTTTTCTTTTAAGGAAAGACACAGCGCAAGCTTCGCGCTGACGCTGGCGCTTCTGCCCATGGCTGTAGCAGTTATTATCATGCTGGTGAACGGCAATGTTGGAACAGGTGTGGCGGTGGCGGGCGCTTTCACTCTGGTTCGTTTCAGGAGCGTGCCCGGCACGGCGCGGGAGATCGCGGCGATTTTCATTGATATGGGCATCGGCCTGGCTCTGGGTATGGGTTACATAGGAATTGCAGTCATCTTTTTTGCGTTCGCGGCGGTCTGTACGCTGCTGCTGACGGCTGTTAATTTCGGTGGAAGCGACCGCCATGAGAAGCAGTTAAAGATCACAATTCCGGAAAACTTTGAGTACGACGGTCTGTTTGACGATATTTTTGATGAATATACCAGCAAGTGGTCTTTGGAAAAAATCAGGACGACCAATATGGGAACGCTCTTTGAACTGACTTATCATGTGACGCTGCCGGATGGGAAGGTTCCCAAGGCTTTCATTGACGGTCTGCGTACCCGCAACGGGAATCTGACGATTACGATCGGTGATTTTGCGGATAAAGAGATGCTGTGAAGAGATAGCCAGAACATGGAACAGTCGCACCGGCGCGCCTGTCAGGGGCGGCCATAGCGGCGTTTTAAAAAAGGCTTTGCAGAATAGAATAAAGCCATTGAGAAGGAGGGGATTTGCGGAATGAAAACAGCGGCAAAATTATTTGCGGTTGTGCTTCTCTTAGGTGTCATCGTGGGCGGTGTGCTGTACTGCCTGGTGTTTGGCGGACAGAGCGGGTCAGAGGAGGCGTCTTCAGACAGCGGTGCGCAGAGTACAGCGGCTGAGACGGAGAATCTGTCGGACAACGGAATTTCAGAATCCACAGGGACTGCAGCAGCCCGGTCGGATATTTCCACGCTGACAGCTGATGAAGAGAATGGCACCACAATTGTTTTCTCAGAAAATAATATCACGGTAAATGGATCGGGAGCGTCCGCTTCAGGTTCTGTTGTTACAATCAGCGACGGCGGGACTTATAATGTCAGCGGCTCTATGGAGGGCGGACAGATTTACGTGGACGCAGGCGGCAGCGATGAGGTCATTCTTCTGTTAAATGGGCTGACGCTCAGTAATGAGGGCGAACCGGCCATTTATGTAGAGAACGCGGGTCAGACACAGTTGGTTCTGGCCACAGGAACAGTCAATACCATCATAAGCGGCGCGGAGGTGGAAATCAGTTCACAGGCGGCAGGCTCGGATGATGAAGACGTAAGCGGCGGCGCCGTATACGCGAGAGATGACCTGTCCATTTCCGGGGAAGGAACACTCATTGTATATGGATATATCAATAACGGGATCCAGACGACGAATGATCTGCTGATTGACAGCGGAATCATACAGGTTACTGCGGTCAATAACGGCATCAAAGGCAAGGATTCCGTGACGATTACCGGCGGTACGTTTTCGATTGTCGCGGGCGGAGACGGGATCAAATCCAATGACACGACGGGGGATGATTACGGGGTCGTGACCATCACCGGCGGCACGTTTGACATCGAAGCATATGGGGATGGTATTCAGGCGGAGACGGTGCTTACCATTTCAGGCGGCAGCTTTGACATTCTTACCGGAGGCGGCAGCAGTGAGGCAACCTATTCTTCCTCCGAAAACTGGCGGGTATACGGTTCCAACTGGGACAGATCCGATGAGACGGACTTAAGCACGAAGGCGCTGAAGGGCGGCACACAGGTTGTGATTTCAGGCGGCAGCTTTACCATAGATTCCTGCGATGACGCGGTGCATTCCAATGGAGATATTGTGATTAACGGCGGCAGCTTTGAGATTGCTTCCGGGGATGACGGGATGCACGGGGATACTTCATTGACCATCAATGGAGGTACGATCGTCATCACAGATTCCTATGAAGGTCTGGAAGCCAATCAGATCACGATCAACGGCGGAGATATTACGCTGACGGCGTATGATGACGGGCTGAATGCCAATGGAGGCACTTCCTCAATGGGCGGCGGTTTCGGCTGGGGATCGTCATCTTCCTCAGGTACCGATATGCCGACACTTAAGATTACAGACGGCAATCTGGTGGTGAACGCGGGCGGAGACGGCTTAGACTCTAACGGTGATATTATCATCGAGGGCGGTGTGACGATCGTGAATGGACCCACGGACAGTCAGAATGGGGCGATTGATTCCGGCACAGAATCCGGCGGGACATGTACGATCAGCGGCGGTATACTGCTGGCCTTAGGCAGCTCCGGTATGGCGGAGACATTTTCCTCTTCCTCGGAGCAGTGTTCGTTTATGTGTACACTGTCCACATTCTCGGTCGGTGATGAACTGACGATTACAGATTCAAATGGTACGGTGATTTATCAGTATACTGTCACAAAGAGCGGTTCTTCGGTGGTATTCTCTTCTCCGGATCTGGTGCAGGGAGAAACGTATACGCTGACGGTGGGCAGCCAGAGTGCTGAGATTACGCTGAATTCCGTCTCCACAACCACGAGCCAAAGCGGCGGCATGGGCGGCAGCATGGGTGGTGCCATGCAGGGCGGCATGGGCGGGCAGTCCGGTATGGACGGCGGTAATAAGGGCGGCATGGGCGGCAGATAACAGATAAACAATAGAAAATCTATGTGGAATAATGGGACGAACCCGGGCTGTATGCTGCCGGGTTCGTCAAACATTAAGAGCCATCGCGAAAGCAATGGCTCTGTTTTTCGGAAGATCTCAATAAAATTCATTCAGCCCTGTCCTGCGAAGGTCTCAATCAGTTCCACTAACTCCGCACCGATACGTTTAGAGGCTTCCGCCGTGCCGGCTCCGATATGGGGCGTGGCGCTGACGGCCGGGTGGGAGATGAGCTCCCAGTTGGGATTTTTTTCATCCGCGAATACATCGAGTCCGGCGGCACGGATTTTCCCGTTATTTAACGCGTCAAGCAGTGCTGCCTCGTCCAGGTTGGTGCCGCGGGATACATTGATAATGACTGCACCGTCCTTCATGCGGGCGATGCTGTCCGCATCGATCAGGGGTTTTCCGGCCGCTGCCGCGCAGAGGATGATCACATCACTGGAGGTGAGCAGATCGTCCATGGAGACAAAATGCATGGTGTCGCTTTCCACGCCCTCCGGTTTGTGGATGTGTACGGTGGAGAGGACATTCATACCAAGTGCCTGCGCCTTGGCGCCGACCTTCTGTCCAATATTCCCGTAGCCGATGATGCCGGCCGTTTTCCCGTTAAGCTCAAAGCCCTTGGAGCAGGCTTTTTTCTCCCATTTTTCCTGGCGCATGGTGCTGCCGCAGAGGGAAATATATCTGGCGCAGGAAAAAAGGAGCGCAATGGCCATCTCCGCGACCGCGTTGGCGGAAGCACCGGCCGTATTTTGAACAGTAATTCCGTTATCCTGCGCATATTGTACGGCGATATTGTCCAGGCCGACGCCGGCGCGCAGGATTAATTTCAGACGACCGCCCTTTGCGGCGCCGATCTGTGGTTCCTTAATCTTTGTGGCGGAACGGATCACGGCAACGTCAAAATCCCGCAGCGCCGTTCCCAGCTCAGACGGCTCATAATAGTGTTCCACGACTTCGTGACCGTCGTTTTGTAACTGAAGGATCGCCTGCGCGTCCATCCCGTCTGTCACGAGAATTCTCATCATGAGTAACCTCCGTTTCTCTTATGCTTCCTTAACCATGGTATTCACTTTCAAATTTTTTCAGGCATTCCACGAGGGCCTCCACACCCTCCTTCGGCATGGCATTGTAGATGGAAGCGCGCAGGCCGCCAACGGACCTGTGACCTTTCAGGTTATCGAAACCGGCTGCCTTGGTGTAGGCTACGACCTTCGCGTCAAGGTCGGCATCGCCGGTGACGAAGGGCACGTTCATCAGGCTGCGGTCTTTTTTCTCCACGGTTCCGTGGAACATGGCGGAGGAATCCAGAAAATCATACAGGACATTTGCCTTGTCCTCGTTAATGGCTGCCATGGCTTCAAGACCGCCCAGGGATTTCAGATATTTGAATACCTTGCCGCAGACGTAAATTGCCCAGCAGTTAGGCGTGTTGTACATGGAGTCGTTGTCCGCGTGGATTTTGTACTGCAGGTAGGACGGGAGATTCGTCAGATCGTCGCGGATCAGGTCCTCTCTGATGATCACGATCACCATACCGGCAGGGCCTACGTTTTTCTGAACGCCTGCGTAAATCAGACCGTAGTCGGAGACGTTGCAGGGGCGGGAGAGGAACATGGAAGACTGGTCGGAGACCAGAACATGCCCCTTCGTGTTGGGAAGCGTGGAATAAGTCAGGCCGTGGATCGTCTCATTCTCGCAGATATAAACGTAATCGGTATCCTCCGGAATATCCAGATCGGAACAGTCCGGAATGTAGGAGTAATTTTTGTCCTTCGAGGAGGCGGCAACGATCACCTCTCCCTCCTTTTTGGCTTCCGCGATGGCCTTTTTGGACCAGGCACCGGTTTCAATGTAGACGGCTTTGCCGTTTTTCATCAGATTCATGGGGATCATGGAAAACTGCAGTGTGGCGCCGCCCTGAATGAAGAGCACCTTATAATTGTCCGGAATCTGCATCAGATCGCGCAGGTCCTGCTCGGCCTCGCTGGCGATTTTGATGAATTCTTTGGAGCGGTGGGACATTTCCATCACGCACATGCCGCTGCCCTGATAATTCATCATCTCGTCACGGATTTCCTCCAGTACCGGCTCCGGCATGGTCGCGGGACCGGCGGAAAAGTTGTAGGTTCTGTCGTAGTTCATAGTTGATAGCCTCCTTTAGTCGACTCCGGAATATCTGTGTTTTCCGGGCGATATCATGTATATATGCTGTCACCCTCGTGTTGGATACCGGCGCGGCAGACAGCTTAAGGTTCCTTTTGTTTTCAATATTATAAAAAAAGCGTTGGTGGATGTCAATGAAAAACGCCCGCAAAATCGACTTGCAGGACCGCGGCTGAGTTGCGGTGAGTGAACAGTTCCTGATTACTGCAGCGCGTAGAAAATAAAAAGCCGTCTCTTTACAGAATTGTCTGTTTCCAGTATAATAATCGGACGAAACTAAAATCCGGAAGATGGCGGAGGGCTTTTAGACGCGAGGCATGTTCCGGAGGGGCGATATATCAGACAGCAGGAGGGGAAATGCGGCAGCAGGGAATCATAGAACGGGAAGATATGCTGGAATTGACCAGGCGGATGACCTTAAGCAGAAACTGCTTTTGCAGGATCGCGGGTGCTTATTTTGATGAGGAAGGCAATGTGGACGGTACCTTTAACCGTTTTTTTAAGCAGCTGAAAGCGAATGAGCAGCGCAAAAATTTAGAAATCGCGAAAGCAATTCCGTTCGCGGAAACGAATGTGAAGCTTAGGGAGTATATTTTTGAGGATGCGGACAGGAAACAGAACAGCATCTGGCAGATGCTGATGGCGCTCAGAGACTGCGAACTGAAAAACGATGCCCTGCTGGATGTCTTCTACGAAATTATCGGAGAGCGGTACCGCATTGGTGTTCCGTTCGCGTACTACGTTTTCCATGGGCGCTATGATGTGCCGGTCAAGGGAAATGACCAGATGCGGCAGTGGGAATCGGAGGAGGTTTATTCTTTTCTGATCGGCGCCTTTTGCAGAATCGATCAGGATTATGAACCACAGAATCCGGAGAGGGGATTTCTGTTTCCAGCGTTTAAAAACCGCAGTACGGATTGCGGGAAAATTGAGATTTTCAGGGATTACATTGCGATTGCTGAGGATGCAATGAAAGGTCGGAGTTATTAATCGGGAATAATAATTGTGGTGGAATCAAGTATGATTCATGAGGATCCCCGATCACATATATTTCCCGGAAAAATCATCAGATATTCATGATTTCTGCGTTTTTTCTTAAAAATCCGGTGCTAATATAGGGCTGATATCCGGTAAGTGTTTTTATCGGCCTGTATGGCCACGGAGGATTTATTATGAAAAGATTAGCAATGGTGGCTTTGATTACAGCTCTGTGCTGCGGCGTTGCCGGCTGTTCCGGCTCAGACTCGGATGAGGGCAGCGTGAATACGGTAGAGCAGGTTGAGATCGAAGAAAGTGAAACGACGGAAAGCGGGGCGGAGTCTTCTGAATCGACGGAAGAGGAAACAGGCTCTGCGGATGCTTTAACGGAAGCAGAAACTGGTTCCGGGGATGCGGAAGCCGAGACAGGATCTGAAAATATGGAAGCCGAAACGCAGGAGCAGACTGAGGATGAGAAAACCGAGGATGTCTATATCGGCTCTTATTACTGTGAAGAGACTGCGACGAACCTGACTGTCGCCGCTTCTGAGAATGAAGGTTATAATTACACCTTTACCTGGGGCGACGGCGTGGACTGGGAGAGCAGCTATGACGCAGTTTTGGGCGATGATGTTCTGACAATCACCATCCAGATGAAGTCTGATGTCGTGCTGACAGTGACAGCGGACGAAAACGGTCTGACCATTACAGGGGACGACGCCTATAATTCCGAGGTGGTGCAAAACCAAAGACTGGACGGCGTTTTTGAGAAGGCGGAGTAATTTAAACGCCAGATGATGCTTTTGAGAATATAAATCAGAACGTCTGATGGCACTTTTTGAAAGGCTGATCAGAACGCGGCAAATACTTTGAGGTTGTACCGGATATCCCTGCCGCGTGGGTTTGCTTTTCAGCGGAAAACAGAATATCTATATGGAAAAGAGGGCTTTTGCGGCCCTCTTTTCGTGTATTGGTTTAAAAAGGCTTTTGTTATTTACAGGTAAATTACCGGAGGAATTCCTGCAGATCCGCATTCAGCCTTTCATAGCGCAGCCGCTTTTATGATGAATGAAAACCCTAATCCCCCAGCTATGCTGGGGAGAATAGAGTAAGCAGTAG
>JAJQHY010000070.1 GCA_021199495.1 Lachnospiraceae bacterium | reverse complement strand
TGCAAAATAAGGGAAAAATTTTTATCATTCAATCAGTGAAGTGGCAAACTCGGGTATTTCCAAGCGCCTCGCCTATGTGTTTTGCCACAGAGAGGCTGTTTCCGGAGCCAGAATAATAATAGATAACTGTTTTTTCGACCATTTGACACCTCCATTTGCGTCGTTCATTCAGTTCAGCTTTTTGCAGGAAAAGAGTCCTGCTGTTCTTTATTTTACCACTCAAATCCGGCCAGACACAACTACACAAAAGCACAGAATTCTTCTTGTCTGGTGTGTGATGGATTGATATAATAAGGCGTGAATAGATCGAAAAACCGGTGATGATTGACATGCTGCGCCAGTCTCCCGGTTTCCTGCCTGGATATCATATGAATAAAACGAATTGGCTCAGTATTCTTCTTGATAGAACGGTATCGGACGAGCAGATCCTGGATGCAACGAGCCAAGCAGATGCGCTCGCGCAGATATTTGACGACTGCCGCGAGAGTCAAAGACCCATAAGGTCTTTGACCTGGAAAAATCAAATGTAGCTCTTGACATTACTTTTATGTGGCAATATAATGTAGCTACTTAAATTACATTAAGGAGGTAATTGTAACGCAGACTTTAAAAGCGATTGCAAAAAGAAAATCAACTCGGGATTTTGATCCGGATAAGGCAGTTCCCGAGGAGATTATTGGTACGATTGTAAAGGCAGGCTCTCAGAATGTGTAAGGAGCCGACGTCTATGAAAAACTTCAGGGGAGGCAAAAGCGTGGACAAAATACAGCAGCTGGCGGACTATATTGACCAGAGCCACAGCATGGTTGCCATTACCGGAGCCGGCATCTCTCTTGCCGGCGGCGGCATTACATACAGCCAGCTTTCTAAAACGGTTCGTGCGGGTGGAAGCTTTGGAAGCGATGAGTTCCTGCGCTCTTATGTCAAAGCCATGCATAACTACAAACCCAGCTTCAGCCACTACGCGCTGCGCGATCTGGAGGCGGCCGGAAAGCTGATCGGAATTATTACAACGAATGAAGACTGCATGCATACGATGGCGGGCTCCAAAAATGTGGCGGAAATCCAGGGAGGATTTCAGGTCAACCGCTGCTCGAAATGCGGCCGCCACTATGACGGATATGAAATCTGGGAACAGGACGAGTTGCCAACGTGCGAATCCTGCGGAGGCAGAATCCTGCCATGGGAGCTGTACAGCCACATCAGTCTCTGGGAGGAGGGTGTCCAGAAAGCGCAGGAATGGATTTCCAGAGCTGACCTCATCCTTGTGATTGGAACGAATGGTTATTACAGCGGCGCGTACTGGAATTACAGGAGAGACGATGCTGTCATTGTGCAGATCAATCCGGGACATACCGGCTTTGACCGGGCTGCGGACTTAAATATCCGGGAAGCGTGCGATGATGTATTTCATAAGCTGATGACAAAAGGGACAAAAGGTCAGAAATAGAATGCTTGCATTCTAATTTCTGACCTTGGGGACCGCAAAACATGAGGATGGAGCCATTTTTCAAAAAAAATGAGCGAAATTCGTGTGTCATACACGTTATAGAAAGGTGGCAGGGAAATGGCTGATCAACAGACGAACAATAAATTATCAGAAGAAGAACGCATGAAACAGATGGCGGCGCAGATGCGTGCCGCGGAGTATAAAGGGCTCTCAGAAGAAGAAATTCAGGAAAGAGAACGGCAGAAAGAAATGCGCAGGAAAAAGAATATTGAGACACTGGAGGACACTCTGGAAATCCTGGAAAATGGGAGTTTTGAAAAAGACGGGCAGGAAATAAAACTGCAGTTCTCCCCGGAACAGATGCGGGAAATACAGGTGTTTCTGCCGGAGGATATTGAGGCGCTGCGGACAGCGGGACCTTCTGCTTCTGAAGCTGCCTCTGCCGCTGAAATCATCTCTGATTCAGAGAATGCAGAAAGTGATGGAGGCCAGACGCGGGCAATGTCAGGCTGTACGTTTGGCTGTGAAAATATTGATGCTCTCGTTCTTGCACAGAGAAAGTATTCAGAATTAAAAGAGAATGGAGAATCAGACCCTAAGGTTTTAGTTTTGAATCTGGCCAGCTCCACACATCCGGGCGGTCAGACCCGCAAAGGCGCCAGCGCGCAGGAGGAAGATCTCTGCCGCAGAACCTCTCTCCTGCTTTCCCTGGAAAGCGACGAGGCGAAAAAATACTATGATTACAACAATGCACGGAAAACGCACATGGGTTCTGACGGCGTGATGATTTCTCCGTATGTGGAAGTCATCAAGGATGGTTCCTCTGCGTTACTTTCTGAGCCATTTCCGATTTCCGTCATGAGCTGCGCGGCTCCTATGATCCGTTTGGGACTGGAAGGAATGTCGCAGCAGGAATATGAAGTGATGCTCTGCCACCGCATTCAGGGGATGCTTCTTACAGCTGCGTCACAGAATTATCGTCACTTGATCCTGGGGGCTTTCGGCTGCGGCGTATTCGGCAATGACGCTGCTATTGTTTCTAACTTATTCTATCATGCGATACAGAACCTTTCCTTCGATGGCAGGGGGAGCAGTCAGTTGTTTGACTCCATTGATTTTGCTGTGCTCTGCCGACCGGGGAAGGATTACAACTACAGAGAATTCTTAAGAAACTTCTCACACAAAGATGACTCCTGCTCGGACGGGAGTATCGAATAATACCTGGAGGCATATGAAATGTGGATTCGTATTCTGAAAGCCTGGCTCAAATGGCGAAAGGACTGGGATTCGTTATGCAATCGCTGTGGGAAATGCTGCTATGCCCGCTCTGTCTGGGCAAAGGGGCGTGTGTCGATTCATTTTGACGACCCATGTGAAAATCTGGATACAGAAACACATCTGTGCAAAATTTATGATGATCGTTTTCGCAAATGTAATCACTGCGGAAAAGTGAATCTCTTCACAGCATTATTTAATCCTACTCTGCCAAATGACTGCGCGTACAGGCGGACATTCCGCCTGTGGGATAAGGAGTAAAACGGAGGAGGTAATAACATCAATACAATTTTCAGCATTCGCAGATAAGTTATCGGAGGAATACTCCGCAACGCCCAGCCGTATTCTTTTCCATGGCGATCTGTCAGGAACTGTATCAAATGATGCTGGACAAAGGATATCAGGAACGTTTCTGCGATCTGGTCACGCAGAACCTGAATACAGATTTTACCGCACAGAGAATGATTTACTATCTCTCTCACTACAGCGAACTGCCGGAAGGGGAAATTGTGGATGAGATGCTTGCGATATTAAGCGACCGGAACCGGATTATGCAAAAAAAAGAGCTGGAGTACTATAACGCAAAATATAACGAGTATCTGAATCGGAAAAGAACGGAAGAAGAATGACAGGAGGCTTCCTATGAGAGTTAGACTTCTTGCTATTGATATGGATGGCACCTGTCTGAATCCGCGCAGCAAAATATCAGAACAGACTATGAAAGCACTGAAAGCCTGTGCGGATTCAGGGGTAATGATCGTGCCGACGACAGACACAATCAGGCAAAGCAACGGAGTCCTGGAAGAGCTGCAGTTTTACTTTCTTTCCCGGGCAGCAAAAGGAAATGTCCGTGATATCATGAAGAACTTTCCAAAACTGACTGCGGCATATGACCGGAGTTATGTCGAAATTTTTTCAAGGGATGCGTCGAAAGGGAACGCACTTTCAGCACTGTCTTCTTATCTACAGATTGACCCCGGACAGGTCGCATGTATTGGAGATGGTGAGAATGATCTGAGCCTGTTTCAGGCTGCCGACATTAAATTTGCAATGGGAAATGCGGTTCCTGATCTGAAGGCTGCAGCTGATTATGTGCTTCCGTCGAACAAAGACGATGGCGTTGCGTACGCGATTGACAACTATATTTTGCCAGTCTGACTTATCGGAAGGCGCGAAATCTGCTGCCTGAACGCTCTTTTCAGCTATGACCTGGCAGGTGATTTTTCATGAGTCTTGCAGGCAGATACTCCAGAACGGCACAGTATTTATCCGCGATGCAGACAATCCACGCCTCTCTGTATTTAGGCGGAATGGGCGTCAGTGGGAACATGTGCCGTCTTATAATATTTTCCTCGATGTCATTGATACCGTAATCCTTCTTCGCGTTCTCTGCCGCCATCATGGGGTGCCGGTAGCCATGCAGGACATAAGTCTTCACGCTTTCATTTCGGTGATATAAAAAATAATCATGGAGTAACGCACCCCGGATCAGTGAATCTTCATCAACGGTGACAGGCAGAAAATCTGCTATTTTAAGACTGACCTCGGCGACATGAACACTGTGGTCATATACGGTTATTTTCCTGTGATGCAGGAATGTTTTTTCCGATGCAAAACGTCCTTCTCTGTTCAGATTTTGTATGGTCGTCTGAAGCTTCTGTATATCGATCATTGCGTGCCTTCTTAAATTACAATGAGCCTGTACGCTTCACAGAAACAGTTCACATTCTTTTCTGTTCGCACAGAGCACTCCAGGCGCTACGCCGCCCAGGCTGGTGATCGCTCTCCCTTCCCCTCTTGATGTAAGAATGATCATAATTTCTTTTGATTTGCCTTAGCATACGCAGAAAGCCGCCGGTGGCAGGTTTCGTAGTTGGATATCATTTTAAATTTCCTCCGTGAAAAACGGACATGTCTGCTGACGCGGACATCACTATGAATAATAGTCGATTGCTCCGCAATCGCTGCCGCTATCGTAATATTTTCGGTGACAGAATGCAACAAAAATCGTTCAACAAATTACGAAAATATTTTCAGCCCAGCCATCGTATGAAATGTTCTATATAGCCTGACATTTATTCCAAATCGCACGACACTTGCGTGAAAATCGTTGGTTGATGGACGTATCAAAAAAATGATATAATACATTAATTTATGGAGATGGTGCAGGATCAGGAATCAGCTTTACCACTCAAAAAAATCAGCAGCTTTATGAATAACGTGGGCTTCGGATCAAAGGAACCTATGGCTTATCCGCAGAATCGCTGCACCAACATGGTTACAAATCCCGGTGCGGAAATAGTTCTGATTCTGGTCACATTCAATGTTCATAAGATTGAGCCGAGTGCTATGGCACTGATTATTTTCTTTGGACTGGGAGAAACTCTGAACCATACCAGAAGCGGCATTATGATGTACTGCAGGTATAAAAAGAAAGGCAAAAAGACGATCTAAGTTCAACCTTCGGAAAGGAAAGCTAGTTATGAGCTGGTCATTGAACGATATACCGGATCTTTCCGGTAAGGTGATGATTGTAACCGGAGCCAACAGCGGCCTCGGTTTTGAAACGACAAAGGAGCTTGCCCGTAAAGGAGCAAAAGTGATCATGGCCTGCCGAAATTCCCAGAGGGCGGACGCGGCAAGGAAAAAAATTGTGGATGAGATCCCGGATGCAGCTCTGGATGTCATGCTTTTAGATCTTTCCAGTCAGAAAAGTGTCGCTGATTTTGCAGACGCATTCCTGGAAAAATATGAAAGGCTTGATACTCTCGTCAACAATGCGGGGATTATGGCCGCTCCTTATTCTGAGACGGTTGACGGATTTGAAAATCATTTTGCTACAAACTATCTCGGACATTTTGCGCTGACTGCAAGGCTTTTTTGTTTGCTGGAAGCAACACCCGGGGCAAGGGTAGTCTGTGTCAGCAGTCTGGCCTACTTTTTTGGGAACAAAATCAATTTTGATAATCTGTACTATAAAAACCGTAAAGGATTCGGCAGATGGAGGGCGTATGGACGTTCCAAAATGGAAATGCTGCTGTTTGCTTATGAGATGCAGCGCCGTCTGACAGCGGCAGGGAATTCCACAAAAGCGCTCGCTGCACATCCCGGTCTGGCGCAGACAAATATCATGCCGGCACAGGCTAAGAACGCTGTCTCCAGGAAGCTGCTAACGCTGCTTTCCTATACTTTAAAGCCTACTATCTACGGCGCAATGCCGCTCATCCGCGCAGCTACTGATCAGACCGTCAGGGGAGGCGAGTACTTCGGACCGTCAAAGAACAGGATGCCGGATGTGGTTCCATCTAATAAAGCTTCCCACAATCTTAAGACCGCCGCAAAACTCTGGGAAGTCTCGGAAGAATTGACCGGGCTGCACTATCTGGATTACCGGAACTGAACCGTAAGCGGTTTACATAAAATATAAACAGGAGGGTTTTGAAATGACATTACAGGAAGCAATGAAACAGAGACATACGGTCAGAAAGTATAAAGATACACCACTGCCTGCAGACATTGTAGGAAAACTGAATGACCGTGTGACACAGAACAATCAGGGGCATGGACTCAATATAAAACTGATCACGAATGACGGCGGTGCCATTCCCGGTTTTCTGAAGGCGCTGATGACAAAGGGCGTTAAAAACTACTTTCTGCTGGCAGGACCCGACGAGCCGGGTGTTGATGAAAAGTTAGGTTACTGCAGCGCGGACATCATGCTGTATGCGCAGACGCTTGGCCTGAATACCTGGTGGGTCGGCGGCATGTACAGTAAATCCAACGCACAGAAGCTCGCAGGTGCCGGAAACAAGGTGATCGGTGTTGTGGTTGTCGGCTATGGCCTGGAACAGGGTACACCACACAAATCCAAGTCGGCAGCTGAAGTATCGTCTTATGACGGAACTGCTCCAGATTGGTTTAACGCCGGTGTAGAGGCCGCCCTGCTTGCCCCGACTGCAATGAACCATCAGTCCTTCACCATCAAAGGAAGCGGCAACCGTGTGTCCATGACTTATCCGGATATCGCCTTCGCCGGTGCAGATCTGGGAATCAGCAAATATCATTTTGAACTGGGCGCAGGCAAAGAAAACTTTGTCTGGGAGTAGCTTCAAAGAAGCGGTATTCAGCAGAATCTCATAAATAACTATCGCATAAAAAAGTGCTTACTTCACAGACATGCTGCGCCGGACGCGCAGCGGACGCTTTTGCGCATGTGGGCGCACCCGAAGGGCGTCTCGAAGAGGAGGACCGTGAATAGTAACCTTTGACTTGAAAAAATCAAATGTATCCCTTGACATTACTTTTCTATTGCAATATAATGTAACTATTCAAATTACATTAAGGAGGTAATGAAAATGCAGACTTTGGAAGCGATTGCGAAAAGAAAATCCACGCGGGATTTTGACCCGGATAAGGCAGTTCCCGAGGAGATTATGGATACGGTTGTAAAGGCAGGCTGCCAGGCACCGATCGGTGGGAATGACCGGAAATCTCTTCATCTGACGGTGTGCCGGAACAAAGAGATCTTAAACGAGATCAATCAGTCCACTGCTGCTGCCATGAAAATGGAACCCAGAGACTTCTTTTATGGCGCACCTGCCGTGATCATTGTTTCCGCTTCAGAGAAACAGATGGCACCGGGGATTGAATATGCGAACGCCGCCTGCGTGATCGAGAATATGCTGATTGCAGCAACGGATGCGGGCGTTGATAATATTTATCTCTGGGGTGGTGTGCAGGCCCTGGCAAAGAACGTGGACCTGTGCGCGAAAATGGGAATTCCGGAAGGCTTTAAGCCGGTTTCCGCAGCTGCACTCGGATACAGTAAAAGCGGCAGTGCAACGGCACGGGAATTATCAGTCTCTCTGTCGGTAAATAACATCTGAAACAGGCATTGACGAAAAACAGCACCCACCAGAGATTACACCTCTCTTTGATGGGTGCTGTTTTTCATATATGTAAAGGACACCCGAAGGCCAAATAAGACTGCCAGAGGCAGGTTTCGCAATTACCCGAACTTCGAAAAAGGAGGACATCATGAAGAGTGAATACAGCCAGTTAAAAGAATACATGGATCAGAGCAATAAGACCGTTGCCGTAACAGGCGCGGGAATTTCTTATCTCTACGGTGTGAGCAGATTAAAACAGAGCGTTGGCAGGCTGAATGCCGGCCGAATCTTCTCCGCTTCCTATGTTCGCAAAAATCCGGAGGAGTTCTACAAAGTCATGAAGAACGCTTTCCTGGACGCAACTTTTGTCAAGGGACCGAGCCCTGTCCATAAGCAGCTGGCAGAGCTGGAAAAGCAGGGGAAGCTCTATGGCATTGTCACCCAGAACCTGGACTGCCTGCATACGATCGCCGGCTCTCAGAATGTGGTGGAATTCCAGGGGAGTTTCCGTGACAATATCTGTACAGATTGCGGAAGCCGTTATTATGATTATCAGATCTGGAATGAAGGACACGAGCCGCGCTGTGAAAAATGCGGGGCGCCGCTGATGCCCACGAGCTTCTGCAGGGATTTTAAAACCGGGGAAGATGTTTCACGGGAGAGCATGGACAAAGCAGCTGCTATGATTTCCGAAGCAGATCTGGTGATCGTGATCGGCACTACCGGATTCCGCAGCAATGAATATTTAAGCCGCATGAGGAAAGAAACAAAGCTTGTGCAGATCAACCCGTCTGAGACGCAGTTCGACCGGATGGCGAGTCTGAATATCCGCGCGGATGCCGCAGAGGTTCTGGATGCTGTTATGAATGGATAAAGGTAGAGCCATGATTATTATCCCTTATTACAATATTGTGATTGTCCCCGGAATCAGCCTGTATTTTCAGGGGGAATATTTTAAAGAGATTACACAGACAACTGCTCAGGCAGGTGAAGCAGTTGCGCTTCTTATGCTGCGGGAAAACAAACCGCGGGAGCAAATGCAGGCAGAGGATTTTTATCCGATCGGACTCACCGGCACCATCGAGGCTGTTGATCAGGATGGAAACGTAAAAATAAGAACCGACGGACGCGTCAACATTGAAACGATTGATGTCACAGCAGACAGAATTGACGTCACCCTGAGCAATCGTCAGGAAGCAGCGGACCTGACGCAGGAGGAGACTGCGAAACACTTCGATCAGGTCAGGGAGGCCTTTGTCCACAGCATTCAGAACTCACCGATGGGAATGATTGCCCGTAATTTCATCAGGCAATGGGATTCTCTCGGGGAAATGGCCGCTTCTCTTTCTGATCAGATGATTAATTCCAATGATGAGAAATACCAGATCCTGGCTGCCGACACACTTTCCGAGCAGACAGAACGCATAGAGCAGGCCATTTATCAGTATCTGGAAGCGGACAAAGTGAAAAAGGAAGCGGCTGCCGCACAGCAAAGTATCAATGAAAAGGTCTACCGGGAACAGGCGATCCGCAAGCAGATCGAGATTCTCCAGAATCAGCTGGACGAGATGCATCCGGAAAATGTATCTGACGTGCGAAAGTTTGAGAAAAAGATCGAAGAAGCCCAGATGAACGAAACGGCTCACGCGGAGGCCGTGAAGGTCTTAAACCGCATGAAGCAGGAAGGACAGGACAGCCACGAGTATGGGATGCTGTATGAGTATCTTGATTTTATGACGTCCCTTTCCTGGAAAAAGGAAAAAATGCCGGCCGTTGACTTAAAGGAAGCGGAAAAAATACTCGACGCGGATCACTTTGGACTGGACAAGGTGAAGCGGAGAATCATCCAGCAGCTTGCCGTGATGACCTTAAACCAGAAGCAGTCCGGCTCCATTCTTCTGTTCGTTGGCGCACCGGGAACCGGCAAGACGAGCATCGGCCAGAGTATTGCAAAAGCGCTTGGAAGAGCTTATGTGCGTGTGAGCCTGGGCGGAGTTCGTGATGAGGCAGAGATCCGCGGACACCGCCGCACCTATGTCGGAGCCATGCCGGGCCGGATTATGGACGGCATTAAAAGAAGCGGCGTATCCAACCCGGTAGTCGTTCTGGATGAGGTGGACAAACTCAGCAGGGATTATAACGGCGATCCGTCCAGCGCCCTGCTGGAGGTTCTTGATCCGGAGCAAAACAGCACATTTACGGATCATTATATGAATGTGCCTTATGATCTTTCCGATGTGCTGTTCGTCTGCACGGCGAATACGACCGACACCATTCAGGAGCCGCTCTTAAACCGGATGGAGGTTATTCAGTTCCCCGGATATACTGCCTCGGACAAATTTCAGATAGCCAAAAGACATCTGCTTCCGAGATCCATGGAAGAGATGGGAATCCGGAAAGAAAATATGAAAATCTCTGACGCCGCGCTGCGCACCATCATTTCCGACTACACAATGGAAGCCGGTGTGCGCGGATTGAAAAAAAGGCTGGATACCCTTTGCCGCGCTGCTGCGGTACGCCTGGTAGAGGGGAAGCAGAAGCATATCACTATAACGACCGGTCAGCTTCAGACTTACCTGGATATGAAACCGATTCAGCATGACCATCTTCTGGAGTTAAAGCAGCCAGGTGTGGTGACAGGGCTTGCCTGGACCCAGGCCGGCGGTGATATTCTGTTTATCGAGGCGCTTTTTACAAAGGGAAAAGGAAATATTATTATTACAGGACAGCTTGGCGATGTCATGAAGGAATCCGTGCAGATCGCGGTCAGCCTTGTGAAAAGCATGTATCCGGAAAAGGCGGAACTGTTTGAGAAAAATGACCTGCATATCCATGTTCCCGCCGGATCGGTTCCAAAAGACGGCCCGTCAGCCGGAATTACACTTACGACCGCTATCGCTTCTCTTGTGAACGGAAAGGCTGTATCGCCAAAGATCGCGATGACAGGAGAAGTGTCTCTGCGAGGCTGTGTCATGCCGATCGGAGGACTGCCGGAGAAACTGATGGCCGCGCAGAGGGCAGGCATCACAACCGTCTTTATTCCGCAGGAAAATGTAGACGACCTCGACGAAGTGGCCGCGGAGGTAAAGAAAAATCTGGAAATCATTCCGGTGCACATGGTATCAGACGTGCTGGAGAAAACAGGGCTTCCCTCTCCCGGTTCCTTTTTGAACCCCGATGAAGAGTTTTAATAACACCGGTTTCCTGCGCCCTTATACGCATCACATATTCTTTGCATTTTTAAATGAAAAGTTATACAATAATAGCGGCAGAACGGTCGAAAAACAGGAACCTCTCCAGTACATAAAGCATCTGTCTGGATTCGGGAAATGATCCGAAAGGCCGCTGTCATGACAATTCATGCCGCCATACAAAGGGGGCGGCGGATCGGAGAGAAATATGAAATCAGAATGGAATCTGGATGTATTGTACAAAGGGCTTGAAGATCCGGCCTACGAGACGGACGTGACTGCGTTTCAGCAAGCCTGCGACAGGCTGCATGACCTGGTCGTCAAGGCGGCGGACATGCCTTTAAAGGAGCGCATTGAATCACTTCTGACCTGTATGGAGGACCAACGCCGCTTAAACTCCCGCTTATCCGGCTACCTGCATCTTCGTCTTTCCACAAACGCACAGGACGGGAAGGTTATGTCCGAGCAGAACCGCCTGTCCAGAATGTCTTCCGCCTGCGCCGCGGATCAGACGGCCGCACGCCGCATCCTTGGCGATATCCCTGATGTGGACGCACTGGCAGAGGAAAGCGTTCTGGTCAGTGAATACAGCAGCTTTTTAAAGCGGACAAAGGAGGACTGCTCCTATCTGCTCTCTGACGAGGCAGAGGCCATGGTTTCCGCCATGGATATGACCGGCGGCTCCGCCTGGGGACAGCTGCAAAGCTATCTGACATCCACGCTGAAGGTAGATTATGACGGCGGGCAGGTCACACTCTCCCAGATCCGAAACCTGGCCTACAGCCCGGATCCCACTGTACGCAAAGCCGCATATGAGGCTGAGCTTGCAAGCTATGAGAAGATTCAGGATTCGGTTGCCTTTTCCCTGAACAACCTGAAAAATCAGGTGTCCATGCTCTGTGAAAAGCGCGGATACGGCTCCGCACTTGCCCTGTCCCTAAAGCAGGCGAGAATGAGTCGTCAGACTCTGGACGCCATGATGGAAGCCATCACCGAATACCTGCCCGTTTTCGTGAAATATTTCCGCAAAAAAGGGGGAACTGCTGGGTCATACAGATGGTCTTCCCTGGTATGACCTTTTCGCACCGCTCGGCAAATCTGACAAGGTCTACAGTCTGGAAGAATGCCGTGACTATCTGCTGACCTGCTTTTCCACCTTCACGCCGGAGATGTCCGATATGATGCAGGAAGCGTTCGATCAGGCATGGATTGATTTCTATCCGCGGGACGGCAAGCGCGGCGGAGTCTTCTGCTCTGGTCTGACAGATTACAGACAGAGCCGGATACTGACCAATTACGACGGTTCCTTCAGCGCAGTGGATACCCTTGCGCACGAGCTGGGCCACGCTTTTCACAACAGACAGATGGAAAACGAACGCCTGATGAACCGCAACTCTCCGATGCCCGTGGCTGAAACGGCCTCTACCTTTAATGAGGTTTTCCTGGGCGCTTACGCGATGAAACAGGCCTCCTCCCGCGAAGAGCGTCTGGCTCTCTTAGAAAGCGACTTAAGAGAAAAATCCCAGTGCGTGGTCGATATCTATTCCCGCTATCTGTTTGAGTCTGCTGTCTTTGAAAAGAGCAGGAAACAGTTCCTGATGGCCGATGACCTGAATAAGCTGATGCTGGACGCACAGGAAAAGGCCTACGGTGATGGCCTGACGAAGGACTGCCGTCATCCCTATATGTGGATCTGCAAGAGCCACTACTACCGCTCCGGCTTAAGCTTCTATAACTTTCCTTATGCCTTCGGTAACCTCTTTGCACAGGGTCTTTACGCCCTTTACTTAAAGGAAGGAGACGCGTTCATTCCACGATACAAGGAAATGCTGCGCACCACCGCCATCCATACCATCGAAGAGGACGGCGCCCTTCTGGGTATTGACCTGACAAAGAAGGAATTCTGGGAAGAAAGCTTAAAGAGCATTGCTGCAGAGATCGAAGAGTTCTGCGCTTTATAAGTTTTCAGTATTTTCAGACACAATAAACCCCGGTATCCAATGGATACCGGGGTTAAATGAAAAGTTGTGTTTCATCCTCACAGGATTATCACTTGATTACCATCTCCGTCTCTCCGTCGAAGGGATAAACATTATCATACGGAATAGAGAACGTGAGAGCCGAATCCATCGGAGGAATATCATGCGGACCAACCTTCAGAATGGCTCTGTCGTCCTGATCAACGACATAGACATTCGCATTGTCACCGAGCATCTCTGTCAGCTCTACATTGCAGGTGATGGTATAAGAATCAGGCTGCTCACCCAGGACAGTACCCTCCGGGCGGAAACCAAACACGATCTTCTTTCCTTCATACTTCTGAACATCTTTGCCAAGCTTCTTTGAAAGATCCAGATTCTTTCCACCAAAGCTGATGGCTCCATCCTTCACGGTTCCGTTGATAAAGTTCATCGGCGGCTCTCCGATAAATCCTGCGACAAAGACATTCACCGGATCATCATACAGCTCATATGGAGTACCGATCTGCTGTACATAACCATCCTTCATAACGACAATACGGTCTGCCAGTGTCATAGCTTCTGTCTGGTCATGGGTAACGTAGATTGTCGTCGCACCTGTTTCCTGATGGATCTGCGCAATCTCTGTACGCATTGTCACACGCTGCTTGGCATCCAGGTTACTGAGAGGCTCATCCATTAAGAACACACCAACCTTACGAACCAATGCCCGCCCGATCGCTACACGCTGACGCTGACCACCGGAAAGAGCTCTTGGCAAACGATCCAGATAATCCGTCAGACCCAGAATTTTTGCTGTAGCCTTGACTTTCTTATCAATGTCTTCCTCGTCAACGCCCTGAAGCGTCAGTCCAAAAGCAATATTATCATAGACAGTCATCTGAGGATACAGGGCATAGCTCTGGAAAACCATGGCTACTTCCCTTTCCCTCGGTCCCATCTCATTGGCTCTGACACCATTGATCAGGAAGTCTCCGCTGGAAATATCCTCCAACCCCGCAATCATGCGAAGTGTTGTAGACTTTCCGCAGCCGGATGGTCCGACAAAGACAATAAACTCGCCCTTTTCAATCTCAATATTGAAATTATGTACCGCATGAAAACCATTTGGATAAATCTTATTGATGTTCTTCAGTGTCAGGTATGACATCTCTGTGCCTCCTTATAAATTTTTTCTTTATAACTACGATGCGTTCGCGCGCTTCTCCTTGCGCATGGCGTCCTTCACGATCCTGACGCAGAGATGCTTGAATTCCACAAGCAGAGTATCACATAACACGTAAAACACACCAAACAAAATCGGCTCCACTCCCAGGAATACTGTATCCGTCAGTCCTGTCACGGCAACAAATGCCACATTGATCATATTATAAATCGTGACTACCATGGCCAGAAGCAATCCGGCATACAGGATATTGGCAGGGAATGAATAATAGCCCTTTTTGGGAAACATCATCCAGCGATCATTCCCGCCGTCGGTCTTGGCAATAAACCTGAGCATGTTATTTGTCAGAAGATCCGTAATGATACCCAGCGCAATTGCCGTGATCACAAGCATGTCAAGCATATCTGACACGTATGTTCCAAGTCCCCAGAAGAAAAAGTAACACACAGCAGCCGGGAACCAAAACCTGACCAAGAGAGCCTTCATCCATTCCTTTGGTTTAAATTTCGAACCGGAACGATATTTACTCAGTTCTTCCTCGCTGACCTCAGGCGAATTGCTTTCATCTGCATCCACCAGATCGTCTACCGCCTTTGTATTCAGCTTATAATACTCCGCCGCACTCTTTGGCGTTGCTCCCCCTGACTTTTGCTGTTTCTCCTTCGCCATGAAATCTCCAGTTCTGTATTTCTCAGATGCTCAGATAAATTCCAGCCTTACTCTTCGCCGGAAATATCAATTGTTCCCATCTCCTGATTTCCTTCCACCTCAATATTCGTGTTAATCTTTTTGATCCACTTCGAATAAACCGGAAGAAGCGCTGTCAGAACAATACCCACGATCAGAATGATAATATGCGTCTGAAGGAGACTATAGGCCTTCGCAATGTAAATTGTAGATGTCGTCACCTGAATCGGGTTCAATTCCCTGTTTACTGCAGCCAGAATAGCGTTCATGTAATGATAATCAGCATATATAACTACCAGATTCATCACATACATCAGAATCAGCATGGGGATATTTGTTTTTTTCCTCTTCGGGAACGCGTTGCCAAAACAAAGCATGGAAAGCATGGAAAACAGCATGGTAACAAACCCGGCCAATCCCATACCTGAACCCTGAATCTTGGAAGTTGTATTAGAGATTACAGTCAACTGCAGGGAATACTGCAGGAAAGCAATCAGGAACACGGCAAGAGCGATCATCTGCGGTCTTCTCTTTAAGGAAACCAGAAACATGCGCCACGCTTCTTTCAGCACTGCCTTGAAGTTAAACTTTTTCTTTCCCATGTTCACTCCCCCTTCCTGATTGCATTGGTTGTCTCTTTATCAAAGAAGTGCTTTCTGGTAAACGTCAGGGAAACAATATCGTTTCTCTTGTAATTTGCCCAGCCCTTCAGCTTAGTGGTAACCTTCAGATCTGCGGAAGTCGCATCTCCGATATGACCATGAAGCAGTGTCGTCATTCCAAGATTTTCATTGTTGGTGACTTTCACTTTAAACTCATTGCCTTCCGCAATGTCTTCCGGGCGAACACCAAGCGTAATCTCTTTGCCCTGGTAGGGTGCAAGCAATGCTTTTTCCTCAGGAGTAAGAGAAGCTTTGAAATTCTTACCAGTAAGCTCGTCTCCGGACACCTTCACATCAAAGAAGTTCATCGGAGGAGATCCGATAAAGCCTGCCACAAAGGTATTCGCAGGCTGATCGTAAAGCTCAATCGGTGTACCGATCTGCTGTACATGTCCCATGGACATACATACGATTCTGTCAGCCAGCGTCAGAGCCTCTGTCTGGTCATGCGTCACATAAAGCATGGTCGCCTGCAGCCTCTTATGCAGCAGCAGGATTTCACGACGTGTAGCGCCGCGCAGCTTGGCATCCAGGTTGCTCAACGGCTCATCAAAAAGGAAGACCTTCGGATTTCTCACGATGGAACGTCCCATGGCAACACGCTGCCTCTGTCCACCGGAAAGCTGTGCCGGCTTCTTGTTCAGCTGATCGGTCAATCCCAGGATTTCCGCGGCTGCCATCACCTTTTTATGGATGACATTGGGGTTTTCCTTTCGCAGTGTCAGTGAGAATGCCATATTCTCATAAACTGTCATATGTCCGTACAGAGCATAACTCTGGAATACCATGGCCATGTCTCTGTCTTTCGCCGGTTTGGCGGTGATATCCTCGCCGTCCAGCAGAAGCTTTCCTGCAGAAATGTCCTCCAGACCCGCAGCCATACGCAGGGTAGTGGATTTACCGCAGCCGGAAGGCCCTACCAGTACGATCAGCTCGCCATCCTTGACATCCAGATTGAAATCAAACACCGCCTGGACATTATTATCGTATATCTTATCGATATGCTGTAAGTTAAGCTGTGCCATCTTCTTGCCTCCTTATGCTGCCTTATTCTCGAGAGACTTTAAATAATTCCCGAGAGTACGGCATTTACTGTAATTGATAACAGCGGACGCCACGAGGCATACAGCTGATAAAATAAGGAAAATCACCATCCAGGTAAACTTTGCGTTGCCCAGGGCAGGCGTATCCACACTGCTGACAGTGACGACTGTATTATGTGCCTGCATGGGAACAATGAATATCCTGATCACCTGGATAATTCCCATTGCGAGCAGCAGATACGAATAGCCGCTCTTATAATTTTTGACGCCCTCTTCCGCCAGGAAGCCAAAAAGCAGAAACAGCAGATTATATACGATAGAGGCACCTGTAATGATTGTATAATAGTAGTTGCCTACATCGCTCTGATAAAGAAGGACAAAATACAATACATCAAAGACGATTGCCAGAAGTGCAAGATTGGCTGAAGATCTGTTTTTGATATATCTCATACGATCCAGCTTGGTCAGCTGGTCCTCATTCGTCGTAGTCATGCCGTTGCCTCCTTTCCCTTCGTAATCAGCTCCTGTTCCGCTTTCATCAGACTTCTCTTCCAGATCACATTGCCAACCAGAAGGATAACAACGATCAACAGCAGCCCGAATATCAGATAATGTATATCAAAGAAGAATGTGGACTCAGTGTACGCGGTGCCCCACGTCTCAGCATGCTCTTTCAGGGCTTCAAAGTCAACCTGAAGGAACTCCGCCTTATACATCTCAATCTGTATATGCGCCCATACCATCAATACCAGGCTGGCCACAGAATAGAGTCCCACAGCAACATAGTTTCCGATATAATATCTCCTGCGAGAATGTGTATTGGTGATCATCAGCAACACACTCAGGAGAAGCAGACCAATGCTCGCATACATGAACTGTCTGTTAAAGTCCTGTATATTGTAATAAACAATCGACCCCGAAACATCTGTTTTCGTCAAATCGCTGGCATTTCTCATGGTGCTGTACA
This sequence comes from Lachnospiraceae bacterium, assembly GCA_021199495.1. Lineage (GTDB taxonomy): Bacteria > Bacillota > Clostridia > Lachnospirales > Lachnospiraceae > RGIG6307. Next base: position 10,716 of record JAJQHY010000070.1, on the reverse strand, counting down.
GGGTATCATACAGGTCGGTAACAAGCCCGAGAGAATATACGAAGACCGCCGCACTGACGATAACCGCCGCGAGGCAAATAAATTTTTGTACAGTCAACTGCTTTTTATACATGATGACCTCCCCGTTTTTATTGTAGCCTTTATCTGCTTCTCCGGGAAGCCTTCAGGCTTCCCGGTAGCAAAGTCTTTTTACATTTCTGTTATTTTACAGAGTTTCATAATACTCCAGGAGACGATCCCAGGCATCATTTGCAAGGGTCAGATACTGCTTGCCGCTCATGTTGTTCGTCACAGTAGAAGCCATGGTAGCCGCGTCGCTGACGCCCTCTTCACTATAGCCGCTGGCCATGATATCGATGAACAGGTTCTGCTCACCCTTCGAGCCGGAGAACTTGGTCGTCAGATCCGTGTAGCCGCCGATCATCTCATTCTCAGTGGTGGTATACGGCAGCACAGTCGGGGTGCAGGTATACCAGCTGTTATCTGCAACTTCCAGTTCCACATGGTGAATCACGCCTGTAGCAATACCATTGGAAATAATAGCGGCACCTTCCTTGCCCGCGTCGCTGGTGCACTGATATTCAAAGGACTGCAGCTTCACGAAGGTAAGGGTGGAGCCAAGATAATATCTGGCGAAATTGGTGTAGTTGCCGCTGGCCAGCTCCCACAGCTCTTCGTAGGTCTCGTCAGCAATCACCGGCATCTGCTCACCGTTGAAATCAAAGGTCTCATAGCTGCCGTCAGCGTTGGTCTTGATAAAGGCATCCGGTCCGTAGCTCATCAGGATCATGCCCTCATCAGAGTAAGCATAGTCAATCAGCTTCAATGCCGCATACAGCTTATCCTGATCACCTTCGACACCTGCCACGGAAATTGCCCATGCATCTGTCTTTACAGATCTCCAGGACTCGGTAAATCTCATGTACACGCCGGCATCAGATGTGCCGTCATACCAGAGAGCAACAGGAACCATGATGGCTCTGTACTTCTCACCCTCATCCTGCTGTAACTCGGTCTCATTTAAGATGGTCTGAGTCTGGTTGTAGTCATAGGACATAAAGCCCAGATCATTCTCCAGCATGGTGGAGGAGGTCTCTTCAGAGCTGTTGATAAAGGACTCGGAAATCAGGCCCTCAGCAGCCATATCTCTCATACGATCCAGAGCAAGATAAGTATCCTCTTCCTGTCTGGCATCTACAAGCGTACCGTCAGCGCCAACATACAGATAACCGTTGCGGGACTCCAGTCCTCTGATACCAAAGAGCTCACCGGCAAGACGAACCAGATCCAGTCTGCGCTGCGTGTTGCTGTCTTCACGGGAGAAGATACCCTGAGCGGTCAGTCCCTGAGAAATCAGATTAGGAGATACAGTAGCAGTATTGGCGGTTACGCAGCGTAACAACGCTACCATTTCATCAGCATCCCATGCCGCGTTCTGTCCGATGAACAGATCCGCACGGTTTGTTCCATAATATCCGTTATAAGCGGTATCAATGTAGTCGCGGAGCATATTCACAGCGGTCACACCGTCAACGCTGCCTGCGTCATTCATCAGCTGTACAATGTTGCCGGCCGCATCATAATCCTTTGTCACCGTCTCAACGCCGCTTCCATCCGCGGTTACGACTTCAATTTCCAGAGTGCCGGAGGTGGGCATATAGGGCTGATATACAGGTGTCGCGGTATTGTCACAGGAATCCGCTGTGAACTCGCCTTCGCCGTTTAAAAGCTTCTCGGCCCAGTCGGTACGCATCAGGGGCATACGCTCGATATCATTTACACCGTCAAAGTAAGGGCTGAAATAGATAGCGCCTGTATCCGTATTGCCTGTAATAGAAAGACGGACAATGGTGTTCTCCTCCAGATAAGCCTTAAAATTCGGCATCATATCCAGATAATCACCAATATTTACCAGATAGCCGCTCTCACCATACTCTGTCAGAGTGGAAGCACTGCCCAGTACCATATCCACTTCATTCAGACGGTCTTTCCAGTATTCAAACTCACTGGAGGAACCGTTGCCCTGATATTTATCCTCAAAGGTCATGCCGAGGCGGTTCTCAGCCTCAACCCAGGTAGGCTTCAGATCGCCGGACTGATAAGTATTACCGTCAGCAAGCGTAATGCCCTCACCTGCAATATCAGCATTAAAGAACAGACCTGTCTTTGCGCTGTTGTAACCGGTAGCCATACGAAGCACGGTACCCTCCGCGAAGGTCAGCTGATCGGCAGTCGTTTCCTCTGTGCCGGTCGTCTCCTCTGTGGATGAGGACTCGGATGTGGAAGAGCTGCTGGTGCCAGACGATGAGCTGCTTCCATCATCAACACTGATTGCGCTTGAGCCGCAGCCGGTCAGAGCAACAAGTCCAAGTGCTCCAGCCCCTGCTCCTGAATATTTCAGGAAATCTCTGCGTGTAAGATTTTTCATATTTTTCCTCCTTTTAATTACGGCTGTATTCCTTTTAGTCAGGATGTCGTATCAATATATCTGTTGCCGGATGAAACCGGATAACATTTAATTATTCCTTTACGCCACCAACGTTCGTGCCGGCAGCAAAGTATTTCTGGATGAACGGATAGATGATCAGGATCGGAATGATGGAGCACACGATCAGAGCGTAAATCACGGAGTCTGAGGAGTATGTCTCATTCCAGCCCGCCATAGCCTCCGAGTCGGTATACTCTTCCAGCTTCAGTCGGATAAATACCTGCAGCGGATGCTCATTGGAGTTGGAGATCATCTGTCTGGCCCAGTAATATCCATTCCAGCGGGAGATGGCGAAGAACAGCGTCACCGTTGCGACTGTGGATTTACTCATGGACAGATATACATTCGTCAGCACCTGGAATTCGCTTGCGCCGTCCACGACGGCAGCCTCTTCAATCTCAGTGGGTACATTCTCAAAGGCGTTACGCAGCAGGATGATATTCATGGCGGCCATGCCCATGGCGATAACTACCAGCCACTTGTCATCCGTGATGCCTACGGAATTAAACACATCCTTCGTTGCCAGATAGTTCAGATACTGGGGTACGATACCTGCGGAGAACCACATCGTGAACACCAGAAAGAAGTTGAAAAACCTTCTGAACAAAAGCCTTGGCTTGGAAAGTGCGTACGCGCCCAGGATGGAGGTCAGCATGGACCACAGCGTACCGTAAAGCGTCAGGAACAGCGTGTTGGAATAGGAATTCCAGAACATATTGTCGCTGAACATTTTGGAGAATGCATCGAACTGAATGTCCTTCGGGAAGAGGACGATGGTAGCATAATCCACCGCCTCACGTCCACTGATGGAAGCAGAAATCGCATACACAAAGGGGTACATACAGCACAGGGCGAATACAATCAAAAAGGTGTAGCTGATGATTTTAAAAATCAACTCTGATACTTCAAGTTTTCTCTTCATAACCCCCTCCTATCAATACAGCGATGTATTCGTTGCCTTCTTGGCGATCGAATTGGAACCGATTACCAGAAGCATACCGATTACGTTGTTCATCATCTCTGCTGCGGAGGCAATGCCCGTTCCGGCTCCGCCGCCCAGACCGTTTCTCAGGGCAAACGTGGAAACCACATCGGCAGTCACATATGTATTCTGATTATATAACAGTAATACCTTCTCATAACCGATACTCAGCAGAGAACCGATATTGGTGATCAGCATGATCACGATCGTGGACAGGATGCTGGGCAGTACCACATATCTCATCTGCGCCCACTTGTTGGCGCCATCAACCTGAGCCGCCTCGTAGCTGGTGGGAGAAATGGCAATGATAGCCGCAAAATATACGATACTGCCATAGCCGGCGCTCTCCCAGATACCACTGATCTGATAGATGGCTCTGAAGAAATTCGGATTGTTTAAAAGACCTGCCTGCGCCACATCCTGAGAAATCAGTCCGAGCCCCGCCAAGGCCTGGCTGATGATACCCATGTTGGTGGTCAGAGAGCCCTGCTTGACCAGCATGGTCACCAGAGAGGTCATGACAACCGTAGACATGAACTTCGGCAGATAGGTCATCACCTGAAGCGCGCTTCTGGCGATGTTGGAGCGAACCTCATTGAAAAACAGGGCCAGTATAATCGGCATCGGGAAACCGAAGCACAGGTCATAGAAGCTTAACAGGAACGTATTTCTCAGAGCGCGCCAGAACTCTGTGGAAAGAGTATCACCGCCTACCAGCAGCCTCTTGAAATAGGAAAATCCGGAGAAGTCCTGCTGTGCCACCGTCTTCACCGCGTCCGTCACCTTAAAGCACCCCAGCAGCTCATACATGGGGAAATAACGCCAGAACAGGAACACCAGCAGCATGGGAAGCAGCATCACGTACAGCCTCCAGTCCTTGGCTATGGTACGCCCCACATGAAGCCAGTAATGCTTCTCCACATCGTCGCGGACCATTTGCTCCGGATCTTCATGATAAGTTCCCGTAGCCTCATCGTAAATTAGAAAATCCGCCGCCTTTACACTCATAAGTTTCCCTCCTTTTATTTCATGGTCGGCAAAAACCGCAGGCGGTTTTCACCTTTATGCCGGAAAACAACGGCAGACGCCCCATACAGGCGTCCATCTGCATGCTTTCCACTTCTTCACTCCTCAGGATTTTCCTTCTCATTTTCCTCGTGGATGCGAAGAAGATAATGCCTTTGATTTTCATAAACGCCGTCCAGTCTGCGCACAATCCAGATAATGACCAGTGTGAACAGCAGTGACAGCGAATCTGTCGCAAAAAAAACGATCGCAGTGGAGGGATCCACTCCCAGCGCAACGGATATCACCGAACGTCCGATCTGCATCAGAAACCAGACCAGTGCCGGAAACATAAGGGAAAGGAACTTCCCCTCTCTCACCCGTTCATATCCAACCTTGCGAAGCAGCGGCACAGCCGCCAGTGAGAACAGGTTGCCGAATATGTATATCAGGTACTGTTCCCCCGTTCCGTTCAGAAACGTGCAGTACACAAACCCCGCCAGCGCTGCATGGATTCCGCCCCAGAACCCCCACCGCATATAAACGATGCTGGTCATGGCTGCAGCCAGCGATACCGTATAAAGCTGATCGGCATACATGCCCGTAGACGCCTTAATAATGACAAATTCAAACAAAGCCAGCATAACGGCAAATATGGCCAGATCGATCGCCCGATACTCCTGAAAGGAACGTTGTTTTTTCATATGATCTCTTTTAGTTAATAATGATAAAGAAATCGCAAAATCTGATTTCTTTCATGCGCGTTTTTCTTTAAAAAAAAGAATTACAAGTTGTTTAGTAGTTTAACACTATTTTTATGGTTTGGCAAGTTCTATTTGTATATTTTTTACAACTTCCTGCTTTTTTTCCGTTTTCCTTGTGCAAAATGTCAGATTCTCTTTACAAATATATTTATTGTGCGGCCGGTCATGCCTTCCTGTCCCCTGTATTAAAAAATCCCTTCCGCGGAACAGTTCTTCCGCAGAAGGGATCTTTTTATTCATTCAGAAACCGCTCCGCGACCATAAGGTCCTCCGGGGTGGTAATCTTGATATTGCGATAATCCGCCTCCACAAGATGCACACGGCGTTTACTGAAGAGTTCAGCCGCCATGGCGTCATCCGTGATATGAACGTCCTGCTCTTTCAGCTTCTCCTCGTCCGCGATCAGCTGCGCGTAAGCGGGGTAAATCCAGTCAAACACAAAGCACTGGGGCGTCTGCACCTGCCAGGTTCTTGTTCTGTCCGGTGTGGCCGTCACGAAGCCGTCCGCGTCTGCGATTTTGATGGTATCCTTCACAGGCATGGCAGCCACCGCAGAGCCATATTGCTCCACACTTTCCCGTAAATTATGCAGGATTTCCTGCGTAATGAATGGCCTTGCGCCATCATGAATGTAAACTGCAGTTTTTACTGCGCTTTTCAGCCCGGCTGCCCCGCTTTCCACTCCGGATTTACCTTCAGTCAAGTTGCTGCGCATCTGCGCCTGCACCGCCTCAAGCCCCGCGTACACCGAATGATACCTCTCCTTCCCGCCGGGAACGACTGCCCGCACCTTGGACAGCCCATATTTCTCCACGATCTCCTCACGGCAGTAAGTAAGCTCGTCTTTCCCCGCGACCAGGATGATATCATCCACGAAGCTGTCCTGAAACGCTTTCAGGGAATAATATAAAACCGGCTTTCCCCTCAGCAGCAGATACTGCTTGGCAGTCTGTGTACCCATCCGCGTTCCTTTTCCAGCCGCCAGCACGATGGCGGTGTGTCGTAAGTTGCCCATTGTGATTCCCTCATACCCGTTCTGCCGCCTCTGTTCTGTCACCATTGCGGTGACGGTGTGCCGCAAAGATCTCCTGTACTTTCCCGCAGCAGCGACCGATGATGCAACCCCGGTCTTTTATCACCGCTCTCCCAGTTTCAGGTTCGGCACCGCGTTTAAATCCCAGCCGGAGCGAACGCCCTTTACATATTCATAATACCCGGCCGCACCGATCATAGCGGCATTGTCCGTGCAGAGAATGGGAGCCGGATAATAGAATTCGATGTTCTCCTTCTCACATGCTTCCCGCATGGCCTTCCGCAAAGCCGTATTGGACGCTACACCCCCGGCCAGGGCCAGCTTGTGAAAGCCGTATTCCTTCGCGCCGCGGATGCCATGAGATACCAGCACATCCGTAACCGCCTTCTGGAAGGAAGCCGCCACATCCGCGCGGTTGACCTCCACACCCTTCATATTACATTCATTTAAGTAATTCAGCACGGCGGATTTTAAACCGCTGAAGCTGAAATCATAGACGCTGCCGCCCACGGAGGCTCTCGGAAAAGCGATTGCATCCGGATTTCCCTCCTGTGCCACGAGACGGTCGATCTTGGGGCCGCCCGGATAGCCTAAGCCAATGGCACGGGCCACCTTGTCAAAGGCCTCCCCCGCTGCGTCATCCCGCGTGCGGCCAATGACCTCGTACTCCCCGTAATCCTTCACAATCACCAGATGCGAATGGCCGCCGCTGACCACCAGGCAAAGAAACGGCGGTTCCAGATCCGGATACTGTAAATAATTGGCACAGATATGGCCCTCGATGTGATGGACGCCCACCAGCGGTTTGTCCAGGGCAAAAGCCAGCGCTTTGGCCGCGGAAACACCTACCAGAAGCGCACCTACCAGGCCTGGGCCGTAGGTCACGGCGATGGCATCCACGTCCTGTAAGGTCATACCTGCCTGTATGACGGCCTGATCGATGACCTGATTGATCTTTTCAATATGTTTGCGGGAGGCGATTTCCGGCACCACACCACCGTAAAGCGTGTGAAGGTCGATCTGGGAAGCAATGATGTTGCTCAAAATCTCCCTGCCGTTTTTCACCACCGCTGCGGCGGTCTCATCGCAGGAGGACTCGATCGCCAGGATGGTAATATCTTTTTTTGTCTGCTGCATGATTAATCCTCAAAGTTCAGTTCCGCCGTCCGGCCGTCCCGGGCAGCGATGGCGTTCGGGAAAATTTTGCGCACGGCATCCATATATTCCTCAGGCCGGGTGAGCGATGGACTGTAATGCGTCAGCCACAACTCCTTTGCGTTTGCTTCCTTCGCCAGATTCGCGGCCTCATAGAAAGTCATGTGCTTGTATTCCCTGGCTTTTTCCAGCTTGTCCGGCTCGCCGTACATTCCCTCGCAGATAAAAAGATCGCTGTCCGCGGCGTGATCGGAAATTGCCTTCACCGGCCGGGTATCCGTACAGTACGTCACCTTCAGTCCCCTGCGCGGCGGCCCCAGGACCATGTCAGGCGTATATGTCATACCGTCCGCCTCAATCACAGCGCCCTTCTGCAGCCTGGACCAGTATTTCTGCGGGATACCGGCTTTCAGGACGCGCTCCGTATCAAATTTGCCCTGGCGTTTGATCTCCAGGGTATAACCGTAACAGACTACATTATGTTTTACCCTGAATGCGGTGATGGTAAAGTCCTGAAAATCAAGGACCTCCTCCGGTTCATTTAACTCCCGGAACTGAATCTCAAAGGGCAGCTCCGGCGCGATGGTGCGCAAAGCGTTCACTGTGCGCTCCAGCCCTTTTGGTCCAATCATCAGAAGCGGCTCAGTCCGCTCGGCATTTCCCATGGTCAGAAGCAGCCCCGGCAGGCCGCTGATGTGATCGGCGTGGTAGTGCGTAAAACACAGAATATCAATAGGCTTGGGGCTCCAGCCCTTTTCTTTTAAAGCGATCTGCGTGCCCTCGCCGCAGTCGATCAGAATACTTTTTCCGTTATAGCGGGCCATCATGGAGGTCAGCCACCTGTAGGGCAGGGGCATCATTCCGCCGGTACCCAGCAGACATATATCCAGCATATGTTACTCTCTATACTTTCTTATTTATTTTTCTCAACGGTTCGTACAGAAAGAGAATCTGTATGGAAGCAATTTATTTCAGTACAATTTATCCCCGCCGCCACATAATCAGGGCGTCTTCTTCCGGATTTGAGTAAAACCGCGGCCGGATTCCCTCACGCACAAAACCGTTTTTTTCATAAAGCCGAATCGCGGCCTGATTGGAGACGCGCACCTCCAGCGTGAAATTTCTGACGCCTCTTTCCCCGCCGCGCCGCAGCAGTTCGGCAAACATCCTGCCCGCAATGCCCTGTCCGCGAAACTGCGGCGAAACCGCCACATTGAAGACCTCCGCCTCATACGGACCGATCAACAGGCCGCACATACCTGCAATACATCCATCCGACACAGCTGTCAGATACAGGGCGTCCTCTCTTTTCAAAATCTGCCGGAAGGAAGCCTCGCTCCAGGGCTCGGAAAAGCTCGCGGCCTCAATGGCAGCCACGTCAGGGACATCCGTTTCTTCCATGAATCGGATCTCAGGTTCAGCCTTCATTCTGCGCGGCCTCCCGCTTATCCGGATTCTCCACAGGGCTCTGCTCTTTTAAAGACTCCCTGGCAGCTTCCGCATGTTCCCGTTCTCTGGCTTCCTGAAGCTCCCGCTCCGCCTGGCTTAAGCGAAAATACGCCGGCTTATGCTCTGCAGCTGTCACAAGCTTCCCCTGCACAGCATAACGAAACGCCAGCATCCCGACGGCCGCGGCGCTCTGCAGTCTCCTGTGTGCCGGCGCAAAGGTATACGGCACCGTAAGTGTCTTAATCAGTTCTTCGCGATACGCCTGTACCCCGTCCCCGTTCAGGATTGCGGGACGCCCCAGGCCATTCAGCTGTGATACGACCTCAGGCAGCAGGCAGCAGGTGCCCTGCATCACTGTCGTCAGTTCATATCTGCCATCCTCAGAGGTAAACTCATAAATTCCGGTATAAACCTGATTCCTGCGCGCGTCCATCAGCGGACACACCAGCGCGTCCGTCCCGTACAGCTGATATGCCAGGCCTTCCAATGTCGGCACTTCGATGATCGGCTTATCCAGTCCCTGCGCCAGTCCCTTGGCTGTGGCCGAACCGATACGCAGGCCCGTAAAAGAGCCCGGGCCGCCCGCTACGGCAATCGCGTCAATTGTATGCAGATCCAGCTCCGTCATCTTCTTTATTTCTTCCAGCATGGGAAGCAGGGTCTGCGAATGTGTTTTTTTATAATGAATCGTATACTCCGCGATCAGGTCCTCGTCCTCCAAAAGAGCCACCGAGGCCACCAGTCCGGAGCTGTCAATCGCTAAAATCCTCATGCTAATCTCCTGTTACTGTTCGCTGCTTTCCACCGTAATCCGTCTGTAATCAAACCCCTGCTCCGGGTCCTTCTCAATCGTAATCCGAATCGTATCCTCTGGCAGAAGCTCCCGGATTAAATCCGCCCACTCCACGATGCAGACGCCCTCCCCGTAAAAGCAGTCCTCATATCCGATCTCTTCCATCTCCTCCAAGTCTCCGATCCGGTAGACATCGTAATGATAAAAGGGCAGGCGTCCCTCCTCATATACCTGCAGTATCGTAAAAGTAGGGCTTGCCACCGGCTCCGTGATTCCAAGCCCCAAGGCAACGCCCTGCGTAAATACCGTCTTTCCCACACCCAGGTCGCCGATCAGCGCAATCACGGTGCCTGGCTTTGCTTCCCGCCCGAGCTTTTCGCCCAGCGCGAAGGTTTCCTCAGGTGAGGCGGTCTTCATGACTTTTTTCATGCTCTCTCCTCATATCATGCTGATTTTGTCATGCAGGCTTTCCCATGCAGGACAGGCCAAAGGCCCGACTTCTCTTCCGGGCTTTGGCATCCGTCAGTTCCGGATCTTCACCTTCTTCGGCTCCATGTGCGTGCAGATAAACTGAATCACATCCGCCTCCTCATCCTTTAACTCCCGGCGTGGGAACACACAGGCATTGATCCGTGTCGTGTAAATGATAATACTGCGGCCGGTAGACACCGCCTTGTACATATCCTTCCAGGCCATGCTCTCCGTCACTTCCCCCTGACTGACCGAAATACCATCCCCGTCAAAGGTATAATGCAGTGCCTCTTTGAACGCCGGCGTGTTGAGTGCCTGCTGTTTGCTCTTTAAAAAAAGAGTCCACGGCAGATAAACCAGCATAATCAGACCCGCAATCAGGTAAATCCACTGATGATTGCTCAGAAAAATCAGAATCGCCAGCGCGCCGATGCAGCTGCCCAGCAGACCCTGTGAGCCGTGATAGGCGTGATACAGCATGTAATCATAAAGATCACCGCTGTTGACTTTGACATCCACTTCCAATGAATCCATCTTTTATCTCCTGAAAAAAACACAAAACTTTAAGAAAAACTT
>JAJQHY010000064.1 GCA_021199495.1 Lachnospiraceae bacterium | reverse complement strand
CGGCAGCCAACTGCAAAATGCTATAGTGGGGCTGTTTGACCGCATTGTTGATAAGAGCCTGACCGTGCGGAGGGTGACGATCACGGCCAACCGTGTGGTCAAGGACACAGGCGTCGTGCAGATGGATTTGTTCACGGACGTGACAAAGCTGGAAAGGGAAAAGAACCTGCAAGATGCGATGGTCAGGATCAAAGGCAAGTTTGGAAAGAACGCTATCCTCAAAGGCACGAACTTCCTCGAAGGCGCCACCATGCGGGAGCGCAACCAGCAGATAGGCGGGCATCGTGCTGGGGAGGCTCACAAAGCGGGAGAAGCTCACAGAGTAGGAGAGACCCACAGAGTAGGGGAGATGCGCAGAGCAGGCGATTCGGATACAAAGTGTCGCGGGGCTTTCAACTTGTCATTTCTGACCGCCGTTCTTCATCTGCTTCCACACTTCTCGTCTCACATTCGGATTCTTCTTCAAGAAACCAATCATTTCTTCACCGCATGGCCACTTCTTACACGTTTCATCTCCGTATAGAAGCCAGTCGGCGCCGACATCAAATTCCCTCTCGACCCTTTCCGCAAATCTCCGTGTCATCTCGCGGCGTCCCTCCATAAGGGCGTTCAGACCAGATGTTGCACAGCCTAATTTCCTGCAAAACTCTCTCTGGCTGAAACCGCTGTCTTGGTAAACCTCCCGCAGTCTCTCCCCTGCTATGTCTCTCAAAGGCTGCGATTCCCCTGACCAAATACTTCCTTCGACCCACGGCTCACCGTCTCCGCCGCATAGCCATTCTTCTCTTACTCCGTAGGTGGAGGCAATCCGCTCACATAACTCTGCGCTTACTGCACTTCTGCCCGCCTCTGCCCTTGTCATCTGACCAGAGGTATACCCTATTTGAATGGCAAGCTGCGTCTTTGAAAGATGGAGCCTTTTTCGTAGCTCCGTGATCCGCGTTCCATCTACTGTTGCACTATTTTCACTGTTTTCATATTTTTTTCTTGACATGACGCCATTCTCCCTGTATAGTAGCTGTTGCATCGTCTCTATATTCAGCGCTTATATATCATTTGGGTATACCAACCTCATCATCTGGAGAACTTCCATGTTTGAAATTCCAACTTCTGCCCTGTCCGACCTGATTGGAATCAGCGAAAGGGAAATCAGAACAGCGTACGGTGACAAACTGACAGGTGCAGACAAGGATTTACTTCCAATTTCGATTCTGCCATATAACCAGATTGAACTATGCCTGGAAAAGTATTTTTTTCATGAGCGATATCTGAACATAGATCTATTCCGGCTTGCCGCAGGTGATGTATCAGATTTCGACCATCCTTTTCCTTTGCTGAATAGACGGCGCATCCAGAATTTTTTCAATGAAACCGAAATGCTGCGCCAGGCTAATCGCACGGCGCTCACATACTCCGGCGAAAGGACTGTAACACTGTACTTAGCCAGGATCGCTTCAGAATACGGCGTGTCTTATCGAACGCTAATGAGAAGGAGAAGACTATTTATGAACCAGTCAAATCTTCGTATGCTCTTAGATGCGGATCACAATGCGTATTTATACCATGACCACCTGACAAGTATGTGTCTATATGCTTGTGATTACGCCATTTACAGACATCTTGCGGTTAATTCTCCTTCTGCAAATAAAATTCTGCGTGAATTTCAGGCCATGAAACCTCTTCCCTGTTCTTCCTGTCCGTACTCAAAGGAATGGCAGAAAAAGCAGAAGGAAAAGAGTACCAGCAAAAAACATCCGGCCTCGTCGGATATTCCTCCTTTCACCTGCAAGCGAAATGCCACGCATATGATTGTCCCCAAAACCCGCTATCCTCTCAACGATCTCTTTGCCACAGTGAGCGCACAGGATGTCTGCCTTGCACGGAAAGGTGTGGACGCATGGGCCGACAAATACCACTACACGCCGACCAGGAAGAAGCCGGAACGAATTAACGAGGTCTGGTTTTCCGATCACCACCCGCTGGACCTTTTTGTCATTACACAGCGGTACAAAGACGGTACATTTGATACAGCAAGGGTATGGCTTACCGCCGTTATGGATGCTGCCTCTAACGCGATGGTGGGTTATACACTCACTACGCGCCCAAATACCGCAAGCATTGCGGAGGCTTTCGCAAGAGCGGCTGTGTTCACAACTGACAGTCCCTTCTATGCTTTGCCGGAGATTTTTTATATCGACAACGGCAAGGATTACCGCTCTAAGCTCCTGAATGGAAAACAAGAAAGAAAGTCTAATGCCAGCAAAAATGCAGCCAAATGGTCCGCGCAGGATGAGGATTTTGCAACATCCGGTATGATGGAATGGCTTGGCATCCAAGTCACTCACGCTTTGCCTTACCGCGGCTGTTCCAAAACCATCGAACGTATCTTTGGAACCATTGAGCGTGAGTGGATCTCTGATTTGCCCGGTTGGTGTGGAAACAATGTTCAGACTCGTCCGATTACTTTTGAATCTGACCTGAAGAAAGGGCGGCTGTACACCTTCGAGCAGTTTGCCTCCTATTTTGCTGATACTATCTGGCATGAATACAACTCATTCAAAAGCACACCGGATAAAGAATCCCCGCTTGAGCTTTATGAGCGTCTGCCCCGCGTCAGCACTTTCGTACCATCTTGGCGGACAATGGCTGTCTTAAAGAGTGAGCGAAAGCCTCGCATTGTACAGCAAAGCGGTATTCGTTTCAACAATCATTGGTACTGGCATCCTGCACTCGCGCCGTACATAGGCGAATCTGTACAAATATTCACCTTTGACACTCCTTTTCACCGCAGCATCTCTGTCACTGCCAATCGCACGTTCATTGCTGAAGCACACCCGGTTGATGGACTGGCCCTGATCGAAGAAGAACGATACCGTATCTACCAGCATCTCGCTGAACAAGGGCGGCAGCGCAGGATAATTTCAAACCGATTGGAAGAACTTCGTACACTTGTCCTGAAAAGCGACATCCTTGACCGTGGCGTCAACATCCCGCCTATTGAAGAATTTTCTTACGCACAAGCGGTTGATGAAGAACGCAACAAGGACTCTGCCGTGGATGACAAGCGTGTTCCAGAGGAACTGAAAGAGGCCGCTGTCAAGTTTTCCGCACAAAACGCGACCGGCGCTTCTTCTTCCGACACCAAGCCAATGAAGGACTTTATGAAAGCAATCGGATCTTATCTGATGCAAAAATCCACACAGGATGCCGAATAAGCCGCGAAATCATCCAGTAATCGGAAAGGAATCTATATCATGGCCAATCATATACTTTACCACCTTCCTATTATCCAGAGTGAGGAGTTTACCGCTGCTCTTGGCGCCGTACACCTTGGTATATCTAACGGCAAACTTATGGTTTTGATTGGTCCCCCTGGCTCCGGGAAAAGCACAGTCGCATTTATGTATGAAAATGATGAATATAATATACACTACATCCTTTGCTCCCCAACCATGCGCATGAAAGATATTCTCCGTGCCTTTGCTTCCGCATTGGACTTGCATGTTCATGGCAGCTCTTATGAAATGCAGGCAGCCATCACACAGGAGCTGCAACGGCATCCACACCACTGCTTTATGCTGGATGAATGTGAGTACTTAAACAAATGCGACATTCCAAACTCGAGGTCATCCGCCAAATCTGGGATCAAACCAAAGTCCCTATCCTTCTGATTGGCACAGACCGATTGGAAGATGAATTAAAAGGTACCAGCAAACGGGGACTCGTCAATCACCCGCAGATTTATCGCCGCCTTTGCAAAACTCGTCTCGGTGTCATGAAGCAATCTGAAATCTACTCTTATCTCGATCTGCTGGAAAAAGAATATGCAGTTTGTTTTACCCAAGAAGCCCGTCGTGATTTATACCAGCTATGCTCCGACCGTTCAAACGGAGGATTGGGTAACTTCATTGAGATTCTGGAACTGGCATTTACACTCGTACGCCCGGAATGGAAGTCCATCAGCTTCCAACTTAATCGGCGAGAGTATCAACACAATCTGCGGAGCAAGAGCATGTTTAACGACGCTCAAGGAAAACATAAAAGTGAAACAACAAACTTTGATTCAGAAGCGGACACACATCTCGAACCCATAGATGTTAGTCAACTAAATCAGGTCACCATCAGCCACGAAGTGATCATCAGTGCTCTGGACTATAAAATGACAAAATAGTCAGTGGTTCATATCACCACCGCCAAATTCCAAACACCGGCACTCAGAATACGGCCAAAATGCTGATTATATTCTGGGAGCTGGTGTTTTTCTTCTGGCGCTGTGCTTTTTAGCGGTCGATTCTGCCATTTACATGCCGCCGCAGATTTTGAAAATGGCGGTTTTGTTGACGGTTTTTCGGATTTTTGACTTCGGTGCCAGAGACTGCTAGGATCTATTGAAAGTTGATATCCCGTATTTGCAGGTGTTTCAGGCGATTTTCGGCGGTTTGTTTTGACAGATTCAATGCCCCACGACATGTCTTTTGGAAAAACAACACTCCTCCCATGCAGAACTCGATAAAGCCAGTCTTCTTTTTATCCAATGGTAAGCTGCAAACGGATGTTATTATATGTAATTCTCGGCCGAAAAATCGTATAATTATTTCGTG
>JAJQHY010000102.1 GCA_021199495.1 Lachnospiraceae bacterium | reverse complement strand
TGCCCTTTGGAGGGCTAATAGCAAACCACCAGTTGAACTGGTGGTTGCTGACTTAAAAAAATAAAGGAAACAGGAAGCGGTTCGATCAACGGAAGCAGAAAAGACAGGGCAATGGCCGAGGTCGCGGCACAGATTATCTTTACAGTCTGCGCGGCCGTGGCCATTGTTGCTGTTGCGGCTATCTGCATCTACATGGTCAGAAACGGACTTCCGGCCCTCTTTACCGTGGGAATCAAGGAAATTCTCTTCTCCACGGAGTGGGCGCCGACGGCGGCGGAGCCGAAATACGGCATTGCGCTGGTGATCCTCACATCCCTGGTCGGTACCTCCCTGGCAATTCTGCTGGGCGTACCTGTAGGCCTGCTGACCGCGGTCTTCATCGCCGAGGTAGCGAATAAAAAACTGGTGAAGGTCGTGCAGCCGGCAGTGGAGCTGCTGGCGGGCATCCCTTCTGTTGTATATGGCCTGCTGGGCATTTACCTCTTAAAACCGCTGATGTACAAACTGGAGCGCTTCGTCTTCGCCGGGAGCACCACGCACCAGTACACGGGCGGTGCGAACCTGATTTCCGCGGTGATTGTCCTGGCCATCATGATTTTGCCGACTGTGATCAATGTCAGCACATCCTCGTTAAAGGCGGTGCCCATGGAGCTGCGGAGCGCGTCCCTGGCGCTGGGAGCAAGCCCGGTGCAGACAATTTTTAAAGTCACCATCCCGGCCGCGCACTCCGGCATCATTTCCGCGATTGTCCTGGGTGTGGGAAGAGCCATCGGCGAGGCCATGGCCATCACACTGGTTTCCGGCTCCTCGGTCAATTTCCCGCTTCCGTTCAATTCCGTGCGTTTCCTGACGACGGCAATCGTCTCCGAGATGGGCTACGCCTCCGGCACGCACAGACAGGTGCTGTTCACCATCGGTCTGGTGCTCTTTGTCTTCATTATGATCATCAATGTGGCGCTGACGAAGGGCCTGAAAAAGAAGGAGGAGGACAATGGCTGATCAGGAAAAAAACTCGGTTCTGGGCAAAAAGCCCCGCGTTTCGGATATCATTTTACTGGGGTTGATTTACCTCTGCGCCATTTTCGCTGTGGCACTGATTGCGGGCATCATTCTCTATGTGGCCTACCGCGGAATCGGTGTGATCAACTGGACATTCCTGACCACAGCTCCCAGCTTTTTAAAGGGTACTGTCGGTATCGGCGGAAATATCATCAACACGCTTCTGATGGTAGTACTTACCCTTCTGATCGCGACGCCGGTTGGTGTGGGCAGCGCAATTTACTTAAACGAGTACGCAAAGGAAGGCAGATTTACCAGGATTGTGGAATTTACCACCGAGACGCTGTCCGGTATTCCCTCAATTGTCTTTGGTCTGTTTGGAAATATGGTGTTCTATTCCCTCTGGGGCTATTCCATCCTGACTGGCTCGCTGACCCTGGCGATCATGGTATTACCGTTAATTACCAGAAATACCCAGGAGGCTCTCAAAACGGTTCCGGAATCCTACCGCACCGGTGCCCTCGGCATGGGCGCGACAAAGTGGTACATGATTCGCACGGTCCTGCTTCCCTCCGCCATGCCCGGCATTGTGACCGGCATCATTCTGGCCATCGGCCGGATTGTGGGTGAGAGTGCGGCGCTTTTATTCACGGGCGGCAGCGACAACAGTCTTTTAAAGAGTATCACGGATCTGCCCGGAAAGCTTTTATCCTCTGGCGGGACCCTGACCATCGCGCTTTACCTCTACATGTCAAAGGCAGAATATGACACGGCCTTCGGCATCGCGCTGGTGCTGATCGTGATTGTGCTGCTGATCAATTTCGCGACGAAGGCGCTGACAGCGAAGTTTGACGTGACGAAACAATAGTTACTATTCACGGCCATCAGGAAGTGCAAACAAGCTCGTCCTGCTCGCGGGTAAGAGATTGTTTGCACTTCCTGATGAGGCCTGTGAAACAGGAGCTTCACACGCATAAGCAAAAAGGTGAGCAGTGATTTTTACTGCGGCGGATGCGTAGCAGACGCTTTTGCGCATGCGAGTGAAGAGCCGTGGATAGTAACGAACAGGAGACTTATATATGGAAACTTCATTTAAAATCAGAAATTTAAATCTCTACTATGGCGACAATCACGCCTTAAAGGACGTGAATATGGACATAGAAAAAAACAGCATCACCGCCTTCATCGGCCCCTCCGGCTGCGGCAAATCTACCTATCTGAAATGCTTGAACCGCATGAACGACCTGGTGCCGAACTGCAAAATTTCCGGCGAGGTGCTTTTGGACGGCGAGAATATTTACGCGCCCGAGGTGGATACCACGAGGCTGCGCAAAAAGGTGGGCATGGTCTTCCAGCAGCCTAATCCCTTCCCGATGAGTATTTATGATAATATCGCCTATGGGCCGCGCATTCACGGCATTAAAAATAAGGCGAAGCTCGATGAGATCGTGGAGGAGTCTTTAAAGGGCGCCGCGATTTTTGACGAGGTGAAGGACCGCTTGAAAAAGAGCGCCCTCGGCCTCTCCGGCGGGCAGCAGCAGCGTCTGTGCATCGCTAGAGCGCTGGCGGTAGAGCCGGAGGTCCTCTTAATGGATGAGCCTACCTCCGCCTTAGACCCGATCTCTACTTTGAAAATCGAGGACCTGATGGAGAGCCTCAAGCAGAAATACACGGTGATAGTCGTCACCCACAATATGCAGCAGGCCGCCCGTGTCTCGGATTATACCGCGTTTTTCCTGCTGGGCGAGATGATTGAGTTCGGCAGCACGACGGATATTTTCAAGCGCCCGCAGGACAAGCGGACAGAAGATTATATCACGGGACGTTTCGGCTGAGAGTCAGGCAGGATGGTTGAAAAGAAGGAAGGAGGATGTTACCGGCTTTTACTTTCCCGGCTTAAGAGGGGGCGGTTGCGAGCGGTAGCAGAATGAAAATATGCCAACAAGAGTAAATTTTGACAGAGAGCTGGTCAAATTAAGACAGTCCCTGTTAGAAATGTCCGATCAGATCGAGCATGCTTACCAGAAGCTTTTGAAAGGACTGCGCAGGCGCGACAACGAGCTGTTAGAGCAGATCCGCGAGGAGGATCATATCATTGATGATATGCAGCGCGCAATTGAATCCCGCTGCCTGACCCTTTTAATCAAGCAGACGCCGGTAGCGCGTGATATGAGAGTGGTGTCCGCATCGTTAAAGATGGTTACGGATATGGAGCGCAGCGGCCACCATGCCGCTGATATCGCGGAAATTTTTCAACGGATGAGCGATTCGGATCTGGAGGAGTGCGCGAAAGACATCGATGATATGATTACGAAGGTCCTGATGATGCACAAGAGCGCGGTGAACTCCTTTGTGGAGCGCAATGAAGACCTGGCAAACCAGACCATTGCCTATGATGATGAGATTGACGCCTGTTTTAATGCGATCAAAAATAATATTATCGCGAAGATTCGTTCAGGATGCGCGAACCCGGACGGCTGTGTGGACACACTGCTGATCGCGAAGTGGTTAGAGAAGGTGGGTGATCACGCGGTCAATATCTGTGAGTGGGAGAACTTCCAGGAGACGGGAACGATCGGAGAGCATCGGCTGATGTGATGATACGTATCATCTACTTTTGATATAGTCGCGTAGTTTCGCAGAATTTACCCAGATTTTACATACGGCGGATTGGAAAATAAGCCGGTTTCTTTTAGAATATGAGAGAGGGATGTTCGGAAATATTCGGATGATTTCCGGGCATCTCTTTCTTTTTTGGGTATGCTGTAAACAGCTGCACTTCGTTTTGCGGCATGCAATGGAAGCAGAAAGGTTTATTTTTCCCGCAGGAAAGGAAGTTCTATGAGTTTTCTGAATGTATTGAGCATGGTGGGCGGCCTGGCACTCTTCCTCTATGGAATGCATATGCTGGGCGAGGGGCTTGCCAAGGTCGGCGGCGGCCGGCTGGAGAGCATTCTGGAGAAGCTGACCAGCAGCCGTATCAAGGGTGTTTTGGTGGGTGCCGGTGTCACCGCCTTAATCCAGTCCTCCTCCGCCACCACAGTCATGGTGGTCGGCTTTGTCAATTCCGGCATCATGAAATTAAGCCAGGCCATCAACATCATCATGGGCGCCAACATCGGTACGACCATGACGGCGTGGCTCTTATCTTTATCTTCGATTGATGGTTCCAGTCTTTGGATACAACTGCTGAAACCGGTGAATTTTTCCCCCATCCTGGCCATCATCGGCGTCTTTATCATCATGTTTTCCAGGGATGAAAAGAAAAAGGACGTGGCGATAATCCTGGTAGGCTTCGCGATCTTAATGATGGGTATGAGTACCATGTCCTCGGCGGTGGAGCCTTTGGCGGATGTACCGGAATTTACCGGCATTCTGACCATGTTTCGCAATCCCGTTCTGGGTATGATTGCGGGCGCGGTTCTTACTGCCATCATACAATCGTCCTCGGCCTCTGTCGGTATTCTGCAGGCGCTGTGCGCGACCGGCTCCATTACCTACGGGACGGCGCTGCCGATTATTATGGGACAGAACATTGGTACCTGTGTGACGGCATTACTGTCCGCGGTGGGGGCGAGCAGAAACGCGAAGCGGGCGGCCCTGGTGCATTTTTATTTCAACCTGATCGGAACGGTTGTGTTCATGTCAGTCTTTTACGTGGTGAATTTCTTTGTGGATTTTACGTTCCTTAACGATACCGTGGGTGCGGCGAATATCGCCGTGATTCACTCCGCCTTTAATATTGCGGCCACGATCGTGCTGCTGCCGTTTGCGAATCTGTTAGGCAAGCTCGCCTGTCTCACTATTCCTGACGAGAAGGAAGTGCCGGACGAGAATCTGACGGAGCTTGAAAAAAATGTTCGCGCACTGGATCGCCGTTTCCTGGATATGCCAGGTTATGCGCTGGTTCGCGTCAAATCGGTTTCCCTGCAGATGGCAATCACGACCTGCGACACCATGACGCTTGCCATGGAGCAGTTAAGAGTGTATGATGAGGATACGGAGGCCGGCATTGCGCAGATGGGCCGGGATGTGTACACCTATGAAGACGAGATCGGCAGGTACCTTTACCAGCTGGCTGCCCGTACGACTTCCCGTGAGGAAGGTCACAGGATTACGGTTCTGCAGCACTGTATCTATGACTTTGAACGGATTGCGGAGCATGCCATGAACGTGGGAAAATCCGCGCAGCTTTTATATGAGAAGAAAACGGATTTCTCAAAGCAGGCCATCGAGGAGCTGCGGGTTTACACACACGCCATCCAGGATATTATGGACCAGACATTACGGGTATTTTCCAATGAGTCTGTGTCTGACGCGGCTGCGATCGCGCCCCTGGAGGAGGTCATCCGCCAGATGGGCAGCGAGATGAACGACAGGCACTTAAAGCGTCTGCACCGCGGCGAGTGTACGATCGAGCTGGGCCTGGTGCTGGCGGAGATTACGAATAATTATGAGCGCGTCGCCAACCACTGCGCGAATATTGCACTCTATCTCATTCAGATGAAGGAGGAGAATTTCAATATTCATGATGAGGACGAGGAGCGAAAGCGCGAGGTGGACGAGGAGTTCCAGACGAGGAAGCGATTTTACGCCGGGAAATATGTGCTGCCTGAGGCAAGATTATCATAAAAGAACAGGAGAGAATATATGGCTTTGATTTATGTAGTGGAGGATGACACCAATATTGCAGAAATAGAGAGCTTTGCGTTACAGAATGTAGGCTATCAGGTGGAGACCTTTCCCACGGCGAAGGAATTTCATGACGCCATGAACCGCAAGCTTCCGGCTTTAATTATGCTGGACATCATGCTGCCGGATGAAAGCGGCCTGGATATTTTGAAAGGGCTGCGCACACGGACGCTGACGAAGGAGATCCCGGTGATTATGGTGACAGCCAAAACGACGGAGCTTGACCGCGTCAAGGGGCTGGATTTCGGGGCGGATGACTATATCTGCAAGCCCTTCGGTGTCATGGAGATGATCTCCAGGGTGAAGGCGCTCCTGCGCCGCCTGCCGGGAGAAAACGAGGAGGAGACGCAGCTTGTCTTAGGACCTGTAGTGCTGGATAAGGAAAAGCATGAAGTACACGTTCAGGACCAGCTGGTGGAGCTGACCTATAAAGAGTTTGAGCTTCTGCAGCTTCTGATGACCAATGCCGGCACCGTCACCACGCGGGAAAAGATTTTAAATAAGGTCTGGGAGACGGATTTTGAGGGTGAGAGCCGCACGCTTGACATGCACATCAAAACCCTGCACCAGAAATTAAAGGGTGCGGGCAGCATGATCAAGACCGTCAGAAATGTCGGATACATCATGGATGAGGAAGCGTAGAAATATTGTATTCACAGACGCTTTCCCCGCATGCGCAAAAGCGTCTGCGAATAGTAACATGAGGTGTGCATGTGAGAAAAAAGATTTACAGTCATTTTATGCTGGTCGTGACCCTGGCAATTCTGCTGACTATGATTGCTTCCAGTTTTCTTTTTTACCGGATTTTCCGGCAGCAGATGTATGAGGACGTCCGGGGTTACGCGCAGCTGATCGCGCAGTCGGAGTCGAACGCGCACATGGACTGGGCGCTCTATGACAGCTCCGGGGAATATTTTCGCCTGACGGTGATCGATCAGGACGGCAATGTCCTGTATGATAATGAGGCGGACGCTGATACGATGGAAAATCACAGCGACCGCGAGGAAATTATCGCCGCCTGGGAAAGCGGCGAGGGACAGGCAGTGCGGCTCTCGGATACGCTTAACCGCTCGACCTATTATGTGGCGGTGAAGCTCGATGAGAGCACGGTGATCCGGGTCGGAAGGGACGGCAGCAGCGTCGTGGGTCTGTATCTGCATGTCCTGCCGATTGTGCTTGTGGTCGGCATTCTCTGCTGGGTGGTCTGTCTGCTGCTGGCATCCGTGCTGACACGGAGTATTCTACAGCCCATGCAGACGCTGGCGGACAATCTGGATAAGCCGCAGACTGTCCCCGCGTACGAGGAGCTGCAGCCATTCCTGGAGACGATCCAGAAGCAGCACATGGATTTACTGGAATCCGCTCAGATGCGCCAGGAATTCACAGCGAATGTTTCCCATGAGTTAAAAACGCCGCTGACGGTCATTTCCGGCTATGCGGAGCTGATCAGCTCCGGAATGGCGCAGGATAAGGATGCCCGCCAATTCGCGAGGGAGATTCACGAGAACGCCGGGAGGCTTCTGACGCTGATCAATGATATCCTGGAGCTGTCCAGGCTGGATTCCACCTCCCCGGGGATGGAGCTTGAGCATGTAGATCTGTATGAAGCGGCGCGTTCCTGCGTGGAAATGCTGGATATCTCCGCGCAGAAGCACAAAGTAGGCATTCGCTTAAACGGCGAGAGCGCTGTTGTCCCCGGCAACCGTCAGATGCTGGAGGAGCTGATTTACAATCTCTGTGACAATGCGATCCGCTACAACCGGGAGAACGGTTCCGTAGAGATTACGGTGTCAAATCGCGTTGACACTGTACAGCTGTGTGTGAAGGACACAGGGATCGGGATTCCGAAGGAGCACCAGACCAGGATTTTTGAGCGCTTCTATCACGTGGACAAGAGCCGCTCGCGCGATACCGGCGGCACCGGCCTGGGGCTGGCCATCGTCAAACACATCGTATCCCTGCACGGCGCGACGCTGGATTTAGAGAGCGAGGAGGGCGTGGGCACTGAGATTACGGTGACGTTTATGAAGGCGAAGGGGGAAATTTAAACAGAGAGCAGAATAAAGAAAAAGTGTCTCTGCATTCCTGAAAAGGTTTGCGGAGGCATTTTTTGTGTGTCGGAAAAGAAGCTGCATGGTGCTTCATTGTCAGAAATCCGGTTGTATTGTAAAAAAGTGGTCGGAAAATGGAAAAAGATTCTATAAGTATGCACCTTACAGAACACAGCTATGAAAAGGAAAAAAACCAGCAAAATCAGGCGTTTCACGACCACGATCTGACCATTGAGCTGACCACTTATCAGTGTAATTTTTTTATACGCAGCATACCGGAAAACATAGATGAATTTTCTGACATTCCGTCAATAATCGTGTTGCTCTGACACCATTCAAAATGAAATGTCTATTCTGTTGTTGTGACCATGGAAACTGGAAATGTCGATTATTGCTACGGTTTGCGTTTAATTTGTCATTGACAAATACTAATAAAGGTTGTATGATTTACATGATTATATATGATTGCTGATATTCTGAGAAAAGTACGCTCTACCGGTCATCTGTAAGGTGCATACTTACAGATTTGAGCAGTCAGAAATGTGTACATTTCGAAATGGTTTTGCAAAGGACGGTGTGTTTTTGGCAAAGGAAAATGCGGCTGAAAAAATAGGACCGGGGCATCGCGTTGGTCATCTGATGGTGATAAGCGACTCCGGGGAGCGGAAGAATGGATATGTCGTCTGGAACTGCCGCTGTGACTGCGGCAAAGAAATCAAATTGGACAGACGCACTCTGCAGAGAGAAACCGTCACTGACTGCGGCTGCCTTACGAAGATAAAGCCGGGACAGAGGGATATTAGCGGACAGCGCTTCGGAAAGCTGACTGCGCAGTACTGCACGCAGAAGCGGGATCGTTCCGGCTCCTATTACTGGCATTGTATCTGTGACTGCGGAGGCGAAGTAGACGCGTCTCTTCATCAGCTGCAGACCGGCTGCAGAAAAAGCTGCGGCTGCCTTTCTCATCCGCCGTTAAAACAATTTGTCGGCAGGCGCTTTGGCCAGCTGACCGTCACCGCTTATGCGGGCAAGAAAAACGGCATGCACCAGTGGACTTGCCTTTGCGACTGCGGAAATGAAACCGTGGTGGGGCAAAGCCTTTTACAGAGCGGTAAGACGAAAAGCTGCGGCTGTATCCGCGAAACTGTGGGCAGGGATCACCTGAAGCTGGTGGCCGGTACCTCGGTGACCATGCTGGAAACGGTACATCGACATCCCAATGCCGCCAATGTCAGCGGCCACACCGGCGTTTACTTAAACCGCAAGGTGCAGAAGTGGTGCGCCCAGATCGGCTTCCAGGGAAAGACTTACTACCTGGGTTCCTACGATCGCAAAGAGGACGCGGTCAAGGCCCGGTTACGCGGGGAGGAAATCCATGAGCGCTTTCTGGACTGGTATTACCGGGAGTATTTGCCGGGGCAGGCAGTGAAGAGCAGACAGAAATCGGATTGAGGAGAGGCTTTTGGAAGCATGAGGCAAAATCAGGGGAAAAGGCAGAAGAGAAAAAGTGACCGTCTTACGACGATTATTCTGGTGTGTATCCTTTTGATCGGCGTCATCCTTCTTGTCTATCCTTCAGTCAGCAACTGGTGGAACGAGCAGGTTACCACCCGCGCTGTGGCTACGTATGACCAGGCGGTTTCAGAGATGACCGAGACCGATTATACGGAATATTTTGAGGCGGCGCAGGCCTACAATGAGACGCTCGCAGAGATTGGCTCCGCTAAAACAATTGTGTCTCCGGAGCTGGTGGACGAGGACTACTGGGATCTGCTGGACGTCAGCGGGACTGGCGTGATGGGGTATGTCACAATTGACAAAATCAATGTCCAGCTGCCGATTTATCACGGGACGGATGCGAGCGTTTTGCAGATCGCGGCCGGACATTTAGAGGGAACGAGCCTGCCTGTGGGAGGAGAGAGCACGCACTGCGTGATTTCCGCGCACAGGGGCCTGCCGAGCGCCCTGCTTTTTACGAACCTTGACCAATTAGAGGTCGGTGATACCTTTACCATCACCGTTTTAAATCAGGTGATGACTTACGAGGTGGATCAGATATCCATTGTTCTGCCGGAGGAAATTGAAAATATTTACATTGAGGAAGGTAAGGACTACTGCACGCTGATGACCTGCACCCCCTACGGGGTCAACAGCCACCGCCTTCTGGTGCGGGGCGTGCGTGTGGAGAACGCGACGCAGACGCTGATCCACGTGACCGCGGAGGCTTATAAGGTGGCGCCGCTGTTGGTGGCGCCGGTGCTGGCGGTACCGCTCGTGGTGATTCTGCTGGTCTGGCTGTTGGTATCGACGCGCAGGGAGAAGAAATCCAATAAATCAGATTTGACATAAGACTGTCAAACATGGAGGGAATGATATGAAATACAGGAACGGACTTGTGAAAAAAGCTGCCGCATTGCTGATGAGCGCAGTCTTAGCCGGTACGAACGCTGCGCCTGTTCGTGCGGCCGTGGTGCCGGATCTGGATCTGACCAAAACCGGCTCGATTGAGATGACGCTCATGGACGCGGACGGTGTGACGGTATCCGGCGGGGCCGTGACAGTCTACAAGGTGGCGACGCTTACCCTGGACGACGGCAATATGGCCTACGTGTTCACGGACGACTTTGCGGACTGCACGGTGACGCTCGATGTGACGGACACCACCCTGGCGGCGTCGCTTGTATCCTATATGGATAGCCTGTCTATTACCGGCACGGAGAAGGAAGTTGCGTCTGATGGAACTGTCAGCTTTACAGACCTGGAGCTGGGGCTGTACCTGGCGGTGCAGACGACAGAGTCCGCAAATTATGAGACCATCAGTCCCTTTGTGGTGACGCTGCCGATGGAAGAGGACGGCGTGTGGGTTTATACCGTGAACGCGAGCCCAAAGGTCGGAGCTGTGACGCTGACTCCGGAAGAGCCTGAACCGGAAAACCCGACAGAGGAAAAGGAGCCTGAAGAGGAAACCCCGGCAGAGGAAGTCTATGAGGAGCCGGAAACGCCTGTAACGCCAGAGACGGGCACTTCTGAGACGATCCTGCCGCAGACCGGGCAGCTCAACTGGCCGGTGCCGATCCTTTTGATCGGCGGCTTCATTCTGCTGATTGCGGGCTTTGTTTTAAAGAATTCTGATCATAAGAACAGACGTTATGCCTCATAACAGAAACAAAAGAGCCGCATCAAGGCGCAGACGCAGGAAAATCGGTACGCTGCTTATGGCCATCGGCAGTTTGATGCTTTTAGGGGCGGTCGGGCTTCTGGCCTACAATGCGTGGGACGACTGGCGGGCCGGTACGGCGGTGGTAAAAGTCCAGGACGCCCTGGACCTGGCTATGGAGAATCGTAATTCGAATATTGCTCTGTATGAAAACAGCACCGGCACGCGGGATGCGGACGATACAGAGATGGACGTTATTGAGATTGACGGCTACGACTACATCGGAACGCTTTCCATTTCCAGATACGGGCTGGAGCTGCCGGTTATGGCGGACTGGTCCTACGCCGGCTTGAAGATCGCGCCGGCCCGCTACAGCGGTTCGGTGTGGACGAACGACCTGGTGATCTGCGGACATAATTACGAGCGTCATTTCGGGTATTTAAAAGACCTGGAGGAGGGCGATACCATCACCTTCACGGATGTGGACGGCAATGTCTGGTATTACGTGGTAAATGAGGTCCTTACACTGGAGCCGACTGCTATTGAGGAAATGCTGGCGCAGGGCGGTGTTTCCTGGGACCTGACGTTATTTACCTGTACGACCGGCGGGCAGGCACGGGTGACGGTGCGGTGCAGCCAGGTGGCAGTGGTGGAGTCCTGAGGGCGAGCGACAGCCATGATACAGAAAAGGAATTGATGACAGAATGGCTGAAAAAGAACTGCGGAAAATGAACCGCACCGAACTGATTGAAATCATTTACGCGCTGCAGCAGAATGAAAAGTCGCTCAGACAGGAAAATGAGGACCTGCATGAGCAGCTGGAGGATAAAATCATCCGGATGGAGCAGGCCGGGTCCATTGCGGAGGCGGCCCTGAGCTTAAACCATATTTTCGAGGATGCGGAGGAAGCAGCCAGGCAGTATTTAAATTCTGTGCAGGCGGCCAGAGGCCCGGTTGAAGAGCAGGCGCAGGAAATCCTGGCAGGCGCTTCGCAGCGGGCCGAGAGTATCCTGGCGGATGCCTCACAACAGGCGGGGGATTTACTGAAAGCCGCGAAGGAGAAGGAAGAGCGGGCGGATGCACTGATACGGCAGACCGAGGAGGAGTGTCAGGCGAAACGGGCCCGCACCGGACAAGAATGCGAGGAAAGGCTTGCGCAGACCGAGCAGGAATGCATGGAGCTTTTAAGCGAATCAAAGCAGAAGGCCAGGGACAGGATTGAGAACGTGAACAGGAAAATCAATCTGCTGATGAAAAAATATCCCATGCTCCGGGAATATCTCGAAAAAGAGAACGGGACAGGAGGGGAAAGCACGTGACAGAGCGACAGTACAATCTGCACACCGCACAGCTTCCCAGCGAGGAGGATGTCGAGCAGGAGCGGGAACGGCTTCGCTACCGGAAGCGGTACCGCCAGACCATGCGGACCACCATCTACGCGATGATTGTGGTCGCGGCAGTGGCAGTCCTTTTAGCAACCATATTTCTGCCGGTGCTGCAGGTGTCCGGCACCAGCATGGAGCCGACCCTGTCGGATGGAGACATCATTCTCTTACTCAGCACAGACGACTTTGAGACAGGCGACCTGGTGGGATTTTATTATCAGAACAAGCTTTTATTAAAGCGGGTGATCGGCGGGCCGGGCGATGTGATTGACATTGATGATGAAGGAAATGTGTACGTCAATGATGAGCTGATTGATGAGCCATACCTGACCGTAAAGGCTCTTGGTGAGACAGACCTCACTTATCCCTATCAGGTGCCGGAGAGCCGGTATTTCGTGATGGGGGACAACCGGGCGACGTCGATTGACTCGCGAAGCAGCGCGATTGGATGCATTGAGGAGGAGCAGATCGTGGGGAAGGTCATTTTGAGAGTGTGGCCGTTTGACAAGATTTCGTTGATTAATTAATTGACAACAGGTGTGTTAATCGTTTTTTCTGTATACCACGGCGGGCTGCCGCTGACTCCTGGCGAGGTCTGCCTGATGTATAAAAAATATAAAAGTTCTCAGATATCCAGTCATCTGTACAGGAAGGCCTGTCTGGCTGATTGTCTGTTGAGAATACTTTTATAGTAAATCTGAGACGAAAGGGGGACATGTCATTTTACAACTGAAAAAGGAGACGACACTTCGTCTCAGAGTAACCCGTAAACCCGTCCGCCAACGCGGACCACACAGGTGAAGGCTGACAGATCAGCTTTCACATAAGCTTCATCAAGTAACTGTCCGGGGACGTCCATCACGATGCCTTTCCCGGATGAGTCCGAAAGAAGGAGTGATGCATCGGGGAAAAGCCTCGTGAACCGCCTTCCCGGACAGTCCACAGATTTTTATCTTGATAAGAGGAGACGAAAATGAAGAGATTCAAGAAACTTGCAGGTTTATTACTTGCACTGGTTATGGTATGTGCCCTGGGCGTGACGGCGTTCGCGGCGGATACCTACACCATCACCATCGATAACGCTACGAATGGTTATACCTATGTTGCCTATCAGATCTTTAAAGGTGATCTTTCAGGTGACGCAACAAATGGGTATGTATTGTCAAATGTTGAGTTTGGTTCAGCTCTGAGCGCAGATGATCAGACCAATCTGCTGAATTATTATAAGTCTACTTTAGAGGCAGATGAGGATAATGACGGTAAGAGTGATTACGAAAACAGCGCCGCCGGTCTGGCTGCTGCTCTGGCGGACAGAAAAATTACTGCTGCAGACTTTGCGGAACAGGTTGCTACATATACACTTACAGTTGCTAACACATCTGCCTATGACAGCACAAGTAAAAACTATACAATCTCTGTGACGGGAGCGGGATACTACCTGGTTAAAAATACTGAAATTCCAAATAATACGGGTGACACTGGTTATACTTACAGTAACTATATTCTGCAGGTTGTAAATAATATAACTGTTGAACCGAAGGATGGCGAAACCACTTTTGACAAGGAGGTAGAAAGCACCACTGATACAGCTTGTGAAACAACTGCAGATTACAGTGTTGGCGATGATGTTCCTTTCACTTTGATTGCAACTCTGCCAAGTAATTATGCTTCTTATAGTACGTACAAGTTAACCTTCCATGATGCGCTGTCAACCGGGTTATCCTTTAACGATGATGTAGAGGTGACAGTCTATACTGTGTCTTCAGCTTTGATAGATGCGGATTTGAGTTCTGGTACCTACTATGAGCTGCAGGAAGGAGGCATGGTGGCAACAACCGATACAACAGTAAATTCGTCAAAAACCTATTATACCAAAACTGTTGTTTTAAGTACATATGTCGCAGTGTCTGGCTTGATAGATTCAGGCTTAAGCTCGGGCACTTACTATGAACTGCAAAATGGAACGATGACACAGACAACCGATGCGACGGTGGATTCAGCAAAAACTTACTATACAAAAACTCAAACTGTTGTGAGCACTGGTCTGAGCGATGGCTGCAGCTTCGAAGTTCAAATTGCAGATACAAATTTACTGTATGATTCAGATGGTAATAAAATTGATGTAACGAGTTCTTCTGTTATTGCGGTGAACTACACTGCTAAATTAAATACTGACGCAACGACAACTTACCAGACAAACACCGCACATCTGGAGTATTCAAACAACCCGAATGATAGTGGTACAGGAAACACCACAGAAGATAAAACATACGTGGTAAACTTTACTCTGACTGTAGGCAAAACTGATGGAACAAATCCATTGGCTGGTGCTGCTTTTACTTTGTATAAGGTAGCTGATATCACTAATTTTGAAAGCGGCGTGACATATTATAAGGTTGTTGATAAAAAACTGACGGAAGTAACATCAAGCGAAACGTTTACTTCAGGCACAACCTATTATGTCGTAAAAGCAACATCTACGGCTGGAACAACGACAAGTTTCAGCTTCTCCGGTCTGGATGTTGGCACCTACAGGCTAGTTGAAACAACCACCCCTGGCGGATATAACACAGCTGATGAAATTGATTTTGTTATTGAAGCTACCACCTCTGAAGATGAATCTAGAGGAACAGCTACTGTGACCGTTACAATTAAAGATGCTAATGGTACTACAATTAGCGAAGGGGAAAGTGCGACCTTCTCCGTTAGCTCGACAACCATTAGCACAACTGTAGTAAATAACACTGGTTCCATCCTGCCCTCTACCGGCGGCATCGGCACTACCATCTTCTACGTGATCGGTTCCATCATGGTCTTTGGCGCGGTTGTGGTTTTGATCACTAGAAGACGCATGAGAGCGGAGTAAGAATTCTGATTACTTATCATCTGGCATATGTCTGGATGAGGACAATTTTATAATAGAAACCCGGGGTTACGGTGCAATGCCGTACCCCCGGGAATTTGTAAAAGGCAGAAATACTGGAAATTTTAATGATATGCACTATCAAACATTATGATTTACGAGGGGAGGGGTTCGTAGGGTGTTTGATTATATATATAACTATTATAGGGAAAATGTTTTCAAAAGAAAAGGCAGTAGAAAGGAATGGATGTTTTTTATATTCATAATAATATTTACAGTATTATACTTGTTATGCTGCTTATGCCTGGAGCCTCGTTTGATGATAATATCTTTTATCACTATTCTGGTAACTATGTATGGCTGGAATTCTTATGAAAAGCATGAAATGGTGAATAATGCTGAAGATGTCAAAGAAACTTATGACAAAAAAATAGAACCTTTGGCAAAAATGTTGCAGGATAAAGGAATGTATAATGTAGAATCTCTTCAATGGATTGACAGAGAATGTGAAAAAAAGTTAAAAAAAGAAAATAAAATGACGATTGTGTCTTCATTTGCAAACACAGCGATATGGCCTTTGGTTATATCAATCGTAACTGTTTCCGTAGAAGATGTAGATATAGCAATATTGACTAGAGTGTGTGTAATATGGGTTTTGTTGATGAGTATTTTTTTGATTTTTATACTCTTAGTATACTCTGATATGGATATGCTGATAAACAGGAAAAAGAAGGTGTTGGAGCGTTTGCAAACGGATATAGAGTATATTTACTCGCAATATGATCAATTGTGGAAATATCAGAGAAGCGAAGAAAAAATTGAATGCTGTGATGAGTAAACAGCCTTACAACAGTAGAAAG
The DNA here is from genome assembly GCA_021199495.1 of Lachnospiraceae bacterium. Classification (GTDB taxonomy): domain Bacteria; phylum Bacillota; class Clostridia; order Lachnospirales; family Lachnospiraceae; genus RGIG6307. Next base: position 12,196 of record JAJQHY010000102.1, on the reverse strand, counting down.
TGACTCAAATTTGATTACAGGTCGATGACGTAAAAATATGAAACAAACTTTGAGATAGAAGCTTAGGTGAAAATTTGGAAACCTTAAGAGGCATTTGAACAAGAAAACAATCAAAATTTAAAATAGATGCTGCCCTTCAGGGCAGCTGAGTAAGTTGGAAATTGTACCCACTGTGCATTGACCGGTGTTTACGAAAGGCCGGCAGCGTCTCTGGAACGGGAGGTAACAAAATGCAGGATCTTGTGACAAAGTATCTGGAAAATTCAAAAAGGAGCGTCGGGTGCTGCGGCAAGGGAGCGCCCTGATGTTGCTGGCTTTGGTTGTGACGATAATGCAACTGAGACATCGGTGACGCTGGAAGAACCGGGGTTGTTTTGGAAAGAGCATGACGGGGATATGGAAGCGGCCGCGGCGGCGATGAATAGTGCGGTGGGTATTGCAGAGAATATGACGGCGGGGATTTTGATAAAAGAGTGAAAGGCCGGATAAACCGGCCTCCTGGGGATTTCAGGATAACAGAAGCAGAATCTTGTGGTGGTCTTCTTCCGGAATTTTGAGGGCTGCCAGGGATTTCTCCATTGACCAACCTGTTGTTTCCATCAGATTTTTGACAGCTGATGCGTTGGCTTTTGCTTCACCTTTTGCTTCACCTTTTGCCTCACCCTTTGCCTCGCCTTTTTTCTCCCATTCCTGGAACATGTCGTCAAAAATTGTTCCCATAGTTGCGTCCTCTCTTTCATATTTGTGATAATTGATTTTGATGCCCAGCACGCCGGTCAGGGTCAGCAGAACCTTTTTGGATGGCCTGTGCGAAGCGGCATATTGCTCCAGCTTCTGTTTGCCTTCTCTGGATGACAGGCGGTTGTTCAGTGCAATCTTCAGCAGATCGAACAGGTGAATATTGTTCACATTGTGCAGCTTCAGATTGCAGCTGCGCGCCTCTACCAGAATGTACCGGTAGTCATTTACGTAACGCTCAAGACCTGTAGGGATATCCAGCAGTTCGCTTAAGCGGGTAGGGGCATCCCAGGGGTCCTTATTGTAAGAGACTACGATGGTGATGACAGGCAGGAAGCGGTCTGTTTTGCGCATGGAGGAGAGAAATTCATCTCCCTTCAGCCTGTGAGGGCCGGTGCCGGTGTATTTCTCCGCGTTTTTGTGGTATTGATGGTCGTATGTACTGGCATCATATTCCATGACCCGCATCGGCATGGGTAGCTGATGTATCGTTGGGACTCCACACACAGCAACGCAAGGCCGGTGCTGTCGGAGCCTGTTATCTTTTGTATTTTGATGGTGTCACGGAAATTCTCAAAGGATTTTGTGTGATCTCCGTGTTCCAGTATGACGGCGGAGGCTGCATTCTGGTCGGCCAGCTCATGGGAGTGAACGATTTCCTCCCCGTCGAAGAGCACCGCGTTGCAGAAATCGGCGAATTCCTCCGCACTGTCCCAGTAGTTTTTCAGAATGGCATCGGGTGTAAGGTTTTCTTCCTTCATAAAAAAATCTTACCTTTCTGCGGTATCAGTATACCATAAAGCAGAGTATGCTTCAACCGCAAATTTCGGGAGACGATGACAAATTTCGCCTTCCTACCATATATAGGCACGAAGGGGCCGTTTTATCGCGGTCAAATTTTATTAAATTTTTATAAACCAATTTGCAGGGGATAAAAACTGAAAATAAGAATGGGAGCTTGAAAAGGCTCAGAAAGTACTAAGAGAGAAAATCGTAGTGATTTGCAGGAATTGCTATGCATCATAGAAGTTAAGTAAGTTAGAAATTGTACCCACTGTGCATTGCCCGGCGTTTACAAAAAGGCCGGCAGCGTCTCTGGAATGGGAGGTAACAAAATGCAGGATCTTGTGACAAAGTATCTGGAAAAATTCAAAAAGGAGCGTCGTTCACGGCGGCGGCTGGGGAGTGCCCTGCTGGCGCTGGCATTGATTGTGACGATCGTCGTGTACTGGCAGCTGAAGCTGACCGGCGCGGCCCTGACCAACGAGACCTACTGCGGCAAAATCGAGCACACGCATGACAGCGAGGAGTGTTATGAGTGGGTGCTGGTGTGCGGCTACGACGATGTGACGGAGACATCTGTGACCTTAGAGGAGCTGGAGCTGCTTTGGGAAGAGTACGACGGGGATATGGAAGCGGCCGCGGCGGCGATGGAGAGCGCGGGGGATATTTCGGGGGATTCTGCTGCCACAACGGACAATACCGGAGCTGATACCGCGGGTTCGGCAGATGTTACAGAGGCTGCTGGAGAGGTGACGGAGACCACCGAAACCACGGCAGAGACAGCTGAAATTGCGACAGAAGCTGAGGCCGCGGGAGAGACTGACGCAACGACCGGGGATGTAACAGAGACAGCTGAAGACGCGACAGAGGCAGAGACTGCGGGAGAGACTGACGCAACGACCGGGGATGTGACAGAGACTGTTGAAACTGCAACAGAGACTGAGGCCGCGGAAGGGACTGCCGGAACCACTGACGAAGTAACTGAGCCCACCGAATCGGTAGCTGAGACTGGCGAAAAAACCGTTGAAACCACCAACGAGGCTGGAACTACAGAAGACACGAGTGAGTCAGCCAGAGATATAACTGAGCCTGTTGAAGAGACAGCTGAGACAACCGGATCCGAGGCTGAGACTGTTGAAGAGACAACTGAAACAGCCGAAGAAGTAACGGAGCCCGTTGAAGAGACAACTGCGTCCGCGGAACCTGCTGCTGAGACTGAAACTGTCGAAGAGACTGTTGAAACAGCCGAAGAGGCGGCCGAAACAACCGGAACCGCAGCTGAGACTGAAACTGCCGGAGAGACAGTTGAAACCATTGAAGACACAACAGCTGAAGTTCTGGGAGCAAACATAGAAGACGCAGCAGCCACCGACGCGGCCGAAGCAACAGAGGATATATCTGCGGCTACTGATGACACCACCACGACCTCCAACAGCGAGTCCTCAACCCACGTACATACTGCCGCCTGCTACCAGAAGGTGCTCGTGTGTACCCTCGAGGAGCACACCCACACCGTGGAATGCTTAAGCGATGTGACGGCGGATGTTGAGACCGCTGAGGACTGGGAAGCAACTCTTCCTTCTGAATTAAGCGATGACTGGGCCGAGGCTGTAGTAGCGGTAGCACAGAGCCAGTTCGGCTACACCGAGAGCATCGCAAACTTCACCCTGGCTGATGACGGTGAGACCCACCAGGGCTACACTCGTTACGGCGCCTGGGCCGGAAATGCGTACGGCGACTGGAACGCCATGTTTGCATCCTTCTGCCTGCACTATGCCGGTATCTCCACGGAGGACTTCCCGGAATCTACCGGCGCATACGCCTGGACCGTGAAACTGCAGGAGCTGGGCCTGTACGCGGACGCCGCGTCCTACACCCCGGTTTCCGGCGACCTTGTATTTTTCGATACCGATGAGGACGGCAAAATCGATCGTGTCGGCATCGTAATTTCCGTAATAGAAGAACCTGCGCAGCTGACTGTCATCGAGGGCGACTACGCAGCTGATGCGGACACTGCGGACGCGGTGTGCGCTAATCAGTATGCCTTAAATGACGCCTGCCTCATTGGCTTCGGTACCGTGGCAGCGGCGCAGGAAGCGGCAGGAAAAACCGTGTCCACTGATGTGGAGCTGGTTCAGCAGACCCTGACACTTGACGCCGACGGCGCAACCATCACGATCAGCGGTCTCCTTCCCGAAGACGCCACCGTCACCGCCGAGCCCGTTGACGTGAAAATCGAGGGCAAAACAGTTTTGCTTGCCTTTGACATCTCCATCCTCTACCTGGATGCGGACGGCAACGAAACTGTTTACGAACCCCAGGACGGCGCGATCACCGTGATTATCGAATCAGATGAAATCACCGGCAGCAGTGACGTTTATTATGTCCCGGATGACGGTGAGCCGGAGGAGCTGGAAAATGAGGCGGAGGATGGTGTTGTGTCATTTGACGCGGAGCATTTTTCGACGTATGCGGTGACGAGCTCGGAAACCGTGTATGCAAGTGGTACAATCGCGAATGCGGATGGCGAGGCAGATGCCATCACATGGACGCTTTATCAGGACATTGATGGAAATCTGACAACGCTGGTGATCTCCGGCTCCGGAGCTATTCCTGATTATTCAGGCGGCTCCAGTACACCTTGGTTTAACTATATTAATAATAATACCAATATAGCCGGTGTGGCGCTGGTTATTGAAGATGGAATTACCGGAATAGGAACATATGCGTTTAATAATAATATTATAACAAGTCTGGATATAGGATCGGATGTCACATATATAAATACAAGCGCATTTCAGTATGTAAGAAACCTGTCGTCCGTTACAATTCCGGGAAATGTGAAAACCGTTGCTGGAAATGCATTTATGTATGCAAATTCACTGACTTCGGTTACATTGGAAGAGGGCGTAGAGTCTGTCGGTCAGCAAGCCTTTTATAGTCAGACAGGCGGAGTCTCTTATACCGTATCTCTGCCCGGCAGCGTGACGTATGTAAGCGGCGGCGCATTTTTGAATGCTTCCTCCTATGAATTTTATGGAGAGGGCATAGCTACAACAATGGACGGCTATCAGACGAATGTAATATATACAATCGTTGATGGTGTTTTGTATTCAGCTGATTTGACTACACTGGCGGATTATCCTTCCGCAAGGGTGGAAAATAGTTACAGGCTTTTGGACAGTACGACAAATATTGCTTCGAAGGCTCTGGCATATCTTTCGGGGACCAAAGAGATTATAGTGCCCGGTTCCGTGAAAACCTATGGAGGAAACTCTGTAGGAGGCTTCGAGTTTCAACATTCCTCTTCCCTGGAGTCTGTTGTGTTTGAGGATGGAGCAAACGCGAGCGGCAACAATATGTTTGAAAACTGCTCGAATTTGACTTCACTTACATTGCCGGATACAGAAGGGCTTAGCCTGCGACAGTGTTATATTAATAGCTGTAAATCTTTGGAAACGCTTACAATACCCAGCGGAACAACATCGATCTATGGTTTAAATAATAACACGACAATATTGAATCTGGATACATTGATTTATGACGCGGGAAATGCTACGAACATTGCGGGAAGTGCGCAATATAATTACGTATTCAGCGCTGTTGCATCCTATAATCTTATCATTGGAACTGATGTCGACACTCTGATTGCTAATTTTGATTACATTGTTCAGCATGCGGGCAGCATTACATTCCAGGGACCGAATTTTATTACTGTAACGGAAGGTGCATTTAACAGTGCCGCTTCAACAGTGCTGAAAGATCTTTCGGGATATATTTATATTGATAAATATGGAGCAATATATCTGATTGATACAGAGGCGGAGACCGCTTCTTTGCTCTATGTCCCGTCGACGTATCTGAATGAGAATGATGAAACGCAGAAGCTGACAAGCTATACTGTCCCCACCACGATCGTAAATACTGAGGATGAAAACAATACAGAGTACAACGTGACTTCCGTTGCATCGAATGCTTTCCATGATGCGATAAACCTGACCGCATTGACATTTGAGGATGCTTCTCAAATTAGTCAGTTGGGCGATTATGCTATGGCAAACGCTACCAAGTTGGCCAGTGTGACCGATGAAAAAACCAGCCAGACTGTTACAACAGAAGAGGGGGCGTTGGCGCTCTTTACCGGAGCAACTGGGAATGTTGGCTACAAGCCCTTTTACAACACGGCATTGGGCGGCGCGTCTGGCACCAGTAAAATGGCGGAAGACATGGATGGTTCCGACAGTCTGACAATAACTGCTGTAGATAATGGTTCGGCGCAACTGGTTATTAATGTCAGTGGAGGCACCTGGTCTGACGAGGATGAAGATAATCAGGGCGGATACACACTTTTGACCGGTAAAACGCTAACTATTAATGTCGCAGCGTCGGCGCCAAGTGCGACTGACACGCACGTATATCGTGTGTATTTGTCCTATACAGACATAGATTCTGTGTTGAATTATAATGCAGAAGGATATGATGGTGAATGGCACACAACGGATGACCCTAATACGGTTTATCTGGAATTTACAGTGTCAACAGAGGAAACCACCAGCTTCACGCTCACGACCTACTACCCGAATATCACTTCCGATGGCGGTGGGCTGACGATCTGGGGCGAAGTGCTGACAGCAAATGAGGCACAAACGGCTGGCACAAATACACAGCCTACGGATAGCGCGGAGACGATACAGGCCTGGTGGGAGACGTCGCCGGATACGTATATAGTGACAAAAGGAAATGCTTCGCAGGATTCTGTGACACTCTATGCTGAGGATGGAACGATTCGCTTTGCTTCTTCGTTGACATATGAGATAGAGACCAGCATCTCCGGCGATACGTACACAAATGGGCGTGACTTTGCTACCAGCGCATACTATGAGGATATTCTTACGCTGCCGCAGGGCGTGACGTGGGACAGCACGGTGCTGCAGGCTATCAAGAATAATGAAGTGTACTATCAGAGCGGTACGCTTTATATCTATGATTCGGACGGGGAAAAAGTGCAGATTGCATCAATCGCTATCTCCTCCGGCACCGACGTGTCGTTGTCTGGTGTGAATGTGAAATATGTCGAAGGCAGTGGAGATACGGAAGGATATGTGGTCCTGTATTGGACGGTGAAAAATTCATCCAGCAGTAGTTCTTTGAGTGCTACCAAGGTAGCTCTGAGCATTGCTCCGGCGGCAACGGTCGTCACAGATGTATCGAAACTTGCTTCAACGGAGGAAACAACAACCAATACGATTACAAAGGATGATGGCACAACCGAAGAAACAACAACTACTACGACCGTTTACAAAAAAATTGACAATAGTGTGACGGCGACCTTTAAATATACCTACAGTGAGGATAAGTATGCCGCTGCTTCTGTGAAGAAGGATGTGAAGGTTGAGGAAGGCACATTGGATCTCAGCAAATCGGTCGATAAAACAAGCGGCTATTTCGGGGAGGATGTAACCTACACACTGGTTGTGTCAAATACAAAGGCTCTGAAATTTACTGCGTCTGATACAGGCGAGTATACTCTGGTAGATGAACTCGATTATCATACGTATATCAGCGCGGAAAATATGGAGGAAATGTTTAAAGAGGCAGCAGGGAGAGGCTATCCGCTGACTATTGAGATTGCGGAAGCTGTCCTTGGTGTGTCAGACACTGCTACAGATACCACGGGAGATGGTACAGTCAATCTGAATGCCGGAAATACTTCCTCTACGTCTGTGGATAAAATAACGGTTACACTGACAATTACCTATGATTCTGTGAGTCAATACTATACTGTATCCTATGTGAATGAAAAAAGTGTTACTGTAAAAAAAGAAGACAGTAGCCTTGCTGATATTCTGCAAAAACTGGGATATGGTGTGACAAATACCGCTACCTACACCTGTACATGGGTCTTAGGCGGTGGTGAGACAACCACAGATGCAGACGGAAATCCTGTGATTTCCAGTTTTGAACTGAATGCAGGAGAAAGCCTGACTTTCAGGATCCCTGCGACAACGAAAGATACATTCCAGATGCTGCTGAATGATGATCGTCAGAACCGATATGATCTGACGGCAACCTATACGGCAAAAAATAATGCCTATGTCAGAACAACAGGTAAATCCGGGAATGTAAAAACTGCGAATGCATCAACGACACTGAGCCGGGAAGCTTATATCAGAAAGGCAGTGTATAGTGAAGACGGTGTATTGCTAACCTCGGATCCGTCTGCTGCGGATGGAGATGTTCTGGAGTATAGACTGACCTTCAGGCATGAGGGGAACGGCGAATACGATGATCTGCCTATGGTAGACGATATTTACGGGAGCCAGCAGTTGTTGGTGCCGTATACGGAAAACAAAAGCAACGACAGTATCACTCAAAATATTTATGATGAGACTACCAATCCGGGCGGAACAGTGACGATTTATACGGCTGATGATGGGACTCAGTATTATGTCCTTGGTAAAGGAACATATAATAATGTCCTGGTCGGCACCTCTGGCAATACGTTGTTGATGGCAGACACTATTACTGTTGAATATTCCGCAGATGAGGTGAAATCGGAAGACGGCACTGAGTATACCGGATATCATACAGAGATCAAATGGTATTTCGACCATCTTGACGGCGGAGATTATACCATCGAAGTGCGCTATCAGACTCTGGTGCAGTATGAAGAGGATGAGATCGAGTATTCCATCGGCAATGTAGTCTGGATGAATGACAGGACCGGATCACGTATTTATGATGGCATCTGGGGCGGCGGCACCATGATCGATTTCGAAAAGCATCTTGTTGTTGATGAGAACGAAACCAATGAGACAAAGGTGGACGAATACGATAACAGCACTGGTGCGGAAGGAGCTGACGGTTATGATGATAATGACTACAGCACGATTTCAGCTGGTGAGACGGTAACCTATTGTCTGATTTTGTCCGGTCATGGCGGAGGCACCTTCACATTAAACGGCGATGATTTGTGGGATCTTTTGCCGGAGACATATAACGTGTTTGACTGGGTGAAAGACGCCAATGTGACATTGCGTTATGAGTTTGGAGAGGGGATTGAAATCTCCGGCACGCAGACAGCCGACGATGGAACGACAACGACGGATATCGATTTATGGACAATTGAAGCAGAAAGAAGCGGTTCGAGAGGAAGCTGGATCAAATGGCCGGAGAATATGACGATTACCTTCAGCAGCTCAGCTCAGCTGAAGATCTATGTGACACTGACCTTCCCGAGTGCGGATGATGAGGATGGCACATGGGATAAATATGTGGAGGAAGCAGGCGGGTCTTCGTTAGTGAATACCTTGTATGTCCGCAATTTCACTTCGACAGTCACGCATGATCTGACGGAGAAAGCCAGTGTGATTCTCCAGAAAGGAGTCTACGGCGAAGCGACCGAACCGACAAAATCCGCTCCGAGTTATCAGTATACACCGACGGATGTTAATTTGAATTATTTCAACAACCAGGACAGCTATTTCCGCTATGTTGTTTATTATGTGACGGTTTATAACGCGGGAAATACGAAGCTGTATCTGAGCGAACTGACAGATACGTTGCCTGATGGATATACGTATGTACAGCTGGTAGGGAGTACAAGCGGTCTTTTGAATGGTAGAGAGTACCAAAGTACGACTACGAAATCCGCAATAACGGTAACGGGAGGATCTTCAGAGAATCTTCTGATCACAGGCCTGCCGAACGATACTTCTTACAAGACGGCGACAATTACGAAGTCCGGAGATGGAAGTGATATTTCGTTTACTGTGACCGGAAGTTCAGGCAACTATGCGCTAAGCTACGATGAAGATTTGCAGATGTATTATCTGGAGAAAGGCGAAGCGCTTGTATTTGGCTATATATGTCGGGTGGGTTCCTACAGCGAAACGGGCGATACGGCGACGAATACCATCAGCATGGATTATTATGATTATCTGGGGATGGGTGTTTCGCAGGTAGCAAAAGAAGATTCGAACTATAATCTGACAGGCACCGATGTTGTATACAATAGCAAAACCTATTATGCGAATACCAGCAACGACGGAAGCCGCGATGTGACGGATGATGGAAACACGATTACCTTGTCCTCCACGGTAAAACAAACGCTGGCGGAGATCGTGCCGGGAATTTCAAAGTCGTTCGTGGGATATAAAGACAGTACTGGAACAATTCATACAGAGAACGTAACATCACTGTATGGTTATGATTCGGAAGTTGTTTACTGGAGTGCTACTCTGACGAATGATGGGGGCCGATCGATCACTGACTACACGGTAACAGACACAATGCCGAATCCGTATGTTTTTGAAGGCGATGTCACGATGACCGTGTACTCCAGCTCGGAAGCAACATCGGCAAGTGAAGTGACTCTGTTCTCTATCGGGACACGGACGGCGAATGATTCTTCTGTCACAATAACGTCCGGGACTCAAAGCTATACGTTGACGATAAATGGTGATAGCTTGCGGATTAGGTACGGCAACTATGGCGGTGAAAGTTATATGGTCATATCGTTGTCGACAGATAGTGATGGAAACGAGATTTTAACTGTCCGGTTCGAAGGAGTATACTTTGCGATTCCGGAAAGCGGAAAAATCGTTCTGAATTATTCATCCAGAAGTCCCAGTGGCGGTACGACTTATTCAACCTATGTGAATAATGTCAAGCTGGATCCGGATGGGGCGTTCGACTCGAAGGGCGAGGGCATCCTTGAAAATGATGAGGATGGAGATATGGAGGCAGTTAGTGCGAATGCCTCGATTACAGTATCAGGCGCATATGCTACCAGCTCTGCCAAGAGTGTTACGGAATTAGGTTCGGATGGTAATACCACGAACAACACGGCTTCATCAGATAGTTCTTCGAACAGTATTGTTCTCTCTGCAGAAGACAGTACTTTCCGGTATAGCCTGGATGTTCATAATCTGACAAATTATGCTATGACGAAGCTGGTTGTGATTGATAATCTCCCGGCTGAGAGCGATATATATGCGGTTGGTACGACGGAACGTGGCAGTGAGTTTACTGTAGAGCTGGCAGGTACTCCGGACTTTACAGTATATGTGACGACAGAAGATGAGAATGGGGATGAAATCCAAACTGCTTTAAACTTTGAGTATTATGAGATTCAGTATAGCTCGACAGAAACTGAGTTTACTACAGAGGACTATGCTGGTGGCAATACTTCTTCCAGGTGGCAAACATGGACTTCGAGTGTCGAGGCAAATAATGTGCGTGCAATCCGTATCATTATTACAGATGAGGTTGGAACGCAAATTCCTGCTGGCGCGATTGTAACAATTGAGTTTGCTGCAGTGGCTAGCTTTGAGGATGGAACGTCCATCGAGCCGAGTGCTATAGCCTGGAACAATTTCGGCTATCATTATGCATTGAAGGATGTTCCGACCGAGTTGACGGCAATGCCTCTGGTTGTTGGCGTTCAGGTGCCTTCCGCGCCGCGCCTGACCAAAAAACTAGTTGGCCTGGATGGAACAGCCTATGAAGCTGAGAGTGATACGAAATTTACCTTTGTTATCTATAAGGGTGAGGAACTGACAGACTCGGAGGGTAAGAGTTATACGACGCAGAGTGACCTTGAGGCGGCTCTGAGAAACGAATCACGAGAGCACCGCATAGTAACCTTGACTGTGAATAAGGGAGAGTCCTCCGGTACTCTGAGTCTGATCGGCAGCAATGGACTGGGGGCCAATGAAAGCTGGTGGACCTGGACGCAGGGTCAGGAGTATACTATCGCTGAGTTTTTGTCGGATGATAGCTATGAACTGCAGTCCTGGAGTGCATCCGGAGGTATAAGCACAGACGCAGCAAACGGCAATAGCTACACGTTTACTTATGACCGGGAAAAGGAACTGCGACTGACCTGTACTAACACTTATGAGGTCTGGGATCTTACTCTGACTAAGGTGGATGCGGATAGCTACGATGCAGAGAGCGATACTTACACCAAGAAGCTTTCCGGTGCAGTATTTGCCTTATACAGTAGGGTGCAGCCGAGTCCTGAAGTGACATCTTCTAACGGTGCAGCTTCTACAATTGATGTGAATGGAACGACATGGTACCTGTATAAAGAATCTAAATCGGATAATGGTGGCGAAATCACATGGAATGGCCTGACCGAAGAGAGTTATTATATTGTAGAGGTCAAGGCTCCGGATGGGTACAATCTGGATTTCAAGTCTCATGAGATTAGCAGAACATCCAATTCAGAGTCTATTACTGTAACAAACGAGGCTGGCTATGTATTACCAAAGTCCGGCGGCATCGGTACTGGGATCTTCACCTTGCTTGGCCTGATGCTTTGCGGCGGAGCAGCGGTTATGCTTTGGAGTCGTAGAAGGCGGGCGTGATGTGATATGAAACACAGATGTTGCATTTAGGTAAAGAAAGCGGTGGAATTTTATTCCGCCGCTTTCCTGCAGCAAGGATATTTATAGCGGAATGGCGTATTTAGAAGAAATGTAAGGGAAAATCACATAGTTGTGACAGCTGTCAGTTTCGTCCTATGTTTCCGTTAAAAACAGACAGGCCGACTCATAATTGAGTCGGCCTGTTCGTGCAGCTGCCGTTATAGTCCGGCCGGTTGCTTCCCATAAGCTAAGAGAAACTCCTTTGCCTGATCTGCCGCGATATGCAGTTTACTCTGCAGCTT
>JAJQHY010000008.1 GCA_021199495.1 Lachnospiraceae bacterium | reverse complement strand
ATGCAGGAACTCAAAAATCTTCGGATTACGTGAAAAATGAATCTCCCGGATATTGGTAGTCCGAACGATTCCCGGCAGCATACCCGGACTCTCTACTGTAAAATGATCGTCAAACATTTTTATCTGAATGTCCGTTCCCATGATACTATAGTTGTTGGACGGCGAATTGAGGGAGACGAAAACGGCGAATTATTTTTTTGTCTAATGGAATGTTGACCGCGCAGTTGCATCTCCAGCGGCGCGTTTCAATCTATTTTGCTGCACGTTGTGGCCTACATTTACACATGCTTTTTATTCATACATAACAGGCTGCTTCGTAGAAGATTATATATGTTTTTAAGGAGGTGGTGCCAGGGCTGTGCCTGGATCTAAAACCTGGTTTTATCTGTGAACCTGAAGCTTGAAAGTGAAACCCAGACCGCATGGCAGCACCTGGTTGTTCTTTCGTGTGTTGCCGCAGCTGTCGTGCGGAAGGGTATGTTTTTGCATCTGCTTAAAAATTCCGCCGGGATGTTGCGAAAAAGGCACGGTTTAAACCGTGCCTGCCGTCCTGATTAATTTTAACGCTTCTGACAGGGTTATGGCATCTGCCTTACCGATATACCGTGTCAGCCGTTCCCGGTTCCAGAACTGGTCATCCAGGGAAGCCAGCGGGCTTCCAACACCCCATTCCGGGATACATACAAAATTTCCGTATGCATATTTCCCGACGATGATGTGCATATGGCTGCCCTTTCCTGAAACATCTGCCTCAACCATTGCGTCGCTGCGTTTCAGGTCTGTGACCCTGCCTTTCCATGACCGGTCCACCCTGTATTCGGCGTCCGGATTGCTGCAAATAAACTCCATATGTGTTCCTCCTTATCAATTGAACGGAAGCACGGGTGCTTCCTCTTCTGTGCAGGTGATCAGTGAAACCGGAGGGATCCGCTTCAGGCCCAGGTGGCAACGCGACAGAAGGGTCCTTGCCCGCTCAAGTGTTTCCTGGATTTCATCCATCGCGTCCTCCACCTCCATGTGGATCTGGTCAAACTCCTGCAGCGTGTCCTCCAGCAAATCCTGGAGTTCCTCATAATCTGTGAGCAATCCGGCTATTTTTTCTTCCGGGTGTTTTCTGGTATCTTTTGCCATTGTGTGTTTTCCTCCTTTCATAGGTCCTTAGGTAAGATTCTGGTTTCCCACGGCGGCCAGGATGACTTCCGGGGTGATGGACTTCTGATCCATCTGTGCGCCGAGGGCCAGGGCATCTGTCATCAGGTTGTCCACCAGCCGGGGATTCCCCTGTGAATGGCTGTGGATGGCGGAGAGTGCAGCCGTCCCGATTATACTGGGAGCGCCGCCTGCACAGGAAATCTTGTGCAGGACATATTCAGAAACCTCTTTGTCTGAAAGCCCCTGGAAGTTGTAATGGACGGTGATGCGCTGGCGGAGTGCTTCATGGACCGGCCTGCGCAGGGTATTGTTCAGGTGCGGTTCCCCACAAAGGATTAATGTGAAGCAGTTCACAGAGTCATAGCCGTAATTCAGGATCATTTTGATGTCATTGAGGATCCCGGCGGAAAGGTACTGTGCTTCATCTACCGCGAGCAGGAGCGGCTGTCTTTTTTCTTTGTAAAGATAGTAAATCTGTTCCTGGATGGCCCTGAACATCCCGGGCTTCCCACCTTTGCTGTCCACACCGAGGATTGCGCACAGCTGTTTGTAAAACTCCGCGACGCTGACGGTTGACAGGCAGATGTATTCCATGTGATAAAGGCTTGGGTTCAGGCTTTTGGCAAAGCAGCGCAGGGCGAAGGTCTTCCCCATGCCGGGGCGTGCAGTGAACACACCGATGCCGCGTGTTTCTTTCAGATAGTCCAGGCGGTGGAGCATCTCTCCCATATCCCTGGACTGGAAGCGGTCTTTTTCCAGCGTAAGCTGTTTGTCAAACGGGTTGAACGCAAGCCCGTAATACGAACGGAACATTAACTGGCACCTCCCATCCTGGAATAATCAATCGAAGGCGGGTTGTCCCGCTTTGTACGGCAGTTCTCGTTTTTATCCGTAGGACGGATCGGGTAATGTTCCCCTTCATAAAGGATGAAAGCGGATGATATATCGTCCGGAAGGAAGCGGATCTCCACCTTCGTAGAGATAAACTGCATGGGTACGTCGTAGGAAACCTTGTCGATGGAGACGGTGGAATCCTTGTTCACCTTGCGGGTGACACGGTTCAGGAAACATTCATCAAGCCATGCGGTTGACTTGGGAAGGCTGGCCTTTGACAGGCTGGCGTGGTAACGCTCCATAGGTGTGCAGCCGATGCCGGAATGGAAAGATGTGTTGTAAGTGCGCATGTAATCCTTCAGCATGCCGTTGAACTGGTCAAGGGAATGAATGGAATCCATATCCAATGTATAAAGCCAGGTTTCTTTAAGAGTCCTGAACTGACGTTCGATTTTGGCCTTACTGGCTCCATCGCGGACGCGGGTATGGAGAAGCACCGTGCCGATAGATCCACAGATAAGGGAAAGCTGCTCATTGGAATAGCTGCAGCCATTGTCGACGTAAAGTTTCACCGGGATCCCGTGGGCGGCGACCGCCTGTTTCAGCACTTTCTGGAAGTTGTAGGCGTTGTCGTTGTAAAAAAGCCCCCCGCCGACAAGGAAACGGGAATGGTCGTCAATGATCATGATGCAATACACGCGGCGGCGCTGGCCGTTTTCCGTGATATACGGAAGGTAAACGGTGTCCGCTTGCCACATTTTCCCGAATGCGTCCTCTTCAAATGCTTTCCGGTCACGCATGCCGGGATTGCGCGCGGATTTCAGGTCATGTTTCTTTACGAAGCGCTGGACCGCACATACATTGACTGTAGCGGGGATGAATCCTTCCTTGACGAGATGGTTGTAAATCTGGGTGGCATTGAGCCTTGGGAAGGCTTCCTTGACCCGATAGATTTCCTCAATGGCAGTATCCGGGAGAACCCGGGTGGAGCCTTTATCGGAACGTTCCTGTGGCATCAGTGCGTCAATTCCCCCATTCTGGTACAGGGACACCCACTTGCTGATGGTTTTAGGGCTGTACTGGAAGATGGAGCCGTCCGGGAGCGTCAGTGGCTTCTCTGTAATACGCCGGTAATACGCACTTTTCGACACGTCCGGGTACAGGTCATGGATCACCGGAGCGATGACTGCAAGCCGGAACTGAGCGATGGCTGCCGCATCAGAGAGATCTTTGCTGTTTTCCATAGTGTGTTTCCTCCTTTGTTTGTGATAAGCAGAGGATACACGAAAGACGGCGCGGCTGCGATACCACTGTTGTGTGGTTCCCGAAAAATGGTCAGGTGCTAAAACGGCGTTGGCAGTAATTCGCCGGATTCCGGTGGGACTGCAGGAACGAATGGGAGGTAAGCTGCACAAAAGCAGCGGTGAAGTCAGAGAGGCGGTTCTCTGATGCAATGGACCTGATAAACGCAATGTCAGAAGTTTCCGCGGAGGGGAGCATACCAAGCCAAACCTCTTTGTGCGTATGCCAGAGGTTCATCCATTTATAGAACTGGTTTTGAGTGATCTGGAAGCGCTCGCAAAGCAGTTCAATCGTATGGTGCAGAAAAAAGCGTGCTGCAAGGACACGGAGGATAAATAGGAGGCTATAGCTGTCATAAGGAATGATCGCATCCGGGAGGATGGCATGTGTATGGCCGCAGTTTTCACATATGACGCGGAGAACCCTGATACGGAGCTGGACTTTCCTGCCGCCGATAAAGTCCGTGATCCATCGCTTATAATAGGCATGAATCTTGCAGCTTCCTTTATTCCCACAGCAGGGGCATATCTCCAGTTCAGGCTTGAAAGAGACCATGTAGGAATCAAAGATGTCTTTAGACGATTTTTTTATTTGAAAAAGCTTGCAAAAAAATGTTTTTTCTCTTATCATAATAGTGTCTTCTGTAGCGCTGCCTCTCAAATGGGACATTAGATCCCGGTCCAGGGCACGTACAGGATGGTGTGAGAGAAAGAACGAACTGTGTTGAGTGGTGTTCTTTCTCTTTTTTAGTGTCAGAAATATTATAATCGTTCAAGTGGAATCTGGCAATAAAAAATGCCGCGATTCGCGGCGAGATTATGGAGACAATATTTTCAGATGGAGATTTTAATTTGCAGTTATTCTGCAGTAGATAGGAAAATGAATTTGCGGGCTGACACCTTTGGCCCCCCTGGCTGGCCTCCTGCTTCCCCTGCCTTTGGCTGCTGCCTGCCTCCGGCTTCCTTCCGCTCCTGGCCTGCCTTATGGGCTCCCCCGCACGCTCCTGCTGCCTTCGGCCCCTCGGGCCCTTCCTCGCTTCTTCGCCTCCCGGCTCCGCCTGGACCCTCTTCTCCTTGCCTCCGCTTCTGCTCCTCGCTCGCTTCGCTCCTTCGCTCCACGCTACTCGCTACTCGCTCGTTCCACAGTTACGGACGCCGCTGCCGCTGGCTTCTCTGTTTACAATTAGGAGTATAGTTTGAAATTCTCTTTTTGTCAACGCTTTTCTTAAAATTTCTGTCTCAATGTTGCAAGATTTTTTTAATTGCACTCCTCTTTAAAATGCTGTGCTTCATCGAGAAGTTTGAAAATTTCTTTTTTTGCTCAATATAT
>JAJQHY010000092.1 GCA_021199495.1 Lachnospiraceae bacterium | reverse complement strand
ACAGAGAAGATCATATTATCTTCCGGATTTCTCACCTGGACGGGGAGGAGACCGGAGCGAACAAGTTTATTCAGCTGTAGGATAGCAGCAAAGGGGCTGTCGCCTCACTCGAAATTTTATTCGTTAATCAATTGGTTCAGTACCTGCTAATGCTTATTTAGCGTATTGTTGGGAAACGTCAGATGGCGAATGGTACAATGCAATATATGGAAACGTGCATGGTTATGTAAGTTCCGAGTATATTGAGAGATTAAATTTCTGATTTGACAGTGGGAGTAAGATCATCCGGCCTGCTATTTCTCAAAGGCAGGCCGGATATCGGATATATTAAAAAATATTAAGGAGTATTATGAAAAAGCGACTCATAATAGTATTTCTGTTTTTTGCGCTGAGTTTCAGTTTGTTTTCCTGCGGTCAATCTGAGGCGGGCGGGTCCGATATCAGAATGCTCGACCTGTCTGAAGGCAGTAGCTTAACTTCCGTTTCCTGGAAATCCAGCCATGTTTCGATGGGCGAGCGCCTGGAGCAGGCTATCGTGAAGGATGATGTGGTTTACGGCTATTATATGGACAGCGCGGGGATTGTGGTGGTATCGGAAAACCTGGATACCGGTAAGGTGAATGAGGTTACCATCATGGGTGCGGATAGCGGGGAGAGCATCACCGCGGACACGCAGGGGAATATCTATGTGCTGGGCACAAAGGGAGAAGAATATTTATTCTGGAAAATTTCCACCGACGGCACAGTACAGGATCTGGGTGAGTTTGAATTGGAAGATTCGACTGATACATCCATACTCATTCCGAAAGGTATCTATGTGGATGATAATGGATATTTCTATTTGTGGTATGTCCTGCATGTCCGTTCGAAAGTCTTTTTTCCGGATGAGAGAGAAGACGTATGGTCTGTTACAGACAGAATTTATGTAAAAGACAGCCAGATGAACACGTTGTACTATGAACAGGTTCCGGATGCAAACTCCTATAAACTGCTGGGCTTCTGCTTTGATGAAGACGGCGTTCCCACCCTGCTGGTGCAGGACCCGGAGGACGGCAATTATCTGGAAAAACTGGGAAGTACGCTGGAGGAATGTGAGAAAATTTATCTGGATGGCCTGGAAAACCTGCAGTCGACAGAAATGGATTATACTGCCGTGAAAGAGGACGGCTTCCTCTATTGCAGCGGCAGCGGCGTGTATCAGTATTTGCTGGAAGAGCAGAACACAGAACTTTTATTTGATCTTTCCTCCTTCGGAATATCCGCGTCGGATATTATCTATATGGGTGTGAAGGACGGCGCCGTTGAGATTATTGACAATTATGTGAAGAGCGATGTATCCGAATATACCCTGATCGAGGAGGGGGAGAGTGAAAAGACGGTGGTATCTCTGGGCATCGTCTCCGCATATATGGACGATAGCCTGTCTGATATGATAGCAGAATTCAATCGTTATCAGGATCATATCCGCGTGGATATTGTGAATTATTATGATGCCGTTGCGGGAATCGGATATGAAGAGGGAACGGAGCAGCTGGAGTTGGACATCATCCAGGGGAATGCGCCGGACATCATAGAGGTATCTTCTGTAAATGGTGAAATACTGGCAGCGATGGGAGCCTTTGATAATTTATATGTCTATATGGATCAGGATGGAGAATGTTCACGGGATATGCTGATGGAAAGTGTTCTGGACGCATACGAGATCAATGGCAGTCTTTACAGCATCTCGCCGTCTTTTGCGCTTTATTCCATGTGGGGCGCAAGCTCTCTTGTGCAGGGCAGATACGGCGTCACGCTGACGGAAATGATTGAGATGCTCAGAAAGAGTGGCGGGGATATCAATTCTATTTTCGGCTTCTCTGTGGATGAACCGGTACTGACCACTCTGTGTACCATGGGGATGGATGAGTTTATTGACTGGGAGAACGGTACTTGCAACTTTACAGGCGAGGCATTTCAGAACGTGCTGGAATTCGCAAAGGAGTATAAAGGAAATTCCGTCGCAAACGTGCAGGAAGGGATTGCAGAGGGAGAAGTGCTGCTGTCGCTGGGCGTGATTAACAGCGTGGCGGATTATCAGATTCAATGTGAGCTTTACGGGGAAACGATCGAGTATATCGGCTATCCGACGGCGGACGGTTCCGGTACAGCGGCTTATTTTCGCGGCAGCCAGCTGGCAATCAATGCAGACAGTGCGGCCGGGGACGCCGCCTGGGAATTTATAAAGTATTACATACTGAATGGCTATTACGGCGAGGGCTTTCCCGTGGTGCAGTCTCAGTTTGAGGAAGCCATGACAGAGGCTATGACGGATTCGTATACGGACTCCGTGGATGGGGCAGGGCTGCTGCCGAAGGGGAGTTATTACGTTTCCAATGATGTGGCGATTACAGTTTATAAAGCCACGCAGTCCGATGTGAACGCGATCCGGACGCTTGTGGGGCGGACGGATTGTAAGTACGAATATCAGACAGAGATTCAGGATATTATCAATGAGGAAGCGGACTATTATTTCGCGGGGCAGAAAAGCGTCGAAGAAGTGATGTCGCTGATCCAGAACAGAGTCAGTCTGTATATCGCGGAACAGATGGACTGAGCATTTCGGCAGATGGATTGAATTGACAATTGTTTTTTCAGATTCTATAATGAGTTCAGAATTGAAAGCAATATGTTTGTACACTCGTGTAAAATCTTGCGGGGGGTGCAGGAACTCTATGGAAAATAAAGAACAATTTGGTAAATTGATTATCTGGTTAAGAGAAAGAGACGGACTCAGCCAGAAGGAGCTGGCGGAGAAGTTATATGTGGTTCCATCAGCAGTCTGTAAATGGGAAAAAGGCAGGTCTGTCCCTGACAGAGAAAAGCTCAAACTGATTTCGGAGCTTTTTCAGATTCCGTATGAGGATCTGCTTGACCCTGAGACAACTTTATTGAAAATAAAGTCAGTTCCTGTAATGTCGCAGCTTGAGCAGAAACCGAAGCTTGAGCAGGAGTCGAAGCATGAACAGGAACCAAAACCAAAGCGAAAACGGTATCGGTGGATTTGTATTGCAGCAGTGGTCATCATTGTTATTATATCCACAGTAGGTGTAATCTCGGATGCACACAACCAATCTGACGAATGGATGATACTGGATACATATGAGCAGTACATCGATGATCCCGGTTATGGAACGGTGTATGAGATTATTTATGCTGTCAACATTTATCCTGACACAGAAGTAACGAGAGAGTTTGAAGAAGACCAAGTACTGACTTACGTGCAACAATTGGAATTGGAGACAGATATTGTGAAAGTTTCCTATTACGATAACGAAGCAGTGTTGAAGGCGGGTGAGGACCCTGGCCGATGTTCCTATTATTTTATAAACAATTATGAGGATGATTGATATGACGATACAAAAATTGAAGGGTTTTATATTGGTTGCGTTGATGTCTGTAATGTTGTCTGCTGCAACGATGAATGTGAAAGCGGACACATTCTACGGAGAAATTGAAGAAGGATATACAGAAGACGGAATATATTATGAGTTGTACAAGATGGATAAGCAGTCAGATGAGTTGACTGCATCAGGGAGTATTTCGGTTAGAAGGGAGATTCTTTATTATGCGATTATTACTCCACCGATGGAAATAGAGTGGACAGAAACTATATCAGGTGTGACTTATACAGGAACATTGAAATTATTAAATTATACATTAGAATATAATGAACAGACTACATTGGCAGCTTATTCGGGAACCTTGTATGCAACATCGTGAGTATTATGACTGTTTGAAAATCTGTGAACACTTTCTGTTTTCAATTCATGCTATCGAATTCGGTATAATTGTGGTGGCAAGCAATGCCTCGGTATATACCTCGGCTGCTTGTTGGTGGCTGACTGCCCCCAAACCCCTGTGAACCCCGGCTGTAAGTGGCCGGGGTTTAAGCCGCCTTCGGCGTCTGCTGTTGAAGCTAGATATGAAATTTTTACTTCATGTGCCAGCTTCATTTTTGATTTTTTTACGATACGCTTCTCCATAAAATAAAAAAATCCGGGACTGCGACACTTGCCACAGTCCCGAAAAATCTGAAGTCTAAGTTCATCGACTTTCTTCTTTTTTCTTTTATTCCCGATCAGGCTGATCGATTTTGTTTTCCAGAAAACGCTCCACATTATTTTTTGCGGTGAGCAGGTCGATCATTTCTTTCCTGGCCGCTTTCTGTTCCGGATAGAGTTTCTTATTCTCCGCGCTCAGCGCTGCGTACTCCTGTTTCAACTCTTTGATCGTGGGCAGCTTTTGCAGGTGAAGGGAATCAAAATATTTTTTTGCAGCCTCATGGACAGCGATGTCCGCCCGATGCTCTTCATAAAACTTTTCCTGTTTATTCTTTGGCAGCTTCCGGTACTGGACATAAATATCTTTTGTCTTACCGTAAGAACCGATTTGTTTTTGAAGTTCAGTGATCTCATTCATGCGTGTCTGGTTGGCCTTCGTCTTTTCTGAAAGATTATTATATTTTTCGACCGCGGCATCACAGGACTCCGCAAGTTTTTCAGCATTGGCGAGCCCATTGTAACTTGCATTGCAGTACCGCACAGGATTTTTTGCTCGTAAGTCATGAAGCATTCCTCCGGAATGCGCAGCCCATCACCAAC
>JAJQHY010000067.1 GCA_021199495.1 Lachnospiraceae bacterium | reverse complement strand
CATCAGCAGCTGGAGTAACTTATCCTCTACAGCGATACCTACACCCTGAAAAAAGAAATGGGCAATAAGTTCGCTGACCTCGTCTATGAAGGCAAGTGGTTCACCCCGAAACGTGAGGCCATCCAAGCGTTCATCGAGTCCACCCAGAAGTATGTCACCGGCGAAGTGAAGTTCAAGCTCTATAAGGGCAACATCATCAAGGCCGGGACCACCTCTCCCTACTCTCTCTACAGTGAGTCTCTGGCAAGCTTCACCACCGGTGAGCTGTATGACCACCATGACGCGGAAGGGTTCATCACCCTCTTCGGTCTGCCGAGCAAGGTACGTGCCATGAAGATGATGGAGATCGAAAGGAAAAACAAATAATGCAGCCCGGATACTTTATTCTGATTTATTTTGCCGTCATCACAGTGGTTGCCTTTGCGATGATGGGCATTGATAAACGGCGCGCAAAGAAGGAGGCCTTCCGGATTCCGGAAGCCTCCCTCTTTCTGTCGGCGCTTTTAGGCGGCAGCATCGGCTCCGTGGCCGGCATGCTGCTCTTCCACCACAAGACCAATCACTGGTATTTTCAGGCTTTCATGCCGCTGATCTGTCTGCTGCAGGTGACGGCGCTGCTGGTGGGGCTACTGTTAAAGACTGGGCTTTTATCGTTTTAGAACCACGGCAGCAGCAAAGCAGAAGCAAATTCTACAACACCTAGCTGGCTGTGTCGGATACGAAAAGGACGATTTCACTGCCTGTCAGCAATTTTATGCACCTGGATCGTAATCGCTTTTCAAACTTCAAGGAGAGAAATCATGCTCGCTCTGCAGATCGACGAGGTCAAAACTTTCATGAACCGCCTCCTGGCAGGCTCTGCCTTTGACGCCTTTCTCTTCGTGGAAGGCGCTCTGCAGATGGGCTTTGGCTATGAATTCGACGGTCATCTGAACCGCGACTTTTATACGGAAGGCGAACTTGCCGGGTTTCCTGGGAATTCCGAGGAGGAAACCTACATTCCCTACAGTCAGGTGCGCCCCGTTCTGTTTTCCCTGATTCGCGGAAAGCGCACGCCGTTGTCATTTCGCCTGACCCTGCAGGCAAACACTTCACAGACACAGACTCTGCTCTCTTCTGTTTCCTCCGCCGCTTCCGTCAAAGGGCTTTTACTCAATATCCGCTTCGACGGCCAGAAGGTCATGCTCACAAGCGGGGTTAATTACAGCACCTTTTCCTTTGATAAGGCGCCGGAACACACGTGGGATCAGTGGCTGATGGAGTTTATAAAGTCACTCTCACTGTAATACCTCCAATTACAGATACCTGCCCGCCTGTAACCCAAACAAATGCGCATATTTTCCACCCTGCTTCAACAGTTCCGCATGCGTCCCTTCCTCAATGATATGTCCATCATCTATCACCAGAATCTTATCCGCAAGCGTCGTGTTGGACAATCTGTGTGAGATCGTAATCGAGCCCTTCCCCTCACCCAAGCGATAAAGCTGTTCAAAAATCCGATCCTCCGCGACCGGATCCAGCGCCGCCGACGGTTCATCCAGAATCATTCTCTCGCTCTCCTTAAAATAAGCCCTCGCAAGCCCAATGAGCTGCCACTGGCCGCCCGACAAATCCTTGCCGTTGTCTGCATAAAAACGTCCCAGAACACTGTCAAAGCCCTGCTCCCAGTCGCGGATAATTTCGTCCGCTCCGCTCCTCTCACAGGCCCTCTTCAGCTTTTCATCGTTAAACCGTTCCCCGAAATCCGGGAGCGCGATGATTTCCCGCAGAGGCAGGCAGTAGGTCACATAATCCTGAAACAGCACACCGAAAATCTTTCTCACCGCGTACACATCATATTCCCGTAAATCCACTCCATCCAGCAATATCACGCCCTTCTGCGGGTCGTAGAACCGGAACAGCAGCTTGATGATGGTGGACTTTCCGGCTCCGTTTAAGCCAATCAAGCCTACCTTTTCTCCCGGCTCAATGACAAAGGAACAGTCCTTCAACACATACTGCTCCGAATTAGGATAGTGAAACCAGACACCGTGAAACTCCACACTCGGGTTGGATGAGGGCTTTCTCTCCCCGCTTTTCTCCGTCTCAGGCGCAATCTCCATAAACTCCTGCAGCTCCTGCATGCGCGTACTGTTGGCCAGGAACTTCTCTACTCCATTCATCAGCCCCTGGGCCTGACTGCGGAGCCTTAAAACCATGCTCAGATTGTACTGCAGGTCGCCAATCCCGATGATTCCTCCAACCACATCCAGTGCGGACACCACTAACACCAGCACCTCTCCCATAACGCTGACCAGCATAATCAGCAGAGAAGTCAGATTGTGCCGGATATCCTCCACCTTGTTTATCCGGTACAGCTTCTCCCACTCCTGCCTGTATCTGTCGGTAAAAAAGCCGCCGATCCCGTTCAGCTTGATTTCAAACTGCACCTGGCTGTCAAAGAAAGCGCCGTAATAGTAATCCATTTTGCGGTTATCGCGAAGCTGCTCCTTTTCCATCCGCATCCGCCGTTCCGTGTACTTTTTATTATAAATGAAATAAGGTACCAGCAACAGCAGCGTACAAAGACCCAGCCACCACCGGTAGGCCGCCACAATCACAAGGGTTGCAGTCACGTTCACCACCGCTGACAGAATATCAAAGACCAGCCAGGTCATATCCGTCATGATATCGAAATTTCTCCTTGCATGGCGCACCTTATCCCCCATCTTCGCGGAGTCAAAAAAAGCCAGATCCATGCGGGAGGTCTTCTCCAT
This sequence comes from Lachnospiraceae bacterium, assembly GCA_021199495.1. GTDB lineage: Bacteria > Bacillota > Clostridia > Lachnospirales > Lachnospiraceae > RGIG6307. Next base: position 26,344 of record JAJQHY010000067.1, on the reverse strand, counting down.
CATCACCTTTTCAATGTAAAAGGTCAGCTCATCGCTGTAGCGGTTATTGACATAGCTGTCAAAGGTCGAGAGAAGATAAGCAATAAACTTCAACAAAAGATAGGCAGCAAAGCAGACAAGAACTGTGGTTCCGGCCTCCTGCCCGCTCACGATACCATTTAAGACTTCCTTCCAGAGCCAGATATTGGCTAAGGGAATCAGAGTCGTTGACACCAGAATCAACAGCTTCATGGAAAAATAAAAGCGGGAAGCCAGAAAGCTGGTCCGGATGCCGAACCATACATTTTTAAAAATCGTAGATAAGCCTTCCATCACGCTCCCTCCCCGGCGGTATATTTTTCTTTCTGGAGATTGTAAAATCGGGCGTACAGGCCGCCCTGCGCCACCAGCTCCTCATGGGTGCCGCTCTCCGTGATTTTACCGCCGTCCAGGACAATGATCCGGTCCGCCATTCTCGCCGCCGAAATCCGGTGGGAAATCATGATCCCGGTCTTTCCCTCCGAAATCGTCTCGAAATTCTGAAAAATCCGGTCCTCCGCCTCAGCGTCCAGCGCCGCCGAAGGTTCATCAAAAATCAGGACCTGCGCGTTTTTAAAATATGCTCTGGACAGGGCGATTTTCTGCCACTGGCCTTTGGAAAGCTCTGTTCCGCTGTCGTCAAATTTACGCGTCATATAAGAGTCAAGCCCGTTTTCCAGCTTTTCCTGAAGCTCCTCATACACGCCGCCCTGCCTTAAAGCCGCCTCGATTTCCGCATCCTGCCCCGCCCTGTCATAATCGGAAAGGGCGATATTGTTCCTTAAGGAAAGCGGATACTGCGCGAAGCTCTGGAACAGCGCCGAAAAAAGCTTCCGCACCTGCCGGATATCGTAGTCACCCATCGGCAGACCATTTAAGAGGATCTGTCCCGACTCGATTTCATAAAGACCCAGCAGAAGCTTGATGATGGTGGACTTTCCCGAGCCGTTGACGCCGACGATGGACAGCTTTTCCCCTCTGTGCAGGGTAAAAGATACGCCGTTCAGGATGTATTTGTTCGTGTACGGGTATTTAAAGCAAACGTTGTCAAACTGAAGCGTTTCAAATGCAGATATCGGAATTTTTCCCACAGGGCGGTCATTCTCAATTTCAAAAAAGGCAAAGACCCGTCCCATCACAGCGGTGGTTCTGACCCAGGCAAAAACAGCGTAGCTGACCATCTCCGTAAACGCGCCGGCAGCCGTCACGGCAAAGCCGATATAGAGGGCCACATCTCCGATTCCGATTCTGCCAAGGACGGCTTCATAGACGACATAGATGCTGAAAGCCACCTCCCCGGCCCGCGTCACGGCCTCCGCGAAAAGCAGAGAAAACAGCTTCTGCTTATCCAGGCGGCGGTTTGCGGCCAAGTATTCCTTTTTTACCTCTTCATAACGGGATTTGATGGGCTCTGTCAGGTCGTACATGCGCACGTCCTTCGCCGGCCATGCATCCGTGAGCATCCAGCGGTAATAGCTGAACTTCCGCACATCCGGCGCCTGCCTGCGGCGCAGCTCGTCCGCCCTTTTATCAAACACGAAGGTCATGACAATCCCGGGGATCGTCAACACTAAAAAGAGCAGGGAAAAGCCAAAGTTAAACTGAAACAGCACTACAAAGGCAGCCGCAAAGGTACAAGCGTAAGAGATGATTTTCACCAGACGGTAAACCAGGTACACCGCAGTATTCCTGGCATAGCGGACGTCGTCGGTCATGTCCCTACCGACAGAAGAATCCAGCACCGATAAGGAAAGCGCGGACATTTTATCAGCCAGACGGCATTCATACTGATGCTCCGCCCTTTTGAATACAGAATCATAGAGAATATTCTGGAAGGCTTCATTTCCCTGTGTCAGCACCAACAAAATAACATAAACCGCAATCCATATAGGCGCGTCAGATGCCGCGGCCTGCGCGCCGCTCAGCGCATTGAGCAGGAACCGCAGCGCATACGTACTCAAAAGCCCCAGCGCCGACCCCAGCAGAGAAAGAAGAAAATATACGAAAACCAGCAGTCCGCTGGACTGATAGACCAGGGACAGAGAAAAACGAACTGATTTAAGAAAAAGCTTCATTCTGGACAACAGGCAGCTCCTCCTTTGAGAAAATGAAGTCCGCGCATGCGGTTTAAACAGGCATAAAGCTCCATGGGGCGTATCTCCTCTGAAAATAGCTGCGCCGCCAAAAAAACTGACTCCGTCTCTCTATGGGTATCAAAAGCTTTGTCGATATACGCTTTTGCAAGTGTCAATAATTCTTCCTCATCCGTATCCTCCCGGCACAGCAGCCTCTCGCAGAGAGCCACAAGCAAATTCATCTGATTTTCATTGATAATGGCGGTCAGATGCGTGATATCGGCCACATAGTCGTCCAGGATAATTTTCTTTTCATTTTCCGTTTTCACATGGCGGACATACAGAAATTCCTGTCCAGTTTCTCTTGGTATCAGGCGTCTGGATTCTGTCCATGAGGCCGCTTTTATCGCGGCCTTATAGGCTGCCAGAGGCAGATTCTGAACCTCTTTCGTGATCACGCGCGGCAGATAATCCTCCATCAGAAGCGCCTGGTCTGCGTACGCGAGGTACTCGCTCGAGCTGCCGATGACCAGAATGGTTGAAATTCCCCTGCTTTGGTACAGCTCCCGCACACGGTCCGTGAAAGGAATAATCGGTTCGTTGGGAACGATCAGACGCATATTGCGGTCACGGATCATGAAATTCGCGGCGCTTTTATCCTCGTCAATGAGCAGCAGCTTCGCCTGCGCACATACCGCCTCCACAATATTGGCCGCCTGTGAAACGCTGCCGCTGGCATGCGCCGTAAAGAAATCCTCCACCTCCTGCCCCGGAAGAAAACTAAAAAACGGAGAAATATCCGTGTTGCTGACCGGTCTCCCATCCTCCGCATCCGTCCTCATCGCGGAAGGATCGGTCAGAACATACTCGCGCCCGTCCCCCGGAATATGATGATAAATCCCTTGCTCTATGGCGTCCAGCAAGGTGGATTTCCCTGAGTATCCACCGCCCGTAATCACCGTCACGCCAGCCGGTATCCCCATGCCTTCCATCACAGTATCGTCCGGCATCGGAATGGTGACTGACAGCTCCTTTGGCGACCGAAACAAAACCGCACCAGCTAAGGGCTCATCAGTGTCTTCCCTGCGGGGCAGAATACTGCCATTCGCAATAAATACGCAAAGTCCATGATCCTTCATATAGCTTCGGATTGCCTGCTGTTTCTGCCAGGTCTGTATGTAATTTTGCAGTTCTGCGGGATTGAAATCTGACAACGTATCCCTGATATGATCCAGAATATCTCTCACGGCCGCAACCGCGGATTTGGCATTGACCGAAACCGCGTTAAGCAGTGGCACATTAAAGTGAATACGGAGAATGAACGCATCCTCCTCTTTCCGGTACGAGATGCCATTCCTCCTCGTCATGGTGTAGCCTGTGCTCTGGGTTTCAAGCTGCGCCTTCTCCCGGACATTTTTGTCCAGATTCTGATAAGAGGTGCTGAGTTCGTTCAGCACCGGTGAGAGAAGATTTAATAAAAAAGTTTCTGCCGGGATATCCGCCGGACTGCTCTCATCATGAAAATCTCTTCCAAGATAAGAACCGGGGATAGACACATACAAAAGCAGCTTCTCCGAGGAGCGGTGCCCTGTGCCCGAAAACCAGAAATGAAAGTCATCGTATTGAAATATCAGCGGCGGCTCCTGTGCGCTGGCCGTGTTGTACAGCCAGTGCAGACTGCTTTTGCTGTGACCCTGCATTGGTAAAATAATGCTTTTAAATCTCTTCAAAAAATACCCCTGTTTTTGTTAAATTTGTCTTATAGATTTTAAACCTTCTAAAGTTATCCAGTCAAGCATTAAAGCTTTTTGATGGCGAACTATTCTTTTCAATTACACTATAAGCACTTCACTCGCATTTTCAACCCTTCCTGTAAAACTGCGGATTCTGAGTGACAAACTGCAAGAATTTACTGCTGTGATTTTAATCCTTAATCCGAAACATCTGTCAGTCTTTTTAATGACTGCAGACAGCTGGTCATCCAACTCGTCAACGAAGTGTTCGGTGAGAATTACACCGGTAAGGAAGAGGTTGTATTTTCTCCCAATGAGCACTTCCTGAACCAGCAGGATAGCGGAGAGGATAAGCGGATTACAGACACAAGTTTCTCCATTATCGGAGCTAAGATCGGGAAGTACCTGCTGGAATTAGTCACCGCGTATCAGTCTTTTTTGTCGCCGCTTTTAACCATTATCAGAGAAACGTCACGATATCCTCACACACTCCTGCTCGATCTTGATCCCCTTTTCCAGCATCAAGCCAAATAACTCTCTCTGCTCCGCGAAATAAGAATCTTCCGCCATGCTTTTCAGCCTCTCCCTGTCACCTGCGGTCAGTGCCTTTCCAAATTCCAGATGAGAGAGATAGGTCTCCTCGTCCATTTTAAGCGTCTGGAACGGAATACCCGTCTTTTCCCGCAGATCTCTCCATATCCGGAAGCCGCCGCAGTCAATATCCCCGAAATGTTCAAATGTCACACCTGCATTTTTACAGCTTTCATACAGATTTTTTAAAAACAGGCGCTTCACCTTATTATGATACCCGCCCAGATACAGGATCAGGGTATCCGGCCTGAAAAAACGATGAAATGAAGTGAGATTTTCGATGGTGACAACAGAATGCGGTAGATGCGTTTTATCCCAGATCACGTTCTGAATATCAGCACTGGAAATACCGATGCCGCCGGAGAAATCATTTAAAGGCAGCCATTTCTGTTCTGTGGAACAATCTTTCTCCCCATATCTTTCATAAACAGAAGCATTCTGCAGCACTATATCCGATAAATCTTGTGAAACACTGCTCGCGCTGATTTCATCACTCACAATGCAAAATCTCCCGCACCCCTTCATCATCACCCAGGACGGATTTTTACAGATTCCGAACTCCTCCAGAACCTGCTCCGCCTCCAGTTCCTTTAAACCTTCATCCTCAGAAAACCGCGCAATAATCCCCGCCGCAGCCTGAAGCTCTTTTTCCGCGATTTTGGAATCCTTCCAGAAGCGGACGGAGAATTCCCTGAAAAAGACCTCGTCCGAATTGGTCAGAATGGCGTAAAGCAGCTTTAAGCGATCGCGAAATTCCTCAGGCCTGTCCGGATCCAGATACTGCTTCACGCTCTTTTTCTCCGAAAGCCTGCCTTCCACCCAGACAAGGAAGTTATCGGTCACAGGATGCAGCCCTTTATATTCGTCGCAGATTCTCAGAATTTTATTTTCCTTCTCCGTCTTCGGCTGACGGTGCAGGTAAAAATAGATTTCATCCGCCATTTCCGGGCAAAGCACGCATTTTTCCAGGATATGTCCGACCTTTTTATTTTTCCAGACCAGCTTCAGGAATCCCTTCTGCTCCATCTCGGTCAGCTGAGCATGAATGGTCTCATACACCCGGGAGGATTCATCAAAATATTCCGGAAGTGTCTTTTTTGTCACGGAAAGGCTGATTGTCTGGTGCCGCTGGTTTTCCCCGGTATAGAGAAGACTGTTCTCATATTTGTCCATCAAAGTGTTCAGAATTCTCTCATCATACCTGTACATTGCCAGCCTCTTCCTTCCCGGTTCCTGCCACGAACTCTTTCTCTATATCAGTCCTCCATAATCTGCATGCAGCCATTCTCCTGATCCTCACATGCGCTTCTCAGCACTGTTATCACACTCTCCCAAACTCCTCCACGTAGCTCTCCTCACCGTCCTGCAGCACCAAAAGCACCTGCTTTACCGACGGCCCGATATACTGAATTTTATCCGGCGGCGCCGCGATGATCAGCTGCAGGTTGGCATGGGTCAGAAATTCCAGCATCGCGCCGATTCGTTCATCGTCCATATTGTTGAATGCCTCATCGAACATCACCAGACCGATCGCGTCGCCACCGATGCTGTTGCGGTAAAGCTGCATGAAGGAGGCCGCCACCGTGATATAGAACGGCGTCTGCGTCTCGCCTCCGCTCTTTTCCCGGCTCACCTTGGAGTAAAGCATGTAGCTGCCATCCTCATTCTGGATTTTGATATCGTAATCCATATAGGTGCGGTAGTCCGTATACTCCTCCAGCACTTTCGTGCTGTTATCGTCATCGGCAATCAGCTTTTCAAACAGTTCCTCAATGACTTCCCTGTGATTTTCCCTGAAAAGGCCGCTGAACAGCGACTCTCCCTGCAGCACATTAAAGTCATCCATAATCATCTGGTAATACTTTTTCAGCTTCCGGTTCGGCTCCTGCAAAAACTCATACTGCTCTTTGCTGAAATGAATGTCTTTGAGCGACCGGTTCAGCTCCTTAAATTCGCTTTGTGCCTGCTTGATATTTTCCTGCAGTCTGGAGAGAAACTGCTCTCTGAATTCCTCCTCCGCAGCCTGCCTGGCCTTCATTACCTTTTCCTCATAATCGAGAAGCTGGGAATTTTTCAGCTTGTCATACTCCGCCAAGAATTCCGGATAGCCCTGCAAAGACTCCGCAGCGCCAAAATCATGCGCGATCTTATAGGCACGCATGAGCTGGACCATATCCTTTTCCGCATTATCCCGCAGGGTAGCGTTGGCCTTTCTGGCGCGCTCGAAGTTTTCCCTGAAACGCGGCAGACTCTCACTCTCCGCCAATCTGGCCAGATATTCCTTCTCGCAGGAAGACGCATCCGGCCCCAGGCGCTCAATCAGCTGCGCCAGAAACGCCTGCTTACCTGACAGATCCGCGTCGAGCTCCATAATCCGCCCTTCCAATTGAGTCTGTTCCTGCTGGCACTGTCCAATCCGGTTGTCCGTACCGGAAATCTTATCCTGCAGTGTCTGATGCTGCTTTTTCAGCTCGTCCAGATGGATCGTTTTCTGAATCAGCGTCTGATTTTCCTGAAGCTTTCTGATCTGATCTGTACACTGTGAAAGCTGATTCTCGTGATTTCTCTTCTGCTCCAGAGAAGACAGCCGATATTTCACATCAATATCCGCCGTCGAATCCAATGGTTTTGCAACGAAGTTCAGGTTATTGATCTGCTCCCGGATACTGTCTGTCTCCTGTTTCAGGCTCTTTTCCTGCTCCCTGCACTGCTTAAGCTGACGCAGATAAGCCTCTTTACCGATATAAGGAGTCTGAAAAACCTCCGGACGAATGGCACTGACCACATGATTCTGATAGCGCATACACTGTCTGGTAATAGCGGTCGGATACTGCTTCAACTCCTGATAGCTCTTACAACAGTGCACCCTTCCCAGAATCATATTGATATAACGCCTGGCCCAGATGCTCTTCGAGGTTACCTTCTGTGCCAGTGACCCTTCCGGTGCCTCATCAAATTCCTCCAACCTGCCGGTATTGATCAGTCCGACGCCGTAAGCTTTCTTATTCTCCCGCGCTCTGTCGTAAACGCTCAGCGCCAGATCAAAATCCTCCGGCTCCACTAAAAGATAAAAACGCTGGTTATTCAGATACCCTTCCACCGCGTTCTGCCAGGCCGGGTCTGTAACCTCCAGTAATTCACAGAGAATACGCACCTCGCCGGAGCGGCCCGCCTTTTTAAACTGCTCCCTGATGCGGCCCGATAGCAGCGTTACTTCCTTCGGATAAGTCAACTGCTTTTTCTCCAGAAGGCGGATTTTTTCGGACAGCTCCGTCATCTCCTCCTGTTTTGTCCTGAGTAAGAGCCGTTTCTCCGCCAGCTTTTCCTGGATTTTTCCATACATTTCCTTTTTATAGGAAATGACTTTCTCCAGGCAAGCCCAGACCGCCGTCAGCTGTTCACACTTTTCCAGGTCCTTAAGATACGCAGCATATTCCTTCACACAGCTGTCCACATCTTTGACCTGAAGCAGACTCTGCGCCGAGACAAAAGCTTCCTTTGCAGCTGCCTTCAGCCTGTGCACTTCTTCCTTATCCTGTTTTAAAGTTTCTGTCAGTTCATCGCGTCTGCGCTCCAGCTCATGCAGCGCCCGATAATCCTCATTGGAATCCAGCTCCACGCTTAAATTTGTGATCGTGCTCTGGCACTCCTCCTGCTGCCGCAACAGGTCGCGGCGGCGTCTTTTCAGTTCTTCCTCCTGTAGAGAAGCGTTCCTTTTCCTGTCCTCCGCGTCTATTTTCGCCTCTTTTAATAAATCCACGTCTACACGGGCCAGATAATACTCCTGATTGCGATCGATGCGCTGATATTTCTCAATATCCGCTTCCTTTTCATTAATCTTCTCCAGCTCTCCGATACGGGTTTTCACATCCTGCAGCATCCGCTCCAGATCCTGGTAACTGCGCACATTTTCCTTGAGCGAGTCGATATTAACTTCCTTCTCGTCCAGCACATAGGAGTAAACGAAATCCTTGATATCATGAATCGGCTTAAATGCCAGCGCTTTCGGGATCAGAGAAAAGAATTTATCCTCCAGACGGCCGAAGCGCGACAGCATCATTTTCTTCGCTTCCGTCTGCGTGGTGGCAAAGGTACGGATCTTTTTATTGGTTGCGCGGAAAACGGCGATGGATTTTACTTTATTTCCCTGTAAAAAGAGCTCGTCCTCAATCGTCTGGTTTTCCATCAGATACCAGACGGCGTTCGGTTCCTTCTCCTCGGAGGCGGAATCCAGCACAGTGCCCACGATAAACGGCTGTTTCCTGGACTCATCATAAAATTCCAGTGCAATATGGCTGGTAATCTCCCCGGTTCTCTCAAAGGGACGGTCCTCCCGCCCGGTTTTACAGCGCATGTAGCTGTTTAAATTTCGTTTGCCCTTATCGTGAGCCGCCACATTGAAATGCGCTTTGGAGCAGGTGATGACAAACTGGATCGCGTCAAGGAGAGTAGATTTACCGGCGCCGTTTTCCCCGGATAAGAGGACAGAATCATCCAGCTCAATTGTTTCATTCGAAAAACGATGCCAGTTAATCAGCCTGATTTTTCGCAGTTTTTTCATCTTCGGTTATTTCCTCCTCTGACGCTTGTGTTCTTCTCCGGCTTTGCTTCATTCAGGAAAAGCTCTCTGGCGGCGTCCGTTACGTTTCCTGTCAGTTTCACAGAAAGCTCCTCCTGTTTCCGATCCCGGTACTTTTCCAACAGCTCATATACCCTGCGGATGTCTTCCACCCGGATCGCCATCAAAATCGAATCATAGATGATAATCCGGGAATCCTCCTGATTTAACTCCCGATCCAGAATTTCAATCAGATTGTACCGTTTAAAAAGGCGCAGGGCGTTTCCCATGGTCGTCTTGTCGATCTGTTTCTCCCGGATTTTCAGAGACAGATATTTCTCCTGAATATCGCCCAGATTCACCACCACGTCCGTCAAAGACAGCTCCCGCTTTTTTCATCATAAAGAATACGCAGAATCAGTAAAATGATGGAGTCGTTCAGCCTTAAATTCAGATGATTATAATTTTCCCGGTTGACCAGCTGAATGACGCCGTAGTCCTCGTTGATCTCCAGTGAATATCCCAGCACATCCAGATACCGTTCAAACACCGGCTTCATACGAAGGATGAAATAATAATCCGCCCTGTTCGCCTCATTGCGCTTCACAATAAAGCAGGTGCTCATCAGTTTATTGCAGACGCGGTGGAACTCGTCCTTGTCCTTCTGCAGCATTCCCTCAAATAAATCCATTGTTGTTATAACCCTTTCCGCAGGTCTGTTTTCTCCTGCTGCGCAAAACAAAAACACTCAGTGCAGACAATCGCCTGCGTATCACCGACATTTTATCACCAAATCCTGAACCAAAATCCTTCTTTTAGCGGCGTTTTATCACATAATCCCGAAACCGAAAACCGTCCTTTACGATCTCATTTCCCGGCTCCAGCTCATAGCTCATCTTTTTTCTCTGCCCGTACAGGCGGATATAAATGACCCTGATAAAAGTATCCCCCTCATTTAACGGCAGCTCGGAAGCAAGCATCCGCTCCCTGCCAGCCAGCATTTTAATCACATACTCATCAATCTTCGATGCACTCAAAACCTGCTTAAGCTTTTGCAGCATCTGCTCGCGCTTTTGTCGCCGCAGCTCCTCATTGGGGCTGTGTACCTCGACCGGCTCGGGTTCAAACGCCTTTTTTCCTTCTATGGGCGCGTAAAGAGAGTCCATATCCAGGTATTCCCAGGAAAAGATACGGATCAGGCGGTCCATCTCCTCCAGCTCATAAATCGCGTTGTAATCCAGGTTTCTCTCCGTAACCTGCTCTCCGAGCACCGACAGAATTTCTTTTAGCTGTCCCCTGATGTCCTCCCCGGAAGAAAGCAAAAATCTCGCCCGGTTGATTGCCGCCCGCTGGTATCTGGTATTTTTCTGGTTGATCTCGCTTAGGATATCGTCCATTCTCCGGAAGGCGTCGATGACCTCGTGCAGCATGGAGAGGGTTTCCTCCCTGGCTTCCTCCTCCGAGATTTCCTTCAGCCCGGCAATTTCAGCAGAAGCCTTTTTCAGATACCGCTCGCTTCTGGCATTTGCCTCCAGGCGCTCTATAATCTCAGGGCGGAATTTCGATACATTGTCGGAGGTCAGAAGGCGGTGATAGGCTTTGTCCACCACATTGCTGTAATAATCATTCAACAGAGCGTCCAGAATCTCCGCGACCGTGCTGTGTTTCGTCAGGTCGTCTATGTAGCGGCGGATATTGGCATTTAAGCTCTTCAAACCTGTCAGCAGAGCGTCCGTGTTTTCCACAATCTGCCAAAGCCCGAGACCAGGGTTTTCGCCACCGGACCGGGCCAGACTGTAAATCGTATAAATATATCCCTGATATTCGGTTTTCTTTTCATCGGAAAGATTGAGCAGTGTCTTCATGACCTGCACTGCATAATCACGGAAATTCACCCGCTGCACATAGCTGTAATCCGTCTCCACCGAAATCCAGCCGTAGCTCTCCAGGCGGCGCAGGATAAAATTCGCCTTGTCCCGACTGGACATGCTACCCGGCTCAGCGCTCTCCCATTCCTCTGAGGACATCTGCGCCGCAAAGGAAGAATCAAAATAAAACTGGAGCTCATCCACCAGCACATCACGCTCCACGCCAAAGGAAAGCTGGCGATTTGTCACCGCGAACAGACGGCAGAGGCACTCCCAGTAAACGACCTTTCCGGGCGCCGCAAGCGGACTGAAAAAATTGTCAGGGATGACGTCAAAGAGCATTTGTTTGCTTCTCCTTTATCTGAAAATATCCTGAATTTCCGACGGCATTACCTGCATAATCAGCTGCACGGTATGTTGTCCCTTATAATAATTCGACAGCTTTCTTTTGCTGTATTCCTTCACGGTATTTCTTGTCCTCTGTACCAACAGATCCGTATAAAACCTTTCCCATGTCACAAATCTCTCACTGTCAGCGTAATCGTATGTATTTTCCAGCAGCCTGGCGATATCTGTCATCTCCAGGATTCCGGACTTCAGTATCATATATTCAAAAGACTCCGGCAGCCATAAAGCACATCTGTTTTTGGTGTAGAAATCCATGTAAAGCATGCAATCGTCCATAAAAGCACCAAAAGCCGCACCGTCCGCAATATACAGGACATTTTGATCCACATTATTTCTCATACAGGCAATCACATTGGAATTTCCCGCCGCTGTTTCGCAAACCAGGCCCTTTCTCCTGCACAGCTCATCATAAAATTCATAACCTGAGCCTGCATCTTCCGTAACCACTTTATCTGCCTGTGTTTCCATAGCCAAATAACCTGCGGAATAATAATGTTCTGCGCTGTTATATATCTTCCGGGTACCCGGATATTTTCCTTTTTCCGTTAACTTATATATCTCATCTACAGAATAAGGCAGATTTTTCAGGCTCCACCTGGTAATCAGGACATAATAGTTCCGCGAACCTGAGACATATTCCGCGAACTCTTTTGTTTTCACAAAAGCATTCAGTTCCTCTATAAAAACAATACTGCCTTCATATTCCTGCAGCTGACTCTTCCAGTCGCCTTTTCTGTTATCTGTCAGATAAACTGCAACCGGAACATCGCACTCCATTTTGATGCCGGACTCCTCTCCGTATCTCAGACAGGCATCCATCATTTCCAGCAAAGTCGTCTTTCCGGTAGCACTATCCCCACGAATAATTGTAATATTACGCCTGATGGTCAACTCATAAGCAACTCTGTTATCGCTGACCTTCAACAGATGCTTCCCCTTCATCCCGGAATGCCCTCCAGATCAAAAACCGTATCCAACAGTTCCACCATATTGTGAACCTTTCGATGATTATTTATAAACTCAGCCTCAAATTCACCCGTTCCAAAGTTCATATTGTGCTGCAGGCATATCGTCAGATCCTGCCTCCTGGAAATTTCCAGAATCCATTTTGCGCAGTTATCCCCACAGTTCGTTGCGTTAAATATATGCTCCCTGTCTTTATACATCAAAATCAGCGTCTTCGTCCCCCCTGACAAATTGCGCGGGCCAATCGGTCCAAGCACAGGGCTTTCGATCAGGTGAGGGCCGATTACCTCAGACCTGTCCACATCTTTAATCATGCTTTTTACCAGATCATCTTCCAGCCACTCATCCTGATAAGTACTGTTAAAATACACGTCGCTTCGGTTGATAACGTCTTCTTTTTCCCCATAATAAATATAAAGCATTTCTCGAATCCTCTTTATTTTGAATTTGTCAGCTTCCTCTCAACCCACGCATACACCGGTTTTCTGATCGGAGGCGAAAGATTCTCCGGAATATCTTCCGGCGCAAAAAAATGAAGCCTCTCCACCTCTGCCTCCTGGCATTTCAACGTCCCAGAGTAGCTTTTGCATAAAAATACCACGTCCACATTAGATACTTCATCTCCATTCGGATAAACATAATGCAGATCCTTCCCCGAGAATACGCCAAACAGCTCCAGCGAATCCGCAACAAGTCCTGTCTCTTCAAACAGTTCCCTTCTGGCCGCGTCCTCCACGATCTCATCCAGTTCCACCGATCCGCCTGGATATCCCCAACAGTGATTATCCGTTCTCAGTTCCAGTAAAATCCGTCCCTGTTCATCCTCCAGAATCACGCTGGCGCCTACCTGCAGTATCGTACGACGGCCTACGATTTGGCGCAAGTCCATGATATAGTTCGACATGAAAGATCCTCCAACAGATAATTTTGAACTTCCTTACGGATTGCAGACCGAACAGGCATCATATCCCTGCACGATCACAGCTGAAACCGCGCTGGCAAAGTCCAGTGCTTCATTTCGTTCAGTATAGCACAGGCACTTTGACATTTCTATCCTCAATTTGTTCTTTTGTCTGATTAAATCTGTTTTATCAAAAAGCTCCTTTTCCTGCGCTGCTGCCTCGCGCTCTTTCTTACCTTATGATAAAATCTCTGTCTTTTTACTCCCAGATATGATATACTGTTCCACATACCTGTTAACAATGCTTTGAACAAAAGTGAATAGGGCCATATATGACTTTCTCACCGGCATTGAGCCACCTCAAAGCGACCACTCCAAAACAGTTGAGGGAAATACCCGCATGAAATATATGACCTTTCAAAATTCCTGCTCCTTTTGCTGCCTGGCCAATATGCTTGAAAAATATGGTCTGGACATTTCCGACAGACAGATTCTCCTGGACGCAGACCTGCCGTATATTTTCAGATATGACAGTGCCTCGGATGCCTTCCTGACCGGAGCGATGCTGCAGACCGAAGCGGACTATAACCGTGCCCTCCGTCAATACGGCTTTCTTTTTGTTGATACCCTTGTCCGGAAAGAAGCGCTGACCACATTTCTTTCCACGCATGTTCCATGCATGATCGGACTGTCAGCAGAAAACGGGGGAAAGCACGCCATGGTGCTGACCCGGACAGAAAACGATACGTTTTACTTCCTTAACCCGCACAGGGAGCACGATGAAGAGCCGGATGAAATTGCCCTGACCACTGCTGACCTGTCAACGCGGGTTGACGAAGAAAGTCATGTCGGATATCTGAAGCAGGTGGATAATAAAGACAGGCCGCAAAGCGAAAATCTCAGGGATTCTGCCCCTGCAGAGCTTTCCAAATCACTTCAGGCCCTTGCGCTCTATGAGGAACGAATGACTGCCTTTTGCCAGGACCTGCCTTCTTTGGCTGAAATCCTGACTGTCCGGGATTCCCTGCTGCGCCCCATTGCCCTGGACCTGCCCGTAATGATGGGACTAATCGGTGAAACAGATCTGCATTCCAGACCGCTTCTTTTCCAGAAGCAGATTTTTGCGCTTTTCAGACCCGATGAAGGAAAAGCTCCACAGGCACCGGATCTGGTTCTGTTTTGTGAAATCCTGGAGGATTATAAAAAGCTACTGAATTCTCAGGCAAAGTGAGTTCAGCAGTTTCCTTTCTCCAGTTTCATTTATCCAGGCACGCTCCATCATGATGATTTTTCAGCGTTTTTCCAACGATCGGCTGATATTCTTTCCGATGATTGGTGGCAAATTATTCCGACGATTGGCGTAAAACAATCTGTTTCCCGACTCAAAGCTTCCTGCTGTACTTGCAATCCGGATAATTCCTACATCCCATGAACTTACCGTACCTGCCGTTTCTTTCTGCCAACTCTCCTCCGCACTGCGGACAAATATTGGAGACCGCCCTTCCCGGATTCATTTTTGACGCCGGCTGCTGCGTGCTTTGGCTTTGTACTGCCGGTTTCTTTCTCTGCAGATGATTCCTGCATTCCCTACAGGTTCCAAGATTAATCCCCGGTTTACCGATAATCAAAAATTCATCTTCCTTTGCAATTTTCCCGCAAAACTCGCACTTAATCCAGCGGTTCCCTTCCGAATCCCGAACCTGTCTCTCCTGCTGATCAAAACCAGACGCCATATTCCGGCGAAAATCTTCTTCTCTCTGACGTGCCTGTGCCAGACGTTCTGCCTCTTCTTTCTCCCGGCGGCGGCATTCTTCCTCGTGCAGCTTCTTTCGCCGCTCTTCAGCTTCCCTCTGCCTTCTTTGCTGTTCCTCCAGTTCGCGCCGCAGCTCCTCACAGCGCTTTTCTTCCTGCTCCTGTCTTTTTCTTTCCTCCTCCTGAAGCTCCTTCAGATAAGCCTCCTGCCTGGCCTGAAGCTCTCTCTGATAAACCTTCTGCCTCTCCATCTCAGCTAAAAGCTCTCTCTGATATGCGGCCTGCTGTTCCTGGCGTCGCTTTTTCTCCTCATCCATCCTTTGTTGAAACCGATAAAGCGCCCTTTCCTTTAACAACCTCAGCAGTTTTCCTGAAAACAGAACATCTCCGCTTTCATCTATATTAAATTCTCCGAGTTTCCCTGACGCAATGGAAATTTCCTGCCACAGGCCATCTCCATCCTGCGCATAGAAGACTGCTTCCATAGATGCTTTCTCATATGAATTTTCCACCTTCCATCCGCTTTTCTCCCGCCGGGTTTTCTCCTGCTGAAAACCGCTGCCCCTGGAAGGATCATATTCTTTTCCCTTAATATCGAGAAGCAGACAATATCCCTGCCGGTTCTGGATTTTCATCAGTCCTTCCGGGTACTGCCCATCATTTCCTCCATTGAAAGTGTCCGCGACATAAATAACGGAAATACCCTGACTGTTGCTCTCCAGAATATCAAATTTCTCATCTGACAAATTGGCCCTGTCACGGCAGTAACTCAGCGCGATTTTCTTCCCCCTGGAAAGAAAAGTAAATTCATACTTTCTCTCCACGCCGTCAACAGCATAAATGGGCACGCGGGTCTCAATATCCGCAGCCCTGAGCTTTTCATCCAGCCAACACTTCAGCACAATCTTGGAATGCAGTGAGGTTCTGCTTTCCGTAACCGCAGTGCAGTCTGCGTTAGGCACCCCTCCTTTTATGTGAAAATGCTGTTCCCGCAGATTTTTATCCCCGGCCACCAGAATCAGATTGGAGCCGCACCCGCAGGGGCAGAACAGTTCGTTATTCCGGCTTTTTATTCTAAGTTCCCGGAGTTTTTCCGGGATATTAATCTGCTGCCCATTCACAACAGTATATATGGTCTCTATGCCTATGTATTTTCCATCGCACAGGCAGACTGTTCTTTGCGCCATTGTGTTTCCCTGCCCTCCTCTTTTGTCGGATGAACTTTATACGCGAAATTGATGGACAATCATACCTCTCACCTGATTACTTCCGCAAACTCCGCCTTCGCCGCCTTTGCCAGATCCTGCGGCGTCAACTCAATCTGAGAACCGATCCGCCCGCCGCTGACCATGATGGTGGGCTGTTTCAGGGCGGAGCTGTCTATGACCGTTACATACTGCTTTTTCATGCCGACGGCTGTACAACCGCCCCGGATGTAGCCGGTGACCTGATTGATGTCCTTCACATGAATCATTTCCACGTTCTTCTCCCCGACGGCGCGCGCGGCCTTTTTCAAATCCAGCTCCTCCGCCACAGGAATCACAAACACGAAATAATTCCCGCCGTTTCCCACCGTCACCAGAGTTTTATACACCTTCTCATAAGGAAGGTTCAGCTTATCCGCGATCTGCAGACCGTCCACAAATTCACCACACTCGTATGTAAAATGCCGAAACGGGATTTTCATTGTTTCCAGCACACGCATCGCGTTGGTTTTGATTTCCTTCTGTTTTGCCATAACTTCTTATTTCCTTCCACAGCATTTCTTATACTTTTTCCCGCTGCCGCAGGGGCAGGGATCGTTGGGATAGATTTTCTTTACAGGCTCCGTTTTTTTAACAGTTTTTTCACCGCTATCTGATACAAATGATATATTGCTGCTCTCAGAGGCAGTCGCCTTACTGCTGACAGTTACAGAAGCCGTTGGCTGACTTATTTCCATGATTGTATGTCCCAGCAATTCAACCTTCCATGTATGCAGATAAGCCTGTGTCAGGAGGTCGTTAAAATCTTCTGAAGCTTTTCTGGAAGTGAACCTGATCTTTTTATCTTCCAAGTCTTTTACAAAATCAGAAGGCTCTCCGTCGCTCCGGAACATTCGATACGCGCTCCGGCATAATTCACTGCATCTGTCCTCATCCATTTCCAATCTGTTTTGCAGAAAAGCTTCCAGTTTCTGATATTCCTCCACACAGGAAGGATATCCGTCACGTGACAGACATTCTATCTCCTCTTTTGTTGGAATATAAAACTCTGTGCCGGTCTGTCTCATGTCAAACAATTTATAACGTCCATCTTCCGCCAGATGGCTTAACATGATTTTATCATCTATTACACAGCATGGATTCATTTCCTCAGGAATCTTTTCATATAGATTTAAAAAATCAGCAAATGGTACAGTCAGAGCCCTGTCCCGTTTATACATGCGATACAATACTTTAACCGGAGCAACGTAATAAAGATCCGAAAATGCGTACAGGCAGTTCAGTATCCAGACAGCCTGTCTGTGAAACTCCCGATAACCGTTCCTTTTAATCACCTGATAGACAGCCTCCGCGTCCTCAGGCACCTCATAAGCACCGTCCATATATACCGTTACATAACCCAGGTCCCAGAGTGCTTCCAGATGATCGATTTCCTCTTCTGTCGGCTTCATGAAAGGATTTTCAATCAGTATTTCAAAAGCATCGAGCTCCTCCTCACTGAATTCCAGCAGCTTTCCCCGCATATGATCCGGGTCCAGCAGGTACCTGGCGATCTCAAAAGCAATCTTTGCCTTGCTTTTTCCTGCGAGCTGTAAACCCAAATTTTCCGCATCTTCCAGCAGTTCTTTCTGAGTATAGATCAACAGCGCTTTCTCCACAGTGGATCTTTGCCGGGGCATGACAGCATTCTTCACAACCGGACCTTTGTAGGTTTCCACAGCTTCGTTCTCATCCATACTCATACTTTCTTTCAGGGAAATATCTGAAATATTGCTGCTGTATGACTTGAACTCTTTTGCAAAATTCTGGATTGCATGGTAAGCCGATTCCTTCGTATGCGTGTCGCGATTGACCATTTCTGAGCAATAACCAAGCCCCTTTTTCTGTTCATAGATTTCCTTCAGAAGTTCATCGAGGTAATGATACTCCGCCTCCCGCTTTTCAAGATGGTACAACTCCTGAAAACGGTCATTAACCGGATAGGATGATGTCCAGAATTTATCATCGTCCGTCTTTTTCGTGACCATCAGCACCGGGCATTCAACAGGCCGAGCGCTGTCAGAAAATCTGGGGTCTATCGCCTCCTTCTCAATCTCGACCCGATACTCCGGCAGACTTTCCCCGCTTTCACAAATCCGGAATGTAAACCACTTTTCCTTTTTCAGCCAGTTGTTGACAAAATGGTCCGGCGCGTTGCGGAAATCATAATAATAATCCCCTCTGCGCATATTTTCATGCCATTCTGAGAATTTCACTTTTTTCTGATAAAACTCAAACTCATAGTTGGCTGATTTCGGGAGCTCCAGTATTTCCTCCAGAATCAGAGCCAGCTGCGCGAATGTAATATTCGCCGGGACAAGTCCTCTTCTCCAGATCGGAGGCTTTAAATTTTTCCGCATCATTTTCAGTTGAAAAAACAGGTGTCCATTTGCCATTGATTTTTTCCTTCTCTCTTGTATTGTTTAATAAATCGCAACGATTTGATTTCTGTTGGTTGCTTCTCACAGCTGTCCCCTGACAAAATTCACAAACTCCTGCGCCACATGCGAAAGCTGGTGGCTCTTATTCCAGATCAGAACATAAGAAGCGGTAACAGCAGGCTTTACAATTTCCTTCACACAGACATCCGGATAGCATGACAGACTCCCGGAAGCTGCCGGATAGATGGAAATACCTACGCCCTGGCGAGTCAGTTCATAGGCGGTCAGCATGTGCGCCATCCGGCAACGGATGGTCGGCAGGCTGCCGGTATCGGCAAACCAGGAGTTGATCTCATCCAGTCGCGAGGACCTCGAGGGAATAATCAGATCATAAGGCAAAAGATCCTGTGCCTCAAGTGTGTCGCCCTCTTTTTGCGCAAGCGGATGTTCTGACGGAAGGATGGCGATCCACGGTTCTTTAAAAACCGGGAGAGCCTCCACACCCTCCGCGTTGTACGGCTCCATGATAATGGCCAGCTCGCACAGCTCCTTCATGACACGGTTTATCACATCGTCCGAATTTCCGTTCCACAGGTTGTACTGCACATTCGGGTGCAGCTGTCCAAAGCCCGCAATCCACTCCGAAAGCAGGCGCGGGGCGCTTCCCTCCACGGTAGCCAGATAGAGCGTCCCAAAAAGTCCTCCCTTGATTTCATGAATTTCCTCCGTGGAGCGATCCACCAGATTCATAATCTGCAGGGCATACTGGTGAAACAGCACGCCTTCCTCTGTCAGCTGCAGGGCATGCGGCTTTCGCACAAAAAGTGTAACGCCCAGCTCCTCCTCCAGATCTTTGATCTGGCGGCTTAAGGGCGGCTGTGCGATGCACAGCTTCTCCGCCGCGCGGGTGAAATTCATTTCCTCAGCGACCGCCAGGAAATAGCGGATATGTCTTAGTTCCATAGGGATCCTCCTGCTGCTATACCATCTTCAGGCAGTATTGTGTCACCTTTGCATTATTACTATGTCAATATCATACTCACAAGGTATCGCAACAGTTTCATTATATGTATTTTACTATTTCACGTCAATATGTTATCTTCATTTCAGAACAAAGAAACAGACCGGCCGATACAAAATCAACCGGCTCAACCAAAAAAAGACACCCGCCGGGCGTCACCATTCAAGGAGGTAACTGCCATGTTGAAGAAAATCAGAACGATGCTGGAAAAATATTATAAGAGCTTTGGTGTCTGCGTCTGGTAGACAGCCATGAAAAAATCCCCGCCTTCTGCGACGGGGATTTTTTCATGAATATCTTTATTTTTTCATCTTCGGTTTAAAAATCAGCGCGGCCAGATACCCGAAAATCAGAGCGGCACTGCAGCCCGCGGCAGCGGATTTGAAGCCGCCGGTAAAAATTCCCAGGAACCCCTGCTCGTCCACTGCTTCCTTCACGCCCTTCATCAGAAGATGACCGAACCCCAGAAGCGGCACTGTTGCCCCGGCTCCGCCGATTTCCTTTAAAGAATCGAACAGCCCCAGGAAGCTTAAAACCGCGCCCGTCACGACCAGCGTCACCATAATCCGCCCGGGCATCATTTTGGTCTTTTCCATCAGAATCTGCGCCAGGGCGCAGATGATCCCGCCTACAACAAAAGCACTTACATATTCCATAATCTCACTCCCCACTGAGATCTGGTTTCTATCCAGACCCGATATGGACAGTATTTCCTGGTAAGCGCCTTTTTATTCCTTCTAATCCATGATTCCCGTTAAAATCCTGTGTTCCTGCGTGGCCGTCACTGCCATATTATCGGCCATATACTTCACGATTCCTCCTCTTCAAAGGCGCAGGTCACATAGAACTCTCTCGGATTCTGCTTGATATCCTTCACCACGCCTTCCCTTGCCAGCATACGCTCCCGAAACGGAAAATTGCCTGACATCGCAAGCGACGGATCAATCGTATAATAATAATTGCTCGGCAGAACTCCCTCCGTCACCGTGATCTTCTGCCCAATTTCCAAAAGTCCTTGGCGTTCCATTTTAAATTCCATCAGTCGTTCCATTTGTATATTTCCTCCTGCTGCCGATTATAATGCCGCCGCCCCTCCTTGTCAAACCCTCTCGAGCACCACCCCGTGCGCAATCGACGGTACTGTCATCTTCTCCTGCGTCCGCACCTTGCTTAAAAGCGCTCCCGTCGGCACAAACAGCACCCGCTTCCAGTCCCCGCTCTTTAATTTCTGCAGAATAAACGCCGCCAGCATCACCGCACTGCACCCGCAGCCGCTCCCTCCCGCGTGCACATCCTCCTTCTCCCTGTCATAAATGCACAGCCCGCAGTCCATATGGCGCTCCGCGATATCATACCCCTGCGCCATCATCAGATCCACAAGTGCATGACTTCCTACCTCTCCCAGATCTCCTGTAACAATCTGGTCATACGCATCCGGCTGGTACGGGAACTCCTTCAACGCGGAGGTGATTGTAAGAGCCGCAGCAGGCGCCATGCAGCTGCCCATATTCATGGCATCCGTGATACCTGGATCCACAATCTCTCCCATGACAACACCGGTCAGCTTTGCCAACGGTGTCCCGATCTCCTCCTGATCCAGCAGAAACGCCCCGCTTCCAGTAACCGTCCAGGTCGCCGACAGCGGCCGCTGGTTCCCGTACCCAAGCGGGAAGCGAAATTCTCTCTCCGCACTTGCGAAATGAGAGCTCGTCACCGCAATTCCCCGCTTCAGGTACCCTCCGTCAATCAGCATGCTGCACAGCGCAAGCGCTGCCCCGCAGCTCGAACAGGCCCCGAATATTCCATAATGTGGAACTCCAAGCCCATTTAAACCATAGGAACTGGCGGTTGACTGACTGAGCAGATCCCCAGCAAAAACACAGTCAATATCCCCGGCACCGAGCCCTGCTTTCGCCAACACCAATTCCACCGCCTGCTTCTGCAGCGCGCTCTCCGCCTCCTCCCAGTTTTTTTCTCCTCCCAGGTCCTCCTCCCATATTCGGTCAAAGCCATCCGCGAAATAACTGCCCCGTCCTTCCTTCGGTCCCGTCACGCATGCTGCCTGCCTGATATAGACCGGATTTTTTAATGAAATGCATCTTTTTCTGTCTTTTGCCTCACTCAGTGCCATTATCTTTTTGTTCCCTTTTCCTGTACGATGCTTATAAGGATACAAACACCATATTTCCTTTCTTTTTGATCAAACATCGCTTCTGCCGCTCCGTTTTCATCTCACATTATGCCCGGAATTTTCCTTTCAAATTCGTCCGCTATGATGGTTCGCACACATAAAAGCAGATGTCAGTCTGTTCATTCTTCGTTTCACGAAAGTCCGCACAGTACAGATGTTCACCCTGACATCTTGCGCTCCAACTTGACAAAACATCTTCTCTCGTGTACGATGAAAATCGGTTTTATGAGCGAAAGGAAGGAACAGCCTGTGCCGCAAACACCCCTTCCCTGAAATAACTTTAAAAAGGAGACTTCCGCCATGAACAACACTGACATAAAGCCCTGGGATTACGGTCCTTTGTCCGTCACCCCCAATCATCGGTATTTCCGGAATGGAGAGAAACCTTTCTTCTTGCTGGCAGATACCGCCTGGCTCTTTTTCCACAGCCTGACTCTGGAAGAGAGCTATCGCTACCTGCGAAACCGTAAGGAGCTGGGATTTAACTGTATTCTGGCTGATTTTCTCCATTCGCCGGAGCAGAAAAATCTGGCGGGAGCCTCCGCACTGATTAACGAGGATCTCACCAGGCCAAATACCGACGGTGGCTTTTGGGATCATGTGGATTCATGCATCAAAATGGCAGCGGATATGGGGCTTTACATGGGAATTCTTCCCACGTGGGGAAGTGTCGTGAAAGACGGAGCACTTCGGGAGGATAATGCGGATGCCTGGCTGGATTTCATTCTGGCCCGTTACCACGACGCCCCCAACTTAATCTGGGTTCTTGGCGGAGACGTCAGAGGAGACGTCAATCCAGAACTTTATCGGCATATGGGGCTTCGGATGAAGACTGACCGCCCCGACCGTCTCATCACATACCATCCCTTTGGCCGCACCTGCTCTTCCAACTGGTTTCAGAATGAAGAATGGCTCGACTTCCATCTTTTTCAATCCGGACACCGCCGCTATGATCAGGTGACACTGAACGAATGGGATGACAACACCGCGCGCGAGGGATGGTTCGGGGAAGACAACTGGCGGTATGTAGCCCGGGATTATAACAGAGAACCCCTGCGTCCCATTCTGGACGGTGAGCCCTCCTATGAACAGATACCGCAGGGACTTCATGACCCTTCCCAGCCGCGCTGGCTGGCCGCGGATGTGCGCAGATACGCATACTGGAGCGTCTTTGAAGGTGCTGCCGGGCATGTGTACGGTCATAATTCCATCATGCAGTTTTACCGGGATAAGACCAGACCTGGCTCCTATAACGCAGACACCCTCTGGTCGGAAGCAGTCCATCATCCCGGAGGTGCGCAGATGGGCCACTTAAAAAGGCTGATGGAAAGCGTGGACTTTTCCGCTGGCCGTCCCGCGCCGGAAGCCCTTTTCTGTGAACAGAAAGAACGGTATGAGCGAATCAGTGTCTACGCCGGAACGGATTTTCTGTTTGCATATACCTATACAAGCCGGACAATCTCCTTATCTTTAGAGGCATGGAAAAACCGGACCCTTTCCGCTTACTGGATGAGTCCGGTGACCGGTCGCCTCTCCTATATCCGGACGGTGTCCGGCGGCGGTGTGGAGACCTTCGTTCCACCGCTCAGAGAAGACAGTACAGACATCGTGCTGGCGCTCTATGCAGAGTGGCTCTGATATCTGTACCACTGTTATATCGATATTTTAACTGCTCAAATTCCTGGCAGTTGAAATATATTTTTATGCTTAAGGCAATGTTGCCTTTTATTGCATTGCCGATTCCGATGAAAGGAAAAAATGCAGATGACTGATAAAATAATAATAGGTGCCGGCCTGTATGGTCTCTATTCTGCATTATATTGTGCTAAAAAAGGACAGACCGTTGCAGTGCTTGAGCTTGAGGAGGCTCCTTTCAAACGAGCGACATATATAAATCAGGCAAGAGTACATATGGGGTATCATTATCCGAGATCCCTTTCGACAGCCATGAAATCGGCGGGATATTTTAAACGCTTTGTAGAGGATTACGGGTTTTGTATTCTCTTTGATTTTGAACAGGTGTATGCCACCTCCAGCCATTTTTCATGGACAGATGCCAGAGAGTTTCAGAAATTCTGCCGTGATGCGGATATACCATGCGATGAGCTGCCGGCCGGCAGATATTTTAATGACGGTATGTGTGACGGCGCTTTTATAACAACAGAGTACACTTATGACGCACATATACTCAGAGATTATTTCCTGGAAGAACTGGAGAAATATCCGAATGTAAACATCATGTACGGCAGAAATATAAAAAAAATACAGAGACTCAGTGATGTATATGAGATTACTGCATTTTGCATGGACAGAGAGGAACGTTATCAGGCACCTTTTGTGCTGAATGCGACCTATGCGTCCGTAAACCAGGTGCTCTCCAGACTTGAAGGTGCAGACCGGGAAGAATTCGGACTTAAATACGAATTATGTGAAATTATTCTCTGCAGCGTCAACGATAATCTGAAAAAAGTAGGACTTACCGTTATGGATGGGCCTTTTTTTTCTATAATGCCGTTCGGAAAAACGGGGCTTCATTCGCTTACCTCTGTTGCCTTCACTCCTCATCAGACAAGCTATTCTGTCATGCCTGACTTTCCATGCATGCAAAAAGGTCAGTGCAGAAGCGGATGGCTGGGGAACTGTGATGATTGCAGCGAGAAGCCGGACAGTTCGTGGGAATATATGTCAGCCCTTGCCAGAAAATATGTAAGGAATGAATTTACGTTTCAGTATGTGAAATCGCTTTTTTCCATGAAACCGATTTTAAAAGCCTCGGAAATAGATGATTCAAGACCTACCCTGATAAGGAAAATTTCCGACTCACCTACATTTGTGAGCGTACTGTCAGGCAAAATCAATACGGTTTATGATCTGGATGAATTTCTGGATCAGAAATGAGGAAAATATGTCGCAAGCCAAAGAGAAAAATTTTGTATCCTGCGTTGTCTACCTTCACAACGAAGGCACTGCTGTTAATAGGTTCCTGGAGGGCATATGCTCCGTATTACGGGAGAATTTTGAAAAATTTGAGATAGTGTGTGTAAATGACGGGAGTACAGACGACACGCTGGAATATCTGAAACTGTTTGTGGACGGGCAAGACGGGCAGGTGGTTGTAAGCCTGGTGAACCTGAGCTACTATCAGGGTGTTGAAACTGCGATGAACGCAGGCTGTGATCTGGCAGTGGGTGATTTTATTTTTGAATTTGACAAATGCCAGTTTGACTTTGAACCGTCCCTTATCATGGAGCTGTATACCAGAGCGCTTCAGGGCTGCGACGTGGTGGCTGCTGCGCCCAAATTCGGAGTTCCCCTGTCTTCCAGATTGTTCTATGCGTTGTATAACCTTGGAAACCACAGATGCAGACTTCGCCATGAGCGCTTCCGAATCGTTTCCAGACGTGCGGTGAACAGAGTGAATCAGATGAATATATACATTCCCTACAGGAAGGCACTGTATATCAACTGTGGCTTAAAGACAGATACGATTGTGTATGACAACAAGGCTGAGAGAAAGCACAGCCCGCAGCGTGAAGAACGTGAAATCCGCAGTACGCTCGCTCTGGATACGCTTATTATTTTCACAAACCTGCTGGAAAGATTTTCCATGGCGGTATGCGTCATTCTGTTTGGCGTACTTATTTTCATGTTCGGCTATCTTATATATTCGATTTTCAGCCCTGTACGGCCTGTTGAGGGCTGGCTGTCAACCATGTCGCTGATGTCTTTTGGTTTTTTTATGCTCTCCGTGATGCTTACCATTATTTTTAAGTATCTCTCACTTATATTGAGCATGAGCTTTAAGCGTCAGCGTTACGTCATAGAAGGAGTGGAGAAGCTTACAAAATGATGCTTACAATTATTTTCCCCGTTTTAAATGAAAAGCTCCGCCTTGAGAAAGGCGTGGTAAAGACCGTTGAATATCTCAGAGAAATTGCGTTCGACGATTATGAGATTATTATAGTCGACAACGGCTCAGAGGACGAGACACCCCTGATCGGGAAAGAGCTGTGCCGCAGATATCCGGCCGTCTCCTATGAGCGGATTGATATCCGGGGCGTTGGCGCCGCATTCAGGCACGGTGTCTCTACCAGCAAAGGCGACATCGTAGGGTATATGGATATAGATTTATCGACAAATATCAAACATCTTGGTGAAGCAATCCACATTTTCAAGACACAGGAGGATATTGAATATATCAATGGGAGCCGTTTTGCCAAAACTTCGGATACGCGTGGCAGGAAATGGTACAGAAAAATTACTTCCCAGGGTCTGTTAATCCTCTTAAAAACCCTTCTCGGGATGAAGTCTACGGACGCAATATGCGGATTTACCTTTATCAGAAGGCAGACCGCGCTCGCACTGATTAAAGGCAGCAGTGATGACAATGGCTGGTTTTATATGATAGAGCTTCTGCTGCGGGCTGAAAAGCGCGGGGTAAAAATTCTCGACTATCCCGTGGAATGGCAGGAGGATTACAACACAACAGTAAAGCTTTTTAAAACCATAAAGAATTATCTGGTCCAGATAGCGCGTCTGTATAAGGAATTCTATATAAAGAAAAATATATAAAACAGTACAATATAAGTTTCCCAATCTGCCGGACTATATAGCCCCGGCAGACTGAGGATTTTTCC
>JAJQHY010000041.1 GCA_021199495.1 Lachnospiraceae bacterium | reverse complement strand
TAACTGTTAACTTTTCTTCTTTTCCCTATTGACTTTTTGTTTGCAGACTCCATTTGCTCTTGAGCATGAAAAAAGCCCGTTCGTTCCACTCTCATAAGAGAGAAAACAAACGGGCTATGTACCACCAATGCCGAATCCAGTGGCAGAGGCAAGGCGTATTGTCCTTTCAGTCGTGGTGGTACGCAAAGTTCCCTTACAAAGCGACAGCCGGAGTTTTTGGCTCCGGCTGTGGTGGTAAGTTCATTTTGTGAGACGACTTTCTATGAACTTTATGAAATTTGGTGGTAAGTTGGTGGTAAATGGTAAGGCTCCGGCCATCCGCCAACTTGGAAAACCCTTGATATTTCAAGGAAAATCTGATTTCTTACTGGTCGATGGGCTTCATCGTGGGGATAACTTTTGAGATGCCTTCGTCATGCTTCGTGGTGCTTCACAACCCTGTTTTTTACCCGAAACCGGCCATTCATCATGCTTCGTCATATCCCGTCATGCCCGCATATTTGCTGTCAATTTGCTGTCCTTTGAAGAATTTTGCTGTCAGACGAGACGGCTCCACGAGCCCTTCTTAAAACACGTCCAATGTTGCAGCCAATCGTTCAAATGATTCCTGTTTCTTCTCCTCCGTCGCCTCGGCGTAGATGTCCATTGTAGTCTGGATGTCCTTATGCCCCATGACGGACTGGATGACCTTCAGGTTGGTCTCTTTCTCGCAAAGCCTTGTACAAAATGTGTGCCGCAGATGGTGCGCCGAGAAGTTGGGCAGCAGTACCGCCTCCCTGTGTTCCTTCTTTGCGGCAATCTCCTCACCGGCATTATAATCTGCGATGATACGCTTGATTGCCCGGTTGACGGACTGGGGATTGGGAACATTGCCAAACCGGTTGCAAAAGATAAAACCGTGCATCCCGTCGATCTCCACGTCGTTCCAACCGGTTTCCTTCTGTTCCTCGTACAGCATCTCAAAAGCGTCCTTCACGGAATCCAGCATGGGAATGGTACGCTCACCAGCCTTGGTCTTGGGCTTCGAGATGTGCATGACCGAGGTGCGGTTCTCGCCTACCGGATAGTAGACCAGGCTGTGGTTGATGCTGATGATCCGCCTGTCATAGTCCAGATCATCCCAGCGCAGCCCCAGAGCCTCTCCGATACGACAGCCGGTGCCCAGCAAAACCGTGAACAGCGGCCACCAGTGGTAATAGACCGGGTGATTCGCAATATGCTCCATAAACGCCCGCTGCTGGGCAACCGACAGAGCGTGCCGGACACCTGTCGTTTCACCGGAGGATTTCTTCACCTCGCCCATCACGCCGTCCGTTGGGTTGTTCCGGATGATCTCATCCCGAACTGCCAGTTGGAACGTCGGGTGCAGCAGCGTGTGGATGCTCTCCAGCGTATTGATCTGGATGCCCTGCTTTTCCAGCAGGTAGTTGTAAAACTGAAGCACGTCGGAATACTTGATGTCAGCGATCCGTTTATTCCCAATGGTGTCACGGATGAAGCGATCATACAGATAGAGATAATTGCTTCTGGTGGTCTGCCGGAGATTGGTTTTCAGACTCATATACCGGTCAAACACGAAATTCACCGTAGCTTTCCCGGCAACATAGATGTCCAGACCGTCCAGCTGATTTTTCATCAGCTGCGCTTCCCGCTCCCGCAATGTTACAAGGTCATTTGCGTAGATATACTTGCGCCGGCCAAGCGGGTCTGTGCAACAATACGCATACCGCTTGTCAGAGCTTCTCTGCATCTCTCCCTTCCGCAGGACTCTGCCCCGCAGATCTTTTCTTGTCTTAGCCATATCTTGCCTCCTTCAAATGGGAAGAAGGGCTCGATACTATTCAGGTTTGGACAAAACCTTTTCCAACCCAAGCAAGACAACTTCTGTCACAGTCAGTTGATGCTGTGCGGCATAATCGCAGATACGCTGATACATGGAATCCTCCACTCGGACACTCAGCACTTTCTTTTTGGAGTTTTCGGACTTTGGCCTCCCCATCTTCGTCATAGCTGCTCTTACACCTCCACATCCACATTATACTTCCTGTATGACAATAAGTCAACTCTGTATCGAGCCCTTCATGAGAAATTACGAAAAATTCAGCGGCACTCAGGCGATACGAAAAGTCTCCAGATACCGCTCGAAAATCTCACAGTTCACAAGCGCCACCTTGTCGATTTTGTAGACCGCTTTCGCCTCTTTTGCCAATTCCTGAAACTTGGTAAGACCAAGGCTGTACCGCTCTGCTCCTTCCTGATAGCGCACAAACTTCTTGGAAGCCAGCTTTGTTTTCTCTACATCTTTTCGGGCATATCCCATATACGATACCTCCTGATTTTTGGAATAAAAGGAAGCCCGGCGTTGGCACAAGGCCATACCGGGCTTGAGATTCAAGTGCTTTGTACTTTCGTGTGACGATATGACGGTTATGACGATGTTTTTACATACCGGGGATTCCCGGAAACATCGTCATTCCTCTGGCCTGTCATCCGGGTCAACAAATTTGTGGAGCAGGGTAAAGCCCCGCTCAGAGCCGGTGCGAGGCCGCTGCCGGTAGATGATGCCATAATCGTTATAGAGTTCAGACACCTTTACGTTCAGCCGCCGTGTGAGGGCGTTGGATTTGACCTTCAACTCCGGTATCTGTTTTAGCAGTTCCGTGGCAGTGCCGCCCCACCAGTCCCGTTCCTCCATGAAGGCTGCGACCTTCGACACCACTTCGTCCGCCGGTTCTTTGGTCGGCTCCGTCTCCTGCCTGACCAACTCCCAGAGGCAACGCTCCCGGTCGAAGCAGAGGGACAGCTCCAAGTCCTCCTGATCTCTGCCCACAACGGCCATCGTCGCTGTGTTGTCAGTGCGTTTCTTCT
Organism: Lachnospiraceae bacterium; assembly: GCA_021199495.1. Lineage (GTDB taxonomy): Bacteria > Bacillota > Clostridia > Lachnospirales > Lachnospiraceae > RGIG6307. The sequence continues at coordinate 1,871 of JAJQHY010000041.1, read as the reverse complement.
TTTGCAGGACAAAGGCCCCGTCTGCGGCCCCCAACAGACCGTTGGTGCCGGAAATCATATCGAAGGAATCTCCGGACTCCATCTTCCGGGTGTGATAAACAATCATAAAGCAGATGTTGAGCCGGTCACTGAACTCTTTCAGGCTGGACACGATAGCATAATCCAGGGCGTAGCTGTAGGATTCGCTGGTCGCCTCCCGAATCTTTTGCAGGGTGTCCACGATGATGAGGCGGGTATCCGGATGCTGCTGGGTGAAGTCCTCGATCTGCTGCCCCAAGCCGCGGTTCAGCGTCTCAGCCCAGATGGAGAGGTAGAGATCGTCGGCGCTCTCCACATCAAACATCTTAGACAGGCGGTTTTGCAGCCGGGCGTAGTTGTCCTCCAGCGCCAGGTACAGGACAGCTCCCTTCCTGACACGATAATTCCACAGCGGTAATCCCGTTGCCACATGGAAGGCGAGTTGCGCCATTAAAAAAGACTTACCTATCTTCGGCGCTCCGACAAACAGGTAAGTTCCGCTGTAAAGTAGTCCGTCGATCACCGGCTCCCTGGGTGGGAACGCCGTGTCGAACAACTCCGTCATGGTCACCGTCTCCAGTGCAGGCGGTGATGCCGTGGGTTGCTGATTCTGCAATTCTCTGTTCAATTCGCTTGACCTCCTCTCGGTGCGTTTCAACAAATTCGGTGCGATCTTCTTCTGTGCCGGTCAGCAGGATGTCGTCCAGCACATATCGGACGTAATCCAATCTCTGACAGGCTTCGACAAAGCACTTGTCCGGTTCTTCCTCCGGCGTGCGGGGGCGGTGCTCCGTTTTCCAGTCCTCCAACAGATGAAGATAATCACAGTAGGCCCGGAAGCATCTGTCCTCGTCCTGCCGGGCCTGCTGTGCTGGGGACAGCCTTGGCCTGACGGGGGCGGCCCTGGCCCGTGCAGTTCTGCTCCCGTTCACGTCATAGGGGATGCCAAAGTCAGTAGTCAGCTTGACGGCGGCACCCTTGCTGTTCATATCGAACAGCTTCGCCGTGAAGTCGATGACATCCCCATCGGCCTAACAGCCAAAACAGTGAAAGCGCTGGTCAACCTTCATGCTGGGGGTTCTGTCGTTGTGAAATGGGCAGACACACATTCCGTTCCGGGTTACCCGTAGTCCATACGCCTCCGCAGCCTGCCGGGTGGTCACAGACTGCTTGACCGCTTCAAATACATTCATACCTGTAAAGCCTCCTTTCCCGGTATGTACATCGGCATTTGGACAACAAAAAAGGCACCTGGCTTTCATCAGATGCCTCGCCGGTAATAGCAGGAAGCCCAAGCGCTCATTGTTGAGTGCCTGGGCTTCCTGGCTTTTATCATGTATTCAATTTTCAGCTCGATAAACTGGAATTTGGCTGTGATCGTGCCTTTATTTTCTAATTCTGTACATTAGAACGTGTACCGACAAACCATAGAAAATTCGCGCCATAGGCCTTCCAGGTAGAGTCGTATTTGCTCGTGTAGGGTGTATTCACGACGGAGACGTAGTTATATGCGCCACTGTCAGAGGTGTTTTGGCAGGCATAGCACAGCGTTTCCTCCCCTAAATATTTCACATAAAATGTGAGCTGACCGGTTTCTTCATAGCAATCCAAGGCACGGCTGCTCAAGGTCATCTGCCACATGCCATCCGAAATCTGCAACTCGTATTCGTCGGAACTCCATTTCTCGGAAAGAAATGCATCCGCATCGCATACCTGTGTAAACGTGATGTCATCTTCCTCCAGCGTGAAATCCGGCATGGCGGAGGTGATATATGTATCATGGCCAACATATTGCCAGCACTGAACAATATGCTCTGCCTCTTTGCCGCCAAAACTGTAGACAGCCCAACATT
>JAJQHY010000083.1 GCA_021199495.1 Lachnospiraceae bacterium | reverse complement strand
ACAGAGAAGATCATATTATCTTCCGGATTTCTCACCTGGACGGGGAGGAGACCGGCGCGAACAAGTTTATACAGCTGTAGACAAAATCTAAAAAAGGCCGGGCCCGAAGCAGATCAATCGTCTGCTAACGGGTACCGGCCTTTGTCATTGCTTTTATGACAGGAAAAACTTCGGTGTTCCTGGTTCCTGTTCTTTATGCTTCCGTGTCCTTCTGCTTCAGCATCGCCGCCACGAATCCCTTGAAAAGCGGGTGCGGGCGGTTGGGACGGCTCTTAAACTCCGGATGCGCCTGCGTGGCGATGAAGAAGGGGTGAATCTCCTGCGGCAGCTCGACCATCTCCACGATGCGTCCGTCCGGGGAGAGACCGCAGAGCTTAAGCCCGTTGTCGGTCAGCACCTTACGGAAGTCGTTATTGACCTCGTAGCGATGCCTGTGGCGCTCGCTGATCTCGGTGGAGCCGTAGAGGCTGGCTGCCAGAGAATCCGGGGTCAGCACGCAGGGGTAGGCGCCGAGTCTCAGCGTACCGCCGATGTCCTCCACGCCGTTCTGATCCGGCATCAGGGCGATGACGGGGTAGCGGGTGTTGGGGTCTAACTCGATGCTGTGGGCCTCCTGTAAACCGGCCACATGGCGGGCAAACTCAACGATGGCCAACTGCAGTCCCAGGCACAGGCCGAGGTAGGGGATTTTATGTGTGCGGGCGTATTCGATGGCTGTAATCTTACCCTCGATGCCGCGGCTGCCGAAGCCGCCGGGTACCAGGACACCGTTGACGTCGCCCAGGATTTCGTCCACATTCTCTGGGGTGACCGTCTCGGAATCGACCCATTTGATGTTGACAGTGGTGTGCTGGGGGATGCCGCCGTGCTTTAAGGCTTCCACCACGCTTAAGTAAGCGTCGTGAAGCTGGACATATTTACCGACCAGGGCCACGGTGACGGAGGTGACGGGCGTTTTTAAGTCGGCGACCATCTGCCGCCAGTCGGCCAGATCCGGCTCGGGACAGTCTAAATGCAGGCACTTGCAGACCTCCTGCGCCAGGTGTTCTTCCTCCATGGCGAGCGGCGCCTCGTAGAGGTACTCCACGTCGAGGTTCTGCATGACGCGGGAGCTGGGCACATTGCAGAAGAGGGCGATCTTGTCCTTGATCTGCTGGTTGAGCGGGTATTCGCTGCGGCAGACGATCATGTCGGGCTGGATGCCGATGCTCAGAAGCTCCTTCACACTGGTCTGTGTGGGCTTCGTTTTCAGCTCCTGGCTGGCCGCGATGTAGGGGATCAGGGTCACATGAATCAGGACCGCGTTGTCGTGGCCGACCTCATGCTGGAACTGGCGGATACTCTCTAAAAACGGCTGGCTCTCGATGTCGCCGACCGTGCCGCCCACCTCGATGATGGCGATGCGGGTATCGGGGTCCGTGTAGTCCCTGAAAAAGCGGCTTTTAATTTCATTGGTAATATGGGGAATGACCTGCACCGTGCCGCCGCCGTAATCGCCGCGCCGCTCCTTCTGCAGGACGGACCAGTAGATCTTGCCGGTGGTCACGTTGGAGTTTTTGCCCAGGCTCTCGTCGATGAAGCGCTCATAATGCCCGAGATCCAGGTCGGTTTCCGCGCCGTCGTCGGTGACGAAGACCTCGCCGTGCTGGATGGGGTTCATGGTGCCGGGGTCAATATTGATGTAGGGGTCCAGCTTCTGCATGGTCACTTTATAGCCGCGGGCCTTCAGAAGTCTTCCCAGGCTCGCCGCAGTGATGCCCTTACCAAGGCCCGAGACCACACCGCCGGTTACAAATACGTATTTTACTGCCATGGTCGATTCCTCCGTAGTCGTTTCAAAACAAAAGTCCTTTACATCATACCATAAGGAAAACCGAAAATCCACTGCTTTCTTGTGAAAATAATTCACAAAACTTTCATGTTTGAAGTTCTTTTTTCACAAATCCGACCTTGATTTATAGGGGTTGAACACCTATAATAGGTTTGATTAAGTGCCGTTGCCGTAAAAAATAACAGCTATGTTTTTTTACACACGATGAAATACTAAACGAAGAGACCAAAGAAATTGAAAAAGGAAACGGGAAAAAGAATGGATAATCATCACCTTGACGAATATAACAATAACAACAGCCAGAATCAGAACCGTGACAATAATCACAACAATAATAACAATAACAGTAACAAGGACGGCAGGCAGGGCCCTGGCGGCAACAATAACCGCCCCAATATCATTGCTTTTGTAGTGACTGTGACTACGATTGTGTGCATCATCCTGCTTATGACTATGACAGGTTCTCTGGGCGGCAGCTCCCAGGAGGAGATTACCTACAACGAGTTTCTGGATTACCTGGAAGCGGACATGGTGGAAACGGTGCAGGTGAGCGACTCGATCATCTATCTGCAGCTGAAGGATGAGAGCACGGAAACAAGTACGGGAAGCTTTGCCTCGTATTATTATTCTTCCTCACAGACGATTTATAAGACGGCGATGATGGAGGACTATGACACGCTCTCGGCAAGGCTCAGGGAAGCGGACGTGGATTTTTCTGGCACCATTGCCAGTACCTCAGGTACGATTCTGACGCTGTTGCTGTCCTATATTCTGCCGATCGTCTTAGTCTGGGGCGCGTTTTACTTTATCATGCGCCGGATGGGCGGCGCGGGCGGCGCAGGCGGCGGTCTGTTTAACATGGGTAAAAATACCGCCAAGGTCTACAATCCGGAGAATACATCCGTGACCTTCGCGGACGTAGCCGGCGAGGACGAGGCCAAGGAATCTCTTGTGGAGGTCGTGGACTTCCTTCACAATCCGGCCAAATATTCCGGCATCGGCGCGCGGCTCCCCAAGGGGGCCCTCTTAGTAGGCCCTCCGGGAACCGGCAAAACGCTGCTTGCCAAGGCGGTCGCGGGTGAGGCCAAGGTGCCGTTTTTCTCCCTGACCGGTTCCGATTTTGTGGAAATGTATGTCGGTATGGGCGCCTCCCGTGTGCGAAGCCTGTTTGAGGACGCCAATAAAAACGCGCCCTGCATTATTTTCATTGATGAGATTGATGCCATCGGCCGCAGCCGCGACAGCCGTTACGGCGGCGGGGACAGCGAGCGCGAGCAGACCTTAAATCAGCTCCTTTCCGAGATGGACGGCTTTGATTCCAGCAAGGGTATTTTCATTCTGGCGGCGACCAACCGCCCGGAGATTCTGGATAAGGCACTGCTGCGTCCCGGCAGACTGGATCGCCGCATTGTGGTGGAACGTCCGGATTTAAAGGGGCGTGTGGAGATTTTAAAGGTGCACGCCAAGGGCGTGAAGCTCGATGAAACCGTGGATTTCAGGGAGATCGCTCTGGCGACCAGCGGCGCAGTGGGTTCCGACCTGGCGAATATGATCAATGAGGCCGCCATCAACGCGGTCAAGGAAGGCCGCGAGTACGTCAGCCAGAAGGATCTTTTCGGCGCGGTCGAGCAGGTTCTGGTCGGCAAGGAGAAAAAGGACCGCATCATGAGTCAGGAGGAGCGCAGAATCGTATCCTACCATGAGGTCGGTCACGCGCTGATCACCGCCCTGCAGAAAAACAGCGAGCCGGTACAGAAAATTACCATCGTTCCCAGAACCATGGGTGCCTTGGGCTATGTGATGCAGGTACCGGAGGAAGAAAAATATCTGAATTCCAAGGAGGAACTGATGGACCGCCTGGTGGAGCTTTTAGGCGGCCGTGCGGCGGAGGAGCTGGTCTTTGGCAGTATCACCACAGGCGCTTCCAATGATATCGAGCAGGCTACGCAGATAGCCCGTTCCATGATTACACAGTACGGCATGAGCGACCGCTTCGGCCTCATATGCTTGGAGACCGTGGAGAGCCAGTATTTAAGTGGCAACAAACGTCTGATGTGCGCCGATTCCACCGCTGCCATGGTGGATGAAGAGGTGATGAAGGTCTTAAAAGAGTGCTACCAGAAGGCGCTCGATCTGCTGAGAGACAACCGGGACGTGATGGATAAGATTGCGGAGTATCTGATTGAAAAGGAGACCATCACCGGCAAGGAATTCATGAAGATTTACCGGGAGCTCAAGGGCATCCCTGAACCGGAGAAATCGGAGGAGGACAGACGTCAGGAGCTGATGGATAAGCTTTCCGATGATCTTTCGCAGATGAAGCAGTCTTCTGAGACGGCTCTGGAAAACGGCCTTCCGTCCGCTTCATCACAGGAGGGCGGCTCCGCGGCTCCCACCTCGCAGAAACAGGAGGAGCAGGAAAAGTCCAGCTTTCAGCGGACGCTCGATCAGCAGACCCTGCGCCAGTTAAAGGATGCAGAGCAGCAGGAGGATGCCCCGGCCAGAGGACGTTTCTCAGGCGCGGATTATCATACGGAAGGCGATGAATGAGTTTTCAGCTGTGAGGGAGCAGGACGGGCGGTTTCAGAGTAAGTCCCTGGATGCTCCTGAAGCAGAAAGGGACAGACGCCGGAGGGAATCTTGCAGAATTTCAATCTTGAGGAGGAATTAAAGAAGCTGCCGAATAAGCCTGGCGTGTATCTGATGCACGACCAGGCTGACTCTGTTATATACGTGGGAAAAGCCGTGAACCTGCACAATCGGGTGCGCAGCTATTTCCGCAAAAATATCGGCCGCGGCCCCTGGATTGACAAAATGGTCAGCCAGATCGCCCGCTTTGAGTATATCGTGACAGATTCCGAGCTGGAGGCGCTGGTTTTAGAAAATAACCTCATCAAGGAATATAACCCCAAATATAATACGCTTTTAAAGGACGGCAAAACCTATCCTTATATCAAAGTGACGGTGTCAGAGGCCTACCCGCGGGTTCTTTTTTCCAGACAGATGAAAAAAGACAAATCGCGGTATTTCGGTCCCTATTCGAGCGCGGCGGCAGTGCGGGACACCATCGAGCTGATCAATAAGCTCTTCGGCCTGCGCAGCTGCAATAAAAATCTGCCGAAGGAAATCGGGCAGGAACGAGCCTGTTTAAATTATCATATCGGCCAGTGCGCCGCCCCCTGCCAGGGCTATATTTCCAGGGAGGAATACGGGGAGCGGGTGCGTCGGGCACTCGCTTTTTTAAATGGGGACCATCAGGCGGTGATGGACGATCTGTCGCAGAAGATGCTTGCCGCCAGTGAGAATATGGAGTTCGAGGAGGCGGCCCGTCTGCGGGATCTGATGGCGAGTGTCCAGGCTGTCAGTGAGAAACAGAAAATCACGGACAGTGATCAGGAGGATAAGGACATCATTGCTTTGGCAAGGGACGATACGGATTGCGTGATCCAGGTCTTTTTTGTGCGCGGCGGCCGTATGATCGGCAGAGAGCATTATTACCTGACGCATACGGGGGACCGTCCCAGGGAGGAGCTGCTCCGGGATTTTATTTTACAGTTTTACGGCGGTACGCCCTTCATCCCGCGGGAGCTGATGGTGGAAAATGATTTTGATGAGCGGGAGCTTTTGGAGCAGTGGCTGACCTCGCTTCGCGGCGCGCGCGCTTATATCCGTGTGCCGTTAAAGGGCCAGAAGGAGAAGCTTGTGGAACTCGCCCACAGCAACGCGTCCCTCATCCTGACCAGGGATCGCGAGAAGTTAAAGCGCGAGGAGGGCCGCACCATCGGTGCCGTGAAGGAAATCCAGACCTTGCTGGGGCTGAAGCATTTAAACCGTATGGAGGCCTTTGATATTTCCAACACCAACGGCTTTGAGAACGTGGGCTCCATGGTGGTCTATGAGAAAGGAAAGCCGAAACGAAGCGATTACCGGAAATTCCGGATGCGGACTGTGACGGGACCGGATGATTACGCCTGCATGCGGGAGGTTTTAACCAGGCGCTTTACGCACGGCCTGGAAGAGAAAAAACAGCTTCAGGAAAAGGGAAAAGAGGAGGAATTCGGCAGCTTCACGAAGTTCCCGGATCTACTTTTGATGGACGGCGGCAGAGGACAGGTGAACATCGCGCTGGAGGTGTTAAAAGAGCTGCACCTGGACATTCCGGTCTGCGGCATGGTGAAGGATGATTTTCACCGCACGAGAGGGCTTTATTTCCATAATGTGGAATTGCCGATCGACACCCATTCTGAAGGCTTTCAGCTGATCACCCGCATTCAGGACGAGGCGCACCGTTTCGCGATTGAATATCATCGAAGTCTGCGCGGCAAGGATCAGATTAAGAGTATTCTGGACGATATTCCGGGCGTGGGGCCAACGCGCAGAAAGGCGCTGATGCGGCAGTTCAATTCCATCGCGGAGATTAAGGCCGCGAGCCTGGAGGAGCTGGCGGCGATCCCGGAAATCCCCTGGTCCGAGGCGGTGAAAATCAGAGAATTTTTTAAGAAGCAGGAGGAGGAAAAGAAATCCGTCCTTCCGTCCTGATAAAAATTGTGTTATGATGAAAAACAGATGTTACTATTCACGGCCATTGTAAAATCCAAGCAATTTTGTCGTGCTTGCATGTAAGAGATTGGTTGGATTTTACGATGAGACTGTGAAGCAGGAACTCCACCCACATAAGCAAAAAGATGAGCGGCGTTTTTTGCCGCGTCGGATGCAAAGCAGACGCTTTTGCGCATGTGGGAGGAGAGCCGTGAATAACAAAATACACAGGAGGTTTTATGGGGAACGGGGTTTATTTGAAGGAACTGGTCAAGGATCTGGACATCAAGAGCCTGATTCCGGAGATTGACTACAGCAAAAGAAGAATTTATGAGGCGGATGTCAACCGTACGGCGCTGCCGCTTGTGGGATATTTTGACTATTTTGACGGGAACCGCTTACAGATCATCGGTCTGGTGGAGGCGAGCTATCTGCTGCAGCTGTCTGAGGAAAACAGAGAGAGCGTTTACAGTAAGCTGATGAGCTACCATGAGATTCCAGCCATCGTGTTCTGCCGCGGTCTGGAGCCGGATGCGCTCTTTTTAAAGAAGGCGCTGGAGAACGGGATTCCGGTCTTTACCTCAGAGAATACGACCTCCCATTTTACCGCGGAGGCGATCCGCTGGCTGAGCTATAAGCTCGCGCCGGTGATCCGGATTCACGGCGTTTTAGTGGACGTCTACGGTGAGGGCGTTCTTATCACGGGCAACAGCGGTATCGGTAAATCTGAGGCGGCCCTGGAGTTAGTCAAAAGAGGCCACCGTCTGGTCAGCGACGACGCGGTCGAGATCCGCAAAATCAGCGACAACTCCCTGATCGGCAGCGCGCCGGACGTGACCAAGCATTTCATTGAGCTGCGCGGCATCGGTATCGTGGATATCAAGGAAATGTTCGGTGTGTCGAGTGTGCGCGACAGTCACGAGATCAACCTGGTCATTAATTTAGAGGAGTGGGACAGAGAGCGGGAGTATGACCGCATCGGCTTGGAGGAGCAGTATACGGAATATCTGGGCAATAAAATTGTCAGCCACAACATCCCCATCCGACCGGGCAGAAATATAGCGGTGATTGTGGAGAGCGCGGCTATCAATTACAGAGAAAAGAGAATGGGCTATAATGCCGCGAAGGAGCTGTACCGGCGTTTACAGGAGTCTATGACGCACAGGGATATCGAGGACTGAATGGCGGCCGGTTGCTTTTCGTTATCACAGAACGGAAAGCGGGGTTATTGCGCAGGAAAATACTGTGAGCAGGGAAAATATGCGCAGAATGAGGGAACGCAAAATGGGTAAAATCGTATTTGGAGTGGATATCGGCGGCACGACCGTCAAGCTGGGCTTGTTTGATGATGAGGGCAGTGTGCTGACAAAGTGGGAGATCCCGACCGTGACTGAGAATCACGGGAGCCATATCCTGAAGGATATCGCGGACAGCGTAAATGAGAAGCGCGCCGCCTTTGGGTATCAGCTTAAGGATGTAATCGGCGTGGGTGTCGGCGCACCGGGGCCGGTGGACGCCGCTGGTATCATTTATGGCGCGGTCAATTTAGGCTGGAGTGAGTTGAATATTGCACAAACCCTGCAGCCCCTGGTCGGCGTGCCGGTGAAGGCCGGCAATGACGCCAATGTGGCGGCCCTGGGCGAGATGTGGAAGGGCGGCGGCAGAGGCTGTCAGGATGTGGTGGCGGTCACGCTGGGAACCGGCGTGGGCGGCGGCATCATCGTAAACGGAGCCCTGGTGGCCGGGTTTAACGGCGCGGGCGGAGAGATCGGTCACATGCTGGTGGAAGAAAACGAGACCGAGCCCTGCAACTGCGGCCTGTGCGGCTGTCTGGAGCAGTATGCCTCCGCGACCGGCGTGGTGCGACTGGCGAAGCGCCGCCTTCAGCAGGACGGGGAACCGAGCAGTCTGCGCGGTCTGGGCGAAGCGCTGACCTGCAAGGATGTGTGGGACGCAGTACGCGCGCAGGACGCTGTGGCGATCGAGGTTGCGGAGCGCTTCGGCTATTATCTGGGCAAGGGCCTGGCGGCTGTGGCCTGTGTGGTCAACCCGGAGGCGTTTGTCATCGGCGGCGGCGTCAGCAAGGCGGGAGAGATTTTATTTGATTATATCGTTCCGCCGTACCGGAAGTTTGTCTTTCCGGGCAGCAGAAAGGCGCGTTTTCTGCTGGCCGAGCTGGGCAATGACGCAGGTATTTACGGCGCGGCGAAGCTGGTGCTGGGTTAAGTAAGAGTCAGTATCGTGTTATCATTCAGAACTTGAGGATCATCTATGGATTGGAAAAAAGCCTTCGGCAGGGAATTTGCCGCACAGACACATATTTTATGGCAGGAACCACTGTCAAAGCACACCACCTTTCATATCGGCGGCGAGGCGGAGTGCTTTGTCTATGTGTCCGGGCAGGAGGACATTCCCAGGCTTCTGAAGTTCTGTCAGACCTGCCAGGTGCCGCTGCATCTGATGGGAAATGGCTCCAATCTGCTGGTGGATGACGAAGGCGTGGAAGGTATTGTCCTGTGTATGGCGGAGCCTTTTTCCCGGATTCATGTGGAGGGTACGCGGATTACGGCTCAGGCCGGTGCCCTGATGGGCAGAATTGCGCAAAAGGCCTGTGACGAGGGACTGACCGGACTGGAATTTGCCGCCGGTATCCCGGGCTCGATCGGCGGCGGCGTGATTATGAACGCGGGCGCCTACGGCGGCGAGTTAAAGGATGTGGTTACCAGCGTGGAGGCTTACGATGAGAAGGGAAATCTTCTCACGCTCTCCGGGGAAGAGCTGCATTTTTGCTACCGCGGCAGTGCCATGAAGGAGCGGGGACTTTTCGTGGTTTCCGTGACCATGGAGCTTCAGCCCGGGGATCGGTCGCAGATTAAATTTCACATGGCGGAGCTTGCCAAAAAGCGCCGGGAGAAGCAGCCATTGGAATATCCGAGCGCCGGGTCCACATTCAAGCGCCCGGAGGGATATTACGCGGGAAAGCTTATTCAGGACGCGGGATTTTCAGGCTGCCAGATCGGAGATGCCTGCGTCAGCGAGAAGCATTGCGGCTTTATCATCAACAAGGGGAACGCGACCTGCTCGCAGGTGCGTCTCCTGATGGAGAAGGTGATAAAGGGCGTGGAGGAAACATCCGGCGTGACGCTGGAACCGGAGGTCATTTACTGGGGATAAGACGATGGAAAAAAGTCAGGAGGAGTCTTTTTCATCCAGGGTAAAAAGAGAGCTTGCCGCCGTCTGGCCCTCGCAGAAGCACTGCAGACAGGCCGAGCTGATGGGAATGTATGAGTACGGCGGCCAGATCGGCAGGATCGGCGAGGACTGCTATACGCTGGGTTTTCGCACAGAAAACGCCCCGGTCATAAAAAAAGGCTTTACATTAATTAAAAAAACCATTAATATAGAGACGGAAAAAAACCTGACAGAGGAAGAACTGTTTCAATTTTTACACCTCATTGATCATACCGAACAGGAAGCAGTGAATGATCTGTCCAAGAGAATCTGCTGCAGGCGGGCATTTGTGAGGGGCGCCTTTTTAGTGTGCGGCTCCATCAGCGACCCCAGAAAAGGTTACCACATGGAGTTCACCTGCGACTGCAGGGAGCAGGCGGAGTTTCTGGTACGGGAGCTGGCCGGTCTTGATGTAGAGGCCAGGATCCTTTTCAGGAAGACAGGAAGCATTGTCTACCTGAAGGAGGGCGGTGCGATTGTGGAGCTTTTAGGCAACATGGGAGCCCACACATCCCTCCTCGATCTGGAAAATCTGCGTGCATACAGAGAGATCCGCAACACTGTCAACCGCAGAGTCAATTGTGAGACCGCCAATCTGTTAAAAACGGTCACGGCTGCGGACAGGCAGGTACAGGACATCGAGTACATCGCTTCCGTAAAGGGGCTTGACAGCCTCCCGGAGGGGCTTTACGAGATGGCGTTGGTCCGCCTGGAACATCCGGATTCATCTCTGAAGGAGCTGGGGGAATATCTGACGCCGCCGGTCGGCAAGTCGGGCGTCAACCACAGGCTTCGCAGGATCAGTGACTATGCAGAGAAGCTTAAGGAAGAGAGTCTCTGTTAATTTATATTGAGTCAATGGAGGAGTATTATGATTACAAAAAATGTGAAGATCCAGCTGGAATCCGGGCTGGACGTCAGACCGGTCGCCGTTCTGGTACAGGTAGCCAACCAGTACAGCAGTCAGATTTATATCCGCAATGACAAACATCGCTTCAACGCCAAGAGCATCATGGGTATGATGACACTGTGCACGGAGAATGCGACGGAGTTGGAGATCACGGCGGAGGGAGCCGATGAGGCGGAAGCTGTCGTCGAGATCGAGAAATATCTTTCGGGACAGAGCGCATAAGCGCTTTCCATGATAAAAGGAGGTAAATGAATATGTTAGTTTCAGCAACTGAGATGCTTCAGAAGGCCAAGGCCGGACATTATGCGGTAGGCCAGTTCAATATCAACAATCTGGAGTGGACAAAAGCAATTTTACTGACAGCCCAGGAGTTGAATTCCCCGGTGATTCTCGGTGTGTCCGAGGGCGCAGGCAAATATATGGGCGGTTTCGATGTAGTGGTAGGCATGGTCAACGGTATGCTCAAGGATTTAAAGATCACCGTTCCGGTTGCCCTGCATCTGGATCACGGCACCTATGAAGGCTGCTACAAGTGCCTGGAGGCGGGTTTCTCCTCCATCATGTTCGACGGCTCTCACTATCCGATCGCCGAGAACGTGGCAAAGACCACCGAGCTGGTGGCGGCTGCGCATGCGCAGGGCGTTTCCATCGAGGCCGAGGTTGGTGCCATCGGCGGCGAGGAAGACGGCGTTATCGGCATGGGTGAGTGCGCGGATCCGCAGGAGTGCAAGGCCATCGCGGACCTTGGCATTGATTTCCTGGCTGCCGGCATCGGCAACATCCACGGCAAATATCCGGCCAACTGGAAGGGCTTAAGCTTTGAGACTCTGGATGCGATCCAGGCTCTGACCGGCGACATGCCTCTGGTACTGCACGGCGGCACCGGCATCCCGGCCGACATGATCAAAAAGGCCATCACCTTAGGCGTTGCCAAGATCAACGTGAACACTGAGTGCCAGCTCTCCTTTGCTGCCGCAACCCGCAAATATGTGGAAGAGGGCAAGGACCTGCAGGGCAAGGGCTATGACCCGCGTAAGCTCCTGGCTCCTGGCTTTGAGGCAATCAAGGCAACCGTCAAGGAGAAGATGGAGCTGTTTGGTTCCGTAGACAAGGCCTGAGTTCTGCATTGAGCCGCGGATGGCTTCATGCAGATCCGGAACGAAGCAGATTATATGAGACAGAAAACGCCACGGAAACTGTGCATACGGTTTCCGGGGCGTTTTTGAGTGGCGCGCATGGTATCATACCCTTTTGTCGCTTTAATCATCTGATTGCAAAAAAGAAATAACTTATTTATTAAAAAATTATGGTTGACAGATAGAATCAATTATGCTACAATGCCACACAAGATAGCTGAAAATGTATTATTGTATACAACCGTACAAAGACTGTATGGTGCAGATTTCGGTGAGATATACGGATATGTTTTACAGCTATGAAATTGAATATCGCTTGTTTCCACCGGATTACGGGGTAGATTACATGAATAGGGCTGAGCAAAGTGCAGAAAGGACTGCGATAATGCTCAGCTATTTTGTTAATTCAACGATTTACCGTGATGAAGCGTTGAAGCAGTGATGTTCGCATGATCAAAGGAGGAACATTTATGATGAAGAGTATTACCCGAAGAGATTTCATGAAGGGAATGCTGGTCGGAGGCGTAGCAGCCGGTTCTGCTGGCCTGCTGGCGGCCTGCAGCAGTGCGGCTACCGGTGACGCGGAGCTTGAGGAAGAGACTTCCTCTTCTTCGGAAGAAACCACTGAAACAACGGGAGAAACTACTGAGACAGAAGAGGTTACGGAAGAGCTTCTCGAGGTTCTGGAAGCCAGCAGTGACAATGATGAGGGCATTTACATGCAGGCGCTCGGCGAGTTCTATGACACCTATCAGGCGGCTCTGGATTCCAGCTTGAGCGTATCCGAGCGTTACGCGATGATGGCCATCGCGGAGGCGAAGCTGACCGAGTCCGGTGTGGCGAGCTGCTATTCCACATCCGGCGGCTCTTACTATCTGTACAAATATGCGTACCGTTCCGGCAACTATGCCAACTGGGGCTCTGACGGCAACAGATACTGGAGAGGCCTGTTCACCAACGAGATGATGAAGGCGGAGGATTATAACTATTTAAGAGAGACCCTCTGGCCTGAGCTGCGCGGCACCGGTACTTACCGTGAGAAGGCGGAGGAGTATCTGCTTGAGCAGGGCTATACGATTTCCGATACTTATGCCACCACGTTCTCCGCTGTTCCGACGACATGGGACATCCTGGCAAGCTCCAAGAGCGCGGTCGGCAACTATGTCTGCCACACCATCGAGGGTCTGCTGCAGTATGACTCCGAGGGAGTTCAGCAGCCGGCACTGGCTACCGGTTATGAGATTTCCGATGACGGCCTGACCTACACCTTCACCATCCGTGAGGGCGTGGAGTGGGTTGACTCTCAGGGCAGAAAGGTTGCAGATCTGAAGGCTGACGACTTTGTGGCGGGCTTCCAGCACATGATCGACACCCAGGGCGGTCTGCAGTCCATGGGGTCTTATGTTGAGGGCGCGGATGCTTATATCAACGGTGAGACCACAGACTTTACCACTGTCGGCGTGAAGGCGGTTGACGATTACACCCTGCAGTATACGCTGGCTGAGCCCTGCTCTTATTTCCTGACCATGTTAGGTTATTCCGCTTACATGCCCATGAGCAGGGACTATTATCAGTCTCAGGGCGGCGTGTTCGGTCTGGACAATTATCAGACTGCAAGCGCTGAGTCCAGCTATCTGTATGGCACCGACCAGGATCACATCGCTTACATCGGCGCTTTCCTGTGCACCAACTGCACGGACAAAAACTCCATCGACTATGAGGCGAACCCGTCCTACTGGAACGCTGAGAATCAGCATGTGCAATACATCAGCTACATTTACAATGACGGAACAGATGCGACCAAGGCTTACACGGACTTCCAGAACGGCCTGACCTCCCTCTGCTCTCTGAATACCGCTCGTAAGGAGCTGGCAATCGCGGACGGCATCTTTGATGACTATGCCATCATTTCCTACGCGGGTTCCACCTCTTACATGGGCTTTATGAACCTGAACAGACAGGCATATGCGAATGAGGACGGCGCCATGGCTTCTCCGAAGACCGAGGAGCAGGAAGCGCTGACCCATGCGGCCCTGCAGAGCCAGAACTTCCGTCTGGCGATGGCCTTTGCGTATGACAGAGCGACCTATAACTCCGTGTCCGTTGGCGATGAGCTGAAATATATCACCATCCGCAACACCTACACACCCGCTGACTTCGTGATCACCTCTGAGGATGTGACCGTGGATATCAACGGCACGGCGACGTCCTTCCCGTCAGGCACTTACTATGGTGAGATTGTGCAGGCGCAGATCGACGCGGACGGCTATCCGATCCAGGTCTGGGATGAGGCGACCTACACCGGCGACGGCTTTGACGGCTTCTACAATCCGGATAACGCGGTAGAGTACCTGGATAAGGCGATCGAGGAGCTGGCGGCTATCGGTTATGAGGTATCTGTGGACAATCCGATTTATATCGATGTTCCGAGAGCTACCTATGGGGAGACTGCCAGACAGTCCGCTGAGGTATACAAGGAGACGGTTGAGAATGTCTTCGGCGGTCTTGTGATTGTTAACACCATCGAATCTGACAGCTATGATATGTATACTGCAGCCGGCTATGGCAATGACTACGGCTACGAGATGAACTATGACATCCAGTTCAATTCCGGCTGGGGTCCCGACTATGGTGATCCATCGACGTATCTGGACACCATGCTTCCTTATGGCGATGGCTATATGACCATCAATCTTGGAATGTGGTGATTACCGGACTGTTATAAATCCTGTTTTAAGACATTTGAGGGATGAGCGAAAGCTCATCCCTTTTTTCGGATCAGAATTGACAAAGAAGGAGTTTATTTTGTATGATCAACATGAAAAATGACTGATCGATTACCGCCTGAAGCGGAAGAAAAGGAGGAAAATAAAGATGGCTGTTTATGAAGCGGGGCATATCGTAAATGTCTGCTCCCTGGCGGAGGCGCTGCCCCATGGGCACAGAATATCCGCCGCGATTCTGACCTATGACTGTGTTCTGGATAACGCGTCGCTTAAGCCGGAACAGTTTGGCGTGGAGAATCGTAATATTATCCGGGTATATGCCAATACGGAGCCTGAGAAGGCAGAGTCTGGCCGCGACGGCAGATATGTGATTCTGGAACTGAACCTGACTGACGCTGACGCGCCTTTGATGCAGACAGTGGGAGAGACGGGCAGAAGGGTGACCGCCGGGATGGACACGACGCCCATGATCTGGCCGGGGTCCGGCAAGGGACAGGAAGCAAAGCCTGCGGGAGCAGGCGGCCCCGCAAATTCCCAGAAGGGCGGCCCGCAAAGATCCCGTTCCAGAGTTGTGATGAGTGAGAACCGTGTCGCGGTGAAACAGCTTCAGACCCTGAAAAAAGCGGACGGGGAAGAAATCCCGGCCCTGGACGAGTGGGTCGCGTCCAGAGAAGGCGTGACGGAGGGCGTTGAAGCATTTCAGGTTTTTAGGCATGGAGACATTGCGTATAACCTTTTCATCCCGCAGAAGCTAGAAGCCGGTAAAACCTATCCGCTCGTTTTTTTCGTGCCGGACGCGTCGGTGAAAGGGGATGATCCGCTGATTGTGCTGACACAGGGAAACGGCGCGATGAGCTTTGCTTCTCCCGCGTTCCAGAAAAAGCATCCCTGCTTCGTGCTGGCACCGCAGATCCCGGAGCACTATTCCGCGAGGAGTGACCAGGGCGCTGCCGGAATGGGAAGCATGCATGAAAAGATGAAGGAAATTCTGGATGAGGTCTGTGAAGCCTTCCCGGTGGATCGCGGACGGCTTTATAATACCGGACAGTCGATGGGCTGTATTCTGGGATTCGGCATGGATATCTGTGATCCGGATCTGTTCGCGGCCTCCCTTTTGGTGGGCGGACAGTGGGGTGAGCTTTCCTCCGTACCGGCTCTGAAAGGGCAGAAAATGTGGATGCTGAATTCGGACGGGGATGCGAGAGCCTATCCGGGCATGAACAGCATAGCACAGGAGCTTGAGAAAGCGGGGACAGACGTCTGTCGCTTCACTCTCGACGCGCGCTGGCCGCTTGCCGAGCAGGAGGAAGCCTGCCGGATTGCGATGGAGAGCGGCGCGCCGGTGATCTACGGAACTTTTACGGATCAGTCCGTGGTGCCGGAGGGTGTTTTCAAAAGCCCGGTGTCCAATCACATGAACACCTGGCCCGCGGCCTATCAGCTGGACACGGTGAAGGAGTGGCTGTTTGCGCAGAAGCGGGATCGGACACTGTAACGGAGACGGAAAAAACCAGGCAGCCCGTGGAATTCAGGCTGCCTGCACGCGAAAAGACAATGAAACTGAAACGAGCGTGTACGGTCGAAAAAGTATCGGTATCACGGTTCCTGTTATCAGGTTAACGGAGCATGCTATCCGCACGCAACTCCCAGGCGGGTAAGCGCATCGATGGCCGGCTGCCCGATGTGATCCTTGCGGCGCGCCGCCAGGCGGTACCAGCGGATGGCTTCGTCCAGATCCTTTTCGCAGCCGGTGCCGTTTTCGTAGCATTCCCCGAGGTGATACTGGCTTGTGACGTCGCCGCGCTCGGCTGCCAGCCGAAACCAGGTTACGGCCTCGGTTTCATTGACAGTCCCGCCAAGACCCTGCAGCCAGTACAGGCCTACATAACGTCCGGCCTTCATGCAGCCGCCCTCGATGGCCTCACGCAGCAGATGGACAGCCTTATCGGGATCGGCGGCAACACCATAGCCGTTCAGATACTGGATGCCCAGGATTTCCTTTGCGCGGACACTGCCGGCGGCGACGGCCTTTTCGCCCCAGTACAGGGATTTGTCGTAATCTCTGACGCCCCAGTTGCCGTAGTAATAGGTGTCGCAGAGCATTTCCATGGCGTCCTGATCTCCTGCCTCGGCCTTGGGCGTAATCATGGCGAAGGCTTCCTCGCCCTTGCCGTTTTCCCGCGCTTCGCGGGCGTATTTTGCATATTTGTTCATAAAATGCTTCCTTTCCGGTTGAGATTATGGATTCTGAATGGTCCCCAAGGCCATAAATACGAATGCGCACATGCAGGGCGTACCTTGCGCAAGTATTCGATTTCTGACTTGTCGTCTTTTGTATCATTTTATAGGAATATTTCTGTAAAATCAACTTCAAAACAGCCTAAAAGTTAAACGGCGTTTCAGGATTGTGACAGACGAAGAGCGGCCGCTTTTGCACACGCAGCGGAGGCTGTGAATGGTAACAGACAGGAAGCAATCAGTAACGAAAACAGATGACCTGCTGAGGGCAGGAGAAAATCATCCAACAGAAAAGAGGTATTAGATAATGAAGGGAACCGTTGATTTTTCAGCAAAGCACGATGTCCTGATCCGTCATAAGGACGGGACACTGACACCGATGGATGAGCCTTACTATGAGGTGACAGAAATCGGGGAGAACACCTGGCAGATTATGAGCTCCGGCGACTATCACTATCTGGTGGTGGGCGATGAGGAGGGCATTGCGATTGATACCGGATACGGCGCCGGAAATCTGAGAGAATTCTTAGAACAGCTCTGCGGCAAGCCGGTGTCAAAGTGTATCAACACGCATTATCATTTCGATCACAGCGCCAACAATTGCTATTTTGACACGGTTTACATGGCGCAGGAGGACGTGGACAAGGCCGCCATTCCCTATCCCAGCTTCGCAGGGGTTACGTTTCCGCGGGACTATGGTGTGGAAATCGTGGGTGACAATTCCGTTATTCCGTTAAAGGGACGGGAGCTTGAGATTTTCAAAATCGGCGACCACACGGCCGGGGGCATCGCAATTCTGGACCGGAAGGGACGTTTCCTGTTCACGGGAGACGAGCTGATGCCGGGAGGAAAAAACATTTCCGCCACAGTGGAGAAGCTGCGTGCAGACATGGGGAAGCTGATGGCACACAGAGAGGAGTTTGATACGCTGTGCGGCGGTCCGGACATGCTGCCGGGCGAAACGGTGGAAATATTCTATGAGGCTGCCGGGCTGATCCTGGACGGAAAAGCGCAGCCTGCCGTGCAGAGAAACAGGCCGCATCCGCAGCATGAGGAGCGAAAAGAAGGAGAACCCATTATCTATGACTGTCAGCACCCGCATCCGGAGGATGCGCCGAAGCCGGGCATGAAGGGCCTGGGCGGCCCGGGCGCCATGGTGTCTGTGGAGCATCGCGGGTGGCGGTTCAGTTATCATCCGGACAGGCTGCGTTGAGCACTGTCAGAACAGGAAACGCGGCATCGTTCTGGCCGGATGCCGGCAGATAAAATTACACAGGTTATTGAGAAAGTCCCCGCCGTAAGGCGGGGACTTTGCGGTGCGTGCCGTTTAAGTCAGCAGATTACAGAAATCTTCATAGGCCTGACAATTGAAAAACTTATTCTGGCCGCCCTTTTTTCTGAGCACATGGATGAGCCTGCGCAGAATCCGCAGACAGTGTGTATTATAATGCCCATCGCGGGAGGTGAAGAGGATAATGGCGCGGACACTGACATCACCCCAGGAAACGGGCGTGTCAAAGAGCAGGATGCTGATTGCGTCTTCTGCCGCGGCGTATTCGGGAACGCGCGGCAGCACGATCTGTCCCCAGGTAGTGCTGGCGAAAGCTTCTCTGCGCAGAACGGCGTCTTTGAAATCATCCGACACGATGCCGCGGCTTAAAAGCGGGCGGATCAGCGCATCGAGGGCGCTTTCCATATCCGTTACACCCGCCGGGCAGCGTGTGAGCCGGCTTTCAGGCACCATATCCTTCAGAAGCCGCTGCAGATTCCCAATCATTTTGGCATGATGCAGTTCGTTGATAAGCGTCTGGAGCTGGCGCAGATCGGACTGTGTCCGGATGGGGCTGATTTTCACAAAGCGTTTCCCATTCAAACCCGTCAGATCCTGCGTGGAGACAACCACATCGACGGAATCCAGATGGTCGCAGGCGGACAGTGCCGTGACATGCTCCGCGAGCACCGTATGCCGGAAGGAATCACAATAATACTGATACAGGTTCTGGTGCACATGATAATAAGAAGGCAGCACAAACAGTACGCGGGGTTTTACACCGTCGGAAAAGCCCTGCTCGAAGCTGTTGCCCAGACAGAGCGCCAGACAGGCAATGTCGTCCTTGGAGATGGCGGCTTCCGGATAAAGCGCCTGAATCCGGCCCGCGGTATAGACCGCGCAGTCTAAGGAGGAGGAATACTCGCCCCATACATAGGACAGATAAGGGTTTGTAATCCGGATCGCGGCCCGGGAACGGCGGATGATGGAACGGATATGCAGGGCAAAATAAACGAAGTCCTCCGGGTTCTCGCGAATGTCCCTCTGATAGATGTGCCTGATGCTGTCCGCGGTTTCCTACACCAGCTGATAACAGGCCGGCCAGAGGGAATTCTGAAGCGTCTGCGGTGTGATCCGGGAAGCCGGGCCGCTGAAGATGCTGATGGCGCTGAACATCTGTGCCAGATACAGAATTTCTGTGTCAGGATAGTGCACATTTGCTATGCGTCTGATTTCCCCTGCCGTATCCTTTGCCAGATTATAATCGTTCTCCCGGATAAAATCCGTGTAAAAGTCCCGCTCCATGAAATGCGCGTGAGCAATGCGGTCCGTCGCCAGAATCAGACGGTAAAAGAGCGTGACGATCTCATAGTCATCGATTTGTTTATAATATTTCCGGACGCAGGTGAGGAACTGCTCATACAGGCGTTTGTCGCTGTAATCCGGCAGCATTTCATAAAGCGCGGTGAAATCATACAGATTCTGCGCCAGCGCGCTCTGAAAGAGGGAATAGTAATATTCCCTTTTCTGATGTTCTGAGCCGTTGATGGCGGCGGTGCTGCCGCGCAGCACAAGATCCAGCCCGTAGCCGCGGACTTCCTCCTTGATTTTATAGAGCGTGGCGCGTATCGTGGACTCGCTGTAATGAAGGGCGTGCGCGGTGTCGTAGATATTGATTTTATCCCGATAGCCATGCAGCAGCGCCTTCGCAATCATCTGATTGCGTTTTGCGGGGTCATCGACTGACAGGCTGGGAACAGCCTCCCGGAAGCGTGTGAGCGCCTCGTAGTCCAGATAATATCCTTTGTTGCTGGAACGGATGAGACCGCCGACCAGGGAATTGTTGATTTCTTTCACATAAGAAATGACAGTGCGCTTGGACAGCTTCAGATAGGCGGCCAGCTGTACACTTGACGTGTTTCCGTGGGTGTACAGATAATTGATCAGTTCCTCCTGTGTTTGATTCAACAAGACATTCACCTCCCTATTCCCCTGTTTTAGCAAAATGTTCCTAAATTGTCAATAAATATCGGGTAAAATTAGTCGATATTTATGATTTTACACCGATAGTGGTGCAAATGAAAAGGAAAAAATGGCGAAAAATACCGTACAATGAGGGTGAAATGAGACATTTTTTATTAATGGCGAAGAAAGGCGGTAGTTATGGAGGAAAATAAAATCAGAAGATTTGATGCCCTGACCTGTGCGAAACATCTGGCGGGGATGATCCATTTCCAAACGGTATCCGATGCGGATCATGGAAAAATGGATTTTCAGGAGTTTGAGAAACTTCATGCTTATATGGAGAAGACGTTTCCACTGGTGCATCAGACCTTAAGCCGGGAGATCATCGGCAAAGCCGGTCTTTTATATCACTGGAAAGGAACCGGAAAGAGCAATCTTGAGCCGGTTATGCTGATCGCGCATCAGGATGTAGTGCCGGCCGGCGATGAGAGCCGCTGGACCTATCCTCCGTATGAGGGAACGATCGCGGACGGCCATATCTGGGGACGCGGCGCGAATGACTGCAAATGTATCATGCCGGCTCATTTTGAGGCGATTGAGGCCCTGATTGCGGACGGCTTTGTGCCGGATTATGATGTGTATCTGGGATACGGTTACGATGAGGAGGTCGGCGGCAGCAGCGCGGCGGAAATCTGTCAGGAGCTTTTAAAACGGGGAATACACCTCGGGATGCTGATCGACGAGGGCTCCGGCGTCTGCCCGGGAGAAAGAGAGGGCATGTCGGACAGTCTGGTTTCTGTCAAGCTGGCGGAAAAAGGCAGCGGCTCCTATAAAATTACCGTGCACGGAAAGGGCGGACACACCATGAACGCCGGCCCGAAGAGCATCATCGCGCAGGCCGGACAGATTGCCCTGGATCTGCAGAATAATCCCTTCCCGTGGCACATGTCTGACTGCGCGGAGCTGGAGTTTTTAAGCAAGGCTCCCTATTGCCTGAAAGAGGAAAACAGACAGATTTTCGCGGATCCGGCCGGACACCTGGCCGAATTAACCGCGCTTTTAGAGCACAACCCGAGAGAAAACGGCAAGCTGCGCAGTACCATGGTTTTGACCGGAATCCGTTCCTTCCCGGAAAATGCTGTGCCGACCGAGGTGGAGTTAAAGGTCAGCAGCAGAATCCTGGAAGGAGATACGCCGCAGTCCCTGGCGGACGCGCTGCGTCAGATTGTCGGCGATCGGGCAGAAGTAGAGCTTGTGCGCGGGGAGGCGCCGAGCCCAACCTCACGGATTGACACGCCGGCTTATCAGTGCGTGAAGGAGACCTATGAGGCGCTGTATCCCGGCGTCCATGTGATTCCGAGCCTCGGCGTCGGCGGCACGGACGCCAGACATTATTATCCGGTGTGCGACTGCGTGTACCGCTGCAGCGGCTATCCTTACTCCTCAGACGGGATTTCCATCAACCTCCATGATTTTGACGAAAACATGGAACTGAAAAATCTTGGCAGAGGGCCGGAGTTTTTTGCGTATCTGCTGACGCACTACGGTGAATGTCAGGGCTGATGACTGACTATACGGATAAAAAATAAAACCGGACACCGCATAGACAAAAAGAGCGGACGTCCGGGTTTTGAAAAAGAAGGAGAACACAAAATGAAATTACTGGTAAGAGCGGCGGATTATGGAATGTTAGACTGCCTGACGGACGGCTGTCTGAAGGCGATCCGGGACGGAATCTTAAGGGATGTGGCCATGCACACCAACAACCCGGAGGCGGCGCGCGCGGCGCAGGAGATTAAAAAGTACCCTTATGTTTCCATCGGGCAGGAGGTCAATTATGTATCCGGTGTGCCCGCGTCCGATCCGGCATCTATCCCTACCCTGGTAAACGAAGAGGGCAGGTTTTATACCTCACGGGAGCGGCAGGCTATGAAGGACAGCCTTCCCCCTATCTCCTATGAGGACGCGTATCTGGAAGCGGAGAATCAGGCAAAACGCTTTATTGAGCTGATCGGCAGAGCACCTTCCTACATCAGCGGACACTCCTATGGTTCCGACCTGACCCGCCTGGCCATTGCAGACGTGGCGGATCAGTACGGTATTATTCCCGGCGGCTCCGCGCATCCGGCACTCGCGGGCAACGGAAAGCGGTGGTATAAGACGGTTCCGGGCAAAAAGACCGCCTACACCATGGAGATGCAGATGGAGACCGATGTGGAGGCGTGGATTTTGGAAGACCGTCTGGAGCTTCTGGGGAAGGAGTACGGCATGATCTCCACGCACTGCGGATACTGCGATGAGCAGCTGGTCAGAATGTCTTCCTTCAATGTGATTCGTACCAAGGAGCTTTACGCCCTGACATCACCCAGGGTTTTGGACTGGGTGAAGCAGAATGAGATTGAACTGATCAATTTTGATGAGTTCGCGGCGTGTCATGAATTTGAGAATGCCAGAGAAAAATTCCTCGCGCCCAACCCGGAGTGGTCAAAATAAGAGGTTTTATGGAACTCTGAACTTTGGGTATGATACCATGGATTGCTCCGCCAAAAACGCTCCCGCAATCCATGACGCCATTCGAAATCCGCAAAATTTGACCTGAAAAACGGCCAAATTTGCTCCTTTCTCATGTCGTTGCGGTCCCCAAGGTCATAAATATGAATGCGAGCATTCAATTTCTGACCTTTGGTCCCTTGTATCATCACATGCTTCCTGCAGCAGCTGTTTTGTCAAAATGCCCTGAAAATGATGACGAAAAGCACAAAAATTGGTCGATATTTATGGATTTGCACCGCGCACGGTGCAAATGAAAAGGTAAATTGACGAAAAAATGCTTTACAATTATTTTGAATTCAATTTACGAGAATTTTACATTTTCCGGCAGGCGCGCAGCTGCCGGAGCTCCGGCGGGCGAGCCGGAAATCAGGGAAGGGAAAGGAGGAAGATGAGTATCCTGCGCAGCGAAGCAAATTGACAAAGTAACTTAAGAAAAACAATATGAGAAAGGAAGGGTTACATTTATGGACAATATGATATACGGCGCGTTGGTATGCTGCCTGGTATATTGGATTGCCAACGTAGTACAGAAGGTTTTCCTTCTGAACATGTCCTATTCCCCGATCTGCCTGTGCGCTATGCTGGGACTGTTTTTGGGGAAACCGCAGGAAGGCCTGATCATGGGTGGCTACCTGCAGGCAATTTATTTGGGAGTTATGGCGGTAGGCGGCGTGGCACCGGCAAATAAGCAGTTGGGTTCCATCATCCCCTGCGCGTTCGTGCTGATTGGTGGCATCGAACTGGAAGCAGGCCTGGCTATCGCTTACACAATCGGTATTCTGACCAACAATATCGGAACGATTACAACCCCGATTTATGCGGCTTTTGAGCCTTGGTGGAAGAGACTCGCGAAACAGGGAGATGCAAAGAAATACGACACAGCGCATTGGCTGTGGTTCCTGTTTGTATCTATGTTGCCGTCCATCATCATCATCTTCGTCTGCGTGGCATTCGGCACCGACGCGGTGTCCTGGCTGATCGAAATGCTGCCTGATAAGCTGATGAACGGTCTGTCCGTAGCGACCGGCTGCCTGACAGCAGTTGGTATTTCCATCGCATTGAAGATGTCCTGGTCCGCGAAGTTCGCCGGTTTCTTCTTCATCGGCTGGATTCTCTGCTACGTAGTTGGACTGTCCCAGATCCAGTGCGCAGTAATTGCGTTCTCTGTTGGCATTATCTGGTATTTCGTGAGTGCGGACATTGACAAAAAGATCAAAGCCGCGGCAGCCAGCAATGTGCCGGCACAGCAAGGAGGTGACTTCTTCTAATGGCGGAAAATACAACTGTTCAGACAAATAAAAAAGGAAAAAGAGTCGTCACGAAGGAAGACAGAAAGGTTATGTTTAACCTTTTCTGGAGATCCAATCTGATTATGGGATCTCCCAACCAGGTGGTTATGAGCGGCCACGGTGTTCTGTTCACTGTTGCCCCTTACCTGGAGGAGTTTTATAAAGACGATCCGGAAGAGCGCAGCGCTGCTTTCGACCGTCACAGCACCTATTACAACACCAACCCCTACACGGGCGCGATCGTCTGGGTTCTGATTTATCTGCTGGAGCGTCAGCGCTCCCTTGACAAAAACTCTGTCAGTGCGGAGGCCATCCAGAACACCAAGATCGCTCTGATGGGTCCTCTGGCCGCCATCGGCGATACCCTGTTCCAGGGTTCCATCGGCAACATTCTGGCCGCTATGGTCATGGGCATGGCACAGCAGGGAAATTTCCTTTCGATCGTCATTTACCTGGGCCTGTTCCTGGCACTGTTCGCCGGATTGAAGTGGGTATTCACCTACTACACATATGTACAGGGCGAAGAATTTATTATCAGCCTGCTGCAGTCTGACGCCTTTGACCGGATTCAGGATGTGATTTCCATCATCGGCCTGATGATGATGGGCTGCCTGACCGCTACGGTTATCAGCTTCAGCTTTAACTGGACCATCAATGTGGGCGGCACAGCAACAGATTTCCAGAGCTCCTTCCTGGATGCCCTGATGCCCGGCATTATGCCACTGGCGATTTTGTTTACCTGCTTTGCACTTCTGAATAAGAAGTTCAAGCCGACGACGCTGATCTATGGTATTCTGGTGATCTGCATTGTTCTGTCCTACCTCGGCCTGGTGTAAGGTAAAAAAGAGTTTTAGAATTTTGTATCATAGTACATTCCGCGGGCTTGTGGATCCGTTCCCGCCCGCGGGATCCTCCCTCTTTCACAGAGCGGAAGTGAAGTATCATGAAAGGAAGGTATGAGTATGGTTGATTTATTAAGATTGGATGAGAGACTGATTCACGGGCAGGTGGCCGCGAGCTGGTGCAAGGCGCTTCCCTCTGACACGCTTCTGGTGGTGGATGATGAGTCGGCAAACAACGACTTCCTCACCAAGACCCTGTATATGGCTGCCCCAAAAAATATGAAGACATTCGTGATGACGAATGAGAAAGCACTGGAGGTGCTCAATGACCCACGCTGCCAGACACGTCATATCTTTGTGGTTGTCCGTTCGATTGAGACATTCCTGAATATGGCGAAAAACGCGGCTGACGTACAGGAGCTGCAGGTTTCCAACTACGGCAGAATGGCGGGTTCTACCGGTAAGGAGAGAAAGAGCTATGCCGGCAACCTGTTCCTGGATGAGGATGAAGCCGCGAAGTTAAAGACCGTTTTAGAAACCGGCATTCCCTGCTACATGCAGATGACACCTGAAACACCCAAGAAAAAGCTGGAGGATCTGCTGAAAAATGCCTGATAAAGAAAAAGCGGAAGACCGCATTGAAGAGCTTTTGCTGCAGTATACCTATTATTACGGGATGCGCAGATCCAGAAAGGATCGTGAGCGGGCGTACGCGTTTATCAGTGACAAATATACAGAGATGGGATATCCTGTGACATTTGACAGGATGTCCCTGGGAATGACCCGCATCGGGTACTGCGTAGCCGGTAATATCAAAAGCGCTGAACAGGTCTTTATCGCACCGTTTAACACGCAGAATAAAACGCATTTCGGGCGTTACCGCTTTTTCCCGTTTCGGGAGAAGGACAGTCGGATCTACAGCGGTCTGGCCAACGCGGTGGACAGTATCATCTGGGTACTGCTGGTGCTGCTTACTTATGGAATTGTGTATTTCCTTTCTGATTTAAGGTGGGCTGGATTGCTGGCGGCGGTGATTGTGTATGCGATTTACTGGATGACGCTGAAGGGAATCTTTAATTTCAGTCCCAGCGCGCCTCTGGCGCTGATGCACTACATGGCGCTGCACGGCAGAAAAAAGAAGGTGGCCTATGTGTTTTTAGACCGCTGTGTGGATGATTATCTGCCGTTGAAAGCATTTCTGGCGAAATATAAGGAAGACCTGGAGTATAACAACGCACAGGTGATTTTTCTCAATAATATGGCACACGGCGAACAGCTCGTGTTCGCGAGCAAAGAGCCGGATAAAAAAACAGATGCGCTGGCGCAGGCCTGCGGCGGAACCTGCATAAAACTGGAAGAAGGCAATCTGCCGCGCTGCTTTGATGACGCGCCTGATCTGGTGTTTGTGACGGGCGCGGATCAGGATCAGAAGGGGCGTTATTATGTGAAGGATATCCGCTCCAAAAAAGACAGGACCATGGACGTGGCCCGCTTAAAGAAAACTGCGGCTGCCCTGATGCCTGCATAAGGGCAGTCGAAACGAAAAACGAAAATCATACAGACAAGACAGGAGGACTTACAAACTATGAAGTTATTGGTACAGGGGGATGACTACGGCTTTACCAGAGCGGTAACCTACGGCATCCTGGATGCGATTGAGCATGGAATTCTGACCTGCACGGGTCTGTTTGTGAATATGCCGTCCAGCAAGTTCGCGGCGGATCAGATTCAGTATCACGAAAAGACCTGCTTCGGAATTGATTTTAATATCACTTCCGGTCACTGCGTGGCGGATCCGGCTTTGATCCCGCACCTGGTGGATGAAAACGGCGAGTTTATCCGCTCTACCGTAAAGTACGCTGACCCTCTGTTTGAGACAGAGGAAGGAAAGGCGCAGCTGTGGCCGAAGGAGGAAGTGGAAATCGAGCTGGAGGCACAGTATCAGAAATTTATCGAGCTGGCAGGCAAGGAGCCGGAATACGTTCATACCCATTCCATCGGCCGGACGGTTCCCACCTATTATGTGACCGTATCGGAGATCGGGAAAAAGCACGGCGTCCCGATGGCGTCGGAAATGAGAGAGCAGTTCCATTTCGCGGATCTGCACAAAAAGACCTGGACATCCTTCGGCAACAAGGCGCCCAAAAAGGAATTTAACGCGGAGAGACAGCTCAATAAGGATACGCTGGGGCAGACAATCGCCTATCGTGACGATCTGCTTGCGTATGAATACGGCGCGCTCGACGGACATCCGGGCTACATTGACGCGGATCTGATCGCGAACTCCACCGTTTCACTGGAGCGCTGCAAGGATCTGCAGATGATGATGTCCGACAATATGAAGCAGTGGATCAAAGACAATGGCGTGGAACTGATCTCTTACCGGGATCTGAAAGCGCTCCTGTAAGTGTAAAAACAGCACAAGGAGAGAGAAAAAGATGAAGATCTCGGAAGTGATCGATAAGCTGATCGAATTTCATCAGCCCTACAAAAACGAAAAGACAAGAGACACGGTCAAGGCCGGAAATCCGGACCAGGAATGCACCGGCATTGTGGTGACGGTCTGCGCGACTGCGGAGGTGGTTGAAAAGGCCGCCGCTTTGAACGCCAATCTGATTATTACCCATGAATCCATTTTCTTCGGTGACGAGTACGCCATCGATGAATTCGGGGAGAACGAAGTCTTAAAAAAGAAGCAGGAGCTGCTTGAAAAGACCGGCATTGTGGTCTGGCGTGATCATGACCATATGCATGGAGCGGGAAAGCCGTTCCATCCGGTGAGATACAACCCGGATTATATTTATTATGGCATTATGAAGGAGCTGGGCTGGGAGGAGTATGTGGTCGGCGATAAATTAAAGCCGCTCTGGTACAAAATTCCGGAAACAACGGTGGATGCGCTGGCCCGCTTCCTGATGGAAAAGTTAAATCTGAGCGGCGTGCGTATTGTGGGAAGCACCACGGCGCCGGTATCGACCGTTTTTGTAGCTGAGCATGTATCCGGCAGAGGCGACTTAGAGAAGATCAAACAGGCGGAGAAGGCGGATGTGATGATTCCACTGGAGATCAATGACTGGACGCTGTCCGCCTATGTCAGGGACGCCGATTATTTCGGCATTCCCAAGTCCATCCTGGAGTTCGGACACTTTAACTTTGAAGAGCTGGGAATGAAATATATGGCGGAGTGGCTGCCTGACGTGGTGCAGGCGGATGTGCCGGTTACCTTTATTCAGTCCGGCGACAGCTTCCATTATATGCTGAGGGAGGCGTAATGAAAATATTTTTGGCAACCCATGGAAAAATGGCCGGCGGGATGGCCTCCTCTTTAGACATCCTCTTAGGAGGATGTGAAGCGCTGACAACCTATGACGCTTATCTTCCGGGCGAGGACGATTTGCTCGACCAGAGTCTGGAGACATTTTTTAAGAATACGCCGGCGGAGGAGACAAAGCTGCTGGTGTCGGATATCTACGGCGGAAGCGTGAACCGCCGTATGGTCTGCGCCGCGGGCGGTAAGGAAAATACGTATGTGGTTTCCGGTATTACGCTGGGACTTCTGATGGAATTTGCGTCCATGACGGATGAAAATCCCACCGCGGAGGATATCGACGAGGTGATTGCAGAAGCCAGAGAGAATACAGTGAGGGTGGAACTGGAGGAATCGGAAGAACAGGAAAAAGCCGCAGAGGATGATTTCTTCTGACAGGCCATGGAAACCGGACGGAACATGGCGATTTCATTATCGGGAAAACGCTGTGGCGGCCGGACGCAATGAAAGGAGACATGAGATGAAACTGATTGTAAGAGCGGACGATGTGGGATATACCCTTGCCCATAACATGGGAACCTACAAAACGCTGGATGAAGGAATTGTGACGTCCTGCGACCTGATGCTGGACTGCCCCGGTTTTGAGGATGCCTGCGAGCATCTGCGCAATTATCCCTGGATCAGCATCGGCTGGCATACGCATTTCTGGGGAAAGCCGGTGCTGCCGGCAAGCGAGGTTCCTTCCATGGTAAACGAAGAAGGCCGTTTCAAGTGGAGAAAAGAAAAAAAGCTGGTCATGGAAGTGGACTATGAGGAGGCGCTCAAAGAGTGCCGCGCCCAGGTAGAGAGATGTGAAAAGCTGCTGGGCCGTGTTCCGGATACCTGCGGTATGCAGCCGGATACTCCGCTGGGACGCGCGATCCAGACTGTATGCGACGAGTACCACATTGCTTATGGCTTTGTGCAGGGCAAGGGCTACGGAGACAGGGAGCTGGAGGTCAAGCCGGAGTACAAGGCTCTGAATATCTTTGAGTACACCTCCCGCGGCAAACACACCAAGAGCCTGAATGTGGTGGATTTCCCATTCTATGATCCGGCCAGCGCCATTATGGACATGCCGATCATCGAGGATCGGATCTGGATGCGCTCGCAGCACCCCGGTTTCCTGGATGATTATGTCCTGGCCGAGTCCAGCTGCACAATCCCTCGCGTGAAGGATGTGGAAGCACTGTGTGACCCGGCAGTGATCGCCTGGATTAAGGAGAATAAGATTGAGCTTGTCAATCACAGGGACGCTCTTTACGGAACAAATGAGTATCAGAACCATTTAAGAGCCATCGGCAGCGATCTGGCGGTCTGATACCTGAAAGCAATACTCACCTTCCCTTATTATATAAAAATGAAAAATCCTCCCTGCTTGATCGGGAGGATTTTCTATACGGAAAAAGAAAGAGACAGCGACTGCCTGCCGCTGTCTTTTCCGTGCTTTAAAGGAGGAAACCCAGCAGACTGCTTCTACTGGGCTTTGTTTATGAAAAAGAATTTTGTTGTCCTGCTCTGAATACTATCATAAAGGAGACTTTTGGATAATTTTTGGAGTCAAATTTAACATTTGGAAAATAAATTATGAACAAAATGTGAACGCGGGACTTTGACAGTTAAATAAAAGCAAAAACGCTGCAGGCCTTATATAGCCTGT
>JAJQHY010000089.1 GCA_021199495.1 Lachnospiraceae bacterium | reverse complement strand
CCAGAATCAGGGAAACTAAAAACCTACTGTGTCCACACTTATGGGTACATTATACATATGAAATCCTGAAAATCAAGGAAATCAGGGAAAGAGGAGGAAAATTAAGAAATTGGTTGTGAGTTTTTAGGATTTATGATAAGATTGAAAAGTTAATGAGTGCATATGTAATTTCTGTGTTTGAAGGAGGAATTTCGGATTATGAAAGGTGCAGATGCCATTGTCAGGTGTCTTGAGGCGGAGAAGGTCACGACGGTGTTCGGTTATCCCGGTGTGGCGATCTGCCCGTTTTATAATAGTATACTGGAGTCTGATATTCACAGGATTTTAATCCGCACGGAACAGAATGCTGCGCATGCTGCCAGCGGGATGGCACGGATGACGAACAGGCCCGGCGTCTGCGCGGTCACAAGCGGACCCGGCGCGACCAATGTGATTACCGGCGTGGCGACAGCCCATGCGGATTCCATTCCTTTGGTTGTGATTACCGGTCAGGTCAACAGCGAACTGATCGGCAGAGATGTCTTTCAGGAAGCGGATATCACCGGCGCGGTGGAATCTTTTGTCAAATACAGTTATCTGGTGAAACGCGTGGAAGATATCCCACGTGTATTTAAAGAAGCTTTTCATATAGCCAATACGGGAAGAAAAGGCCCTGTACTGATCGATATCCCTATTGATGTGCAGAACGCGGAGCTGAAGGAATTTTCTTATCCGAAAGAGGTGAATCTGCGTACCTATAAGCCGACCGTGAAGGGCAATGTGCCCCAGATCCGCAGAGTTGCCATGGCGCTGGAAGTCAGTTTAAAGCCGATTATCTGCGCGGGCGGCGGAGTCCTGTTGGCGGATGCCGCACAGGAATTAAGGGAGTTTGCTGAGAAATACAATATTCCTGTGGTCAGTACTATGATGGGAATTGGCGCCATGCCTACGGAGCACCCTTTGTATTACGGCATGGTGGGCAATAACGGAAAGCCGTATGCCAATAAGGCGATGAATGAATCAGATCTGCTTTTGATGATCGGCGCGAGGGTCGCTGACAGGGCGGTTTCCCAGCCGGATCTGATTACACAGAATAAAACGCTGGTTCATATTGACGTGGATCCCGCTGAGATCGGCAAAAACGCCGGCGCGACGATACCGCTGGTTGGGGATGTGAAGAGTATTCTGCAGGATTTCATGGGTATGCCTTTCGGCGGCAGCCACAGGCAGTGGGTGGAACGGCTGAGCTTCTACAGACAGACCATGGCGCCGAAGCGGAATCCTAACCCTGACTATGTGGATCCGGCAGCATTTATTACACGACTTTCTGAAAAGATGCAGGAGGATGGCGTATATGTCGCCGATGTGGGCCAGAATCAGATCTGGTCCTGCGGTTATCATATTGTCCGCAAGGGCCGTTTTATGACCACTGGCGGCATGGGTACGATGGGATATTCCATTCCGGCAGCCATCGGCGCGAAGCTCGCCGCTCCTGAAAAGCAGGTGATCGCGGTCTGCGGTGACGGTTCCTTCCAGATGTCCATGATGGAGCTGGCTACCATGTGTCAGCATAACATCCAGGTGAAAATTGTTGTCCTGACCAATCAGGTACTGGGAATGGTGAGAGAGTATCAGCATTTTAATTATTCGGACCACTATAGTATGATCGATCTGACTGGAAATCCTGATCTTTCGAAACTCTCTGCGGCATATGATATTCCATATCTGAAGCTGGAAACGATGGATAAATGTGAAGAGATTCTGGACGAGTTCTTAAAGGAGGACAGGTCCATGATTCTGGAGTGTCTGATTGATCCCATGGATCTGGTCGTCTGCTAGGTGGAGGTATCAGGATGAAGAGAATTTATTCCGTATTGGTGGAGAACCGTTCCGGCGTCCTTTCCAAGGTGGCCGGTCTGTTCGCACGCAGAAGCTATAATATTGATTCTCTTGCTGTCGGTGAGACAGATGATCCATCTGTCTCCTGCATGACGATTGTCAGCACGGGAGATCAGCGTACCTTGGAGCAGATTGAGAAACAGCTCAATAAAAAGCTGGACGTCATCAAGGTCAAAACCTTTGAGGAAAGCGCGTCCTTAAGCCGTGAGCTGATGCTGGTTAAGGTGAAATATAATCTGGGCAACCGCCGTGAGCTGATTGATATCTGCCAGATGATGAAGGCGGAGATCGTGGATATGAGCAAGAGCCAGATGATTATTCAGCTTTGCGATACGCCGGATAAGATCCTGGTGCTGATTTCCCTGCTGCGAACGATCAGCATTGTGGAAGTAGCCCGCACAGGCACCCTCGCTCTGCCGAAGTGCATGGACGTGGACTGACTGACGGCAGGGTATCTTAAAATAAATCAATTAAATTTGCAAAACAGGTACATTTCGTAATGTTGACAAGGATAATTGAAGTTGTTAAAATGAGGCATTAAGGGACAAGCTAAACGGCACGCCCACGGATAGAGGAGAGAAAAAATATGCAGCAGAAAGTATTTCAGTTGTTGGTGGACAATACAACCGGCGTTTTAAGCCGTGTCTCCGGCCTGTTCAGCCGCAGAGGATATAATATTGAGAGCATTACCGCGGGCGTCACGGCGGATCCGAGATTTACCCGTATTACGATTGTGGCAAGCGGAGACGACGAGGTGCTGGAGCAGATCGAGAAGCAGGTTGGCAAGCTGGTAGATGTGCGCAGTATCAAGGAATTAAAACCGGATGAGAGCGTTTACAGGGAGCTTGCGCTGATCAAGGTCAAGGCAGACGCGATCGAGAGGGAACATCTGATGACACTGGCAGGGATATTTAAGGCGAAGGTCAGCGATATCTGTGATGAGAGTGTCATGTTTGAGTTGACCGGCAATAAATCGAAGATTGACGCGTTTTTGGAGCTTCTGACCAATTATGAGATTCTGGAGCTGGCCAGAACCGGGCTTGTGGGTCTGGTGCGCGGCGCTAAAAACGTGGTGTTCATCGAGTAGTCCCCGGCCTCAGGGAGCTGTTTTAGGTTCTGTCCTGTTTTAAGCAATGGGAACCGGAAATTCTGAAACTGTTATCATAGCGTATTTTCGCTTTGTATAAATTATTTTTCATAACCATACTGGAGGAAATATTATGGCTAAAATTTACTATCAGGAAGACTGTAATCTGTCTTTGCTGGAAGGCAAGACGATCGCGGTCATCGGCTATGGCAGCCAGGGACATGCTCACGCGTTAAATGCGAAGGAGTCAGGCTGCAATGTGATTATCGGTCTTTACGAAGGTTCCAAATCCTGGGCAAAGGCAGAGGCGCAGGGCTTTGAAGTGTACACCGCAGCTGAGGCTGCAAAGCGCGCGGATATCATCATGGTGCTGATCAATGATGAAAAGCAGGCCGACATGTACAAGGAATCTATCGCCCCGAACTTGGAGCCCGGCAATATGCTGATGTTTGCGCACGGCTTTGCCATTCATTTCGGGCAGATCGTTCCGCCCAAGGATGTGGATGTGACCATGATCGCGCCCAAGGGTCCCGGACACACGGTTCGCAGCCAGTATCAGGAGGGCAAGGGTGTTCCCTGCCTGGTAGCGGTGCAGCAGGATGCCACAGGCAAGGCTCTGGATCTGGCGCTTGCCTATTCTCTGGCTATTGGCGGCGCGAGAGCCGGTGTACTGGAGACTACGTTTAAGGATGAGACCGAGACTGACCTCTTTGGTGAGCAGGCGGTGCTCTGCGGCGGCGTCTGCGCTCTGATGCAGGCGGGTTTTGAGACGCTTGTCGAGGCTGGTTATGCTCCTGAGAACGCATATTTTGAGTGCATCCATGAGATGAAGCTGATTGTGGATCTGATCTTTGAGTCTGGTTTTGCGGGCATGAGATATTCTATTTCCAATACAGCGGAGTATGGTGATTATATCACCGGCCCGAAGATTGTTACCGAAGATACCAAGAAAGCCATGAAGCAGATCCTGTCCGACATTCAGGACGGCACATTTGCCAAGAACTGGCTGCTTGAGAATCAGGTTGGAGCGCCGCATTTCAACGCGATGAGAAAGCGCGCGGCTGCACACCCGTCAGAGGCGGTTGGTGCTGAGCTTCGCAAGCTCTACAGCTGGAATAACGACAACAAACTGATCGATAACTAAGAACCTGAGCACAACAGAATGTAAATCATAAGCGGATAGGGCGTAAGTCCTATCCGTTTTATGCGCAGTTATTTCATTTCATGGAACAGAGCGCGGTGCATCTGATTGTGACAGCTCTGGTACATTGTGTGTGCTTTGTTCACGCGTACAGGAAAAAGAAGGCGGTGTTTGCTGCCAGGATGGCCGGCTGATTTCAGAAATCATCGGTTATTAAGAAAAAACAGTCTCCATGAAAAAAGAACGGCTTGAAACATACGTTCGATTATGCTAAGATATACAAAAGAGCCGCACAATTGTGATAAATGAACAGCAGGGTCGGAAATTCAGACCTGAGAATCAATTTCACTGGATTTTGTTTACGTTAGGAGAAAGTGATGTACGCATATTTACGGGGAAAGCTGGCGAGTGTTTTTGAGGATAGCGTTATCGTTGATGTGCATGACGTCGGATATCGGGTGCTGATGAGCGGCGCATCGATTTCCTGCCTGCCGCCTGTCGGTGAGGAGGTCAAAATTTATACCTATACCTGTGTGAGAGAGGATGCGTTTCTGCTCTACGGCTTTTTAAGCCAGGCAGACCTGGATATTTTCAAGCAGTGTATTACGGTTTCCGGTATCGGACCGAAGGGGGGCATGGCGATTTTGTCCGTAATGGACGCGGATGCCCTGCGTTTTGCCATTCTTTCAGGTGATTCGAAGCTGATTGCGCGGGCGCCTGGGATTGGTCCGAAGACGGCACAGCGTCTGATTCTGGAATTGAAGGATAAAGTTTCGGTTGAGGATGTTCTTGAGCAGCGTGCCGCGGAGGGCGGTGTATCCGGTACGGGTTCGCTGTCAAACTCCGCCAATATGCAGGAGGCGGTGGAGGCACTGACAGCCTTGGGCTACAGCTCATCGGATGCACTGCGCGCGGTAAAGAGTGTGGAAAACGCGGCGGAGTTAGATGTCGAAGTTCTGTTAAAGCAGGCGTTGAAGCATATGTTTTAGAGGATGAAATATTATGGGACGAACCATTGATACCAACATACAGGAAGAGGATATCCGTGTGGAGGGTTCGCTGCGTCCGCAGCTTTTGCAGGATTATATCGGTCAGGATAAGGTAAAAGAGACGCTCAAGGTTTATATTGATGCCGCCAAATCCAGGGAGGAAACGCTCGATCATGTCCTTTTTTACGGCCCACCGGGCTTAGGCAAGACCACGCTGGCCAATATTATTGCCAATGAAATGGGTGTCAACTGTAAGGTCACCAGCGGACCCGCAATTGAGAAGCCCGGGGAGATCGCGGCCATACTGAATAATCTTCAGGAAGGCGATGTGCTCTTTGTAGATGAGATTCACCGCCTGAACCGTCAGGTGGAGGAAGTGCTGTATCCCGCTATGGAAGATTTTGCCATTGATATTATGATCGGCAAGGGCGCGACAGCCCGTTCCATTCGTCTGGACCTGCCGAAGTTTACCCTGGTGGGCGCTACTACGCGATATGGCCTTCTGACCGCGCCGCTTCGGGATCGCTTCGGGATTATTCACAGGCTCGAGTTCTACACAGTTGATCAGCTCAAGGATATTGTTCTGCATTCTGCGGATGTCCTGCATGTGCGGATTGATGTCAGAGGTGCGGTGGAGATTGCAAAGCGCAGCAGAGGAACGCCGCGTCTTGCAAACCGGATGTTGAAACGTGTCCGTGATTTTGCGCAGGTCAAATATGACGGCGTTATCACCGAGGAGGTGGCGAGGATCGCGCTGGATCTGCTGGATGTGGACAGACTGGGACTTGACCACCTGGACCGGAATATTCTGGAGACCATTATTTATAAATTTCAGGGCGGACCTGTGGGATTGGAGACACTGGCCGCGGCCACAGGTGAGGACGCGGGAACGATTGAGGAGGTCTATGAGCCTTATCTGATTCAGAACGGTCTCTTAAACCGCACGCCCAAGGGAAGGGTCGCGACGGATTTAGCGTATGCGCATTTGGGGCTTGCAAAGTGAGGGAATTGTCGTTATAATAATTTTTGATGTATGGATTACGAGATTTTGATACTGGCAGCGCATCAATACAAAGGAAAGCGGGTACATAAAAATGGAACAGAACCGCACCAACATTTCGATCGCGGGCAAATCCTATCAGCTTGCGGGGCAGGAGTCCGGCGACTACTTAAGCAGACTTGCGGAGTATATTGAGGGCAAATATCAGGAATTCAGTCAGGATGTTTCTTTCCGGTCGCAGTCTGTGGATAAGCAGCAGCTGCTTTTACAGATCAATATCGCGGACGATTATTTTAAGAGTAAGGAACAGATTTCCGTCTATGTCCGTCAGTGTGCGGAAAAGGACGCACAGATCCGGGAGCTGGAGCAGAAAATCGCGGATATGAAAACCCGGTATGACAATGTGCAGAGTGAGATGAAAAAGCTGCAGGGAGCTTATCAGCAGATGAAGGGACAGATGGTGCAGTACGAAAAAGAGAGAGCTGTTTCACCTGAAGAATAATGGATATGAGGACACGCGGCTGTCATGTTTTAAGGACATGACAGCTTTTTTACTTTAAAGTACAGGAAAGCATATAAATATCAAAGACAGAAAACGATTTCTGACAGATATATGAAATAATCACCTGATTTATGCAGTGGAGACAGACAAAAATGAGTGATGGAAAGCATAAAGTGGAGCTTCTGGCACCGGCTGGCAGCATGGAAGCCTTTCTGGGCGCCATTCATGCGGGCGCGGACGCGGTTTATGTGGGCGGAGAGAAATTTTCTGCCAGAGCCTACGCCGATAATCTGAATACGGAGAATCTGTGCAGCTGTATCCGCTATGCGCATTTATTCGGACGCAGAGTATATCTGACGTTGAATACTCTGATCAAGGAGGCTGAGTTTTCTGAAATATATGACTTTGTGCTTCCCCTTTATGAGGTGGGGCTGGATGGCGTGATTCTGCAGGATTTTGGGGTTTTATCGCTTTTAAGGCGGGAGTTTCCGGGACTATTGCTGCATGCGAGTACGCAGATGGCGATTACCGGCCCTGATATTGTGCCATGGTGCCGGGAGCATGGGATATCCAGAATTGTTCCCGCCAGAGAGTTAAGTCTGCGTGAACTGAAAGAAATCAGGGACGCAGGCATTGAGGTGGAGTGCTTTGTTCATGGAGCGATGTGCTATTGCTACTCAGGCATGTGCCTGATGAGCAGCATTTTAGGCGGCAGGAGCGGCAACAGAGGGCGGTGCGCGCAGCCATGCAGACTGCCCTATGATGCGGAAGGGGACGGTTTTCATACAAAAGATACGTATCCGTTAAGTCTGAAGGATATGTGTACGATCGACTATCTGCCGCAGCTGATTGAGGCGGGAATGACTTCCTTTAAAATCGAAGGGCGCATGAAACGAAGTGAGTATGCCGCGGGTGTGACTTCTGTATACCGCAAATACATTGATCTTTATTATGCACAGCCGGATCAGCCGTTTCATGTGTCCGGGAAAGACAGAGATGTTCTAAACCGTCTTTATATTCGCTCTGATGCGCAGGACGGATATCTGTTCAGGCAAAATGGGCGGGAGATGGTGACCATGGAAAAGCCTGGATATGAGGAAGTACCGCAGGATTTGATGGACCGAATCCGACACGAACATCTGGAGCAGAAGCTGTCTTATCCGGTTTCCATGCGTGCTGAATTTCATGAGGGTAAGGCTGCGAAACTGTGTCTGAAAGCTGAAATGGATACGGCAGTGCATGGAATTGAGGTCTTTGCCACTGGTCCTGTCGTGGAGCATGCGCAGAAGCTTCCATCCAGTGAAGAGGCAGTTGAAAAGCAGCTCGCCAAACTGGGAAATACTTTTTTTACCTTACAGGATCTGGATATTACAATTGAGGGTGACGTCTTTTTACCGAACGGGACGTTGAACCAGTTAAGAAGAGACGGAATCTCGAAGCTGGAGAATGCGATCATCAACGGATTTTTTCCCGAGCTGGAACAGAGGAAAGTTTCCTCAGATAACGGGCAAGTTGATTGCTTACGCAGCTGTGTGACTGACCGCATGCAAAGTTCTCAGCAAATTGAGGTTTCAGGAAAAAAAGTAAAATCAAAGGAGGAGCATGCAGTTTCTCAAACCGGTCTCTCCGTCTCAGTCAACACGCCGCAGCAGCTGCGGGCTTGTCTTACCCATCCGCTTCGGGAGCATTTGAAAATGCTATATGTTTCCGAGGATTGTCTTAAGGATTTTAAACCGGCTGCGGAAGCAGAAGTACGGGACTGTGTCCTGGTGCTGCCCTATATTGCCAGATCAAAGGACAGAGCACATCTGACCGGACTTTTTTATCAGGCGAAAAAGCTGGGTATCCACAGTCTGCTGGTCAGAAATCTGGAGGAGCTTGGCCTGATCAGAGAACTTCATATGGAAGGGGACTTTGTCCTGATTGCCGATGCGTCGTTATACTGCTGGAACGGGGAGGCGAAATTGTTTTTAGCAGAAGACTTCGCGCGGATTACATTGCCGTATGAACTGAACAGCAGAGAAACCAGAACTTTCGCAGATGAAAAAACGGAGCGGATTATTTATGGATATATTCCATTGATGCAGACGGCCAACTGTCTGTATCGGACATGCAAAAGCTGTCTGCTGAAGCAAAAGAAGTCTGACCTTTCTTCCACGGATTGGGCGCTTCAATATGCGGAGAATATTGCTCCTGCAGGTATTGGGGACACTTCGGCAGATATGGCTTACGCTAAGCTTCATGGTAATGCAGTTCTGACCGACCGTCTTGGCAAACAGTTTCAGGTAGTGACAGATTGTCGATATTGCTTCAATACCATTTATAACAGTGTGCCGCTTTCTTTGCATAATAAAATTGATATGCAAAAGGGAGAAAATTACCGCCTGCAGTTTACAATCGAATCCGCTGCCGAGACAACTGAAATTCTTGACTATTATCAAAGCTGGTTTACGAACCGGGCGGGAAGAAAACCGGCTTCCTTTCCCTGCAGCGAATTTACCACCGCACATGAGAACCGGCAGGTGGAATGAACCCCTTCATTTTGACGATATTAAAGAAATTCTTAAGAATTTTGATTCAAATCGTTTACAAGAACATATTACAATGAAACCATGGCGGACTTGTGCTGCCGTGGTTTTTTCACTTCGTGGATAAAGCGGAACAGGCAATGAAAATCTGTACATGAAAATATTGCTTCGGGAAGACCGGCGAATCGGATCATGTGCAAAGGGCGCGTATAATATGTAAAAGCTGAATCAAAGGGGAATTTTATGAAACGATGGAAGAAATTCATTTCGACAGTGTTAATTGTGGCGCTGGTGATTTCACTGGCCGGCTGCAGCGGCAGCTCTTCTGGTGATGGTATTACTTTGGTAGATTTAAAAGACGCACTGTCCGGGGACACTTCTGCATCCGGCAGTGCCTCTTCCGGTTCCGATTATGTGTTTTCAGAGACTGTACTGGAGGATATGAATGCGTACGCGGAGGTCGGAGACGGCGGCATCTTCTATAACATGGAGGTATATGACGACACAATTTATCTGGTATACGCGAGAAACGGAAGACGGCTGGGTACAAGCACCGGGAATCTGCTTTATTACTCTTCCTGGGATCTGAACGGAAATCAGCTGTCCGATGTGATGTTCCTGGATACTGGCGCGCAGGCGTCCTATCGTGAGCTGGATGCAACTCTGAAGGGATACATGGGGGAATCCTGGATTTCGGCTGACGGTATTCTGTACTATTTTACACAGATTCAGAGCCTTGTGGAAAACGGCTCTTCGCAGTCGTCTTATGATTATGAGGGGACGCTTTTAAAAGCAATCAATACAGACGGGACGGAGCTTTTCAGCGTAGATGTTTCAGACTGGACAGAAATTGGGGACGGAGCGTATCTGTACTTTTATTTCCTGACTTCACAGGAGGATGACGTACTGACTGTCTGGGATGGGGAGGTGATTTATCATCTGGATTTTAATGGAAACCTGCTCTCCGCAACGGAGGCAGAGGAATCCTTTCACGGCCAACAGAGTCCTTTATTTTATGCGCAGGGTATGCCGGTATTTGAAATCTATGACAGCGAAAGCGGTTCGTATACTTATCAGCTACTGGACGTGACCACGGGGCAGTCAGCCGGTGAAGTGGATCTGATGGATAATTTTACGAAATATACCTCTTACAATGCGAATAACCAGGGGTATATTTACGCAGGCAGCGAGAGCGGCTATGATCTGATATTAAGCGATTCATATGGAGTATATGGCTATGATTTCGGAGATTCGCAGGAGACGGAAATCATAAGCTATCAATCAAGTGATTTATCTGTCTATCTGATGAATGAGATTGTGTATCTTTCGCCACAGCGGGTGCTGGTCTGCTACGTCGGGTACGGAGACTATGACCGTTTTGCCATTCTTGATAAGGTAAATTCTTCGGATGTACAGGAAAAGGTGGAGCTTCAGCTGGCGGTCTATGGAACCAACTATGACGGCGTTGAGATCAACCGGATCGTCAGTGAATTCAATGAAAGCAGTGATACATACAGAATCGTGGTTGTGGATTATTCTGAATACGCGACAAGCGAGGAACCGGACGCTGGTATCACACGGCTGAACAATGAAATCATGGCCGGAGAGGGCCCGGATCTGTTCTTTAATGGGCTCGAAGGAAGTTTTGATTTTGACAGCTACGCGAAGCAGGGCATTCTGGCGGATTTTTATGAGCTGATGGAGAATGATC
The DNA here is from genome assembly GCA_021199495.1 of Lachnospiraceae bacterium. Classification (GTDB taxonomy): domain Bacteria; phylum Bacillota; class Clostridia; order Lachnospirales; family Lachnospiraceae; genus RGIG6307. The sequence goes on along the minus strand of JAJQHY010000089.1, from coordinate 104,922 downwards.
CGGATTTTGAAAAATCGGATTATCTGGAAAATGTCTTTGAAGCCTATGAAAAGGACGGCTGCCTGTATGAACTGGTGCCGGAATTTCAGCTGTTTACTTATCTGGGTAAGTACAGTATTTTCGGGGAGGAAGCTCTGACCTGGGACCGCCTTGAGAAAATTATGGCAGCGTATCCGGACGCAGACCTCTTTGGCACGGATTCCAGCGGGCAGAACAGTGCGGAAAGCCTGCTGTATCAGTCATTTTATTTCTGCTATGAGGACTTTATCGACGAGGAAGCGGGAACCTGTTCTTTTACGTCAGAAGCTTTTCTGAAGTTGCTGGAATTTATTGCGGAAAATGAGCAGGATGATGAGGTACGTGGAGACAGCAGACAATATATCGAGGACAGAGCGCTCCTGTATCAGTATACGATCGATTCGGTTTCTTATCTGAATTATTACAATTACGGAATATTTGCAGAGGATTTTACGGCGGTCGGTTTCCCGAGCGAGAGCGGTACCAGCGCTGTCATCATTGCAAGCGGCTCCTTTGCAATTTCGAATTCCGGGAATGTCGAGGCCGCCTGGGAGTTTGTGAAAATGTTCCTTTCTAAGGAGGAGCAGATGCCGGATGACGATATGCTGTTTTCTTATCCAATCCCGGTTTTGAAGGCGGCTGTGCGGGAATTGACAGACAGGATGACACAGCAGCCTTACGATACGATAAACGGCGAGAAGGTGTATGAAGCTTATGAGACGAGCGTGGGCGGCGTAACAATGGAGATTGAGCCGGTGACGCAGGAAGTGGCTGATCGGTGGTATGACTACCTGTGTACCGTCAACCGCAAACTCAACTGGAATTTCAACGATGTGATGGGCATCGTGTTAGAAGAAACGGGCGCTTACTTTGCCGGCCAGAAGAGCGCTCAGGCCGTGGCGGAAATCATCCAGTCGAGGGTGGGACTGATGCTGAGCGAGGAGCAGTGAAAAATATTTATGTCATAGAAATGATACTGATATAACACGGCAAAATGCAACTAAATTCAGTTGCATTTTGCCGCGTTATATGATATGTTACATTTAAAATCAAATAGTGAAGGAGGGATAGCCTGTGGGTCAGATGGAAAAACTGATGAAAAGACTGAAGGCAAGACCGAAAGATTTCACATTTGATGAAGCGGAGACTTTGTTAAGGGCTCTGGGATATACCATTTCAGATAAAGGAAAAACAAGCGGGTCAAGAGTGATATTTACAAATGAGAGCAGAGCTCCGATCTTGATGCACAAACCGCATCCGGGCAGGGAGTTGAAGGAGTATCAGGTTAAACAGCTGGTTGAAAAGTTGGAAGAGGAGGGACTGATATGAATAACACCATGCACTATAAGGGCTACATTGGGAGTGTGGAATTCTCTGAAAACGACAGATTATTTTACGGGAAGGTTATGGGAGTTCGTGCCCTGATTTCCTATGAAGGGACAACAGCCGAAGAGCTGATTTTGGATTTTCATGCAGCGGTTGATGATTATCTGACATTGTGTGAGGAGAAGGGGATTATGCCTGAGAAAGCATATAAAGGAAGCTTTAATGTTCGAATTTCTCCGGAGCTTCACAGAGAAGCTGCTATTTATGCAAATTCTCATGAAATGAGTCTGAACAGCTTTATTGAATATGCGGTGAGCTGTCAACTGGCAGCGCAAAGATGAATAAAAAATAATATAGAGGTGCCTGATGGAATATAAAATCAATCTGTCAGGCACCATTTTGAATGTGTATTTATTTCGTTTGCAGGCAGCATATTTTCTGTAAAATTAAAATCCTGTTTGTCAACGGATTTATTCATTTTCCGGCATCACGGTTGTAATGAACATGGCATCACCGAAGGAAAAGAATCGATATCGCTCTTGAATTGCCTCCTCATAGGCTGCCAGGACATGCTCGCGTCCGGCGAAGGCGCTGACCAGCATGACCAGCGTGCTTTCCGGCAGGTGGAAGTTGGTGATCAGACCGTCCATCATTTTAAACTGATAGCCGGGATAGATAAAGATTTCTGTGTTGGCGCAGCCAGGGTGCAGGACACCGTCGTCTGTGGAGGCACTCTCAAGGGTGCGGCAGCTGGTGGTGCCGACGCAGATGACGCGGCCGTCGGCGGCTTTTGTGTCATTAATCAGTTTCGCGGTCTCCTCTGAGACTTCATAGTATTCGCTGTGCATGTGATGTTTGGTCACATCGTCAACCTTCACCGGACGGAAGGTGCCGAGGCCGACGTGAAGCGTCACGTAAGCAAGCTTAATGCCTTTTTCTTCAATTTTGTTAAGCAGCTCTTTGGTGAAATGCAGACCGGCCGTGGGTGCGGCTGCGCTGCCCTCGTGGGCCGCATACACGGTCTGGTACCGGTCGCGGTCCTTCAGTTTATGGGTGATATACGGCGGCAGCGGCATTTCTCCTAAGGCGTCCAGCACTTCCTCCCAGATTCCCTCATAGGTAAAGTGAATCAGGCGGTTGCCGTCTTCCTTTGTGTCTACTACCTCGGCAGTCAGCCTGCCGTCACCGAAGGTAAACTGCGCCCCGGTGCGGCATTTTTTGCCTGGTTTTACCAGGCACTCCCAGACGTCATTTTCCTGGCGTTTTAACAAAAGCAGCTCAATGGCTGCGCCGGTGTCCGTTTTATTGCCGTAGAGTCTGGCCGGGATAACCTTCGTGTCGTTTAAGACCAGACAGTCACCCGGAAAAAGCATGTCCACGATCTCTTTAAAATGATGATGCTGTACAGCGCCGCTTTCTCTGTCCATCACTAAGAGGCGGGAGGCGGAACGGTCTTCGAGCGGATCCTGCGCGATCAGTTCCTTTGGCAGGTCGAAATAAAAATCACTTGTATTCATAAAGCTTGCTTGCCCTTTTGCTGAATGAGATGCTACTATTATGGATGGCTTCGCAAAGAGCGCTCCTTAGTATCATCTCATTTTAATGACTACGCGTATAAAATGCAAGGAGAAAATTTCAGATTTCTACATGAAGAAAAACTGGCGATATCTGAAGCTGGCAGGGCCGTGCGTTTGAATGCAGAGCAGTCAGGACAGACAATCATTGAAAACAGCAAAGGCTGTTGAAATAGGGCTTGCAATTTCAGTCTGTTGACAGTAAAATGATAATCGACTTAAATTGCCGGCCCAATTGTTGAAAGCGTGACAGGCAAACTGCCGCGCTTTTTGTGTTGGGGAATTCTGGTCGGCTTGAAGCGTGAGTGACATATTTGTTTTAAAGGAATTGATTACATGGCAGTATATGTAAATAAAGACAACGCCGAAGAAATGGCGGCGTTCATCGAAAAAATTGATATTCACGGCCCTGTGCCTGCGGACGAGACGAAACGCCAGTATTATTATATGGCAAAAGTCCGAAAGCATGTGGAAGCTCTGACTGAGGAGCTGGGCAGAAAACCTGGCTGCTGCGTTGTCACATTTGGCTGCCAGATGAATGCCAGGGACAGTGAGAAGCTGACCGGAATTCTGCAGCTGGTGGGATACGATATCGTAGAAACAGAGCAGACGGACTTTGTGATTTATAATACCTGTACTGTCCGCGACAATGCAAACCAGCGTGTGTACGGCCGCCTGGGCGAACTGAAGCGTTATAAACGGTCTAATCCGCAGATGAAAATCGCTCTCTGCGGCTGCATGATGCAGGAGCCGACCGTCATCGAGAAGCTTCAGAAAAGCTATCGTTTTGTGAATCTGATCTTCGGCACGCATAATATTTTCCGCTTCCCGGAGCTTTTAAATGCCATGTTTGAAAGCAACGGTGACATGATCATCGATATCTGGAGGGATACGGATCAGATCGTGGAGGATCTGCCGGTGGAGCGCAAATATCCCTTTAAATCCGGCATTAACATCATGTTCGGCTGTAATAATTTCTGTACCTACTGCATCGTACCTTATGTGCGCGGCAGGGAGCGCAGCCGGAAACCCGAGGATATTATTGCAGAGATTAAGGCGCTTGTGGCGGACGGCGTGGTGGAGATCATGCTGCTCGGCCAGAACGTCAACAGCTACGGTAAAAACCTGGAGCAGCCCATCACCTTCGCGCAGCTTTTACAGCAGGTGGAGCAGATTGAGGGACTTGAGCGCATCCGCTTTATGACCTCTCATCCGAAGGATTTATCCGACGAACTGATTGAGGTGATGGCGAATTCACAGAAAATCTGCCGTCATCTGCACCTGCCTCTGCAGTCCGGGTCCACCAGGATACTGAAAGTCATGAACCGCGTTTATACAAAGGAATCCTATCTGGAGCTGGCGGCCAAAATCCGGGAGAGGATTCCGGATATCGCGCTTTCTACCGATATTATCGTTGGTTTTCCGGGGGAGACCTATGAGGACGTTCTGGAGACGATCGACGTGATAGAAAAGGTACAGTTTGAGAACGCGTTTACCTTTATTTATTCCCAACGAACCGGTACACCCGCGGCCGCGATGACGAATCAGGTGCCGGAGGCGGAAGTGAAAGCGCACTTTGATCTGGTGCTGCAGAAGGTGCAGGAGGTTTCCCGCAGCCGGATCGGACTCTACGAGGGGCAGACCGTGGAAATCCTCGTGGAAGAGAAAAACGGACAGGACGAAAGCCTGATGACCGGCAGAATGTCCAACAATACACTGGTGCATTTCCCGGGAACCGAGGATCTGATCGGGAAGTTTGTGCAGGTGAGACTGACAAAGTGCCCCGGTTTTTATTACATAGGAGAACAGATTGGATAACAGAATGGCTGAAGTTACGCCGATGATGCAGCAGTATCTGAAAACAAAAGAGGAGTATAAAGACTGCATTCTCTTTTACCGTCTCGGCGATTTCTATGAAATGTTTTTTGAGGACGCTGAGATTGTGTCCAGAGAGCTGGAGCTGACCCTGACCGGGAAATCCTGCGGCTTAGAGGAGCGCGCCCCTATGTGCGGTGTCCCCTATCATGCTGTTGAGGGTTATTTAAATAAGCTGGTCAGCAAAGGCTATAAAGTAGCGATCTGCGAGCAGCTGGAAGATCCGAAGCTGGCCAAAGGACTGGTGAAGCGGGATGTCATCCACATTGTGACGCCGGGTACCGTCACCAACGCGCAGGCGCTGCAGGACAATAAAAACAACTACCTCATGTGCGTCGCCTATATTTCCGGCCGTATCGGCATTTCTGCCTGCGATGTCTCCACAGGCGAATACTATGTGACTGAAGTAGAGGACTTACAGAAGCTGAAGGATGAGATGATGCGCTACGCTCCTTCTGAGCTGGTGTGCAACGAACCCTTCCTGGTCAGCGGCATGGACATCGGAGATTTGCGTGACCGTCTGGGAATGGCAGTATTTCCGTTAGCCGCGCATATGTTTGATGATAATAACTGCAGGAAAGCGCTGCAGCGTCACTTTCACTTAAATACGCTGATCGGGCTGGGACTGGATGACTTCCCCTGCGGCACAATCGCGGCCGGGGCACTGATGCAGTACCTGACGGAAACACAGAAAAATTCGCTGGAGCATATCCGGCATATTACTCCGTATCTGACCAGTAAATTCATGCTGCTGGATTCATCCTCCAGACGCAATCTGGAGCTGACAGAGACTCTCAGAGAGAAGCAGAAAAGAGGGTCGCTGCTCTGGGTTTTGGATAAAACTAAGACAGCCATGGGCGGCAGGCTTTTGCGTACCTGGATTGAGCAGCCCCTGATTGAGAAAGAGAGCATCGAGGCGCGTCTTGATGCCGTGGATGAGTTTGTGAAGGACAGCTTATACCGCGACGAGGTGAGGGAATATTTAAATCCGATTTATGACCTGGAGCGGCTGATTGGCAGGGTCAGCTTCGGCACCGCCAATCCCCGCGATTTTATTGCGCTCAAAAGCTCGCTTCAGATGCTGCCGCATATTAAGACTGTGCTGACTGACTGTAAGAGTCAGGAGCTTGGCTGTATCGAGTCAGAGATTGATGCGCTGGAGGATATCTGTCAGCTGATCGAGGCTGCTATTGTCGATGAACCGCCATTTTCCGTCCGGGAGGGCGGCATGATCAAGGACGGCTATGATAAGGACATTGACGAGCTGCGCCGGGCCAAAACGGAGGGGACAGACTGGCTCGCCCAGCTGGAAGCAGAGGACCGGGAACGCACCGGGATTAAAAATCTGCGGATTAAATATAATAAAGTGTTCGGCTATTATTTCGAGGTGACCAATTCCTACAAGGATCTGGTGCCGGAGGATTATATCCGCAAGCAGACGCTGACCGGCGCGGAGCGCTACACCACGCCAAAATTAAAGGAGATGGAGAATCTGATCCTGAACGCGGAGGACAAGCTCACCGGGATGGAGTACGATGTCTTCTGTCATATCCGCGATCAGATTTTTGCGCAGACAGACCGCATTCAGGCGACCGCGAGGGCGGTGGCAAAGCTGGACGTATATGCGTCTCTGGCTGTGGTGGCGGAGCAGAATCACTATGTAAGACCCAATATCAATGAAAAAGGGCTGATTAACATCAAAGAGGGCAGGCATCCGGTGGTGGAGCGCATGATCGAGCATGACATGTTTATCCCGAACGATACCTACCTGGATAACGGAAAGCATTGCATCAGTATCATTACAGGCCCCAATATGGCCGGTAAATCGACCTATATGCGCCAGAGTGCGCTGATTGTTCTGATGGCGCAGATCGGCTCCTTTGTGCCCGCAAAAAGCGCGGACATCGGCCTGGTGGACCGTATTTTTACCAGGGTAGGCGCGAGCGACGACCTGGCCAGTGGTCAGTCCACATTTATGGTGGAAATGAACGAGGTTGCCAATATTCTGCGCAACGCGACCAGCAAAAGCCTGCTGATTTTGGATGAGATCGGCCGCGGGACCTCGACCTACGACGGCCTTGCCATCGCCTGGGCGGTGATTGAGCATATCAGCAACAAGCGACTTCTGGGCGCGAAGACACTCTTTGCCACGCATTATCACGAGCTCACGGAGCTGGAAGATAAGATGGACAATGTCAACAATTACTGCATTGCCGTTAAGGAGAGCGGGGACGATATTGTTTTCTTACGGAAAATCATTAAGGGCGGTGCTGACAAGAGCTACGGTATTCAGGTGGCGAAGCTGGCCGGCGTTCCCCAGATGGTGACGGACCGGGCGGAGGAGATCGCGGCACAGCTGACGGAGAATGATATTTCTTCGAAGGTTCAGGGAATTCTGAAAAGTCAGAGCAGTGTGCCAACCGCTAAGCCGAAGCCGGTGAAGCATTATGATGAGGTGGATCTGGCGCAGATGTCTTTGTTTGATACGGTGAAGGATGAGGATGTCTTAAAGGAGTTAAAGGAGCTGGATATCAACAATATGAAGCCGCTGGATGCGCTGAATACGCTGTACCGGCTGCAGAATCAGCTGAAAAACAGGTGGTAAAACCTCAAGCATATTGGGCATAGGGTGCGCACGAGAAAGCTAAAACTGCTTCGCTCATGCTGCGCAGAACACTCCGATGAGCCTATGGGCGTGACAATCGTGTTCGGGTGAGGCCTCCACGATTGTTAAGGAGAGCGGGGACGATATTGTTTTCTTACGGAAAATCATTAAGGGCGGTGCTGACAAGAGCTACGGTATTCAGGTGGCGAAGCTGGCCGGCGTTCCCCAGATGGTGACGGACCGGGCGGAGGAGATCGCGGCACAGCTGACGGAGAATGATATTTCTTCGAAGGTTCAGGGAATTCTGAAAAGTCAGAGCAGTGTGCCAACCGCTAAGCCGAAGCCGGTGAAGCATTATGATGAGGTGGATCTGGCGCAGATGTCTTTGTTTGATACGGTGAAGGATGAGGATGTCTTAAAGGAGTTAAAGGAGCTGGATATCAACAATATGAAGCCGCTGGATGCGCTGAATACGCTGTACCGGCTGCAGAATCAGCTGAAAAACAGGTGGTAAAACCTCAAGCATATTGGGCATAGGGTGCGCACGAGAAAGCTAAAACTGCTTCGCTCATGCTGCGCAGAACACTCCGATGAGCCTATGGGCGTGACAATCGTGTTCGGGTGAGGCCTCCACGATTGTCAATAGTCTCATCTCCGTTGCGCAAAAATCGTTCAGCAGTTTTTGTTTCCTCATGCTCAGACTTGCAGCGACTTATATTGAGGCGGCTTATTAAGGCTGTACAAAAGGAAAAAGTTAGATGTCAGAGATATTGGTTTTATCAGAGGATACAATCGATCAGATCGCCGCGGGCGAGGTGGTGGAGCGGCCATTAAATGTGGTGAAGGAATTGGTGGAAAACGCCATGGACGCGGGCGCAAAGGCGATCACAGTGGAGATTAAAAACGGCGGGATTGATCTGATTCGTGTTACGGACGATGGGGAGGGCATTCCGGCTGACCAGGTGAGGGTTGCCTTTTTCAGGCATGCTACCAGCAAGATACGTAATATGCAGGACTTAAATCAGCTTTCCAGCATGAGGTTCCGCGGTGAGGCACTTTCCAGTATCGCGGCGGTTGCGCAGGTGGAGCTGGTCACAAGGACGCAGGACGACATTGCAGGTACCCGCTATGAGATTGAAGGGGCAGTAGAGAAATCGTTTGAGCAGGTGGGTGCGCCGCAGGGCACGACAATACTGGTGCGCAATCTTTTTTACAATATTCCAGTGCGCCGTAAGTTTTTAAAGCAGCCTGCGACAGAGGCCGGATATGTGGCGGAGATGATGGAATATCTGGCCATGAGCAGGCCGGATATTTCCTTTAAATATGTGCAGAACAGCCAGGTGAAGTTTTATACCTCCGGGAATGGGGAACTGAAGGAAGTGATTTACCGCATCTACGGCAGGGAGATCACGAATCATCTGTTGCCGATCGATGTGACGGACGGGGATATTCAGATCAGAGGCTTTTTAGGAAAGCCGGAGATCAACCGCTCCAACCGCAATTTCGAGCATTATTTTCTCAATTCCCGTTATTTAAAGAGCAAGGTAATCTCCAAGGCGATCGAGGACGGCTACAAGCAGTATGTGATGCAGCACAAATTTCCGTTTGTGGTGCTGCATTTTATGATGCCGGCTGAGACTGTAGATGTAAATGTCCATCCGAGCAAGATGGAGGTGCGTTTTCTTAAGGAGCAGGCAGTATATCAGACGACTGTAAAGGCAATCACGAATGTGCTCCGCAGCTGGGAATTGATTGTGGAGCATGCCTTCGGAAAAGAGGAGGCGGAAGCGAAGAGCACGCCTGCAGACCGGGTGCCGTCAAAAACGCCGGAGCCGTTTCTGCGCGGCATTGCTAGGACGTCTGATAAGTCGGATGCGCCTTCTTTTGAGGTGAGTTTTGACATGCCTGACGCTGTTTCTGATACAGATGCGAACACGGCTGCACATGCAGATGAAAATGCGGTAGCAGAACCGTCGATTATGGATTTATTTGGGAAAAATAAGCCGAATACTGCGGCACAAAATCTTAGCATTCTGATGCCTGACAAAGATCCGGTCAACGTGCCGGTACAGAGTCGGGAGCCTGACCCGGCTCAGAAATCTGACAAAAATCAGAAATCTGATATGAAACGGGAACTCGTATCAGAGAAAACGTCAGAGCCTGCTGCTAAGCCCGTGATCCCCGAACTGATCATAGAAAACGCGGAGCAATCGACTCTTTTCACCCCGGAATTCCTTACGCCAAAGAGCCGCGAAAGCTACGAAATCATCGGGCAGGTTTTCAAAACCTACTGGATCATCGCCTACAGCGACCGCCTCTATATGATTGACCAGCATGCAGCCCATGAGAAGGTGAAATACGAACGTCCGGTCAAAGCCATGCGGGAGAAAAACGTGCTGACGCAGGGGCTGATGCCGCCGCAGGTCGTACATGTGGATGCGAAAGAGGAGAGGGTGCTTTCCCAGCACCTGGACGCGTTTGCCGCGCTGGGTTTTGAACTGGAGGAATTCGGGGAGCATTCCTATGTGATCCGGGGCGTTCCCGTTGATCTGTACGGCTGCAGCTATCAGGAGCTTTTTACGGAGGTTCTCGACGAGCTTTCGCAGGGGCCGGTTCAGGGTGATTTTGAGGTGGTGAAGGATAAACTCGCCAGTATGGCCTGCAAATCCGCCGTGAAGGGCAATATGTCCATGTCCCGGCCGGAGCTGGAGGCACTGATTGACGAGCTTCTCAGTCTGGAAAATCCTTATTTCTGTCCGCACGGCCGCCCGGTTATCATCTCCATGACCAAACAGGAGATTGAAAAGAAGTTCAAACGGATTGTATAAATGGCAAATTCTTTATCGGAACAGATATTGAAAATGGAAAAGAAAAAACTGATTATTCTGACCGGACCTACTGCGGTGGGAAAGACCGGTCTTTCCATCCGTCTGGCAAAAGCGTTGAACGGCGCGGTCATATCCGCAGATTCCATGCAGGTATACGAATACATGGATATCGGCTCTGCTAAAATCTGTCCGGAGGAGATGGACGGCGTGGACCATTATCTGATCGACTGCTTAAAGCCCTGGGAGCCCTTCAATGTTGTGATATTTCAGCAGATGGCCAGGGAGGCCATGGCAAAAATCTATGCACAGGGAAAGATTCCGATCCTTGTAGGCGGTACCGGCTTTTATATTCAGGCAGTGCTCTACGATATTGATTTTACGGAAAATGACGGTGATACGTCTTACCGCAGAGAGCTGGAAATGCTGGCAGCGACTAAAACCGGTGCGGACACGCTCTATGGGATGCTTCAGTCTGTCGATCCTGATGCCGCGAAGGAAATCCATCCGCATAATACCAGGCGCGTCATCCGCGCGCTGGAATTTTATCACCAGACCAACCGGCCGATTTCCCAACATAACGCAGAACAGCGCGTCAGGGAAAGCACTTATGATTTTTCATACTTTGTTCTGACAGACAACCGTGAAAAGCTCTATGCGAGGATCGATGACCGTGTGGATCAGATGATAAAGGCCGGACTGGTGGACGAAGTACAAAGCCTGCTGCAAATGGGCTGCGACCGCTCCATGACATCCATGCAGGGCCTCGGCTATAAAGAAATCATCGATTACCTGAACGGAGAAATTTCTCTTGACGAAGCCATTTACCGCATCAAGCGTGACACCCGTCACTTTGCCAAGCGCCAGCTTACCTGGTTTAAGCGTGAACGTGACGTCATATGGCTCAACCGGCAGGACTATGCGGATGATGAGACAATTCTGAGCGCGATGTATAAATTTGTTTAAAGCAGCATTTCTGACGAATAAAAGCTTAGACGGTGCTTTGCGATGAGCGCGCCGTCGAGTTTTTATTCGTCAGAAATGCGGAAATATAGAAATCATTACAGAAGGAACCGCAAACATGACTGACCAGCAACTTAAACTACAATATGCCTCCCTCGGCATCTCAGAACCTGTATTCAACTACGGCGAATCCATCCTTGAAACATTAAAAGACCGCTTTGCCCTGATCGACCGCACAGCCGAATTCAACCAGATGAAAGTCTTAAAGGCCATGCAGGAAAGCAAAGTCCGCGAAGCCTGCCTTACCGGCACCACCGGCTACGGCTATAACGATATCGGCAGAGATACCCTGGAGGAAGTCTACGCCAGAATTTTTCACACAGAGGACGCCCTTGTTCGCCCGCAGATTACCTGCGGTACACACGCCCTGGCCCTGGCTCTGATGAGCAACCTCCGCCCGGGAGATGAGCTTTTAAGCCCCGTCGGCAAGCCTTACGATACGCTGGAGGAAGTAATCGGCATCCGTCCATCCAAAGGTTCTCTCGCGGAATATGGCGTCACCTATGCGCAGGTGGACCTTTTTGAAGACGGTTCTTTTGACTATGAAGGCATCCGCAGGGCCATTAACGAACGCACAAAGCTTGTCACGATCCAGCGTTCCAAGGGATATGCCACCCGGCCCACCTTATCCGTTGAAAGAATTGGCGAGCTGATTACTTTCATAAAGGGGATCAAACCGGATGTCATCTGTATGGTGGATAACTGTTACGGTGAATTCGTGGAGACCATCGAGCCGACAGATGTGGGGGCGGATATGGCCGTCGGGTCCCTGATCAAAAACCCTGGCGGCGGACTGGCTCCCATCGGCGGTTACATTGTCGGGACAAAAGAATGTGTGGAAAACGCAGCTTACCGCCTGACAAGCCCCGGCCTCGGCAAGGAAGTCGGCGCCAGCCTTGGCATCCTGCAGAGCTTTTACCAGGGTCTTTTCCTGGCTCCAACAGTGACTGCCAGTGCCTTAAAGGGCGCCATTTTTGCGGCAAATATTTACGAAAAACTGGGATTTTCAGTGTTCCCACAGGCGGATACGCCCCGGCATGATATCATCCAGGCCGTGACCTTTGGAAAACCGGAGAGCGTGATTGCTTTCTGTCAGGGCATTCAGGCTGCAGCCCCGGTAGATTCCTTTGTGACACCTGAGCCCTGGGATATGCCTGGCTACGATGCCCCTGTCATCATGGCGGCCGGTGCCTTTGTTTCCGGTTCCAGTATTGAACTGTCGGCAGACGGTCCCATGAAGCCTCCTTACACGGTTTACTTCCAGGGAGGGCTGACCTGGCCGCATGCCAAATTCGGCATTTTAAAAAGTGTGCAGTCGCTTCTGGCCGCGGGGCTTATCACAGAATTGTCATAATTCGTTGGAGAAATTTTTCTTTTTATCGGTATACATAAGAAGGTTTTTATGGTAAACTAACTATGTTTCGGATTCTTTTAAGCCGCGCCTGGAGAGGGAAAGGCGAAGATGAAATCTGACATTACAACACAGGCCATGCCTTATGAACGCTTTATCAACAGCGGCCCCGGCGCATTGACGGACGCGGAGCTGCTGGCGGTGATTCTCAGAACCGGTACAAAGGATAAAAGCGCTGTTCAGCTGGCGGAGGATATTTTAAATTCCTGCGGTTTGCAGGACAATCTGACCGTTCTTTACCAGCTGACGCTTGAGGACTTGCTGCAGATTCACGGTATTGGAGAAGTGAAGGCGGTTAAGGTTCTGGCGCTGGCGGAGCTGTCCCGGCGTATGTCGCAGCAGAGAATTTATCACGAAATGTCCTTTATGGATTCCTCCAAGGTGGCAGCCTACTATATGGAAAAGCTGCGTCATTTAAAGACAGAGCGGGTTATGGCTGTATTTTTAGACGGCCGCGGGAACTACCTGGGAGAGGAAACGCTGTCAAGCGGGACGGTGAACGCTTCCCTGATATCCCCAAGGGAAATTTTTATCGCGGCCTTAAAACACAATGCCTGCGGACTCATCCTTCTGCATAATCATCCGAGCGGAGATCCGACTCCTTCTCTGCAGGATCAGAATATTACGGCCAGGATCGTGGAGAACGGTAATCTGTTAAATATACCGCTGATAGACCATATTATTATCGGAGATCATACATATACAAGCTTTCGTGAGCTTGAACTGACATAGAAAGGGGTAAGATACTTTGGGAACAAACGCATTCGGGATCGATCTGGGAACCAACAACATTAAAATTTATTCACAGAATGATGATGGCTTTGTCATCGAGAAAAATATGATTGCCATCGAGAATAAGAAAAACGTTTTCGCCTACGGAGACAGTGCATACGAAATGTATGAGAAGGCGCCGTCCAATATCAGGGTGTCCTTTCCGTTAAACAACGGCGTGATTGCGGATATCCGGGATATGGAGGTGCTTGTCAGATATTTTATCACCGATATCTGCAAGGGCAAGCCTGCCCCGGCGGACTATTACATGGCTGTTCCCACTGATGTTACCGATGTGGAAAAGAGAGCCTTTTATGACCTTGTTAAAAACGCCGGCCTGAAGGCAAAGGATGTTTTTGTTGTGGAAAAAGCTGTAGCGGACGGCCTGGGGCTGGGAATCGATGTCAAAACCGCCATCGGGGCTCTGATTGTCAACATCGGCTATCACACCACTGAGATATCTCTGATTTCCCTGGGCGGCATTGTTTTAAGCCGTCTGATCAAAACCGGCGGCATGAAATTTGATGAGACCATCAAATCCACGATCCGCAAGGAGTACAACCTGGTCATTGGTTCAAAGACATCTGAAAAGCTGAAAATCAGTATCCGGGAGCTTGAGGATGGCAACATGAAGGCCGTCGTTTTCGGCAGAGATATCGTGACCGGCCTGCCTATGGAGCGTACCATTGACCTGGAAGTCATCAATCAGGCTCTGTCAGAGCAGTTTGCCACGATCATTGACCATGTCAAGCTGATTCTGGAGCGTACACCTCCGGAGCTTTCCGCGGACATTTACCGCAACGGCCTTTATCTGACGGGCGGTGCGTCTCAGATCGCGCATTTTGCCGAGCAGCTGGCAGCGGGTACGGGGCTGAAGGTGATCTGCTCAGAGAACCCGGTTACGAGCGTGGCGGTCGGTCTTTCCAAGGTTATCAATGAGGACTATTTCAAAACAGTCGCATTTGCAGTAGAAGGAATGAATAAATGAGTCCGGTAATCAAAAAAAAGGGAGAAAAATTTACGATACCCAGTAAATATCTCCTTTTTGCTTTATCTGCCTTTTGCTGCCTGCTTCTGGTTCTCAGTATCTTTACAAGTGTATTTGACACTGCGTTAAGCTATGTGGCCGGATATGTCGTGATACCGTTTCAGAAGGGCATTTCTGTGGCGGGTACATTTTTAACTGACCGTGCTGATCTCTTTGCCGATATGCAGGAGCTGATCGCGGAAAATGAAAGCCTGCAGGAACAGGTGGATGAGCTTACGGTAGAAAACAATCGTCTGCAGCAGGACAGATATGAACTGAATGAGCTGCGCAAGCTTTATGACCTGGATGAGGAATATGAGAGCTATACGAAAACCGGAGCGCGGATTGTATCCAGCGAGAGTACCAACTGGTATTATTCTTTTGTGATCGACAAAGGCACAAACGATGGCCTCGCTGTCAATATGAATGTGATTGCTGACGGCGGTCTGGTGGGAATTATTACAAAAGTAGGGCCCAACTGGGCCCGTGTGACTTCCATCATATCCGATGATGTTTATATCATGAGCCAGCTTCTTTCTACACAGGACAATCTGCTGGTGGAGGGGGATCTTTCCCTGATCCAGAGCGATGGGATCATCAGCTTTTCCGATTTGCTGGATACAACGGATTCCGCAGCAGTCGGAGACAAGGTCGTGACCAGCAATATCAGCGACAAATTTCTTCCCGGCCTGGTCGTCGGTTATATTCAGTCTATTGAGACAGATGCGAATAATATGACCAAATCCGGCACCATTCTGCCTGCCGTCGATTTCAATCATCTGGAGGAGGTTCTGGTCATACTGGAGTTAAAGGAAACCTACGAGGAGGAATAAGTAATTGTTAAAGGCAGTCAGAAAATGCTGTCTGCAGGCAGTGCTGATTCTTTTGGCATATATTCTGCATACTACCATTTTTCCAAAATTTACATTTAACGGGATCTCCCCCAACGTCCTCCTTCTGCTGACCGTTTTTTCCAGCTTTCAGCAGGGAATGAATACTGGCATGGTGACGGGGATGATCTGCGGACTGCTCTGTGATATCTTTTATGGATCTGTACTGGGCGTTTACGGTCTGTTTTATCTGCTGATTGCTTTTTTTGCCGGCAGCATGGCGCGCTTTTTTTATAAAGATGAATTCATTTTTCCCATCGTGGTAGTTGCGGTGTCTGACCTGATGTACAATTTCGTCATGTACGTGACAAATTTCCTGCTGCGCGGCAGATTTGATTTTCAGAGTTATTTTCAGAGCATTATTCTGCCCGAACTGGTCTATACGCTGCTTCTTGCAGTTGTTTGTTTACCTTTTATTACGCTGATTGCCCAACGCCTGAGGCGTATTGATTTGAAGGAGAAGGAGAAAGAAGAAACAGATGTTGGAAACATTCAGAGATTGGATCAGAAGGATACTTAGTTCCAGACTGTTTCTTATGGGGGTTATATTTGCTGTCTGTATCTGCGCACTGGTACACAGGCTTTTTATTCTGCAGATCGTAGAGGGGGAAACCTATCTGGAGGAATATGAGCTCTCCATTCAGAAAACAAAAACCATCTCCGCGACGCGCGGCAATATATATGACTGCAATGGTGTTCTTCTGGCCTACAATGAGCTTTCTTATACGGTCAAAATTGAGGATGTTTATGAAAGCTCCAGCACCAAAAATCAGCTTCTGAACGAAAATATTTATACGCTGATCAAAATGATCGAGAAAAACGGGGACAGCATTTACAGTGACTTTCATATCTATCTGGATGAGAACGGCGTTTATCAGTACGATGTCAGCGGGACCACGCTGTTACGTTTCAAGGCGGATGTATATGGAAAAAGTTATATAGAAGATCTGACCTATGAGCAGGAAACAGCAACGGCGGAAGAGATGATGCAGTATCTGGCCGGCGATTCCACCTATGGATTTGCGGTGGGAGAATATGAGACGGATGATGAAGGAAACGTGCTGCAGGATGAAGACGGAAATGATATTTTTACAATCGGGAAGGGCTATACCAAAACCGAGGTCCTGCAGATTGTCACAATCCGTTATGCGATGAGCCTGGTTTCCTATCAGGTTTATCTGGGTACTACAGTGGCTACAGACGTCAGCGAGGCCACTGTGGCTGTTATTATGGAAAATATTGACCAGCTGCAGGGTGTTTCCATCGAGCAGGACACTGTCCGCAGATATACGTACGGCGAGTATTTTTCACAGATCCTGGGTTATACGGGTAAAATCAGCAGCACGGAGCTGGAAGATCTGAACGCCCAGCTTGTGGAAAACGGAGAGGAAGCCAGATATACCTCCAGTGATGTGGTGGGAAAGACAGGCATTGAGCAGTATATGGAGCTGGAACTGCAGGGCGTGAAAGGCTATGAGACCGTTTATGTGGACACTGTCGGAAGCGTTCTGGATACCGAAGGTTATGTTTCTCCGACTGCCGGAAATGATGTTTATTTGTCGATTGATTCTGAACTGCAGATCGCATGTTACGACATATTGGAACAGAGTATTGCTGGTATACTGGTGGCGAAGATACGAAATGTAAAAACCTATACCATGGCGGATAATGAGGACAGCTCTGATATCATTATTCCGATTTACGATGTGTACAACGCGCTGTTTTCCAATAATGTCATCAGCCTTTCCAATATGGCAGGGGACGATGCCGGTGAAGTGGAGCAGGAGGTTTATTCCGCTTATCTGTCTTATAAACAGAACCGGTATGAAGCGCTGTACAATGAAGTTTATTATGGCAAAACGGCTTATAATCAACTGAGCGTGGAGTATCAGGCATATCAGGAACAGCTGATTGAAATTCTGAAAGGATATGGTGTCATTGATATGGATCTGGTTGATACGTCTGACGAGGTGTACCAGGCCTGGTTTACCGATGAATCCATTTCCATGACGGAATATCTGGAATACTGTATCTCGCAGAACTGGATCGATGTGACACAGCTCGATCTGGAAAGCGATTACGCGGATTCACAGGAAATTTTTGATAAGCTGATCGAATTTATGTTTGAGGCCGCTGAGGAATCCTCCGCTTATCAGAAGCTGATCATTGAATATATGATTCAGACAGATACCATCACCGGCACACAGGTCTGCAAGATCCTGATTGAACAGGAAATCGTGGATCTGGATGATGAGACAATTGAGGCGCTGTATTCCGGCGAGACCTCAGCCTATCAGTTTATGATTGACAGGATACAGAATCTGGATATCACACCGGCGCAGCTGGCGCTGGATCCGTATGCAGGCAGCGTGGTTGTGACGGATGTGAATACCGGCAAGGTTCTTGCCCTGGTTTCCTATCCGAGCTATGACAATAATAAAATGGCAAATTCCGTTGACGCGGATTATTATGCGACGCTGCAGTCTGATCAGTCCAACCCGCTGTATAATTACGCGACGCAGCAGAAATCGGCGCCCGGTTCCACCTTTAAGATGGCAACGACTGCGGCCGGACTTGAGACGGGTGTAATTGATACGGATACGAGGATTACCTGCACCGGTATTTTTGACCGTTTTACGACAGCTTCCTATCGCTGCTGGATTTATCCGGGTGCACATGGCTCTCTGACGGCGGCTCAGGCGATTCGGCATTCCTGCAACTACTTCTTTTATGAGGTGGGGTATCAGCTGAGCCTGGATGAAAACGGAGACTATGACGCCGAACTCGGCCTTGAGACGTTGGCTTATTATGCTGATCTCTTCGGCCTGACGGAAACGTCCGGGGTGGAGATTTCAGAATCTGAACCGCAGGTTTCCACTGAACTGCCTGTGCTTTCCGCAATCGGACAGGGCACGAACTCGTACACGACAGTTGGCATGGCCCGTTATGTGACGACGATCGCCAACGGCGGGACCTGTTATAACCTGACGCTCCTGGACAAGCTGACAGATTCGGAAGGCAGTGTTTTAGAGGAATATGAGGCCGAGGTCAGAAATACAGTGGATCTTGCTGACAGCACATGGGATACGATCTGGACGGGAATGCGCGCGGTAGTTTCAAATTCCAGCGTATTTACTGATCTGGAGGAGACTGTTGCTGTTGCCGGTAAGACCGGTACCGCGCAGGAGAGTTCCTCGCGTCCTGACCACGCGCTTTTTGTGGGATACGCGCCCTACGATGATCCTGAAATCAGTGTTGCCTGCCGTATTTGCTATGGCTACAGCTCTTCGTACGCGTCACAGCTGGCCGAGCAGATTTTTGAATATTATTTTGCAGAAGATAAAGATGAGGTTACGCATTCGGATGCTTCCAACATGGCTTCCTCTGATCTCGCGAATGACAACTAATCTTAACATACTTAAGGAGAAAGCCGTAATTTCGGCAATAATCTGTTTGGAGGAGCTCCTTATGAGTGAAGTGTTAGTCGTTACCAGCGGGAAGGGCGGCGTGGGAAAGACCACGACCTGCGCCAATCTTGGCACAGGGCTTGCCGCCATGGGGTACAAGGTTTGCCTCATCGATACGGACATCGGACTCCGCAATCTGGATGTCGTGATGGGACTGGAAAACCGCATTGTCTATAATCTGGTGGATGTAGTGGAGGGAAGCTGCCGCTTAAAACAGGCGCTGATCCGGGACAAGCGGCATCCAAGTCTGTACTTAATGCCCTGTGCCCAGACCAGGGACAAGACCAGCGTCAACCCTTCTCAGATGGTAAAGCTGGTGACGCATTTAAGAGATATCTTCGATTATATCATCTTAGACTGCCCAGCGGGAATAGAGCAGGGCTTTCAGAATGCGGTGGCAGGCGCAGACAGAGCCATTGTGGTGACAACGCCGGAGGTATCGGCGATACGCGACGCGGATCGGATTATTGGCCTTTTAGAGGCGAGAGAGTTTTCACAGATTGAGCTTGTACTCAACAGGCTGCGGCCGGATATGGTGCGCAGGGGAGATATGATGAGCGCGTCAGATGTGACAGATATTTTATCCGTTCCGCTGATCGGCATCGTCCCGGATGATGAGCATGTGGTCATTTCCACCAATCAGGGAGAACCGCTTGTAGGGAGCATGACACCGGCAGGAAAAGCCTATCAGAATATTTCCTACAGGGTTTCCGGCAAGGATGTTCCCCTCAATATGGAGATTGGCGGCAGGATCACGTTCTGGACCAGAATCTCCGGTATTTTCCATACGACCGGTTAGGAGGCAGCGATATGAGAAACTTTTTCAGACGCAGAAGCTCCAGGGAGGTGGCCAGGGATCGTCTTAAAATATTGCTGATTTCCGACAGGGTCAACTGTTCCGCCGAGACCATGGAGATGATTAAAAATGACATTGCCAGAGTGATTTCCAAATATATGAAGATTGATGTGGACAGCATGGAAATCCAGATCAGCAAAACGGCAAACACGGACAGGGGTGCCAAAAACCCTGTCTTAAGCGCCAATATTCCCATTCTGGATATCGGAAATGGAAAGTAAGTTCTGAGCCTTTTACGTACGGAAGGGAGAAAGAATGCTCAAAAAATACAAATGGAGATATTATGATTTTCGCCTGGTTGCTCTGGTGATTATCGCTTCGGTTATGGGGGTGTATGCCATCGGCAGCGCAAATGAGAATTATCAGAGCAGACAGATCATGGGTGTTGGCATAGGAATTGTGTTGATGCTGATTATTTCCGTGATCGATTACACAAAGATTCTGAAGCTTTACTGGATGATCTATGCTTTTATGGTTGTTCTCTTATTTGTGACACTGTATACGGAAATCGGCGACAGTGCCAACAATGCGCAGCGATGGATTCAGATCGGAAGTTTTACTTTTCAGCCATCGGAAATATCGAAATTACTATTGATTTTATTTTTGGCACAGTTTATTATGAAACATAAGAGTGAGATCAACAAGCCGTGGTTTCTTCTGATTATCGCGTTGTTGTTCGCCGTTCCGGCCTACCTGATTTTAAAACAGCCTGACCTTTCCACGACCATCGTGATTGCTACGATACTGTGTACATTGATTTTTACGGGCGGTATCAGCTGGAAATACGTGGTGACTGCGCTGGCAATTGTGATTCCGGTGGGCGCGATTTTCATTTTTCTCGCGATCCAGCCGGATTCCACACTGTTAGCATCGCATCAGCAGGAGAGAATTCTGGCTTACCTGTATCCGGAGGAGTATCCTGATACTGCATGGCAGCAGTTATACAGTGTGAAAGCCATTGCTTCCGGGCAGCTGAACGGCAAGGGATACAAAAACAACGAGGTGACCAGTTTAAAAAACGGCAGTTATATTCTGGAGCCTCATACGGATTTTATCTTTGCCGTCATCGGTGAGGAATTCGGCTTCAAGGGCAGTCTGGCAGTAATAGCGGTATTGTTTTCCATTGTACTGGAGTGCCTTTATGTGGCGTATAAGGCGAAGGATCTGGCCGGGCGTCTTGTGGCGGCGGGGGTAGCCGCCTGGATCGGGTTTCAGACATTTTTCAATATCGGTGTGGCAACGCTTCTGCTGCCCAATACCGGTCTGACGCTCCCCTTTATCAGTTACGGACTCACTTCATTACTCAGCCTGTATATGGGGATAGGCTTTGTACTGAACATTAAATTACAGCAAAGAAAAAAGAGAGAGGGTATTGCGGCATGAACATTGCATTGATCGCACATGACAACAAGAAAAAACTGATGCAGAATTTTTGTATCGCGTACCGCGTATTGCTTTCCAAACATGAATTGTATGCTACGGGAACGACAGGAAGATTGATTGAGGAAGTGACAAATCTCTCTATTCATAAATTACTGGCCGGTCACCTGGGTGGAGAGCAGCAGATCTGCGCACAGATCGAGCAGAATCAGATCGATCTGGTTATCTTTTTAAGGGATCCGCTTTCCCCGAAATCTCACGAACCGAATGTGGACAATACCATACGGCTGTGCGATATGCACAATATCCCGCTTGCCACCAATCTGGCAAGCGCAGAGATCATGATCAGAGCAATGGACAGAGGAGATTTGGATTGGCGTGAAGCTTACAGGTAGAAAAAAAGCTGTTGCTTTTCTCATGTGTGTCAGTCTGGTCATGGCTTTTCTGACCGGCTGCGGCACCGAGCTCAAAGCGGCCTTTGAGGAGCAGGAGGGCAATAACAGCTATGAACTGATCACGGTTTCGACCGAGGAGCGCGCCACATCTTTTGCGGCGAATCTTGCAGTGGGAGAGACCAGTGTATCTTTCGATGATTTTGAAATTGAATATGCATCTGCTGCGGGATTATTTGATCTGACAAACCACGAAGTCATATATGCGTACAACATGCATTCCAGGTTGTATATGGCCAGTCTGACCAAACTGATGACCGCGCTTGTGGCTGTCAAATACGGAAGCCTGGATCAGACGCTGACTGCGACTGACGCGGTGACGATTACGGAAAGCGGCGCGCAGCTGGCAGGGCTTTCCGCAGGTGATACCATGACGCTGGAGCAGGCCCTGAATATTCTGCTGATTTATTCTGCCAATGACGTGGCAAACCTGATAGCGGAAAATATCGGCGGCAGCGTAGAAGAATTTGTGGAAATGATGAATGAGGAGGCCAATGCGCTCGGTGCGACCAATACGCATTTTACCAATCCGCACGGACTTCATGACAATGATCATTATACGACTGTGTATGACCTCTACCTGATTTTCCAGGAAGCGGTCAAATATGAAGCGATCACGCAGATCATTTCCCAGTCCAGTTATACGACCACCTATTATGACGCATACGGCACGGCGAAGACCATTAGCGTGAATACAACCAACGCCTATTTTAAACAGCTTTATGTGACTCCGGAGAATATCACCATACTTGGCGGAAAAACCGGATATACAGATCAGGCCGGGCAGTGTCTGGCTCTTTATGTCAAGGACGCAAGCGGCAATCCCTATATCGGCATTATCCTGGACAGTTATGACAGAGATTCCGTTTACGGGGAAATGAAGACCATGCTGGAACTGATTAATGAGTTGGGCTCCTTTTGAAGAATTTATGAAAAAGGTTGCTTTTTGACGGCAGATTTACTATAATACAATCACAATTTCACATTTAGGAGGACTACATATGGTTCAGTTAATTGTTGGCGACAAGGGCAAGGGCAAGACAAAGGAATTACTGGATAAGGCAAATAACCACATCAAATCCGTGGAAGGCAACATTGTCTATCTTGACAAGAGCACCAAGCATATGTATGAATTAAATAATAAAATCCGTCTGATCAATGTGACTGATTACATGATCACGGATGCGGACGAATTTGTTGGTTTTCTGTCCGGCATTATCTCACAGGATCACGATCTGCAGGCTGTATACATAGACGGTTTCCTGAAGATCGCAGCTCTGGAGGGACAGGATATAACATCTACCATTCAGAAAATCAAGAAACTCTCAGAAAAGTTCCATGTGGATTTCACCATCAGTGTTTCTCTTGACGGTGAGGATATTCCGGAAGCGTTAAAATCTGATATTGCAGTCGCCGTGTAGGACAGGATAAAGGCAGAAAACATGTGGAGAATGTGCCGCGGCACATTCTCCATTCTTATTGGAGGATACATGGCGCAAGATACC
The DNA here is from genome assembly GCA_021199495.1 of Lachnospiraceae bacterium. Classification (GTDB taxonomy): domain Bacteria; phylum Bacillota; class Clostridia; order Lachnospirales; family Lachnospiraceae; genus RGIG6307. The sequence continues at coordinate 81,917 of JAJQHY010000089.1, read as the reverse complement.
GGCAGAAGGAAAGGAAAAGACGCCAAAAGCAATGTGGTCCCCTTTCCCAAACAGTCAAAACTGAATATCGGTGTGATTATCCTGGCTGTGGTATTTATTTATGTGATGGTCTGTGTGGCTACCTATCTTTCCAAGGAGCAGATTCAGAGTTATCAGGTCAGAGAAGGCTCGTTGGTGGAGAATACGCGTTATACCGGAGTGATTGTCAGAGAAGAAACGGTTGTTTACAGTGACGGTGCCGGCTATGTCAATTATTTTGCTGCGGAGAAGGAACGCGTTGCGGTAGGCAATCTTGTCTACACGCTGGACTCCAGCGGCACCATCAAGGATTACACGGATCTGCTGAACGCGGATGAAAATTCTCTGACCGACAGTGATAAGGAGGAATTTCGATATCTGATCGATACATTTCTGGAAAAATACAGCGATGACAGTTTTTCTTCGGTGTACGATCTTCACTCTACGCTGACTTCACAGACGGACAAGCTGGTGAATACTCTTTTGCTGGAGAATATCAGCTCCCTGTATGACAGCACCAGCAGCATGATCGCATATCATTATGCTGCGGACAGCGGGCTTGTCGCTTACTGGACAGACGGCCTGGAAGATCTTGCGGTGGAGGAAGTCACCTCTGCTTTGATTGAACAGACGGATTATTCCCGCACCGAGTTAGTCAGCAATACACTTGTCTCGGAAGGTGATGCAGTATATAAAATCATACCTTCCGAAAAATATGACGTTGTCCTGACCGGTGTAGACGAGGAAAAGCTCGAATATTACCTGAGTGAAGAAGTGGTACAGGTCCGTTTCCTGAAAAATGACCTCCTGCTCTGGGCAGATGTATCCACTGCCGTCAACAGCCTTGGGGAAACGCTGCTGGTTCTTTCTTTTCAAAGCGGCAGTGTCAATTTTTCCGCAGACCGTTTTCTGGAAATTGAGATTATTTCAGAAGATGAGACCGGCTTAAAGATTCCGGTTTCCTCTATCGTTGAAAAGTCCTTCTATCTTGTTCCGGAGGAGTATGTCTCTTATGTGGAGGAGGAGGACGCGTATTACATTCTGGTTGAAACTTACGGGGAGGATGGCCTGACAGTTACCAGAACCGAAGTAGAGCCGTATTCGCTCAAGGAGAATCAATATTATCTGGATGAAACGGCAGTCAGTCAGGGGACGAGAATCTATAAACTTGACAGCTCCGACGTTTATCAGGTTTATACGACCGGAACGCTGACAGGCGTTTATAATATCAATAAGGGATATGCGGAATTCAGACAGATTACGATTTTAGAGGAGAACGAACTCTATGCCATTGTACAGTCCAATACCACCTATGGCCTGAGCGCTTACGATTACATTGTGCTGAATGCCGATGCCGTGAGTGAAAATGATATTATCTATGAGTAATTCTGTAAACTTTTTGTATCATGGTTTGAGAATAAACAGTTGACATTACATGCAAAAAAGGCGATAATAAAGAGAGTGTAATACAGTCGGTCCATCAAAGGACGATGCGAATAAAGGAGTTTTCCATGAGTGTGATGAAGCAATTGGCCGATTTCATTTCCATTGGCAAGGATGACGAGGACGAAGATTACGAAGAGTATGACGAAGCTGTGGATGAGGAGGACTATGAGGAGCCTGAGCGGACCCCGGTCAGTAATCTGAGAGCGGTACCGGATCCCGAACCATCCCCCAAAACACCGAAAAAGGCCAGCAGACCGGTGCCTATGAGGCAGAAGCGTAATACGAATATAGGAGGCAGCATGGAAGTTTGTGTGATTAAACCTACAAAAGTGGACGAAACCCGTGATATTACGGATACCCTGCTGCAGAACCGTACGGTGGTTCTCAACCTGGAGGATATCGACGAGCTCTCGGCACAGAGAATTCTGGATTTTACATCCGGCAGCTGTTACGCCATGAATGGTAATCTGCAGAAAATATCTCAGCGTATTTTTATCGTAACACCTGAATCCGTGGAAATTTCCGGTGATTTCCTGGAAGTTTTCGGGCAGAATTCACAGGAAGATACATATTAATCAGATTGCGGCAGGGCTTCCCTGGTTTAGGCCGGGGAAGCCTTTCTTAGCTTTCTTAGAGTCAGGAGACAGTTATGGCACAACGTATACCGATTTTAAAAGACAGAAAACCCTGTTATGATATTGTCATTACACAGGGATTTGAGGAAATATTGCCGGAGTTAGAAAAGCTTGGCGCTGCTGATAAAAAAATCTGCATTGTTACGGACACAAATGTGGCTCCGCTGTATGCGCAGAGGCTGGCCGATCTGCTTGAAGGTGTCTGCAGATCTGTAACCATTTACGCTTTTGAGGCCGGTGAAGAGCACAAGACGCTGGACACCGTCAGGGAAGCCTACAGATTTCTGATTGGGAAGGGCTTTGACCGGAAGGATATGCTGCTTGCTCTTGGCGGCGGTGTGGTTGGAGATGTAACGGGATATATAGCGGCCACCTATTTGAGAGGTGTGGATTATATTCAGGTCCCGACGACGCTGCTTGCACAGTGCGATTCTTCGATCGGCGGCAAGACCGGTGTGGATTTTGACGGCTATAAAAATATGGTCGGCGCTTTCAAAATGCCTGTTTTAGTCTATATGAATGTCGATACGCTCGATACGCTGTCCGGCAGACAGTTTTTTAATGGCTTCGCGGAGGTCATGAAGCATGGGCTGATTAAAAATGAGGGCTTTTATACCTGGCTGATCGACAATATGTACGAAATCTGCAGCAAGGACAAAACTGTCCTGGAGGACATGATTTATCAGAGCTGCACCATCAAAAAGCTGGTGGTGGAAAAGGATCCCTACGAACAGGGCGAGCGGGCGCTTTTAAATTTTGGTCATACGATCGGACACGCGATTGAGAAGGCCAAGGGTTTCGAACTGCTGCATGGAGAGTGCGTTGCCTTGGGGTGTGTGGCCGCCGCTTTTATTTCCTATCAAAAGCAGCTGATCACAGCGGAAGAGTACTATGAGGTGCGGGATATGTTTGTCCCGTTTTATCTGCCGATCACAGTGGAAGGAATTGACCCCCAGGAGGTACTGGCCTATACAAAGTCCGATAAAAAAATGGAATCAGGTTCCATTAAATTTGTTCTGCTCAAAAGAATTGGCAAGGCATTTATCGACCGGACCGTAACAGATGAGGAAATCCTGGCCGCGATTGATGAAATCTGTTTTGATGAAGAGGACATGAAGGCGTGATGAAAAATTTTCTGAAAAGACACTGGCCTTTTGCTTCTCTGATTCTGTTTGCGGTTCTTCTGCTCTTTGACAGAGTCACCAAAAACTGGGCGTCCGCAGCCTTACAGGACGGTCCTCTTGTGCTGATTGACGGCGTATTTGAGCTTCATTATCTGGAAAACACCGGAGCGGCCTGGGGGACTTTTCAGGGCATGCAGTGGCTGTTTTATATATTGACTGTTGTTTTTATCGTGCTTGCTCTCTGTGAAATTGTGCATCTGAGCAGGAAGAGCAGATATCTGCCGCTGGTTTATACCCTGATCGTCATTTTAAGCGGCGCGGTTGGTAATTTTATAGACAGAATTACGCAGCAGTTTGTGGTTGATTTTATTTATTTTAAACTGATTAATTTCCCGATTTTCAATGTGGCTGACTGTTGTATTACCGTTTCCATGGCGCTGCTGGTCATACTGATACTTTTTTATTACAACAACGAAGATCTGGATTATATCATTCCCGGACAAAAAACAGAATGAAAACATATCATTTTCAGATTACCGAAGAACTGGACGGAGAACGGATCGACAAAGCGCTTGGCTTTCTTACTGATTCTCTGTCCAGATCTTTTATTCAAAAACTGATCAAAGAAGGCGGCGTCACAGTCAACGGCACTGCGGTTTTAAAGGCAGGCTTTCCGGTCTCAACTGATGATGAGGTAATCTTCAATCTGCCTGAGGCAATAGAGCCGCAAATCGAGGCGGAAAACATTCCGTTGGACATCCTGTATGAGGATTCGGATGTCATTGTAGTGAATAAGCCGAAAGGCATGGTGGTGCATCCGGCCGCAGGACATTACAGCGGTACGCTGGTGAATGCCCTGCTGTACCACTGTGGGGATGAATTATCCGGTATCAACGGTGTTCTGCGTCCTGGAATTGTGCACCGGATTGATATGGATACGACAGGCTCTCTGGTTGTCTGTAAAAACGATTTTGCTCATAATGCCATTTCCGCACAGCTGAAGGAGCACTCTATCAAAAGAGTTTACCATGCAATCTGTTTTGGAAATATCACGGAGGATGAGGGCACGGTTAATAAGCCGATTGGCAGGCATCCCACCGACCGCAAAAAAATGGCGGTCAATGATAAAAACGGCAGAGAAGCGGTGACACATTACCAGGTTCTGAAGCGGTTTCAGGGATACACTTATATCCAATGCCGGCTTGAAACCGGACGCACTCATCAGATCCGCGTACATATGGCCAGTATCGGGCATCCGCTCCTGGGGGATGTGCTTTATGCGTCCGGGAGAAAGGCGCCGTATAAACTTCAGGGGCAGTGCCTCCATGCCATGACACTGGGATTTGCCCAACCGCGAACGGGAGAATACATTGAAGTAAACGCGCCATTGCCGGAGTATTTCACGCATTTATTAAAGGTGCTGGGAGCGTAGGCCCCTGGTCGGAAAGCTGAAACAAAACCTTGTCAAAACGCACAAAAACCCTTGTTTTATTTCTGAATTTTTGGTATTATTGAACTAACTTAAAAAGTTATGAATGATTACGATTCACGTTTTCCTCGGATATGCATCCTTTTTCTGACGGTCGTGAAGCAGTGACAGTTCATCCTATCATTTTACGAGAAACAGGAGGTATCAACATGAAGACAGTAGTGACAATTGGCAGACAGTACGGCTCCGGTGGACGTGAAATCGGCGAAAAACTGGCAAAGAAAATGGGAGCGCCTTATTATGATAAGCAGCTTCTCGCGAGAGCGGCCAAGGAAAGCGGATTTGCCGAAGAAATGATTCAGATGCACGATGAACGGCCTACCAGCTCTTTTCTGTACACCATGGTGATGGACAGCTATTCTTTTGGCTATAATCAGGGTTTTACGGATATGCCGATCAGTCAGAAGGTTTTCCTTGCGCAGTTCGATACGGTCAAAAAGATCGCGGAGGAGGGAGCGTGCGTCATTGTCGGCAGGTGTGCTGACTATGCGTTAAGGGAAGTTCCGCACTGCCTGAATATTTTCATCTTCGGACAGGAGGAAGCAAAGGCAAAACGCATCAGCCTCCGCCAGAATGTGACCATTGCTGAGGCGAAGGAATTGTGCCGTAAGACCGATAAGCAGCGCCAGAGTTATTACAACTATTACTCCGACAAGAAATGGGGCAGAGCGGACAGTTACCATTTGTGTGTGGACAGCGGCAAGCTCGGGATCGACGGCACGGTAGATTTCCTCTATGAGTATGTGAAGCTACTGGAGGAGAAGGGTTGAGGCAGGAAGGGAACCTCATTCTACTTTTAAAGCCTCTGGACCGGCTTTTGCAATTCCGGAAGGTTCCCGGCCGTATCAGTCGTTAAAAACCTCTGAGATATCATTGATCATCCGGCAGTTGTCAGGAAGCGGTCCGTCCGCTTTCGGAGACTGCCTCGTATATATGTAAATACTGTCAAGGCCGTTGTCGTGGGCACCCCAGGCATCGGCCTTGTCGTCGTTCCCGACCATGACGGAATTACGCGGCTGCAGCTTTTGTTCCTGCAAAAGCCTCTGATAAAAATGCGGAGACGGCTTCATAAAACCGATATCCGAGGAATAATAGACAGCGTCAAAACAGTCATAAATACCGAGCGCGCGCATCTCCGGTTCCGTAAAGAGCCTCTGCGCGTTGGAGAGCAGAAAAATTTTTTTGCCGCGCTCACGCAGTCTATGAAGCAGGTCGACGGCTCCTTCATAAAGGGACAAATGCTCCAGCGAGAGTGTACGAAATGCGATGGCCCAGTCAGAGGCCTGCTTCTGCGAAATCTGTACACCTTTTGCCTGATACAGCGCGGGAATCAGTTTCTCAAAAGAGACCTCGGTTTCTTCTGAAAGGATATTTTCTCCTCTCTGCGCCGCAATCTGTGCATGGTATGCTTTTTTCAGTTCGGCAGCTGTGTAATCTGCCCCCTGAAGACGCATATACAAAGCCATTTTGTCCCAGAGGTAGTGCTTCTGTTCATTGGTATGGATGTCCACCAGTGTGCCGTAGAGGTCGAAAATATAATTCTGATACATGAGGAGCCTTCCTGTGAATTCGTTTCTGGTATTCTCTACATGATAATCTACTAAAATGATGTAAAAAAGTCAACTGTGTCTCTGAAAGATGCGATTTTTGCAGTTGCACTGCCGCACATTTTCCTTTACAATGACTTAAGAAAAAAATCTGGAGTGTATACAATGCGTTTTTTGTATGGGAATCATCACTTTAAATCTTTGACACGGGGAGAGGAAAGCTGTTATCTTATGACGAACGGCCTGGGCGGTTTTTCATCTATGACCATGATCGGCTCCAGTGCGCGCAATGACCATGCTTTGCTGATGAGCTGTGAAAAAAAGGAGGCGCCCAATCACAGATACAACATGGTGCACCACCTGACGGAGAAACTGTCCGTAAACGGGAGAGAGGTTTATCTGTCTGGGCAGCAATATACAGAGAAAGAGAATAATGAGGACGGTTATCTCCATCAGACCTCCTTTTCTTATGAAATCTATCCGTTCTGGTCCTATGTCTGCGATGGAGTCACGGTGGAAAAAACGATTGTGATGGCGCATGACAGGAATCTGGTTGGTGTCAGATATGAAATCAGTAATCGCTCCGAAACAGATGCGATTCTTAGGGTAACGCCCGCTCTGCAGTTTATGCCGAAGGGGCATCTGCTGCCAAAGACACAGAAATTTGCAATATCAGAAGCAGAAAAAACGAAGGAACCCGGGAAAGTACATGCCGCTTCTTTGACCGTTATTTCCAATCAGAGAAGTCTGCATATCCAGACAAACGGAGCTGTTTTCACATTTCCGGCAAGGTATCGCGATGATTTTTATTATGCGTATGATGCACGGGACGGCAGACCTGAAAGAGGCGCCTGCGCGATGAACCATTGCGTGGAATTTACTGCAGCCGCAGGGCAGACTTTTTGCGGAGTGATTCTGTACAGTACAGAGCCTCTGGATGAGGATATGTTCCTAACAGATGACCACAACGGGGCTTTTGCCTGTATCATGCGGGAAATGGAAGAGCGTTATCAGACCTTATTGTACGCTTCCGGGCTGAAGACCCCCCTTTCTCAGGCGCTTGTGTATGCCGCTGACAGCTTTATTTCCTACAGAGCCTCCACAGACAGGGAGACGATTCTGGCAGGCTTTCCGTTCTTTGAGGACTGGGGCCGGGATACCATGATTTCGCTGCCGGGGCTGTGCCTATCCACCGGCCGTTTTGACCTGGCGCGCAATATCCTGGATACCTTTGCACAGCACTGCAAAAAGGGCCTCATGCCAAACCTTTTCCCGGAAGGAAAAAATGAACCCATGTATAATACGGCAGATGCTGCGCTTTTATTTATCATCACGGTTTATGAATATTACCGCAGGACGAAGGACGCCGCTTACGTCAAAAAGATCTGGCCTGTCATGTCTGAAATCGTGTGTTACTATGCAAATGGAACGGATTATCATATTTACATGGATGAGGACGGCCTGCTTTGTGCGGGCGGCGGTCTGGAACAGGTAACCTGGATGGATGTGCGGGTGGGTGATATTCTGCCGACACCCCGGCACGGGAAGCCGGTGGAGATCAATGCTTACTGGTATAATGTCCTGAAAATCATGGAGTTTTTTCAGAATGCCATAACAGGAACTGTATCGGCTCCCGCTTTTGCCGGTGATTTTCACACGATGGCGGAACATACCAAAGCAAGCTTCGGGCAAAAATTCTGGAATGAGGAAGCGGGCTGCCTGAAGGATGTTCTTTCAGGGGAGATCGCTTCAGAAGGAGAGATGGAAGCAGCGGGGGCGGACCCGGTCAAGCCTGAATGTGACACGCAGATCCGCTGCAATCAGATCTGGGCTGTTTCCCTTCCGTTCTCCGTTTTACCGGAAGATAAGGAAAAAATGGTCGTGGATACAGTGTTTCGCAGGCTCTACACCCCACTTGGCTTAAGAACCCTTGATCCGGATGATCCGGATTTTCATCCGACATACGGAGGTTCCATGCATGAGAGAGACATGGCCTATCATCAGGGAACAGTCTGGGTTTATCCGCTGGGAGCTTATTATCTGGCATATTTAAAGGTGAACCACTACAGTGCTGAAGCGAAATCCATTGTGTCAGAACAGCTGGACGGGATTACGGCCGCTCTCAGGGAGGGCTGCGTGGGACAGCTGCCGGAAATCTATGACGGCCTGCATCCTGCGGAATCCAGGGGCTGTTTTGCCCAGGCCTGGAGTGTGGGAGAGATTTTGAGAGTCTGTGAGATACTGGAAAAAAACAGTTGACAAATGACCAGACGACTGTTATGATACCTAAGGTATGCCGCTTAACGAGGTATAAGTATGCCCAAAATAGGGGCGTCACCGCAGTTAGCGAGTAAATAACAGGAGGTGTCTTGGATGTACGCAATTATTGCAACAGGCGGCAAGCAGTACAAAGTAGCCGAGGGTGATGTGATCAGAGTGGAGAAACTCAACGCAGAAACCGGCAGCGAAATTACTTTTGACCAGGTCCTGGCAGTAAGCGGTGAGACCTTCAAGGCCGGCGCTGATGTGTCCGGTGCGACTGTCACAGCGACCGTAACCGGTCAGGGCAGAGGCAAGAAGGTTATCGTTTACAAGTATAAGAGAAAGACCGGCTATCACAAGAAGAACGGTCACAGACAGGCATACACACAGGTAAAGATCGACAAGATCAACGCGTAAGCGTTTCGAGTATATCTGGTATATGACGACAATCGTTTTTGAAAAATCAGGAGACAGCTACCGTTCCATGATCTGCATGGGACATGCGGGACATAAGCACTTTCACTTTGAGAAGGATATGGTCTGTGCATCCATTTCCGTCCTGGTGATCAACACCATCAACGGGCTGGAGAAATTCACGGACACAAAGATGAAAGTGCAGACCAATGAGGAGACCGGATTTATCCGCTGCGATTTTTTAAACGTTCTCTCCCCTGAGGCGACAGTACTGATGGACACGCTGGTTCTTGGTTTGAGTGACATCAGCCGGCAGTACGGCGAGAAGTATTGTTTAGTGGAATTTAAGGAGGTGTAAAGTCATGTTAAATCTGAACCTTCAGTTTTTTGCCCATAAAAAGGGAATGGGCTCTACCAAGAACGGCAGAGATTCCGAATCCAAGAGACTTGGCGCAAAGAGAGCGGACGGACAGTTTGTAAAGGCTGGCAACATCATTTACAGACAGCGCGGCACGAAGATTCATCCGGGCGAGAATGTAGGCCGCGGCGGAGACGACACACTGTTTGCGACTGCAGACGGAATTCTCAGATTTGAGAGAATGGGCCGTGACAAAAAGAAGGCTTCTGTATATCCGGTGGCCGAAGCTTAAGCAGCACAGATTGAAACGGGGGCTCCAGACATAAATGTTTGGAGCTCTTTCATTTTCCGGTCTGTCCATATGACGGACAGATCCGGTTTTAAAGGAGGCGGCAGATGTTTGCCGACAGAGCGAGAATCATTGTAAAAAGCGGAGCGGGCGGCAACGGTCATGTCTCCTTCAGAAGAGAAAAGTTTGTCCCGGACGGCGGACCGGACGGCGGGGACGGCGGAAATGGCGGCAGCGTGATTTTCTGCGTGGATGAGGGTCTGAATACCCTGACGGATTTCAGGCATGTGCGAAAATATGTGGCTGAGAGCGGTGCGGAAGGCGATAAAAAGAACCGGACCGGCAAAAGCGGGGAGGATCTTTATATCAAAGTGCCTGTCGGGACTGTCATTAAGGAAGCCTCCACCGGGAAGGTGATTGTGGACATGTCCGGCGACACAAAAGAAACGGTGCTCTTAAAGGGCGGCAGAGGCGGCAGAGGCAACGCCCGTTACGCTACGCCGACCATGCAGGCTCCCAAATATGCCCAGCCAGGACAGCCCGCACAGGAGCTTGAGCTCATTCTGGAGTTAAAGGTGATTGCCGATGTAGGTCTGGTGGGGTTCCCAAATGTCGGGAAGTCGACCCTCTTAAGCCGTGTTTCCAACGCAAGACCGAAAATTGCCAACTATCATTTCACCACTTTACAGCCAAACCTGGGCGTTGTGGATCTGGATGAGGGAAAAGGCTTTGTGATGGCGGATATTCCCGGGCTGATTGAGGGCGCAAGTGAAGGGGTTGGCTTAGGGCACGAGTTTCTGCGCCATGTGGAGCGCACGAAGGTGCTGATTCATATCGTGGATGCTGCCGGCAGCGAAGGCAGGGATCCTGTGGAGGGTATCTATGCCATCAACCGGGAGCTGAAGTATTATAATCCACAGCTTCCCACGCGGCCGCAGGTGATTGCAGCCAATAAGCTTGATTTGCTGGATGAGGCTGCCGCGTCTGAGGCAGTAAGCCGCCTGAAGGCCGAATTTGAACCGCAGGGTTATCAGGTCATGCCGATCTCGGCCGCGACAGGGAAAGGCGTCAGAGAGCTTTTATACAAAGTTCTGGACATGCTCTCCACATTGGATGATAAGCCGGTTGTTTTTGCGCAGGAATACTTCCCGGAGCTTGAGAGAAATACTGATGACGGACCGTTTACTGTAACCTACGACAGTAAGGAAGAGGTTTATGTGGTGGAAGGCCCGAGCATTGAGAAAATGCTGGGTTACACCAACCTGGATAGTGAAAAGGGCTTCAAATTTTTCCAGGATTTTCTGAAAGAGAAGGGAGTTCTGAACGAACTGGAGAAGCTGGGCATTCAGGACGGTGATACCGTGAAGGTAGAGGATCTGTCTTTTGATTATTACAAAAACTAAAGTCTGATCTTAATAGTAAACGACAAATTATTTTGTCGTTCACTATAATCATCGGACAAACAGGAGTGAAAAATGACAAGCAAACAACGTGCTTATCTCATGCATCTTGCAAGTGATCTGGATCCGGTTCTGCAGATCGGGAAGGCGTCCGTGACGCCTGAATTTGTGGAGGCGGTCAACGAGACATTCAATACCAGAGAATTGATTAAAATCAGCGTATTAAATAATTGTCTGGAAGACCCGAAAGAGCTCGCGTACACCGTTGCGGGCAGAACCCGTTCCCAGGTTGTACAGGTAATCGGGAAAAAAATAGTACTGTATAAGGAAAGCAGGGATAACAAAAAAATCATGCTGCCCCTGTAAAGGAGAGAACAGATGGCAAAAATCGGTCTGATGGGCGGTACATTCAATCCCATACACAATGCACACCTGGCTCTGGCGCAGGCGGCTTACGAGTACTGTGGCCTGGATCAGGTCTGGTTTATGCCGAGCGGACGTTCTTATTTAAAAAAGGATATGGTGATTCCTTCAGGTGAGGTGCGTGCGGATATGGTGAAGCTCGCAATCCGTGACATCCCTTATTTTTACTTTTGCGATCTTGAGATTAAAAGACCGGGCAATACCTATACCGCTGACACGCTTGCCGAACTGACCTCCCTTTATCCGGAAGATGAATTTTACTTCCTGATGGGCGCGGATTCAGCATTTTCCTTTCCGCACTGGTATCTTCCCGAGAAAATCACTTCCCTGTGTATACTGGGAATTGTGAACCGTCCCGGAAAGGGACAGAAGGAGCTTTTGGCGCTGATCGAAGAGCTGAAAGCCCGTTTCAGAGCCAGGATTATACTGATTCCTTTTCATGAGCAGCCAATTTCTTCCAGTTTGATCCGGGAAATGATCGCAAAAGGAGATGTGGCTGACAATCTTATTCCGGAGCCGGTAGTCGGTTATATCCGGCAAAACGGTCTGTATACCCCGGAATACACATAAAAAGAAGCAGGGCGGAATGCACGTATGGATTTTAAAAAACTCAGGAAGAAAATGAAAAAGGTAATGGATGAGGAGCGTTATGAGCATACTTTAAGCGTCGCTTATACCGCCGCGAATCTGGCTGCTGTTCATGGGGCGGATGTGGAAAAGGCTCTGCGGGCAGGGATACTCCATGACTGTGCCAAGTGCCTTTCCGATTCGGAAAAGCTTGCGCTGTGTGAGAAATTTCATATTAATATTTCCGCGGTGGAACGCAGAAATCCGTCTCTGCTGCACGCGGAGCTGGGTGCAAAGCTTGCAAAGGATCTTTATGAGGAAACAGATAAAGATGTCCTGAATGCCATCAGCAGTCACACCACCGGCAGACCGGGTATGAGTCTGCTGGAAAAAATTATTTTTGTGGCGGATTATATTGAACCGGGCAGAAACAAAGCTGCCAATCTGCTTCAGATCCGCAGGCTGGCTTTCTGCGACATTGACCAGGCTGTATTGAAAATCCTGCAGGACACGATGGAATATTTAACAAAAACAAAATCAGATATTCATCCGGGGACACAGCGGACGCTGGATTATTATCTGAAACAGGCAAAGTAAAGGAGAACCAGACCATGGAAATGGAATCAAGAGAAATCGCGAAACTGGCAATAGATGCGCTGTCCGACAAAAAGGGCGAGGACATCAAAGTCATTGATATCAGCAAGGTGACCGTGATCGCGGATTATTTTATTATCGCCAGCGGTTCCAACCGCAGTCAGGTACAGGCTCTTTGCGATAACGTTCAGGAGGTTTTAGGCAAGGCCGGAATTTTTGTCAAGCAGGTGGAAGGATATGACAGTGCAAACTGGATCCTGATGGATTTTAAGGACGTCATTGTACATGTCTTTGATAGGGAGAACAGACTTTTTTATGACCTGGAACGCATCTGGCGGGATGGCACCGTGATGGATGCTGCTGATTTTCAGTAAAGGGAGCATGATATCAGATCGAAGCTTTTGCGGATTCACAGTAAATCTGCCGGAAGGATAAGATGAAAAATGACAGGCAGCACGCGCATGATTACTAGCAGTGCTGCCTGTCATTTTCTATATCAGAACCATATTGTATCCTGCTCAGATCAGAACAAACAGCGGCATTCAATCCCGGTTTCCCAGACGTGAATAAAACGAGATGAGATAAAGACCGCAGATTCCCACGATCGCGTAGATAATCCTGGAGAGCCAGCTCATGTCGCCGAACAGAAAAGCGACGAGATCAAACTGAAAAAAGCCGATCAGTCCCCAGTTGACTGCGCCGATCACGGCGATGGTAAGAGCGGTTCCGTCTAATGCCTTGTTACCCATATAAATTACCTCCTTTTGACTTATAATATCTCCGGAAAATGATAATTTATACATGTATATTCGAATGGTGAAGGTAAAAGCGCTGCTGCGTGCAACAGGCGCGGAAACGAAATCAGCAAAATGAATCAGCTGCAGAAACGAAAAACACCGAAGACCTTTCCCAAAATCTGACAGTCATCTACAATAATCGGATCCATGGAGTCATTCTCCGGCTGCAGACGAATGTGGCCGTTTTCTTTATAAAAGGTCTTCACAGTGGCGGAATCTTCAATCAGAGCCACAACGATATCTCCGTTCCTGGCCTCCTGGCAGCACTGCACAAAAATCTGATCGCCGTTGAAAATACCGGCGTTGATCATAGAATCGCCGCGAACCTTCAGAGAAAAAGATTCTCCCTTCGGAATGAACTCTGCGGGGATAGGGAAATACCCCTCAATATTCTGTTCGGCGAGAATGGGAGTGCCGGCGGCCACATTGCCGATGAGCGGAACATTAACCATTTCTGTGCGCAGCATCTGAAAGCTGTCATCACAGATTTCAATGGCGCGGGGCTTGGAGGGGTCCTTGCGGATGTAGCCTTTTTTCTCCAGGGTCTCCAGATGAGAGTGTACAGAAGAGGTCGATTTTAAACCGACGGCATCACAGATCTCGCGAACGGCCGGCGGATATCCCTTTTTTAAAATGCAGTCCTTCAGATACTCCAGAATTTCCTGCTGTTTCGTTGATAAATTCTCATAACTCATGTTTGCTCCTCCGTATCTTTTGTATGAACAGATTAATCCCCATATTCCGAAATGCGTTAAAAACCTGTATAGATAGTAACACATCCTTTTCCAAAAAGCAAACATATATTCCCGAAAATTTGTTCGATTTTTCTTGACAAACATGTGTTCGAACTATATAATAAGGACATACAGAACAAACGTTCGCAGCCATTGCCATACATGACATTTGTTTCCATCTTTTTATAATCGCTTATGGCTGGCATTTTATCAGGTTTGTGAGATTTGGAGGACATGATGGATCATAATTTTGAATATCGAAGATACTTAAGGCAGGAAAGGCTTCAGGAGAAGCAAAGGCGTGCACAGATCAGAAAAGTCAGGATTGCGGCTACCATTTTTTCAGTTCTGTTTCTGGCCGCAGCTGTTGTATCAGCGAATGCTTTGATTGCAGCTGCCCGTGCCCGTGAGACGACTGTTTATCAGAAATATTATACGCAGGTTTATGTCCGATCCGGAGACAGTGTCTGGAAGATTGCAGATTCTTACATGAGTGACAGCTATGATTCGGTGAATGAACTTGTGGATGAGATCATAGCCATTAATCAGCTCGACCCTGAAGGTACTATTTATTACGGTACCACGATTGTTGTACCGTATTATATATCAGAGGTTCTTATGAACGGTACTGATTGAGCCGTTCTTAAGATACAGATACCAAAGAACACTCTGCGATAAAGCAGCGGAAAATACACAGGAAAACTTTGCCAAAGAGATAAGGGAAATACACACGAAAACTCTGCCAAAGAGAAATGGTGGAAATACGCACGAAACCAGGGTAGTATACCAATGATAAAGCTGAGAAGACACGAGAGAACCCGGATATCAGATCTGAAAGATTCTGATATCCGGGAAGTTATTTAATCCTCCCGCAGTTTTACCTTATTAGCCGCCTGCCGTCTGCGCATATCTGCCTGAGCGGCATAATGCTTTCTGGTTGTGTTGACATCTTTGTGTCCCAGGACGTCGGCTACCAGATAGATGTCTCCGGTTTCTTCATAGAGGCTGGTACCGTAAGTGCTGCGCAGCTTATGCGGTGTGATTTTTTTCAGTGTTGTTACCCTGGAGGCATATTTTTTGACTAAAAGCTCCACACTGCGGACACTGATCCGTTTGTTCTGCAGGGAGAGGAACAACGCATCCTCGTGCCCCTCACAGGGGATAATCAGTTCTCTTTCATCCAGATAGTCCTTTAAGGCTCTTTCCACTTCGTCGCCGAAGTAGACTACCGCGTCATAACCGCCTTTTCTGCGCACCTTCACTCCATTGACATCAAAATCAATATCCGTGATATCAATTCCAACGCACTCTGAAACCCGAATGCCGGTTCCTAACAGCAGTGTCAGGATTGCCAGATCGCGGGTGCGGGTTTTTTTGTGGTATTCCAGTTCCTTTTTCGTCAACTTTTCCCCGGCTTCCACCTGATCCAAAAGGGTGGCGACCTCATTTGGCTCGAGGCGGATGATAGCGTTTTCGTGCAGTTTTGGCATGCGTACCAGAGCGGCAGGGTTATGTTCGATTTTTTCACTGACGAAATAGTAATTGTACATCGTTTTTAAGGCTGAGAGCTTCCTTGCCTTTCCACGCTCTTTGTTGGTAATCTCATGATCATTTTTCACATAAAAGCTGACATACTCCATATACTCCTCAATATCTTCTTTGCGGATCTGATCGAGCAGTGAGAGAGGAAAGTCAGTGATTTCCATCTTCTGGCAGACAGAGTTGTTCTCGTGGAGATATTCAAAGAATACCCTGAGGTCATATGCATATGCCAGGCGGGTACGGGTTGATGTGTTTTCCTGAATACCCAAAAAAAAGGACTTCAGGAAACGTGGAAGCGTGGATTGTACTTCACGTAATTTCGCGATATTTTGTTTATCCACTTCGGAATGGTAAGAGTTTTCTGACATGATGCAATCCTTTCAGAATTCGTATTTTGCGAATAGTTGCCTCTGACCTATATTACTACAATTTTATGATCCCCGCAAGCAGTTTTATACTGCCGTTTTCAATGACTGGAGGAGAGCTCTGTTTAAGAGCATTTCATTATTCTGTTTAACACATGAATTCATCTCCTTAAGAGCATCCAACCACCGCACACGACTGAAAACTTTTAGAATTTAAAGAAAAACAGGGTAGAAAATGAAAGGGGATTGTTATATAATAACGAACGTTGGAGGAAGCCACTGAATGAAAAAGAATTCTGAAAATATCAACAATCAAAATCAGCGTATGTCAGATGAGGAAGAACACAGCAGACCAAATCCGGGATTTCGCTATTATGTGCTTGGAATAGGGCTCGTTGCGTTTATTACCTGTGCAGCATTGATGGGCGTATATTATGTGCTGTTCCATTCTGAAAGGCTTTCCAGCGTATACAGCTTTCTGGCCGGCATTTTCAAGCCGGTGTTCTATGGATTTGTAATTGCTTATCTGATGACGCCGATTTTGAATTGGATGGAACGGAGTGTCACAGCTCCTTTCCTGAAAAAAACCGGGAGGAAATGGAGAACACGCGGGATATCGGTGCTGTTGACAGCAGTGTTGACACTTGTAGTTATTTTTCTGATTGTGTATCTGTTTATCTCACAGATTATTCCCAGCATTAATGATATCATCGCAAATATCAGTGTGTATTCCGCGAATATTCAGGAATTCTTTAATTCATCTCTTGAGGATTATCCGGAGATTGCAGAGCAGGTTGCGAATCTGTATAATTTTCTCTATATCAGGGCGGAGGATTCCATCACATCATTACTTTCCAATTTGAGCAGTATTCTTCTGACTGTCTTTGCGGGAAGCCTCACAGTACTGAATACGCTGTGGAATTTTATCCTGGGCTTCATCTTTGCACTGTATATGATCAGTTCCAAGGAAATGTTTGTCGGTCAGGCACGCAAAATCATATACTGCCTGTTCTCGGAGGATACTGCCAATCAGATTCTTGCGGATGCAAAATATACACATAAAACCTATATTGGTTTTATTGGCGGAAAGGTTCTGGATTCTTTTATCATTGGCTGCCTGTGTCTCTTTTTTACCACTATTTTGGGTACCCCATACAATGGGCTGGTGAGCCTGATTGTAGGTGTAACGAATATCATTCCGTTTTTTGGCCCTTTTATCGGGGGCATTCCCTGTGCCATACTCGTCTTTGTAGTGGAACCAATGCACCCGTTGAATATGGTATATTTTGGCCTGCTGATTCTTTTGCTGCAGCTTTTTGACGGATATGTGCTGGGTCCCAGAATTCTGGGCAATTCCACAGGTATTACAGGCTTCTGGGTGATTTTCTCCATCATTGTATTCAGCGGTTTTTTCGGTGTGGTTGGCATGGTGATCGGCGTACCGACATTTGCGGTTATATTTGCGGCCATCAGGCGTGCCGTCAATGGCCGGCTGCGCAAAAAAGGACTTTCAACGGAACGTAAAAAATATGAAACGATG
Organism: Lachnospiraceae bacterium; assembly: GCA_021199495.1. GTDB lineage: Bacteria > Bacillota > Clostridia > Lachnospirales > Lachnospiraceae > RGIG6307. Next base: position 64,373 of record JAJQHY010000089.1, on the reverse strand, counting down.
ACTTCCATGCAAAACGGAAAATTTATAGAATCACCAGAAGAGAAAAAAGAAGCAAAGCAGGTGCATCACAAACTTCGTGATGTATTTGTAAACAGCTTCAAATCGCATCACAAATAATGAGTTTGCCTCTGTCAGGGATTGAAAGGCTATCAACTCTTCGCAAAATCGGCATTTTGCGAAGAGTTGGACGTATCTTTATACTGCTCTCCCACGGTGCAAATTCAATGATTGCGATATGGTTACGGATAGGCTATAGCTTTTTTATCTGTATTTCATTTTTTGTGTTTGGATTAAAAAAAGGGACGGCTGTGTTTTCCGTCCCTTTTCTGGTGTATATATAAAATTCTGATTTCAGCTATTTGGCATGGTTTCGTTTAACCGATCAGAATTTTCTCTTTTTTCTGCGCATAATGCGTTTTCCACATCCTGCAGTGAGGAATACCCATATAAAAGCGCCGTATTCGTCATGATGATTTCGGCGAGATTGGCACCGGATTGCCGAAGCTCTACAATAAATTGTCCATAGAGCTTTAAGGTATTCTTACTGTAGGTTCCCAGTTCCCCGCGCAGATAAGTCTCATAAGAAGTGTCATAAGGCGTATCCTCTGAAGTGTGAATCGTGCGGCTGTTTGCAGCCATATATGGGTACCGGGCAGCGAACTGCTCCATCCAGGCCACCTGAATGCTGACAATCTGCTCAATGATTGCGCCCTGGGTTTCATCTATATTTGGAAGCTGATCTTTAATCGCGGCATAGCCTTCCGGATTCGTGGAGATCATCATACGGCCGTATTTCTCGGTGATCAAATTCCAGTTTCGGGCATTTGCGCTCAGGAAGTCCTCCATATAGCTGATCAGAAGTTCCTCCGGCCAGGCCTGGTACTGACTTTTTCTCATAATGGAAAAGGTAGCCCAGTCATCCTGACAAGAAGCGCGTCCGCCTTCATTCTGGACGGCGTCAAAAGCAGCCCATTCCAGCTGTACGATCTGGTTTACCAGACGATCTTTGTCGTGGGATTCAGCTGCGGACTCAAATTCTTTTCTGGATGGTATAGGACGGTCAGTTTCGTCAGTTTCCCGTCCGGCGTATTCATCTTGCAGAATGGCTCTTCCATACACCTCCAGGAATGTCTCATTTTCAGGGACAGAAACGTTCTCGAGGACTCCCTGCTTTTTCAGCTCATCCAGAATCAGCAGGGCAATATATTCAATCGTCCGGCAAATGATATCCTGACTCTCCGCGTTCTCGGGGTTTTCCTGCCATACTGCACGCTGATCGGCATAATCCGCCAGCGCGTTTGTCAGGCTGGAGAGGACACCAAGACATTCAAATCTTCCACTGCTCTTTTTCAGCCATTTGTAGTAGGGCGGGAATGCGTGATTCACATAATGAACCAGAAGGTACAGCTCTTCTATATATTTATATAAAGCGACCTGGGCCGTCACATAGTCGCCGCGCTTCATGGAACGCGGATAATTATACTGCCCGTACTGTCCCAACTGCAAAAGACTGTTTGCAATTTTGATGCGCCAGTATTCCTCAGAGCATATTTTATAGAAATTCTCTCTTCTTAAGCTGAACTCTCCCACCGGATCGGCAAAGACCTGTCCGTTTGTCACAGTCAGAAGTGCTTCGTCCGGAATGGATAAAAGACTTCTCATATCCGGAATATCCTCCGCGCGGGCATATCCGGTATAGCGGGCAAAGAAACGGTCCATGTCAAATACGCCGACTCTCCCATTTTCAATGACTACATGGCGGCGGTAGCCGTTAAATTCCTCCGGAAGCGAAGCATAGAGGTGTGAGATTTTTTCACCGTAGGTTTCGAAATCCGCATGTGTCAGCCAGATACAGAGTCCGGGACCGAAATCATGATCCCTGGATATTTCATCATCAAAGCCCAGGCAGTCGCTGCCCTCTCCGGCCAGTCCGATTGCCATTCTGTTCAGACATTCCGGCGCATACTGCGTGAAAAACGGGAGTAAAACCTGTTCATAATATGACTTTGCGAGCTTCAGGCCCAATCCTGTTTCTTCACAGGAAATATCTGTATCAGTCAGGTCAGGCTCATTATCGCACACAGCAGACTGTACTTCAGCCGCCACAACTTCGTCAGGAACTGTCTGATCATTTTCGTTTTCTGCGGAAGCTGTCCCTTCTGCAGCCGGATCCGGTGTAGGATCAATTCCCAATAATTCTTCCACATAATGCAGGTTGTCCAGAAGATTATAATAACTCTCTGTGACGCCATGTGTTTTGCGGTACTCCTCGAGCGCGGACAGGTAATATTCTCTGGCAGCCTCGTAATCCTCAGACAGAACATAAGCCTGACCAAGAGAAGCTAAGGCGGCGCTGTAATGATAATCCTTATCTCCCGGCAGCGTGTCAAAATACTGGACTGCCAGATTCAGATGTGCCAGCGCTTCATCCACACGGTTCATCTGCAGCAAAGTCGTTCCCATATTGGTGTGCGAAATTGCGATTTTCTGGGTATCACCGTTTGCTTCCACAATTTGCAGCGCTCTGTTCTGTGCGTTGACGGCCTGTTTATAATTTCCCATTTCCTGATACAGCAGGCTGATATTATTATAAAGTGCCGCGTAGCGTGAATCGCTGGGATCCATATGCTTCTGATAAACAGGAAATACCTCTTTATAATATTCCAGAGCGGTCTCGTAATCTCCCATGGCGCGCAGAGCCGTGGCGATGTTCAGCAGGGTCGTGGCATAGGGAATGCTGTCCTTTAACCCCAGCTGTTCAAGGAGCTGTGTGGTTCTCTCGCAGGCAGCTATCATTTCCTCAAAACGGCTCATATCTCTGTAAAAACCGATCAGTTCATTTAAAATGGTGACGCAGCAATTATAATCTCCGATCTGATACGCCGCGTCCAGCTGCTCTGTCAGGAAAGGTTCAATCTGATCGAGCTTGTGCTCGTCAAATAACTGATCCAGTATCTGTAAAATTTCTTCGACGTTCATAACTGAAACCACTCCCTTTTTTTAATCTTGTTTATTTGATACTCTCCTGTAAGGATTTCCCGCGTTTTTCCCGTGTCAGCTCCAGCAGGCCAAGTTTTGTAAATTCATAGATATGAACCTTCTGATAATCATGCACGGCCAGTTCCTTCATTGCATTCAGAATGCTTTCCTCGTGGGATTTGTCCGCCATATTGATAAAGTCAATCACGATAATGCCGGTGATATTTCTAAGACGTAGCTGCCGTAAGACTTCCGCTGCGGCTTCCATATTGGTTTCAAAAAAAACTTTTTCTGAATTTTTACCACGCGTTGCTTTTCCGGTATTGACGTCCACGACTGTCATGGCCTCGGTCTGTTCGATACAAAGATATCCCCCGCTTTTCAGCCAGACCTTAGTGCCAAGCGCCTCTTCGATGCGGGCAGAAATATTGTACAGGACAGGTAATGATACCTGATTATCCTGATAATAACGTATCTGAGAATCCTGTTTAAGCACATTTTCCTGTAAGGAAGTATACAGACGATAAGAATCCGTTATATATTCAGTTACCTGAAAACCGCAGGACAGCAGGTCTTCTCTCACACTGTCCAGCCAGCTGGCAGGCTTCTCCAGTATGGAAAAACAGCTTCTGTTCACAGCTTGTGACACCATCTGCTCCAAAGCAGCCAGAGTATCCGCACAATCACGGTATAAGGCTTCCATATGTTCGGCAGAATCCGTCATCTTTTCAGCTCTGGTGCGCAGGATCAGATCATAACCGGAATAGCCAATCAGACTTAAATCCGGCGCACAAAGCGCTTTTTGCCGCAGATAAGACGATATAACGTCTTTGACGCTGTCCTTATGGTTTCTGGAGAAAAAGAGCCTTCCTGAGCCAAATCCGGCAACACAGAAGCGACCCTGCAGTTCGACATTCCCGGAAACAGCATACTCTTTGGTTTTTACGGGCTCGCGTCTGACCTGCAGCAGCACTTCATCTCCGTCCGCCAGCTTTCCTTTGAACTCGCGATTCAGAACCTTTAAATGTTCCGTATTTTTTGTGGACAGAAAACCGATATCTCCTTCCTGATTGAGTGCAAAAAAAGCGGCCGGAATATTGGGCACCTGATGTCTGCACTTTCCGATCAGGATGGTCCCGACTAAAAGCGCATCCTCGCGCGGCAGGATTTTCAGATATTCCATCCTGTTATCCTTCAGAAAAAAGGCAATATCTCTTGTCTGCTTTCCAAACGTATATTCTGTTAAAATCAGTTTGCCGTTTGGTTCCAATTGCTTCATAAATATCCCTGACTGCGGCTGATCAAATGTATTCCTGCTTGTTGTAGATTTCCTGTGACTGATCAATCCATCCAGGAACCAAAATCAGATAGCGGAATGCGCTTTTTTTCCTGTGTATCCGGGTCGGTTACCTCTCCGAAGGTCTCTTCCCGGGTAATGAAAAGTGCGTTTTGCGCCATGTCCTGCTGTAAATAGGCAAAAAAGGCTTCCATATACGCATCCGGCCGGATATTCAGCACACTTCCGGTACTCAGTATACACCAGACGCAGTCCTCTTCCAACCTCCAATTTAAAATTCCATCTTTAAGATTGATGGAGGAAGTGCTCTTTTTGGTCTTTTTCTCAACAATTATCTCATCCTGTGCCATAAAACAGGCAAACGCACTTTGCCAGTCGCCAATCGGTGAGCGGCCTTCCCGAAAACGGATCCGGTATTCCGCGGCAGTTACACTGGCCATGGCGCCTGCAGCCTTTTCTGGCAGAAGCCGCACATCTGTGACCTCAATGCCTTCTGCGCTGTGGGCGTTAAAGCGATCTATAAAATCCTGACTCGATATGGGTGTATTGACTTCAATATCCACATATTCCCCGTTGCTCTCCAGGCCGACCCCCAGAGGAGCCGCGAAGGACATGATCTGGTGCGGGCTGAAGCCGGTGGTATAGGCAACATCAATGTCCGCACGGCGCAGCGCCTTTTGAAAAAAGCGCATGACATCGAGGTGACTGATGAATTTCAGGACACCGTATTTTCTGAATTTGACACGCAGTTTCATGACGCACCTCCCGCAGCCCTGTCCTCATTCACAGGCATATCCTCCGATAATGGATCGGTTGTATCCGCTGCAACCAGGTTACGGCCTTCAAAGCAGACTCCGCCGCCGAATCTGGCTGCTCCGCAGCCCTGGCACTGTGCCCGGCAGTTGGGGGATACTGTTTCAGCCTGCGCCTTTATCCACTCGCGCTTTAAGAATTCCTTGCTGACGCCGCAGTCTAAGAAGTCCCAGGGGAAAACTTCATCCAAAGGCCGTTCTCTGGTTGTATAAAATCCGGGATCTATCCCGCATTCCAGAAAGGTCTCCATCCAGATATCATTGCGGAAATATTCGCTCCACGCGTCGTAAATGCAGCCTTTTTCATAAACTTTTAAAATAACTTCGGAGAGCTTTCTGTCGCCTCTGGCCAGTACGCCCTCCAGCACACTCATATCCGCCTCATGCCAGTTATATTTGATCGACTTCTGATTGAGCTGTGAGGCGATGGCGCGGCGGGTCGTATAAGCCTTCTCAATAAACTGCTCCTTCGTGCACTGGGGTGCCCACTGGAAAGCGGTGAAGGGTTTTGGTACAAAGAAGGAGGTGCTGGCCGTGACCTGCACTCTTCCGTTGACCCGCTCTTCTTTCGGTACTGTATCATAGAAGGTGGCAGCGACTTTATTTGCCAGGTCGGCAATACCACAAATATCCTCCTCAGTTTCGGTCGGAAGCCCCAGCATAAAATAGAGCTTGACCTTCGTCCAGCCTCCTTTAAACGCCTCCGCGGCACCGTTTAAAATATCCTCCTCCGTCAGTCCTTTGTTGATCACATTGCGCATCCGCTGGCTGCCGGCTTCAGGCGCAAAGGTAAGGCTGCTCTTACGGATATCCTGCACCTTCTGCATGACGTCCAGCGAAAAGGAATCAATGCGCAGGGACGGCAGAGAAATATTGACATGCCGCCGGTCGCACTCTTCGATCAGGAAATCAATCAGCTCCGGGAGCTTTGAATAATCGCTGGAGCTTAAGGAGCTTAAGGCAATCTCCTCCTGTCCGGTATTTTTGAGCATGGCAACGGCGTATTTTTTATTCCACTCCAGGCTTCGCTCGCGTACAGGCCGGTACAGTTGTCCTGCCTGACAGAACCGACAGCCCCGGATGCAGCCGCGCATAATCTCCAGCACGACCCTGTCCTGGACTACCTTCAGATATGGTACTACCGGTTTTTCCGGATAATAAGTGTCGGAAATCTGCATTTCCACTTCTTTTAATATTTTAGCCGGGATGTCTGGACGGTTGGGTGTGATGGCGTTTATCGTGCCGTCCTCCTTGTATGTCACATCATAAAACATCGGTACATACATGCCGGGAATCTGCGCTGCCTGGTACAGAAATTCGGTGCGGCTGACATTTTGGCGTCTGCACTCTTTGTATAAATCCAGCAGTCTCCGATGCTGCGTCTCTCCCTCGCCGATATAAAACATATCAAAAAACGCCGCGATCGGCTCCGGATTGTAGGTACATGGTCCGCCGCCCATGACGATCGGGTATGTCCAGTCTGTGCGCTCACACGCCAGAAGCGGTATCTGTGACAGATCGATTACCTGCAGGATATTCGTATAGCACATTTCATACTGAATCGTGATACCCAGGAAATCAAAATCTTTGATCGCATCCTGGCTTTCTAACGCAAAGAGCGGAATGTGCTGCTTGCGCATGATCTTGTCTAAGTCTGTCCAGGGACTGTAGACGCGTTCACACCAGGTGTCCTCAAATTTGTTAAACATATCATAGAGAATCTGAATTCCTAAGTGGGACATTCCAATCTCATACACATCCGGAAAACACATGACAAAGCGTACATCTATTTCGTCTTTATTTTTGTATACTGCATTGACTTCGTTGCCGATATATCTTGCCGGTTTTTCTACGCTTAATAAAATATCGTCACTTAACGCTAAATTTCGCATGGATTACCTCTTGCCTTGTTTTTTTCGTGTTCCAGTATATAAAATTTTCGGGATAATATCAATTCATTTTTTGAGATTCATCAGTTGTCAGTCCCTGCAATCATGGCAAACCAAAGTAATTCTTAAGATTTCTTCATAAATTTCCGCACGCAATGAATTATGCGGCAGTTCACAGCCTTTTTTAAAAGCAGGAAAAAATCTGTCTGTAAAAAAAGAAATCCTCTCAGATTTCTTTTGACAGATGTCCGTACAGAAATTATAATGAAGCTGATTTTTACAGTGCCTGAGGAAAAAACGGGGATGTAGGATGCAAATGCCCCGCCAACGGATTGTGTTTCAGATCATCAGCTTCTTACGAGGAGGGCCGAACATGAAAAGAACAAAGGAAAAAGGAAAAATCGGGAAATTCCTGGAGCGGAAAAACATTATATTTTCCGGAAAACGCTATGGAATTGACGCGCTTGGGGCAATGGCGCAGGGACTGTTCGCTTCCCTCCTGATTGGCACAATTGTAGCAACCGCCGGTACGCAGCTGGGTATCGCGTTTCTCACCACCATCGGAAATTACGCGAAGTCTACATACGTTGTGGGCGCGGCCATGGCGATTTCCATCGGCTATGCCCTGCAGGCGCCGCAGCTGGTACTGTTTTCGCTGGTGACGGTCGGCGCTGCAGCCAATGAACTGGGCGGCGCGGGCGGTCCGCTTGCCGTTTTGGTGGTTTCCGTGTTTGCCAGCGAATTCGGTAAGCTGGTCTCCAAAGAAACGAAGATCGATATTCTGGTGACGCCTTTTGTTACGATTGCGGTCGGCATAGGACTGTCAGTCTGGTGGGCTCCCGCTATCGGTACAGCTGCCAGCTATGTGGGAAATCTGATCATGTGGGCGACAGAGTTAAGACCGTTCTTTATGGGAATACTGGTTTCCGTGATTGTAGGAATTGCGCTCACTCTCCCGATTTCCAGTGCCGCAATCTGCTCTGCATTAGGCCTGACCGGACTGGCGGGAGGCGCCGCGGTCGCAGGCTGCTGTGCCCAGATGGTCGGTTTTGCGGTGATGAGCTTTAAAGAAAACAAATGGGGCGGCCTCATTTCTCAGGGAATTGGCACCAGTATGCTGCAGATGGGAAATATTATCAAAAATCCCCGTGTCTGGATTCCGCCTATTTTAGCATCCGCAATCACCGGTCCCATCGCGACATGCCTCTTTCATTTTGAAATGAACGGCCCGGCGATTTCCTCCGGCATGGGGACATGTGGTCTGGTGGGGCAGATCGGCGTCTACACCGGCTGGATCAATGATATCGCGGAGGGAAGCAAAAGTGCCATTACTGCGATGGACTGGATTGGTATGGTTTTGATCTGCTTTGTCCTCCCTGCTCTCCTGAGTCTGCTGTTTGGGTCAATCCTTCGGAAAATCGGCTGGATCAAAGATGGAGATCTGAAGCTGGATTAAATGCTGCAGTTTCATTTTCCGCTATAAACAATTGCCTGTTTCAGCAATTACCAGAGAAATGGCAGATGAATCAGGATGAAATAAACGATCCGCCACAAGCCGTTTAAAACTGTGGTGTTGAGCCAGGAAAGCGGTCTGTTCAGAACATCAGATACCAGTAAAAGAATCAGAATCAGACTGCTGTATTTGCGGAATCTGCGGAAAATATCACCAATAACCGGTACCAGCTCCTCCAGAACATGAGATCCGTCCAGAGGCGGAATGGGGATCAGATTGAAAACCCCGAGACCGACATTGATGACAGCACAGTAATATACCATGATTATGATTGTATACCAGACAGAAGAATCAGCCGGTGCAAATAATTGAAGCAGACCATATGCCAGAAGAGAGAAAAACGCCAGTATAAAATTCGTGAACGGACCGGCAAGAGAAACCAGGATGACTCCCATTTTGGGGTTTCGATAATACCGGGAATTGATCGGCACCGGTTTCGCCCAGCCCATGTGGAAAAAAAGCAGACATAACGTGCCGACAGGATCCAGATGTTTGAATGGATTAAGTGTCAGCCGGCCACTACCGCGGGGCGTCGGATCACCAAGACGGTCTGAAACCCAGCCGTGGGCGCATTCATGACAGATAATCGCGATCAGCGTGGCTGGAGCGACATACAATATGGAAAGGATCTGTGAGGCAAGATTACTGAGCATATGTTTCCTCCGTTTTATCCGCAGTGGATTACTGCGGAAATCTGGCTGCAAAGTTTCAGTCCTGCGTATCATAACATACCGGAGCATAAAAATACAGAAAAAAAGAGAGAAAGATTGTAAAAAAAGCAACCTTTCTCTCTTTTTCTGAGCGCTGGTATCAGACTTTCACCTTATTTATTGAAAGGCTTTACAATGGGTTATTCGAGGAGCTTCCGTCTGACTGGAAATTACGGTCGTTAAACGGGTTCGTGTTCTGTCCATTGTTCCCGAACGGATTGGTGGAAGAACCATCGCTGCCTGAACCACTCTGACCGGGCAGACTGTCTTCTGTGTTGTTTTCCGTTTCAGCTTCCGGAAGTGCGGATTCTGTCTGAACGCCCACTGTAACGGTAATGCTCATCGTTTCTCCGTTTCTGTTTATTGTCAGTACAATTTCGTCGCCTCCCGAAGTTTTGGATATGGCTGTTACCAGATCGCTGCTGCCGCTGATTTCCGTGTTGTCCACCATTGTAATGACATCGCCGTCCTGTAACCCGGCCTCATCAGCGGGACTGCCTTCTGTCACACTCTGCACCACCGCGCCCTGTGTCAGACCTGTAGCGGCTGCGGCTGTTGTAGTCATATCTGTAATGCTGACGCCGATATAAGGACTTTCAATATTACCGGTCTCAATGATGCTGGTCACGATATCGACGATGTCGCTGATCGGAATGGCAAAGCCAATATTATCAATCGAAGCACTGGATGAGGAGGAACTGGAATATTTGGCGTTTATGATGCCAACCACTTCCCCATACATATTAAAAAGCGCTCCGCCGGAATTCCCGGAATTAATGGCACAGTCTGTCTGGATGAGCTCCATTGTGACATTGGTTGAGAGCGTCACAGAACGGTTCAGTGCGCTGACGACTCCATAGGTCAGTGAGAAGGTCAGCTCCCCCAGCGGATTGCCGATAGCGACCACGCCGTCGCCGACATTCAACGCATCTGAGTCACCAAGCACAACTGTCTGCAGATCGCTGGCATCAATCTTTAAAACCGCGATATCATTGCTCTCGTCGTACCCGATCAGTTCCGCTTCATACGATGTTTCATCGTAAGTGGTCACTGTTATGGTATCTGAGTCTTCCACGACGTGGTAGCAGGTCAGAATATAGCCGTCCGAGGTAATGACAAAGCCGGAACCGGACGCGGCGGATGTGCTCTCATATCCAAAATAGTTGGTCGTCGTGCTGGTTGTAATACCAACAGTTGCGTTTACATTTTCCGCATATACCTCAGCGGCTGTCAATTCTTCACCGGATGAGGAAACCAGTTCCACGGAGACTTCCGTGGAAGTTCCGGCGCTGGTGCGGATTGTGGTTGAAGCAGAGGATGAGGAAGCGGTACTTTGTACTGCAAGGGCTGCACCGGCTCCGACTGTTCCGCCGACTAATGCACAGCTTAAGGCCAGTGCGATCATTCTGGCAGGACCTGCCGCTTTCTTTTTCTTCTGTTTCTTTTCGGGTGCTGCAGAGCCGTTCTCAGGCTGCCCATATCCATAGGAATTGTTCCATTCGTTATTCTGATATTCGTTCATGATATTACCCCTTTCTATATGGAAATGACTGACAATGTAATCTCCTTCCCGGTATCGGGATGGAATTACTTTGCTCCTGTCTGTGATTCCTATCATGCCAGAGGATGGTGAACAATTTTTGGCGATTTTGTGTGACTTCTGTGAAGGAAGATAAAGAATTCGGGATATTTCTTAAACAGAGATGAACAGGAAAATGAGTGCCAGAGAAGTTTTTTCTGAACATGGATAACGAGGTATTTGCACGCGTTGCGCATAACAAAAGCGCTGCCCCGCTCATTACAGGGACAACGCTTTTGCAGTTTACCAGAATATTTCAAGAAATGAACTGCCGCAGTTCCCGGAAGAAATCAGACTACCAGGAAAAATTTGATCAGGAAAATCGCGGAAATTACATATGTCAGTACGGAAACTTCCTTTGCCTTACCGGTGAAGACCTTCATGACAGTGTAGGCAATCAGACCGATGCCGATACCGTGTCCGATAGAACCGGAAATCGGTACTGCGATGATCATCAGGGCCACCGGAACAAGCTGATCCATCTCATCGAATTTGATGTTTTTCAGACCGCCGAGCATCAGAATACCGACATAAATCAAAGCAGAAGATGTCGCTGCTGCCGGGATAATGGCCGCAACAGGCGCAATGAACATGCTGGCCAAAAACAGGACACCGGTAGTCAGTGCGGTCAGACCGGTGCGGCCGCCAGCCTCTACACCGGAAGCAGACTCTACAAAGGTTGTGACAGTGGAGGTGCCGGTCAGAGCGCCTGCGATGGTACCGACGGCGTCAGAAGTCAGCGCCTCTCTCATCTGCGGCATATTGCCCTCTTCGTCAAGCATATTGGCCTTGGATGCGGTGCCTACCAGCGTGCCGATGGTATCAAACATATCGATTATGCAGAACGTAATCACCAGCGTAATCATGGTAAACCAGCCGATTTCCAGAAGTCCTGAGAAATTAAACTTAAATAAGGTCGTGGCTGCCATATCGCCAAAGGCAGGAACAAAGGACGCTGTTGCCAGACTCGCGAACGGATTGGTACCCAGGAAAACTGCCTCTCCTACCCAGTAAACGACGCAGGCAATCAGCATGCCTAAAAGGACGGAACCGTTGATCTTGTGATGTGCCAGAATCAGAATGGCAAACAGGCCGACAAACATGGTAACGGTGGTCAGCACAACAGTCGGATATGCATCGCCCATCGTGCTCTTCGCCAGGCTTGGAGTCAGGGAACCGAAGAAATCTCTCATCACATAGAAGGGACCGCCGTCGGATGAATAAACGCCCACATTGGAGCCCAGACCGATATTCATCAGCATAAGGCCGATCGCCGGGGAGATGCCGAGACGAACGCCCAGCGGAATGGCATTGACGATCTGTTCTCTGATATTGAAAATCGACAGAACCAGAAATACCAGGCCCTCAATCAGGATGATGCCCAAAGCGGCCTGGAAGGATTCCAGATATGTCATGCCTGTCAGAGAGACGATGTTGGCTACAACTACAGCAAAAAAGCTGTTTAATCCCATGCCGGGTGCCAGCGCGAACGGTTTATTGGCCAGAAACGCCATGCAGAACATGCCGATGGCCGAGGCAATACAGGTTGCCAGAAATACGGCGTTCCACAGCTGGGATCCGCCGTCCGCCCCAAAATTCGTCAGCAGATTGGGGTTTAACGCCAGGATGTACGCCATAGTCATAAAGGTGGTCAGACCGGCCAAAAGCTCGGTCTTCACATTGGTGCCGTTTTCCTTGAGTTTGAAAATTTTCTCCATTTTCCCTACCTTTCCTCTCATAAAAAGATCATCTGATGGTTATGGCTGGCGGACACATGTCCGTTTGCCACGTACCATCAGATTATATCACATATGACAGGAAATGCATATACCTGTTTTGCAGAATTTGTCAGGAAATCATCATTTCACCACAGTTTTAAGCCGTTCATTTTCCGCTTCATGTACTTTAATACCGTGATACAGAACCCGGTTTACCGGTGTCTCAATCCCCAGCTCTTCACCAAGACGAATCACAGTACCGGAGAACATGTCCACCTCTGTTTTGCGGCCACGCTCGAGATCCTGCAGCGTAGAAGGCTTGTTCTCAAAGGGGAGCCTGACTATGACCTTCTCCTGCATCTCAATTTCACGCTCTCCGATATCAATGCCCTTTTTCTGCGCGATGGCAGCAACCTCCCGCATGGCAGAGCGGCGGATCCAGTTCGCGTGCTCATCCGTGCGGAACACACCAAAAGGAATCCCAAGCAGTGCGCAGGTCATATTTTCCCCGACGTTGCACATAAATTTAAACCAGATACCATGCAGCATATCGTCATCAATCACATATGGGATTTTGCACAGGTCAAAAACTTCCTTCACGGCCAGAACTCTGGGGGAAAGCACTGTATTATCTTTTTCACCGAAGTGAACAAAACCTCCGTCCGGGTTAAAGTTTGCAATTCCCTGATCCATCACAATCGAGATCCTCATATAGGAATACAGCACATGCTCCCAGCCATAGACAGCCGCCACTTTTTCCTCACTCTCGGTCCCGTTCATCACGCATAAAATCAGTGTATTGGGACCAACCTGATTGCGGATGTCCATAATTGCCTGGTCTAAGCCCATATCCTTCACGGCCATAATAATCAGGTCCGCAGGATCTCCTTTTACAGATGGCTCGATAATCGGGAATCTGTAAGTGACTCCGTTTAATGTGACGCCCTGTGTTTCCAGACGAGTCTTTCTGGCTCCCTCTGCCAGTACACGGAACGCGCCGTCTCCAAGTCCTTCTGCAAGCCTGGGCGCAAAAAAGGAACCCATGGCGCCTAAACCGATCAATGTTACTTTTCTGATTTCCATTCTATTTTTCCTCGCTTTCCAGAAAGGACCGCAGCGCGTCCATCCGCGCATCCTGCTCATATTCCCTTATCAGTTTTGTCAGAACGCCGGCGAAGGCTCTGGCTCCGCCAAGCTGTAAATGTGCGTTGTCCTGTCTGCCGCCTGCAAACTCGCCGTTCGGATAGTCACCGGGATTTACCCAGAGAAAGAGGGACTTGCAGCCTTCCGCCCCCACCCCGGCACAATACTCCGTGGTAGCCTTTCCAAGATCAAGAAGTGGAATGTGATTCTGCTCAGCGTACGCAATCATGGCCTGGCGATATTCCGGAAAGCTGTAAGTAAAGGAGCCGTCAGGATGATCGTCACAGTTTCGCATGGCGATCGGTGTCACCAGAACAAAGTATGCTCCCTTCTCACGGCACAGTGCGGCATAGGGCGCTAAAGAAGCACCGAAATCCTCTGCCCGCACATAACGCTCCTCTTTTGCCTGATTGGCATCGTTATGTCCGAACTGCGCAAGCAGATAGTCTCCCTCCTGAAGAGCTGCAGCGATGTCTGTAAGCCTTCCTTCTTCCCGGAAAGAACGGCTTGAGCGGGCTGCCATGGCGCGGTTATCGATGATTACATCAGGCAGTTCATAGCTGACGGACTGGTGGAATGCGCTGTCCGGGGACGGAAAGGAAACGCACTCTCCGGCTCCCTTAAAATATTCCCACCATACCTGGCCCCAGCCGGTCTGTGGCTCTTTGTCCTTCGGATAGCTTTGCACGGTAGAATCCCCTGCGAGGAATATTCTTTTTTTTCTGTAAGCTTCATTTGTCATAATACATTTGCCTTTTTATATGTGTGATTTGATAAATCAATCATAGCACCCGCACCGGGAAATTTCAATGCTGAATGCACAAAGGCATAAGGAAACCTGCAAGAGGACATAACAAACCTTTAAGTGATTATTGACATTATTTTCTTCATCCCTTAAAATGGCCTTTGGCCATAATCAAAAGAAAAGTTTTTAAAAATGGGGAGGAATAAAAGAATGAGTAACGAGACAAATGCGCCCGCAGAGAATAAGATGGGCGTCATGCCCGTCAACCGGCTGCTGATCACCATGGCGCTGCCCATGATGATTTCCATGCTTGTACAGGCGCTTTATAATGTAGTAGACAGTATTTTTGTGGCAAGACTGAGTGAAGACGCGCTGACCGCGGTTTCCATGGCTTTCCCAGTACAGAATCTGATGATCGGTGTTTCCACCGGACTTGGGGTTGGTATCAATTCCCTTCTGTCCAGAGAACTGGGCAAAAAGAATTTTGAAGGCGCCAACCGGGTTGCCATGCACGGTGTTCTGCTGGAGGGAATCGGCTATCTGATCTTTCTGCTCGTTGGTCTGACCGCAACCCGTCTGATCTTTGTCCTGCAGGGAGCTTCAGATGAAATCACGCAGTACGGAGTGGATTATCTGACCATTATCCTTTGTTTCAGCTTCGGCATTTACACGGAAGTTTTATTTGAACGCCTGCTGCAGTCCACAGGGAAGACCATCTTTACCATGTTCACCCAGGGGCTGGGCGCGATTTTTAATATTATTTTTGACCCGTTATTGATTTTCGGAATCGGGCCATTCCCGGAGATGGGCATCAAGGGAGCTGCTGCGGCTACGGTCTTAGGACAGATTGTGGCTGGTATTCTGGCATTGGTGCTGAACTTCAGGTTCAATGAGGAGGTACAGCTCAAACTGAAGGGATTTCGACCGGTTCCGCGTATCATCGGAAATATTTTATACATCGGCGTGCCGTCGATCCTGATGGTGGCTATCGGTTCCGTCATGACATTTTCCATCAATAAGATACTGGTGGTCTTCTCGTCCACCGCTGTCGCCGTGTTCGGCGTGTACTTTAAGCTGCAGAGCTTCGCTTTCATGCCCGTGTTCGGCATGAATAACGGCATCGTGCCGATTGTCGCCTACAATTATGGCGCCAGGAAGCCTGACCGAATCAAAAAAACCATCCGTCTGGGAATGCTTTATGCGGAATGTATTATGCTGGCGATTTTTATCCTGATGCAGACAATCCCGGCACAGCTTTTAAGGCTTTTCAGCGCCTCAGACGATATGCTGTCCATCGGTGTGCCGGCGCTTCGCACGATCAGCTACAGCTTCCTTTTGGCGGGTATCTGCGTGGTCTGCACCTCGTTCTTCCAGGCGCTCGGAAGCGGCGTCAGCAGCATGCTGATTTCGTTCCTGCGTCAGCTGGTGGTTTTAGTGCCGTTGGCTTATCTGCTGGCACAGACAGGCAATCTGGCCATGGTCTGGTATGCCTGGCCCATCGCGGAGCTGGTTTCTCTGGCCTTCAGTATCATCTTCTTTGTCAGACTGGACCGAAAGCTCTTAAAGCCAATCCGTGACGAGCAGAAGACACCGGCTTAATCTGACCTGATCAATCAAAACAGTCCTGAGCATGGCTTCCGCCATTCTCTCAGGACTGTTTTATTTTGGTTATATTTATGTCACCGATTTGCGAGTTCTGTTGTGATATCCTCCCAGGTGACCCCTTTTTCCGCCATCAGCACCATCACATGGTAGAGAAGATCAGAAATTTCATATTTAATCTCCTCCGGATCCGGATTTTTAGCCGCAATCACAATCTCTGTGGCTTCCTCTCCCACTTTCTTTAAGATTTTGTCAATCCCCTTGTCAAAGAGATAATTCGTATAGGAACCTTCTTTCGGATGCTCCCTGCGATCCTGAATAACAGCGTAAACAGCTTCAAAAACCTGAAGCGGATTTTTTTCCTCATACTGCTTCGGCGTTATCTCATTGAAAAAGCAGGAATAGCTGCCGGTGTGGCAGGCTGCGCCGATCTGGTGTACCGCGGCCAATATGGTATCCATATCACAGTCCGCAGTCAGACTTTTTACATACTGATAATGGCCGGAGGTCTCCCCTTTGAGCCACTGTGTCCGGCGTGAGCGGCTGTAGTAATTCATTTTGCCTGTCTTTAATGTATCTGTATAAGCCTGCTCATTCATATATGCGGCCATCAGGACCTGTCCGGTTTTGTAGTCCTGCACGATGACAGGAACCAGACCCTGGGGGTCCTTTTTGAAATCAGCCCAGGTAAACGCTGCTTTTAACGCATTGTCCGTAATCACCTCAGACTTCGTCAGGCTGTATGCGTCCGCAAAGCGCTCTGCGTCGCATAAATCGATTACGTCCGCGGCATAGCGGGTGATTTCCGTCAGTTCTGTGCCCTTCGGGGATGACGTATCAAGCGCACGCACAAAGATTTTGTCTCTTCCGAATTTCTGCGAAACCTCTTTCAGCACAGCCATGGAATCCGGATTGTCCCCGTCTAAGACCACATGCCTGCAGCCGGCGTAGAGCTGTTTTTTGACATCCTCCATACGCGTCAGGTAATGATATTCCGCGCCAATGACAGGAACCTCGCTCGCCGCACAGAGATCTCTTAACACGCCAAGGTTTTTCTCATGCTCTTCATCCGTATCGGCCAGGTCGCCCAGATAGAGGGCATGTGCACCGTGCTCTATGGCTGCCAAAGCCAGATCATGAGCAGAAATATCCAAAGCAACCGGATTTTCAGGTGATAAAACCGCCCGGCCATTTTTTATAAATAATTTACCAATCAGACCATTCATAAAATTTTCCTAACAATTATAGTGATGCAAGCAAGTCAACGCGACCTAAAGACTCCCCTTGGTACTCAGCACATCCGTAATCCGTTCATCATAGGAAACCGCCATATCCAGAGCCTTCGCGAAAGCCTTGAAAATCGCCTCTATCATGTGATGACTGTTGCCGGCGGACAGAACCTTTATATGAAGATTCATAGCCGCAGAATACGAAACCGCGTAGAAGAATTCGCGCACCAGATCCGTATCAAAATCTCCGCAGCGCTGTGTCGGAAATTCCGCATCCATTGAAAAATAAGGTCTGCCGCACAGATCCACCGCGCAAAGCACCAGCACTTCATCCATCGGCAGTATAAAATATCCATACCGCCGGATCCCTTTTTTGTCTCCTGACGCTTCCCGGATTGCCTGTCCCAGAACGAGGCCGCAGTCCTCCACGCTGTGGTGCCCGTCCACCTCCAGATCGCCGTGAATCTCTGCCTTTAAGTCAAAAAGGCCATGTCTGGCAAAGCTGTTCAGCATATGATCAAAAAAGCCGATTCCGGTGTCAATTTCGGCCTTCCCGGAGCCGTCCAGGTTAAGAGCCATGGTAATATCGGTTTCCTTCGTGGTTCTTCTGATTGTTGAGGTTCTCATAGGATCTGTTTTTTCCTCCATCTGAAATCATCATGCAGCAGATGCTGAAAGGCATCTTTTGATGAAGTCGTTTAAAAACCGCAGTTTACTCTGCGTCCTCGAATCTGACATGAATGGAATTCGCGTGTGCCGTCAGTCCCTCGCTTTTCGCAAACATCTCGATATCCGCATGCACCGCCCTCAGCGCCGGCTGTGAATAGCTGATGATGCTGGTCTTTTTGACAAAATCATCCACGCTTAACGGGGAGAAAAACCGTGCTGTCCCGTTGGTCGGCAGGATATGGTTCGGTCCGGCGTAATAATCTCCAAGCGGTTCAGAAGAATATTCGCCGAGGAAAATCGCTCCCGCATTATCGATCTTTGTCATGACTGCAAATGGATCCCTGGTCAGAATCTCAAGATGTTCCGATGCAATCTCATTAGCAGCCTCGATGGCGTCGTCCATTGTATCCGCCAGCAATATATAGCCGTAATTCTCAAGAGACTTTTCCAGAATTGCTTTTCTCTCCAGCTTCTCCATAAACTGTGTAATCTCAGCTTCCACCTGTGCGGCCAGTTTTTCGGATGTCGTGATCAGAATCGCGCTTGCCAGCTCATCGTGTTCCGCCTGGCTTAAAAGATCCGCCGCCACGTAGCGCGGATTGGCTGTCTCATCCGCCAGCACCAGCACTTCGCTCGGCCCTGCAATGGAATCAATCCCCACATAGCCGAAAACCTGCTTTTTAGCCAGGGCCACGAAAATATTCCCGGGGCCGGTAATTTTATCCACCTTCGGAATGCTCTGCGTTCCAAAAGCCATCGCCGCGATGGCCTGGGCGCCGCCCACCTTATAGATTTCATCCACACCGGCTATCCGGGCAGCCGCAAGTGTTCCCGCGGGCACCCTGCCGTCACGTCCGGGCGGCGTGGTCAGCACTACCTTCTTTACCCCGGCTACCTTCGCCGGTATCACATTCATTAAAAGACTTGAAGAAAGTGCAGCTCTCCCACCCGGCACGTACACCCCGCTTTTCGCGATTGGCGTGACCTTCTGTCCCAGAATACTTCCGTCCTCCTTATAATCAAACCAGGAATTCCGCTTCTGCTTCTCATGAAAAGCCCGGATATTCAAAGCCGCACGTTCCATCACCGCATACAGCTCAGGATCCGTCGCGGCAACCCCTTCTTCCATTTCCTCAGGCGTCACCCGGATCGTCTCAGCGTTTAATTCACAGCCGTCGAACTTCTTCGTCAGCTCAAAGAGCGCCGCATCCCCCTGTTCTCTTACCTGCTCAATAATCTGCTTTACGGTCTCCTCATACTGTCCGTAGTTGTTGGGACTGCGCTTCAAAAGAGTATTCAGTAAATCCTTTTTACTTTCCTGTGTTAGCCTGATTGTTTTCATATCACCTTTCGTCTCCTGACTGATTTTCTTTCACACGACTTATTTACCTGAAACAACCGCAGACAACATCCGCACCAGTCCTCTGATCCGTTCCTGCTCCATCTGCATCGATACCTGATTCACAATCAGCCTCGCCGACAGCGGACAGATTTCCTCCAGCACCACCAGTCCGTTCTCTCTCAACGTCGATCCTGTCTCCACGATATCCACAATCACATCTGAAAGCGAGACCAGCGGCCCCAGCTCTACGGAACCGTTTAACTTGATCAGATCGACCGTCTGATTCTTCCGATTGTGGAAATAATCCCGCGCGATATTCGGATACTTCGTTGCGACCCGGATCCTCTCATGGTTCTGCAGCAGCGCTTTTGCCTCAGGCGGACCACAGACACACATCCTGCAGGCGCCGAATTTCAGATCCAACACCTCGTACACCCGTCTGTTTTCCTCCAGAATTGTATCCTTTCCTACCACACCCAGGTCAGCCGCGCCGTACTCCACATATGTCGGCACATCCGGCCCTTTTGCCAGAAAAAACCTGAATTTCTGCTCCTCATTGACGAAAATCAGCTTGCGTGAATTCTGATCGTCCATTTCTTCACAATGCAGCCCGATCTGCTTTAAAAGCGCGAGTGCCTGATCAGCAAGCCTTCCTTTTCCCAGAGCAAACGTCAGATACCTGTCAGTGCTCATCCTTCACCTCCCGGGTCAGCACGACACGCTTCCCCTCTCTGCGCAGTCTGACAGCTTCCTTCAGCGCAGTCTGATAGCTTTCCTCATCCTGATAAGTAACAGTCTCATTCTGACGTGCATTGGGCACAGGAGCCTTCTGATAATCCAGGGCCTCCATCAAATCGTCCACCACAACGGCAAATCCGACGGCAGGCGCATCCTTCCCGAAATAATGAAGCAGTCTGTCATAACGTCCGCCCTTGACAATGGCGTCTCCTACGCCGTAAGAATATGCCTTGAAAATAATCCCCGTATAATAATGATATTTGCTTAAGAGTCCCAGATCATAAGAGACATATTGCTCCACGCCATAAGCCTTCAGAATATCGTTCATCTTATTCAGCCTGTCCAGCGCCGCACCAGAACGCGTGTTGTGAACCAGATCTAACGCACGGCTGATATCCGTTATGGAACCAAACAGCTCCGAAACGGAAAGTAATGCTTCCTTGATTTCATTCGTCAGATCAAAATGAGCCAAAAGCTCCTCAGCAGCAAAAATATTTTTGGCGGAAATTGCTTCGCGCAGCGCAATTTCCGTTTCATATTGAAGGCCTGCTTCTTCACAGAGTCCTTTGAAATATTCCATATGCCCTACGGAAATCTGAAAATTCTCAAGACCACAGGCCCGAAGGCAGTCTGCCACCAGCGCAATGATCTCTGCGTCTGCCTGTACGGAATCGTCCTGCAGAAGCTCCGCCCCCATCTGGGTCACTTCCTGCAGCTTTCCCTGCAGGCTTCTGACATTTGTAAAGGTGCTGCCCTCATAGGAAAGGCGAAGCGGACGATTGTCCCTGAGAAAATATTTCGCGGCACATCTGGCGATGGGAGGCGTGAAATCCGGACGCATCACCAGCGTATTGCCGTCCTTGTCAAAAAGTTTATACAGATCCCGACTGGGCGTCGTCCCGACTTCCCTGGAAAATACATCGAAGAATTCAAAGGTCGGGGTTTCCATGGGATCATAGCCAAAGCTGTCGATCGTCTGGCGCACCGCGTCCATCACCTGGTGTTTGCGCCGTAATTCGGAACCATATAAGTCTCTCACACCCTCGGGAGTGTGTAAAATATTTGTATTCATAAGCAACCTTTCCAGGCAGAATTCGTCAGGACCGTGAAAAAATCATGCATTATAACCATTCTGCCGCTCATATGCGATACAGTGCCGCAAAAGACCGGTACAACGGGCACTTTATCACGGTACAGTGCTAATTCGGTAATACGATAACGTACCTTTAGTAGTATACACAATTTCCGCAAAAAGTCAACCTCTGTCGTCCAGGTCTTTTTTCAGCATATCCAGCCACGGCACAAAAATTCCGTTTCCCTTATGCTGCGGCAGTACATATTCCGGATTCAGTTCCTCATAGCGGAAGCTTTTGCGGCCGCCCTCCTTTGCCCTCTCCCAGAACCGGGCAAGCATCTCAAAGGGAAGATAATAGAAAATATCCTTATGCGTGTAATAAATCAGAAAAAAGGCCACACCGCCCTGTTTTTCAAAGGCTTCCATATATTTCACCTGATGCTCGTGAATGTTGGCAAGCGCAAAAGTATCCTGGGCGCACTCTTTCGCATCAAAACAGACAGGGATTCCCTGCACAGCGCCGATATAATCCACCGTACTTTTCTGATCAAAATAAGCGAGCGTAATATGACGGCTCGCCTTATCGATCTCGATGGGTGTAATAGGTGTGGGCACCTTGGTGATCAGCGCAAGCCCCGCCTGATTATATTTTTCATTGGTTCGATTGATCAGCTCTTCCAGAGTTGAGCCTCTTAATCCTCTTGAATTCCAGGTAGCCACCTGTTTCCTCCCGTTTCAGTCAGAAGCTGCGTTTCTTTCGTCAGGACGCTTACATATATGCTTCCACTGATTTATTCTGCCTGTCTAAACTTTATATGTTTTCCGTATTGTGTCGAAAATCTCCGGCTCCGGTGCATAGAAAACCGCCCGGCTTACATCAGAATATTCTGCTTCCTCAATCAATGGAAATTCCAGGCGATACGCGTGCAGCAGCTGGCTTTCCACGCCATAAGCCCTGCGGAAAGTATCATTGATTTCCCGGCGGCCGTATTTATAATCTCCGATCAGCGGATGCCCCAGACTGCTCAGATGCGCGCGGATCTGATGCGGCTTCCCTGTAATCAGCTCCACTTCCAGATAAGTGATGTCTCCGTAAATCTGTAAGGGCTCGCAGGCGGTTTCTATTCTGTCGCTTCCCGGCAGAGGCCTGTCGCTGACCCGAACCTGGTTGGTCCGCTCCTCCTTCACCAGATACCCTTTGACCCGGAAGGGCTTTGTCACTTTTCCGGACACAAAAAGACGATAAAATTTCCTGATATCCCGGTTTTTAATCCACTGGCTCAGGTGCTGGCTGCCGCTTAAGGATTTTCCTAAAAGCATCAGTCCGGAGGTGTTGCGGTCGAGACGGTTGCAGACGGAAGGTTTAAAGCTTGCAAGAATCTTCGCATCAATCTGCTCAGAACGAAGCAGATATCCGATCAGCCATTCGTTGACCGAATTATCGTCTTCCCCTGCTTTCTGACTTAAGACGCCGGCCGGTTTGTTACAGACGATAATATTCGTGTCCTCATACACAATGGAAATATCCTTTAAGGCTGCGTATGCTTCCATATAGGGCCGCAGACTGCTGTCGGTGCAGTATGCACCCTGCCCGCCGAATTTGCGGAACGTTTCTTCTGAAAAAAAGAACTGAATATGATCTCCCAGCGCCAGGACCTCATTTCCCTGCGCTTTTTTCCCATTGAGGGTTATATTCTTTTTGCGGAGCATTTTGTATAAAAAGCCCCGCTCCGCCTGCGGCAAAAGCTTTTTTAACAGCTTGTCGAAACGCTGATTGGCCTGATTGGGCGCGACGATGATTTCCTGCATTACAATGAGATTTCCTTTAATGACTCTATTAAAAGCGCGGTGTCGCGATATTCCCCGTGCTCTGTGTTCAAAAGGGTATTCACACGGTCGGTATATCGCTTCAGCTCCGTAAAAATGCCGATGTTGACTTTCTGCACACCCGCCTTTTTCAGCATATCACAAAGATGCGTTTCCAGTCCTTTTTTGTCCAGTTTTTTGTCTTCTGTGTAAAGAACAAGTTCCGGTCCGATCAGACAGGCGTGAGCGACACAATAGTTCACCTTCTGCGTAGTGAAAACCAGATCATACAGGGTATCCGTGCGCTCGTCAAGCGGCGCAACGGCCTGATGCACGTTCTCTGACGCGCTGTGAAACCTTAAGAACATAATCGCGTTTACCAGACTTTTACTGGCGGGCAGACAGCCTAAAACAGCAACGACTGTGAGAAGATTATTCCGTGTTTCTGTCGCAATATATCCGGCGATAAATAAGGAAATGGATACGGCAAAAAGAAGCACGGTTTTGATGATTTCATATATTTTCTGCGTATCAAGGTAGCGATATGTATTTTTTACCTCAGCGGTACTGATAAATCTGCGAAGCATGATGTTTCCCCTTATTCTATGCGTCCAGAAGCGTATGATAATCCGAAATATAAAGCTGCGCCGCTTCCTGAATCTGACAACGGTCCAAAGCCGCGTGCTGATCCTCCACTGCGCAAACCTGCATGCCGGCGTTAAGGCCTGCCTGGACACCCGGCAGAATATCCTCGAAGCAGAGACATTCCCAGGGGAGCACATTGAGTTTGCGGGCGGCGGCCAGATAAACGTCCGGGAATGGTTTGCCGCGTTCTACCTCACAGGCCGTAACAAAAACATCAATATAACGGGACAGGTTCAGGTGAGAATCCGCAGCCTCAAGAAGCTCTCTGGAATTACTGGTACAGATTGCGGTTTTCAAACCAAGCTCTTTTAAGTACTGTAAAAATGCCAGGGCGCCCGGTTTGAAACAGACATGCTGCGCATACTCTTCTGAAGCAAGACGATTCCAGACATCCCGGATTTCTTCGCCGCTCATGTCAATCTGATATTGTTTTCTGATGTAATCAGCAGTCTCCGTAAAGCTCATACCGCCGATCTCCTGCTGAAGATCAGGCGGCACCTCTCTGCCAAAGAGACCGAAAAAATGTTCGTCCACTGTCTCCCAGACATACATGGAATCCAGGAGCGTTCCGTCCATATCGAACAGACAGGCCTTTTTATCTTTTAAAATCGGGTGCAGCATAAATGTTTTCTCCGTGTACAATAAGAAAGCCGGTACTTCTACCGGCCTTCCTTAGAAGCTCTCATATAAGCTTTATAGTAAATCCAGCGGAATCTCTCCGGTGGTGGAGCCAACGGAAGTGCGGGCCGGCTCATCCTCAGCTAATCTCTCATCAGACGGACGCAGCTCTTCCCTGTTTGCAACCACAATATTCAGGTACTGATTCAGGCTGTTGTTGAGATTCTCATACTGGCTCTGTGTTGTCTGAATGGAATGATTCAGAAGATTCTCTATATTGGCTAACAGATCGTCCGTATACTGGACAGTGGCCATCCGCATATTGTTGGCCTCCTCCGTAGCCGCGTCAATAATCTCCTGCGCCTTCTGGCGCGCCATAATCTCAACCTCCTGCGCTCTCGCGTAAGCCTGCTGCATGATCTCATGTTCGCTGATCAGCTCATTGGTCTGGGCCGTCGTCTTGTCAATCAGGGACTGCGCACTGACTCTCGCGTCCTCCAAAATGGCGTCTTTCTGCGCGACAATACGCTGATAACGCTTGATATCTTCAGGTGTCTTTTTCTTCAGCTCGTCCAGAAGCTCCTCAATGTGATTCCGGTCCACAATGATATTGTCTTTGGAAAAGGCCTGCGGCTTACAGGTGTCGATGTAGCTCTCAATTTCATCGATCAATTGTTCAATTCTTGATGCCATGATGGTTTTACTCCTTCCATATTATGTATGACCAAATTTCTCATATAATTTCTGCTCTACGCTTGGCGGCACACAGCGATCCAGATTTCCATGAAACTCTGCGATTTCTTTTACCACGGAGCTGCTTAAATACGCATACTCCAGACTGGTGGTCAGAAAAAAGGTATCAAGCTTCCCCTGCGATAAAAGCCGGTTGGTCTGCGCAACCTGCAGTTCATATTCAAAATCCGTGACAGCTCTGAGCCCCCTGACAGATACGGATATATCATGGGAAGCCGCGTAATCCACTAAAAGACCGGTGAACCAGTCCACTGTCACATTCGGAATATCCTTTGTCACATCTTCGATTATCTTAACACGTTCTTCCACGGAAAACAATGGAGATTTTGCGGGATTATGCAAAACTGCAACCGTTAATTCGTCAAAAATTCCGGCGGCACGTCTGATGACATCCAGATGACCATAGGTCAGCGGGTCAAAACTGCCGGGATATACTGCCCTTTTCATGATTCGCCCCTCCTGATGAATACATGCTTATTTGTCTTATATTTTTTCTCCCGGTAAACGGTAAAGCCCAGGTCCGGCACATAGGAGAAATCTTCATAAAGATCAGCCTCCACAATCATGATCGTGCTGTCTGTCACGAAAGAACGGCCATAAAGCTGTACCAGCATTTCCTTTTCCAGCCCACGTCCGTAAGGCGGATCCATGAAAATAATATCGACTTTCTTTTCAAATATATGGTGCAGGGAACCCAGTGCGTCCATCTTTAAGGTGACGGCCTGGTCCTTGAGCTTTGTAAAACGAAGATTTTCTTCGATACAGGCCATTGCTTTCGGAGACTGCTCAATAAAGTACGCCTTGCTGGCGCCGCGGCTTAAGGCTTCAATCCCGATCCCGCCGCTGCCGCTGAACACATCCACAAACACACAGCCCGGGATATCCGGCATCAGAATATTGAACAGGGTCTCCTTGATTCTGTCCTGTGTCGGCCTGGTCTCCAAACCCGGTATGGTTTTTAAGGGAAGGCTTTTTGCCTTTCCGGCAATTACTCTCATCGCAACCTTTCCGAGGGTCAGACGCGGACTTTGACGCCGCCGCCGTCCCTCTTTCCCAGCTTTATTCTGGAAAGATCGAGTTCCTTGTCCTTATAGGTTATCAAAACATTGTCATTATACTTCAAATACCAGACTTCGTCCAGCACATCCTCGGGCTTTAGTTTCATAACCCGCACGCCGACGGCCGTTTTTTTCTTCTCCGGAATCTCTTCCATGGAGAAACGCAGGAAACAGCCGTCCTTTGATTTTAAGACAATATGCTTCTGGTCTTTGTAAATCGCGACACTCACGACGGTATCGTTATCCTGCAGCTTCGTGGCAGACACAGTTTTACGCGCCACATCGAATTCGCCGCCGTTCACAATCTTACCCATGCCCTGCGCGGTAATAAAGCAGAGACGGTACAGATTGATATCCGTCTGGCTGGCCGCAAAAACAATGGACTCATTCTGCGAAGAGTAGGCGCTGATATTATCGACAGGCTGGGCTTTGTCTCTGAACTTCCCGAAGGGAATGTCTGACGCTTTCAGCGTATGCATCTGTCCCTTATCCGTAAACAGACAGACCTTGCCGGTATTCTTGCATGAGAACACGAAGCGGTTTTCTGAAATTGCAGCTTCTTTATTGCGCTCATAGGTAGCCTCGTCAACCGCCCGGATATATCCAAAGCGATCCAGCATGACATATAAGTCGATTTCCTCTGCCTTTTTCTCCACAAAGACAGCTTCCTTCGCGTTTTCAATTGTAGTGCGCCGCGGCTTTTTGTAATCCTTTTTAAAGCCTTCCATGTCCTGGATGATCACCTGCGCCATGGCGTCGCGTCTGGCCAGAATATCCTCGTAACGGTAAATGTTGGTCAGGGTTTCCTCATGCTCCTTAATCAGAGCCTCCAGCTCCAGACCGATCAGTTTATAGAGCCGCATTTCCAGAATTGCATTTGCCTGCCGCTCCGTAAAGCACAGCTGGCTTGCCATGATTTCGGAGCCGCGGTTTTTAAATTTAATGCCTTTGGTCTCTCCGTTTACCAGACAGTTTTTCGCCATATTGCGGTCACGGGAGCCTCTTAAAATCTCAATGATCAGATCGATCACGTTGCAGGCTTTGATCAGACCCTCCTGAACTTCCTTTTTCTCCATTTCCTTATTCAGGAGTGTGGTATATTTGCGCCGGGTAAACTCGAACTGGAAGTCCACGTTGGCGGCAATGATCTCTTTTAAGCTTAAGACCTCCGGCCGGCCGTCCTTGATGGCCAGCATATTGACTCCGAAGGTGTCCTCCAGCCGGGTCTTTTTATAGAGCATATTGATGAAATTTTCGGTGTCAGTGTCCTTCCTGACCTCGATGACAATGCGGATTCCGTCCTTGGAGGACTGATTGGAGATATCGACGATCTCATTTGTCTTTCTGCTCTCTGCCAGGGCCGCGACGTCCTGCAAAAACTTGGCGATCCCGGAGCCGATCATGGTGTAAGGAATCTCGGTCACAACGATATTTAAACGGCCGTTTTTCTGCTTCTCCACCTGGACACGGCCGCGGATTTTGATCTTGCCGGTACCGGTTTCATAGATTTCCTGCAGGTCGTCCTGATTGCAGATAATGCCGCCTGTCGGGAAATCCGGACCGGGGATGTAGCGCATCAGTTCTTTGACGGTAATATCAGGATTGTTCAGGTACACTTTCGTCGCGTCGGCGACCTCCGCGAAATTGTGAGGCGGAACGCTGGTAGACATACCGACCGCAATACCCTCGGAGCCGTTGATTAAGAGGTTGGGAAACTTTGCCGGCAGAATGGAAGGCTCCTTCTCTGTCTCATCAAAGTTTGGGACGAAGTCCACCACGTCCTTATCCAGATCAGCCAGCAGACCGTCCTGGGCAATCCGCTCCAGTCTGGCCTCTGTGTAACGCATGGCAGCCGCGCCGTCGCCTTCAATCGTACCAAAGTTTCCGTGTCCGTCCACGAGCGGCAGTCCCTTTTTGAAATCCTGCGCCATGACAACCAGCGCCTCATAGATGGAGCCGTCGCCGTGGGGGTGGTATTTACCCATGGTATCGCCTACGATACGGGCGCATTTGCGGTAGGGTTTATCATAGCGGATGCCAAGCTCATACATGTCATAGAGGGTACGCCGCTGCACGGGTTTTAAACCATCGCGCACGTCCGGCAGGGCGCGGGCGATGATGACGCTCATCGCGTAATCAATGAAGGATTTCTGCATCACTTCGGAGTATTCAGATTTGAGGATTCGTTCTTCCATGTGTTTCACGTCTCCTGTTAGGGTGACTCATTTTCCGGTGATGATATTTGGTAAAAGAACGGCTTCGCGCTGTCGCAAAGCTCAGCCTTATCTTTTCCGGAAAGCATCGACCGTTTTTCAGTTGTTATTATATTTCCGGCGCCACTGTCCGGTAAAAAACGGCTTCGCGCTGTCGCAAAGCTCAGCCTTATCTTTTCCGGATACGATCTCCTGCACCATCAGACGTCCAGCTCAGCGTCTGTCGCATGTTCGTAAATGAACGCCTTGCGCGGCGGCACATCCGTGCCCATCAGTACCTCTGTCACCAGGCTGGCGCGGCGGCCGTCCTCGATCTCCACCTTTTTCATCACGCGGCGCTCCGGGTCAAGTGTTGTCTCCCACAGCTGGCTGGCATCCATTTCACCTAAGCCTTTATATCGCTGCAGGGTGAATGGCCCCTTGTGCTTTTTGCGGTACCGTTCCAGGGCTTTGTCATCGTAGAGATACTCTTCCTCGCCTTTGGCCGGAATCGCCTTATACAGAGGCGGAGTCGCGATATAAACGTGTCCTTCGTAGATTAACTCCGGCATAAAACGATAAAACAGGGTCAGCAGCAGAGTCGCAATATGCGCACCGTCCACATCGGCATCGGTCATGATGACGATTTTGTCATAGCGCAGCTTCGTAATATCAAAATCATTTCCATAGCCTTCTGAAAAGCCACAGCCAAACGCGTTGATCATGGTCTTGATCTCGGCGTTCGCTAAAACCTTATCAATGGAGGCTTTCTCCACATTCAGGATTTTACCGCGGATGGGCAGAATGGCCTGATACATCCGGTTGCGGGCCATTTTAGCACTGCCGCCTGCGGAATCGCCCTCGACAATAAAAATCTCGCATTTGGAGGCGTCCTTACTCTCACAGTTAGCAAGCTTTCCGTTGGAATCAAAGGAAAACTTCTGCTTGGTCAGAAGGTTGGTTTTGGCGCGCTCCTCGCTTTTGCGGATTTTAGCCGCTTTCTCCGCACAGGAAATGACGTTTTTGAGAGTTTCCAGGTTGCGGTCAAAATAGTGGGGAAGCTCCTCACCCGTAATCTTTGCCACCGCTTTGGCTGTGTCCTGGTTGTCTAATTTGGTCTTGGTCTGTCCCTCAAAACGGGGATCCGGGTGCTTGATAGACACCACCGCGGTCATACCGTTTCGGACATCCGCGCCGGTGAAATTGGCATCTTTTTCCTTTAAAATATTCAGCTGTCTGGCGTAGCTGTTGATAATCGTTGTAAACTGGGTCTTAAAGCCGGTCAGATGCGTGCCGCCTTCCGAGTTGTAGATATTATTACAGAAGCCAAGAACATTTTCATGGAATTCATTGACATACTGGAAAGCTACTTCGCAGGTGATTCCTTCGCTCTCACCTTTGTAATATACGACATCATGAACCGCCTCAGAAGTCTGATTCATATCCTTGATGAAGCCTACAATGCCGTCCGGTTCATGGAAGGTTTCAGACTGCGGCTCCTCCCCGCGCAGATCCTGAAAGGTGATGGTCAGCTCCGGATTTAAGTAGGCAGTCTCATGCAGCCTGCTTTTGATCTCGTCCTCCTTGAAATGTGTGGTATCAAAGATTTCCGCATCCGGCAGGAAATTGATGCTGGTGCCGGTTTCCTTCGTTTTTCCCAGCACCGGCAGCAGACCGTCGATTAACTCCGTGGTCGGCAGTCCTCGCTCATAGGTATCCCGATAGATCCCGCCGTCCACCTTAATGGTTACCGTCATCCGTTCGGACAGAGCGTTCACAACTGAAGAACCCACACCGTGCAGTCCGCCGCTGGTTTTGTAAGCCGAGCTGTCGAATTTGCCGCCGGCGTGCAGCGTCGTGAAGACCAGGCGTTCCGCGCTCATGCCTTTTTCGTGCATGCCGACCGGAATGCCGCGGCCGTCATCCGTCACGGTACAGGATCCGTCCTTTTCCAGAACGACATCAATATGGCTGCAGTATCCCGCCAGGTGCTCATCCACGGAATTATCCACGATTTCGTGAACCAGGTGGTTTAAGCCCTTGGCGGATACGGATCCGATATACATGCCGGGACGGCGTCTGACTGCCTCGAGTCCCTCTAAGACTGTGATATTTTCAGCGCTGTAGGTTTCTTTTTTTGCCATGAAGTTCCCTCTTAATTGTTGTAGTACGGCAGCTTCTTCGTCGCCGTCAGGGCCAGCGCCCCGGGTCCTAAGTGACAGGCTATCACTAAGGACAACTCATCCACATGCACCTCTCCGAACTGCGGAAAGAGCGCTTCCACCTCCGCCTTAAATTCCAGTGCGGCTTCCAGATTATGCGTATGCGCAATGGAAAGGAAAACGCCGCCGGGATTATCAAGACCGCCGAACCGGTTTTCGATGTCATGCTTTACGGCCTCGATCATGATCTCCTTGCCCTGTTTGGCAGTGCGGGCTTTGGCGTATGTATCCAGCTTTTCTCCCTGAATCTGCAGAACAGGCTTTAATCGAAGCAGGGATCCTAAAGCTGCAACGGCAGGCGTAATACGTCCGCCCTTTTTCAGATAATACAGAGTATCCAGCATAATGTAAATGCTGGAGTTGAATTTATCCTCTGTCAGAATGTCGCAGATTTCCTTCGCGTTTTTCCCTTTTTCAGCCAGCATCATGGCGTCTAAAACGGACTGGCGCTGCGTCACGGAAATGCGCTGGTTGTCAATCACATAGACTCTGCCCCTGTAAGGCTTTTCCTGTGAATACCCGTACGCGCTCGAACACGACCCGGAAAGACCGCTGCTCATCGGTATATAAACGAGGTCTTCGTGGTCTTTCAAGGCCTCGTCCCATAAGCCTGTCACCGACTCCGGAGACGGCTGACTGGTTGCCACATCAATTTTATCATTCAGCTTCTGATAAAACTGATCCGTGGTAAGTGAAATGTCCTCATAATAGGTCTCTCCCTCAATATGAAACGGGTAAGGCAGTACGTAGATTCCCATTTCCTTTGCCTGAGCCTGTGTAATGGCCGTATTGGAATCGCAGACAATCGCTGTTTTAGACATGTAAATTCCTTTCTGTACTTTTGTATGTAGCAAAATCTTTTGTTGTTGCGGTTGCTAAGCGCCGGTGGCGCTTGTCCAGCAACGACCGAAGCGAAGCGGAGACCCCCAGGGTTACAAATGCGAATGCACACCAGAAAGACGTATCTTGCGCAGGCATTCGATTTATGATCTTTGGTCCCTTGTGCCAAAATATTTTAATTCTAAATAGTTCTAAAGTCAAGGCAGTTCAGGAGGCCGGACTTTAAAACGCTCTTAAGCCCCTGATGCTCCTTAAGCTGCAAATCCGGATCCGTTTCCATCAGCTCTTTGACAAGCGCAGAGCAGCTTTTCAGAATGCCGGCATCCTGATAAATATCCGCCAGTTCAAAGTTTAAATCCCCGCTCTGCTGTACGCCGAACAGGTCGCCTGGTCCGCGGAGCTTCAGATCCTCTTCGGCAATGAAAAAGCCATCATTGGACTGTTTTAAAATATCCAGGCGCTTTAAGGTTTTCTCATCCTCTCTGGAGGCCACAAAAATACAATAGCTCTGGTCCGGTCCACGTCCAACCCTCCCTCTTAACTGGTGCAGCGCAGCCAGGCCAAAGCGCTCCGCGTTCTCCACCATCATCACCGTGGCGTTCGGCACATTGATTCCCACTTCAATCACAGTGGTGGAAACCAGAATGTCAATCTCGTGGGCGTGGAAGGCTTCCATAATCTGTTTTTTTAAGGCGGGACGCATCCTGCCATGCAGATATTCGATGCGAATATCGGAAGGCAACGCTTCTTTCAGGGATGCACTGTAGTCTACAACATTCTCGAGGCTGCTATCTTCCATCTCGCCGGAATCTACCATGGGACAGATGACATAGGCCTGGTGGCCTTTTAAAACCTCTTTTTCCAGAAAACGCCAGGATGCCGCCCGCTTTGAAGCGGTGACTACACAGTTTAAACGCGGCAGACGGTTTGAAGGCAGTTCGTCGATCACAGACAGATTCATATCTCCGTATAAAATGATGGCCAGGCTCCTGGGGATGGGGGTCGCGCTCATGACCAGTACATGCGGATATTCACCCTTTTGTCCCAGACTTTCCCGCTGTCTGACGCCGAAACGATGCTGCTCATCCGTAATCACCAGAGCCAGATTTTTAAAAACAACCTTTTCCTGAATGACGGCATGCGTGCCGATCACCAGGTTGGCCTCGCCGCTCTTAATCTGCTTGTAAGCTTCCTTTTTCTGAGCCGCAGTCATGGAACCAACCAGCAGAACAGGTCGAAAAGGAAGATTGTGCGCGGCAGTCATATCGAAAAAATATGCCATATGCTGTTCGGCAAGCACTTCCGTAGGAGCCATCAGAGCGCCCTGAAATCCGTTTTCCACACACTTTAAAAGAGATAAAAGCGCAACGACAGTTTTACCGCTGCCCACATCTCCCTGGATCATCCGGTTCATGACATAAGGGGACTCCAGATCAATAAAAATCTCCTGTAAAGTGCGCAGCTGAGGCTTCGTCAGCTGATAAGGCAGGGCCTGTAAAAGCTGCCTGGTGATCGTTTCCTTCGGCATGGAATAAAGGTTTGGCAGCTGCTCAGAAAAGCCTTTCTGCAATCGAACCATGTAAACAAACGAAAACAGTTCGTCAAACGCAAGCCTTCTGCGGGCAAGGGCAGCTTCCTTTAAATTCTGCGGAAAATGGATGTTGTGGTAAGCCTCACGCAAACCGATAAGATCTTCCCGCTGCAGAATATATGCCGGTAAATATTCATCCGGAAACACAATCTGATCCAGAGCCTGCCGGATGCAGGACGTCACCATGCGGTTGGTCAGACCTTTTGTCAGACCATAAACCGGCCACAGCGCGTCCGATAAAGCCATGAATTCCTCGCGCGTATAGGCAGCAGGCTGCTCGAAAAGAAGCTGTTTTCCTCTTTGCCGGACAATAGCGCGAAAATAAAAGAACATGCCGGGTCTGAATTTCTGCAGCAGATAAGGCTGATTAAAATACAGTACAGTCACCTGCCCTGTCCCATCGCGCACCGAAAGTGTCAGAAGGGTTTTCCCGCTTTTTAAGCGGGATGGCTTTGCCGCAGTGACCGAAGCTGCGATCACCGCCTGTTGATCCGGCTTCAGAGAATCAATTGTGCTGACCTCCTCCAGGCGGTCATATTCCCTCGGAAAATGCTGCAGCAGATCACGCACAGTGAAAATATTCAGTTTCTGAAAAAGCACCGCAGTCTTGTCCCCCACGCCTTTTAAAGCTTTTACGGAATCAGTCAGCTGCATCCATACTCCTTAAAAAGAAATCCGGAGCAGACCGCTTCATCCGCTCCGGAACCATACACATGAAATGAATTTACTCGGCAGATACAATGTAATAGTAAACAGGCTGGCCGCCGTACTGCACCTCCACATCACAGTCTTCAAACAGTTCCGCGATTTTATTCTGCAGTTCGTCAGCGCCCTCTGAGGAAATGTCGCTGCCATAGTACAGACTGATGAGCTCCGTATCCGCATCCACCATGGCTTTCACCATTTCAAGAGTGACCTCTGCAACATCGGTGCCGACAGATAATACTGTCTTCCCGTCAAGTCCCATGTAATCGCCGCACTTAATCTCCTTATCATCGATCATCGTATCACGCACCGCGTAAGTGACTTCGCCGGATTTCACGGCTTCGATCTCGGCGGTGATATTCTCCATATTCTCCTCAATGGACATTTCCGGTACGAAACTGATCATGGCGGTGATGCCCTGCGGAATTGTCTTCGTGGGAATGACAACGATGTCCTTGTCCTTTACCAGGCTTTTGGCCTGATTTGCCGCCAGAATGATATTGGAGTTGTTGGGAAGAATGAAAATATGCTCCGCGTTTACGGCATCAATGGCTTTCAGAATATCCTCTGTGGAGGGATTCATTGTCTGCCCGCCCGTAATCATCTGATCTGCGCCGAGACTCTTGAAAATATCATTCAGTCCGTCACCGACAGAAACTGCGATAAAACCGAATTCCTTGCGCGGCGCAGGTTCGGATTTGACGTCATCATTCGCTGTTGCGCTTTCGGCGTTCTTCTGACTGTTTTCTTTTTCCGCCTTTTTAAACAGCGTCTCCCTGTGCTCCAGGCGCATATTGTCAATCTTCATATTGGAGAGCTGGCCATAGGTCAGAGCTCTCTGCAGAGCCATGCCGGGGTCGTTCGTATGGACATGAACCTTTACAATATCATCATCCGCCACTAAAACGATGGAATCTCCGATT
Organism: Lachnospiraceae bacterium; assembly: GCA_021199495.1. Taxonomy (GTDB): domain Bacteria; phylum Bacillota; class Clostridia; order Lachnospirales; family Lachnospiraceae; genus RGIG6307. The sequence goes on along the minus strand of JAJQHY010000089.1, from coordinate 29,980 downwards.
GCTTCCAGAAAGTCCTTGAAATCCTTTTCCTGTTTGGAATTAAAGGAACCGGACAGTAAAATGATGAATTCCGTGCAGTAGCCGAATTTGATATCCTCTTCCCCTTCAATGGTGTCGGCCTTCTCCACAGCGGGAGCCTGCTCCTCGATGGAATAATCAATTTCAATGCCGTTATAGGCGTTATTCCAGCCTCTTAAGACTTCCACGAAGCCCTGTCCGCCGGAATCCACGACACCCGCCTGTTTTAAGACAGGTAAAAGCTCCGGCGTCTGCTCGAGTACTGCTTCTGCCTCCTCAAGAATCGCTGCAAGCAGCACGCCCATATCCTCACAGCCTGCGTCAGCAAGCTCTCTTGCCTTAAGACTCACACCCTTCGCGACTGTCAGGATGGTGCCCTCCTTGGGCTTCATAACGGCCTTGTAAGCGGTCTCTACGGCCTTTTCAAATGCGGTCGCCATCAGCGGAACATCGATCACTTCATACTCCCGGATCGCTTTGGTAAAGCCGCGGAACAGCTGCGATAAAATCACGCCGGAATTGCCTCTGGCACCGCGCAGAGAACCGGATGAGATGGCCTTGGAAAGATTCTCAAGCGTCGGCTCGTCAATATCCGCGATCTCTCTCGCCGCGGACATGATGGTCATCGTCATATTGGTGCCGGTATCGCCGTCCGGAACCGGAAAAACGTTCAGCTCATTGATCCATTCCTTCTTGCTCTCTAAGTTCTTTGCGCCCGCCAAAAACATTTTGGTCAAAAGCTGTGCGTCAATCGTATTCATCCGTCGCACATCCTCCTTAATCAATCACTTTTACGCCTTCGACGAAGACGTTGACTTTATCTACCTGCAAGTCTGTATACTGCTCTAACTGATATCTGACCGTCTCAATCAGTACATCGGAGACAGCTACGATATTCACTCCATAACTGACAATAATATGGAAGTCCAGGTTCAGTTTATTATTCTGGACGGAAACGCTGATTCCTCTGGTCATGGATTCCTTTTTCAGCAAATGGACAAGGCCATCCTTCACATTGACGCTGGCCATGCCGACGATGCCGAAACACTCTGTCGCGATGGCACCTGCATACTGTGCCAGCACATCCTTGTCAATCCTGATGGTTCCCATATGTGTATCAATTGAAGAATTTTTCATCGGATACCTCCTGTCTCACACAATTCTGAACTATTATAACCGCTTTTTACCAAAAAGAAAACTCTTTTTTTCATTTTTATCTTGCATTTTCGGAAAAAGTGATATAAAATCTTTCGGGTGTGAGCGGAATATGCCGATTTTCCGCTTGCAATTTCAAAACATATCTATTATAATGACAATGTTGTAAATTCAGCAGCAAGGAGGTGTTTAAGATGGCTAAGTGCGATATCTGCGGCAAGGGTGTTCATTTCGGTTTAAAGGTGAGCCATTCTAATAGAAAATCCAACAAGATGTGGAAGTCCAACGTGAAAACTGTGAAATGCAATGTGAACGGTACCCCACAGAAATTACATGTTTGCACAAGATGCTTGAGAAACGGTTCCGTTGAGCGAGCTTGATTGATCAGACTGTCTTTTGAGCCTGTCCTTAGGACAGGCTTCTTTCATATATACTTTCAGGAGGCGTTTTTATGGTAGATACCTGGTATGTGGACATTCCGGAATTTCAGGAGGAACAGCACAGAAAGGTCTATGTCTATCTTCCCGAATCCTATCAATATGAATGCGGCAAACGATATCCTGTCCTTTATATGTTTGACGGACACAATGTTTTTTTTGACTGTGACGCCACCTACGGCAAGTCCTGGGGCATGGAGGAATATCTGGACTTCACAGAGAGCCAGATTATCGTTGCCGCCGTTGACTGTAATCACAGCCCGGATTACGGACGGCTCAAGGAATACGCACCCTTCGATTTCGATGACCATGCATTCGGGCATATCGAAGGCCGCGGCAGGATCACCATGGACTGGTACTCTTCTGTTTTCAAACGTATGATCGACGAGAGGTACCGCACAAAACGGGACAGGCAGCACACCTTTATTGCCGGCAGTTCCATGGGGGGACTTATGAGCCTTTATGCTGTAACCGTTTATAATTCGGTTTATTCCCGTGCCGCTGCCCTCTCTCCCTCTTTGTGGACGGATTCGGATAAGCTTGATCATATGGTGCGGGACTCTGAAATAGCGAGAGGCACTGTGGTCTATATGGATTACGGCTCCAGGGAATTTTCGGGCCGTGCCCGCATGAAGCATGCGTTTACGGATATGGCGCAGGCCCTGACAGACCAGTCTGTTTTTCTGACGACACGCATCGTCCCCGGCGGCACACACAGTGAAGCAAGCTGGGAAAGACAGCTGCCCTTCTTCATGAACACACTTTTATACGGACTGGAGGACTGATGTCTTGCGTACAGAGTATTTGAAAGCGTTCAGCACTTATTTAAACCGGGATATGGAGATCAAGGTGTATGGCCACGCGGGTGTACCGTTTCTCTTTATTCCCTGCCAGGACGGCAGATTTTATGATTTTGAGAATTACCACATGGCCGATGTCTGGGCACCATTCATTGACGCCGGTCAGGTGATGGTGTTTGCGGTTGATACGACTGACAGGGAAACCTGGTCTGACGGCTATGGGGACGCCGGTCACCGCAGCTGGCTCTATGAGCAGTGGATCAATTACCTCTGTGAGGAGGTCGTTCCGTTCGCCAGGCAGATGAGCCGGGAATTCAATGAATGGGATGAACTGCCTATGGTCGGCGTTTTCGGCGCAAGCCTGGGCGCTACGCACGCAGTGAATATTTATTTCAAGCGGCCTGACCTCTTCGACCGTCTTCTGGCCTTAAGCGGGGTATATTCCTCTGAGTATGGTTTTGGCGGCTACATGGATGACCGGCTGTATTTCAATTCACCGGTGCATTATCTGTCGAATCTGCCCGAGGATCATCCCTTTATCGAACAGTATAATCAGAAAAAGGCAGTCATCTGCGTTGGACAGGGGCCCTGGGAGGTGCCCCAGTTTACCAGGCAGTTAGACGAGATATTACAGCGAAAGGGCATTCATGTCTGGGTGGATTACTGGGGATATGACAGCGCGCACGACTGGCCCTGGTGGTATAAACAGGTCTCTTATTTTCTGCCCTATCTTCTTGAGGAGGAATCAAACCAATGAGAAATTTTATATTTATCTCTCCTAACTTTCCCACAAACTACTGGAAATTCTGCCGTGAGCTGAAAAATAACGGTATGAATGTCCTGGGAATCAGCGATCAGCCCTACGATGAGCTGGACTACCATCTGAAGGAAAGCCTGCACGAATACTATAAAGTAAATTCTCTTGAGAATTATGACGAGGTATACCGCGCGGTTGCTTTTTTTGCGTTTAAATACGGTCCCATCGACTGGCTGGAATCCAACAATGAATACTGGCTCGAACAGGACGCGAAGCTGCGCACCGCCTTCCATATCACCACCGGTTTCCAGGAAAGCGATATGTACAAAATCAAAAACAAATCGCAGATGAAGGCCTTTTATGAGAAGGCAGGAATCCCGGTTGCGCGCTACTATCTGGTAAAGGACTTTAAGGGCGCAAAACGTTTTGCCTCCAAAGTCGGTTATCCGATTATCGCCAAACCGGACAACGGTGTGGGAGCCTCTCATACATACAAAATATCCAGTGACGAAGAGCTGAAACAGTTCTTTGATACCCATGAAGATTATGAACGGTTCATTATGGAGGAATTCATCAACGGGGAAGTCAACTCCTTTGACGCCATCATCAATTCCAAGGGGGAGCCGCTCTTTGCCATCGGCAATATCAGTCCCATCTCCATCGTGGATATCGTCAACGAACAGGATAACAGCGTCTTCTATATTGTAAAAGAGCTTGCCGCAGATACGAAAGCGGCCGGGCTGGCTACCCTGAAGAGCTTTGGTGTGAAAAGCCGCTTTATCCACTTTGAGTTTTTCCGCCTGCTCTCCGATCACGAGGGTCTGGGGAAAAAGGGAGATGTGGTAGCCCTTGAGGTCAATATGCGTCCCAGCGGCGGCATCAGCCCGGATATGATGAACTACTCGCAGTCCACCGATGTCTACAAAATCTGGGCGGATATGATTGCTTTTGACCGTACCGATGTGAAAATCGGTGAAACAAACTACTGCGGTTTTGTCGGGCGCAGGGACGGAAAGCCCTTTGCCATGACTTCGGAGGATATTCAGAAAAAATATAACGCTCATATCCGGCAGGCAGGCCGCGTGGCTGACGCGCTTTCCGATGCCATGGGCAACGAAATGTACCTGGTGACTTTTCCTACGGAGGAGGAGTTGTGGGCATTTTATAAGGATGTGCTGACGGAAAAAAAGTAAAATAATGTTTCATGGGCGGCAGCTGGATATTCTGCCGCCTTTTAAAGAAAAAAAGACAGCCCTAAAATCAGACTGTCCCTACAGCACCGCACTGTCTAATACAATCGTAAACGGGCCGTCATTTTCCAGAGATACATTCATGTGCGCTCCAAAGACGCCGGTTTCTACCGCAAAATCCAGTTTTCTGCACGCATTTATGATATATTCATACAGCTCCTTCGCGTGCTTGGGCGAACCCGCATCCGTAAAGCTGGGTCGGAATCCTTTTTTGCAGTTGGCATAAAGGGTAAACTGAGATACTAACAGCAGAGAGCCTCCGACGTCCTTCAACGCCAGATTTGTCTTGCCCTGCGCATCTTCAAAAATGCGCAGACCGGTCATTTTGTGGATCATTTTATCGGCGGTCTCCTTTGAGTCTGTATCGCAGACGCCGATCAGAACCAGAAAGCCTTTCTGTATGCTGCCGACGCTTTCTCCTTCCACTGATACTTCCGCACGATTGACTCTCTGAATGACGAATTTCATACGTACATGTTTCCTTTCGACTGATAGCTTTTGATAAGTCTGACGATAAATATGAGGAGATAAGAATATGACGGAAGAGGAAATCCTCACGATAAAATCAAATATTGCGAACATCCGTTCACGCATGGATCTGGCCACGCAGAAAGCCGGCCGCGACCCAAAGGACATCACACTTTTAGCCGCCACGAAAATGAACAGCGCCGAGCGTGTGCAGGCGGCCATTCGCTGTGGGATCCGCTGCTGCGGAGAAAATAAGGTACAGGAGCTTCTGGATAAATACGAATTAAACGCCTACGAGGGCGCAGATCTGCAGTTTATCGGCACGCTTCAGACCAACAAGGTAAAATACCTGATCGGTAAGGTCTCTTTAATCCAGTCCGTGGGCAGCATTCACTTAGGAGAAGTAATCGCCAGAGAAGCTGCCAAAAGGAATACCGTTCAGGATATTCTGATTGAGGTCAATATCGGCTTAGAAGAGGCCAAAAGCGGCATTCTGCCGCAGGAGCTGTTCTCCTGCATTGAAGAACTTTCCGCGCTTTCTTCCCTGCGGATTCGCGGCCTGATGGCCATCCCGCCTGTTGCGGACGCCAATACCGGAAACACCGCCTATTTCCAGCAGATGCAGAGGTTATATGAAGAACTGAAATCCCGTGACTATCCGAATGTAAAGGCGGATACGCTTTCCATGGGAATGACGGATGATTTCGAGGACGCGATCGCCTGCGGATCTACCATGATCCGTCTGGGCACCGCTGTTTTCGGCAGGCGTAACTACGGGTCCGCTGAAGTCTGATCAAAGTCATGCAACGGCACCTGCGGGAAGGCATTATCAGTCTTCCCGTTCTTTTTATTCCCCGTCTTCCGGAAACGCAGTATTTAAAATATCGTCGTCACTGGTCTTGTCAGGCTTGATCTTATGAATGATCTCCGGGATCAGGTCAAGCGCCCTGGATACATTATCCGTGCTTCTGACATTGATCAGACGGGTCATTCCATTGCTGATCACCAGAACAGCGCTGGGGGACATCTTGCCGGTCACACCGCCGCCGCCGGGCGCCTCTTTTTTACTGTCAGCGACAGAACCTGCGCCTACGCCCATACCAAAGGATACGTCTACTAACGGAATAATGATGGTATCACCGATCTGTGTCGGCTCTCCCACGACCGTCTTGGTGGAAACCAGCCCGTCAATGCCCTGCAGCAGGGTGTCAATCATACTGTTAATCTGCTTGTCTGCCATACTACAATCTCCTTATTTCTGAAATAAATCTTCTGACACGTTTATCCGCAATGATCTTCACAGCGGCAGTTACAAAATGAATCAGGCGGATTTTTCCGCTCAGCTCAAATTCCACATCCAGGTAAGACTCCATCCACACCGGCTCAAAAACGATGGTTCCCGGCAGGTATTCTGAAAGCGCGCAGTAGGCGCCGTAGAGATATCCGGTATTGTCCGGGGAGCCTGTCCCGAAAATCAGATGAATATTGCATTTGCGCGGCAGGATGGATTTCAGTGCATGAAACACGCGGCCGAGAACATCCGGGTACATCTCTTTATACGGGTACAGAAGCGCCGCGATCGCCACAAGTCTGTTCTCTGTATCTTTCCCGGTATGCGAAGCGCTCTTTGCCTTCCGGGCTGCTTTTTGGCCGGCCTTTTTGTGCGCAGATTGACCGGGGCTGTTATGATCGGATCCGCTGTTTTCCCCGGCAGAATGCGCTTTTGTCGATTCCGTACTCTTTTTAGGATCGTAAGCGTGATCAGCTGGTGATTCTATATCATCAATAATTCTTTTATCGATGGGCGCTGTATCCTGGCTGTCCAATGCGGGATCCGGATATATTTTATATTCTGCCCTTTTCTTTTTCTTTGTTTTTTTCTCCTTTGGGTGCAGCAGATCAAACCAGAGAATTTTAACCGATAAAATTTCATCAGATGGATATTCCACCCTCACCCTGACCAGGGGCCTTAAATAGGAAACAAATGCGTTCACATAAAGCTCGTCCGGATGTTTTGCCCCCTTTGCCCGGTATTTCACCGGCGCGAACAGCACCAGACATATGAGCAGGACGATCAGCCCCAGGAGAATAAGCAGGACAATCCCTAAGATTTTCAGAATGGAAAGCAAAATCCAAATCAAGGCTTCACTCCTAACTGTTCTTCCATAAAATGCTGAAGATTCCGGTATTTCCCCAGCGCATAGATCTGGTCCATGATCTCCAGAATCAGGCTGTATGCTTCCTCCTTTGAGGCAGCCAGTCCCACGATCAGATCTCCGGGCCGCAATATGCCGGAATTATAATGAAGCATTCTGAACGAATAAATCTCAAGGGAAGCAGATACTGTATAGACAATCGCATAATAGGTGTCAGGAAGGCGGCGATTAATCAGATCATTTCGTAATCCGTCAGGATCCGCATCACATATACCGCTCCCGTAAAGCAGTTTCTGACTGACATCCATATTCTGCCTCCTTTTTTAAGCCTGCATACATCCGTTTGCAAAATCATTCTATGCAAAACGGCAGGAATAACACCCTGCCGTTTTCAGATTCAACTGTATTGCAGTGTCCTCCTGTTCGGGAACTGAGACAATGAATGATCATCGTGTCAGTTTTCCCAGGAACCCTGTTTGCGCATTTCGATATAAGCATGATAGGCCTTTTCCAGAATCTGCTTTTCATTTGGAAAACGCAGCAGATGATATGCCTCGTGATACTTATAGAAGCCAGAGTCCACAAAAAATTCTTCGCGTTGTGGCTTGCTGTAATAGCTTTCCGCAGACATCAAAAACCAATGAACTTCCTTGGATACAGTATCTTCGGGAACCATAAACGTATATTCGCTCTTGCCTACATACTGTCTGATGGTGCCTTTGGCGCCGGATTCCTCTGACACCTCCCGTAAGGCTGTCTGTTCGAACGTTTCGCCTTCTTCCACTGTTCCCTTCGGCAGTACCCATCCTTCATACTTGTTGTGATAATTTTTGTAAAGCAGAAGGATTTTGCCTCTGAAAATAACCACACCGCCACAGCTTGTTGCCTGAAGCATGTCAGCACCTCCTGTATCTGGTGGGTCGTTGCGACTTACGCATAGTATAGTCTATCTGACAGCTCTTTGCAAGCTAAAATTGATTTAACAGTTACGAATGGATTTTAATATAAGTCCGCATCCGATGCAAAAGCGATATACCCTCTGTACGCCTCATAGACGTCAATCTTGGAGGTTGCCTCCCACGGAGCGTGCATGCTTAAGACAGGGACACCGCTGTCAATGACGTTCATTCCATATCTGGCAAGAATATAGGCGATGGTGCCGCCGCCGCCCACGTCAACCTTACCAAGCTCGGCCGTCTGGAAGGATACATCCTCTTTCTCAAAAATGCTGCGCAGGTGCGCCACATATTCTGCGTTCGCGTCATTGGAGCCGCTCTTGCCGCCTCTACCCGTAAATTTATTCAGAACAATACCATGTCCGAAATAAGCGGAGTTTTTGGGCTCAAAACAGCCCGCGTACAGCGGATCAAAGGCTGCGGACACATCGCTTGAAAGCATGCAGCTGTGCTGTAAGCAGCGTCTTAAATCGAGTTCGGAATAAGATCCGCAAAGCTCCATCAGCTCCGCAACCGTATTTTCAAAGAACAGGCTGTTCATGCCGGTCGCGCCGACGCTTCCAACCTCTTCCTTGTCCACCAGAAGGCAGCAAACCGTCTTTTCCGTGATGCCAAGATCGAGCATGGCCTTCAGAGAGGTAAACGCGCAGACTCTGTCGTCCTGACCGTAGCCTAAAATCATGCTTCTGTCAAGGCCTGCCTCTCTTGATTTGCCGGCCGGTACGATCTCCAGCTCCGCGGAAAGGAAGTCCTCTTCCTCAATGTTGTACTGCTCTTTTAAGATCTCCAGAACGGCTTTTTTGACCGCATCTCTGGCGGGACCGCCCTTTTCCTTCTCAGACTTTTCGGCACCTTCCTCTTCCTCTTTTGCGGGCTCCTCCGCGATTGGGCGGTTGCCGACAATCAGATCCAGCGCTTCACCGGAAATGGCTTTGCCGGCCGGCTTTGCCATCTGTTCCTGCGCCAGGTGAACTAAAATATCGGAAATGAAAAATACCGGATCATCCTCGTCCTCACCGATATTCACAATCACGGTGCTCATGTCCTTTTTCACCACAACGCCGTGAAGGGCAAGCGGCAGCGCGACCCACTGATACTTTTTGATGCCGCCGTAATAGTGCGCATCCAGATAGGCAAACTCTCTGTCCTCATAAAGCGGGTTCTGTTTGATATCAATTCTCGGGGAATCGATATGCGCACCCAGGATATTCATACCCTCAGTCAGCGGTTTGGTGCCGATCTGAAACATGGCGATGGATTTATTCATATGTACATAATAAACTTTGTCGCCCACAGAAAGCTTTCTGCCTTCCTCAATGGCTTTCGCAAGAGAAATGTAGCCGGCATCCTCGATCATTTCCACTGTCTGATCGATGCACTCCCGCTCTGTCTTGCCGTTATCCAGAAATGCACGGTATGAATCGGCCAGTACGTTGACTTTATCAATCGTCTCCGAATCATATTTATTCCAGATGTTCTTTTGTTCCATGATATCCTCCTTGTTTTGTAAGAATCACTGCATTCATTTATGATATCCGTTTCTTTTGAAACTGTCAACCTCTTTTGAAAGGTGCAATATCATCCTTCCCCGTTAATCACCAGACTCAGATACGCTCCGTAGAGAATGATATACATCGTAAAATACATCCAGAACATGATAATAATAATGATATTCAGACCGCCGTAATATGAAAAATCATTAAAATAATCCACGTAGATGGAAAAACCGTAGGAAAAGATGGTACAGCACGCGGATGCTAAAAATCCCGGCAGTAATTGTTTTCTGATTTCCGTTTTCCTGTTCGGCAGATAAGTATAAATCAGGGTATAAATCACACCCATCAGCACAATGGACAGTAAAAAGCGGAAACTTAAGAAGCGCTCCAACGCTTTGAGAATAACCGGAAAATCAGCAAATAAAAAGTGAATGATACTCTGGCCGAAAACACCCACCACCAGAACCAGCATCATGGCCGCGATCAGAAGCAGCATATACAGGCTGGATATGATCCTCAGCTTCAGATAGCCGCGCTCTTCGTGGTCATGGAATATTTCATTCATACCGCGGATTAAGGAAAGCATGCCCTTTCCGGCCGACCATACTGCGATCATCACAGAAAAGGAAATCACTCCTGCGTTGGTATCGTAAATATAAGTAATCAGAGAGGCAAAAAAACTCTCTGTTACCTGCGGGAAAATGGCAGTTATGATTTCCAGTACCATGGTCTCCGTCACTGCCGTGAAAGGCAGGATACTGCTGACTACCGTCAGAATCGGGACAAAAGACAGAAGCGTGAAAAAAGCCGTCGCGGCCGCGTTGCTGGCCAGGTCATGCTCACTTGCCCCGTGGACAAAACAATATATCTCATGAATCAGTTCTTTCATATTTCACCAATCTTGTGTCCGGAAAATAAAACATCAGAATTTCTTCGCAGCCCAGGCCTGCACACGCCATCTGGTCAGCCCCGTTCTGGCTCATGCCGACACCGTGGCCGTAACCCCCGCCGTATAAAGTATATGATAAACCATTTTGTCCTGTTTTGGTAGTGAAAACATAAAAAAATCCGCTTGGCAGCAGTGAATTTCCATCGACAGTCACGCCATCCTGTCGTGTAATCTGTACGTCAGAGGAACATAACACATAGCGAATATTATATTCACGCTTCACAAGATATGTATTTTTGCTGCCGGTAATCAGAAGACTCTCCACAATTCCGCCTTCTCCTCGCTCATATACTTCAATATTCTGAAGGACACCGATGCTTTTTATAATTCCGCCTGAAAAGCTGCCGTCTTTATTCCGCGTCAGAACCGATGACGGATCAGAGGCATATCGTTCTTTCAGCCGCTTTTCCATCTCCGTTACATCCACAGCTTCATTCACCGCCTGCCATCTGAACCAGGGAAGCTCTGATTCATACGCGGGAACAAACGGCTCATCCATCATTTTCCGGAAAACTGATTCCGATTTCAGATATTGTAACAGATATGACTCGGCTTCTTCTCCTGTCAGATTCCACAGGCTGTTGTGCAGAGTGCCTGAACCGATCCGGAGAGCCTGAAGATAAGTCTGTCCGTCCCCTCCCCAGACAGTACCGTCCGTGCCAAATCCCCAGGATGTAGAATAATAATAGACCTCAGCCAGATTATTCCCGTCAAATAAAAGCACTCCTTCTGTACTCTCAACTGCCTCATCTGTCGCCTCATTTGCATCCAGATTTCCATATACCTGGAAGGAAATACTGTCGTCTACATGGGCTTTAAGCTCCTCATAGGCAGGGCTTAAAAGATATTTGTACGCATAGGTTCTGGCCAGAATGGCCTGCGCCTTTAACGCTTCTTTGTCAAAAGAAGCGGGCATCTCACTGGGAACTACCAGTTTTAAATAGGTCTCCAGCGGCAGGATGTTCACAACTGTCAGTCCATCTGCGGATGAGGAAATCTCAATTCTTCCGGGATAGCCGCAGATACTGCGGTTTCTTACGATGCTCCCGATGACTGTGACACCATCCGTTTCGGAGGGAAGCAGGACAACCATCTCGTCTTTGGAAAGATTATAATCGCTGCCGCTTTGCGCAATCACGAACGTATCGCCAGCCGAAATGGTATGCTTTGTCCATCCGTTATTCCGATAAAATAAAAGATATCCTCCATCCGGGAACGTCACCGTGACACTGCTGTGATAAATGCCATCGTAACAACCGGACTGTATCAGGACGCGAATATCCGGGCTTTCCGTCAGCCTGTCAATGTCCTCTGCGATGATTTCATCTCCAGTTGTTTTCTCCGGCGTATCTTCCTCTCCTTCCTCATTTTGAAAGTGAATAAATAACAGAAGCCCCAAAAGCAGCAGAAAGGAAACAGCCCACCAGAAACGCAGACGTCTGAAATGAGTCCGCGTATCACGTCTGTTTAAATCACTCCGCATTCCAATCTCCCGACTTTGTCCTTAAGTTAATGTATGTCCGGATTTTGAAATCAATGCAACAAATTTCCGAATCCACAAATTAGCAGTTGTTTTTCGGAGTTGAATTGTATATAATATGAGTAGCCAGAATGGCTTTCAACTTCTGCTGTATTTGAACCTACAACTACTTTAAACGGGATTCCTATATTGCTGTGCAGCTGTCAGGCCTCCGGATTTATCCTTGTGCAGGGGAAGGCAAAAACACATGCTGCGGTCACCCACCTGGCCTCGGCTAGGAGTCAATTGGCAGAGGTTCCATTCTGGTTTTTAATGTAACGATTCACACAAAAAGCACCCCTTCGCATTTCTGCGTCGGGGTGCTTTTTTTAATCTGTTATACGGTCATGCCGATTTACTTCTGCGGGCCTGCAGCAACCAAAGCCTTGCCGGCCTCGTTGCTCTCATACTTCTTGAAGTTCTTGATGAAGCGGCCAGCCAGATCGTCTGCCTTCGCTTCCCAGTCAGCCACGTTCTCATAAGTATCGCGGGGATCCAGGATGTTGGTGTCCACACCGGTCAACTCGGTCGGAATCTCGAAGTTGAAGATCGGCAGCGTCTTGGTCGGAGCATTCTTGATGTCGCCGTTTAAGATCGCGTCGATGATGCCGCGGGTATCCTTGATGGAAATACGCTTGCCGGTGCCGTTCCATCCGGTGTTGACCAGATAAGCCTTCGCGCCGCTCTTCTCCATCTTCTTGACCAGCTCCTCAGCGTACTTGGTCGGATGCAGCTCCAGGAAAGCCTGGCCGAAGCAAGCGGAGAAAGTCGGGGTAGGCTCGGTGATGCCGCGCTCAGTACCCGCTAACTTCGCGGTGAAACCGCTTAAGAAGTAATACTGGGTCTGCTCAGGAGTCAGAATGGAAACCGGAGGCAGTACACCGAAAGCATCCGCGGACAGGAAGATTACGTTCTTCGCTTCCGGAGCGGAAGAAACCGGGCGAACAATATTCTCAATGTGGTTGATCGGATAAGAAACACGGGTGTTCTCGGTTACGCTCTTGTCAGCGAAATCGATCTTGCCGTTCTCATCTACAGTTACGTTCTCCAGCAGAGCGTTTCTCTTGATGGCGTTGTAAATGTCAGGCTCAGAATCCTTATCCAGGTTAATCACCTTCGCATAGCAGCCGCCCTCAAAGTTGAACACGCCGTTGTCATCCCAGCCGTGCTCATCATCGCCGATCAGCAGTCTCTTGGGATCAGTGGAAAGGGTGGTCTTGCCGGTGCCGGACAGACCGAAGAAAATCGCGGTGTTCTCACCGTTCATATCGGTGTTGGCGGAGCAATGCATGGAAGCGATGCCCTTTAACGGAAGGTAATAGTTCATCATGGAGAACATACCCTTCTTCATCTCGCCGCCGTACCAGGTGTTCAGAATAACCTGCTCACGGCTGGTGATGTTGAAGGCTACGCAGGTCTCGGAATTCAGACCCAGTTCCTTATAGTTGGCAACAACTGCCTTGGAAGCATTGTAAACGGTGAAATCCGGAACGAAGTCTGCAAGCTCTTCCTCGGTCGGCTGGATGAACATGTTCTTGATGAAATGCGCCTGCCATGCCACTTCCACGATGAAACGAACCGCCATGCGGGTGTCCTTGTTGGCACCGCAGAAAGCGTCAACCACAAACAGTCTCTTGTTGCAAAGCTCTTTCACAGCAAGCTCTTTGACCTGAGCCCATACATCCTCACTCATCGGATGGTTGTCATTCGGATACTCAGGAGTGGTCCACCACACAGTATCTTTGGAGTTCTCATCCATTACAATGTATTTGTCCTTGGGGGAACGTCCGGTGTAGATACCGGTCATAACGTTCACTGCATCCAGCTCGGTGAGCTGTCCGACCTCGTATCCTTCAAGCTCAGGCTTCATTTCTTCCTCAAACAAAAACTCGTAGGAAGGATTGTACACGATCTCGTCGGTGCCGGTGATGCCATATCTGGTTAAATCAATAGCCATCTCACTTTTCCTCTTTTCTTTAAATTTGTGTAGATTTATAGTGTCCTGCAAAAGCAGGTCATACACGTTTGTCAGGGCATCAGGAAAGTCCCTGCAATCCACAGATAATTATACCTGTTGTTAAAAAAAAAATCAATAAACAATCTGTAAATTTTAGTAAAAAGCAGCGTGAAATATTTATCAATATTATACAAAGCGCACGAAGCTGCATTCCTGAAATCAGATTGCGAAATCAGTCCTGCATGTTCAGTCTATCTGCAGGAACCGGAGAATGACGTCCGTCATTTCCTCCTTCTCACAGACGGTGTCATGCAGAACCGGGGCAGTCCTGATCTCCTCAATTGCGGCCGGAACCGGTACGTCGGACAGCTCGCACAGATGGTCCGCAAGAGCAAAGTCTTCCTCTCCTGCGCGCGCCGGATCGATTGCCTCCATAACGCTGCGGGTAAATTTATACGGACTTGCGGTTGAGGCAATGAGTGTCACATGGTCATCGCCGGTGTCCCGCACATACTGTTCGTGAACACTGGCAGCAACCGCGGTATGCGGATCAATCACATAATGGTCGTTCTCATATATGTGACGAATTGTCCTGGTAGTCTCAGCGACATCTGCGCAGCCGCCGACAAAATCCTTTAATCCTTCGCGCATTGTGTCGGTGATGTGATAGACACCTCCCTGATTGAGCTGCTTCATCAACTCCGCATTCTGCACGGCGTCCTCTCCCGCTATTTTATAAATCAGGCGCTCTAAGTTGGAGCTGACCAGAATGTCCATAGAGGGTGAAGTGGTCAGGATGAATTCCCGGTTTTTGTCATAGGTTCCAGTGGCAAAAAAGTCATATAAAACCTTATTGTCATTGGAGGCACAGATCAATTTGTGAACCGGCAGTCCCATTTCCTTAGCGTAATAGGCAGCCAGAATATTGCCGAAGTTGCCGGTCGGCACCACAATATTAATCTCCTCTCCGCACGCGATTTTGCCCTGTGCGAGAAGTCTGGTGTAGGCATATACATAATAAACAATCTGTGGCACCAGACGGCCAATGTTGATAGAATTGGCACTGGAAAACTGGAAGCCGGAGGCATTCAGCCTGGCGGCAAGCGCCTCATTGGCGAAAATCTCCTTGACACCGGTCTGCGCGTCGTCGAAATTACCGTGAATACCGACGACAAATGTATTGTCTCCCTTCTGGGTCACCATCTGCTTCTCCTGAATGGCGGACACGCCGTTTTTGGGATAAAAGACGATGATCTTCGTCCCCGGAACATCTGCGAAGCCGGCCAGTGCGGCCTTGCCGGTATCTCCGGAGGTTGCGGTCAGAATGACAATATCATTCTGAACATGATTTTTCGCGGCAGCTGTCGTCATCAGATAAGGAAGAATGGACAGTGCCATGTCCTTAAAGGCAATGGTGCGGCCATGGAACAGCTCGAGGAAATATGCCCCGTCCGCATCGTGCAAAGGCACAATTTCTTCAGTATCAAATTTTGAATCATAAGCACCGGCAATGCAGGATTTCAGCTCTTCCTCCGTGAAGTCGGAAAGAAGAAGCTTCATCACCTCATAAGCCACTTCCTGGTAGTCAAAAGCCGAAAGCTCCGTAAGACTTTTGTCAAGGGCCGGTATATGATCCGGGACGAATAACCCTCCGTCCTTCGACAGACCCTGCAAGATCGCCTGGGAGGCCGTCACAGTCACAGAAGCGTCTCTGGTAGAATGATAGTATACAGGCATTCTATGTCTCCTTTATACAATAAGAATGATTATATGCATTTCGCTCCCCATTCTAGCATAAACAAAATACCCTTTCAAGGTCACAATTCAAAACTTTTTGACAAACTTCCTCTACCTTTTAGTCGAAAACTATGGTATTCTATCTTTATATGCAGCATCTGGAGGCTATCATGTATATTTCCGAAGAATCTCTGAAGCAGTTTACACCCGCTTTTCCGCTGGAGCAGTTTGCTCCTCTGGAAGAAATTTTGTTTTTGGATATTGAGACGACCGGTTTTTCACCCGCGTCCACACAATTATATCTGATTGGCCTGATTTATTACTGTGACGGTAAATGGGTGCTGCGTCAGCTGATGGCCGAATCCGCCGCTGAAGAGAAAGAGCTTTTGCTGCGTCTTTCACAGCTGACTGCCCGCTTTTCGACACTCGTTCACTTCAATGGAATACGTTTCGATATCAATTATCTCATGCAGAAAGCCGCGCAATATGACATTGACCTGCCGCTTGACAGTCTTCTGAGTATTGATTTATACAGGCAGATCAGTCCGTGGCGGGACAGGCTTGGTCTGACAGACTGCAGACAGCGCACCATTGAGGAATTCATGGGACTTCACAGAAAGGATCCGTATACCGGCGGCGAGCTGATTCAATATTACAAAGCCTACACTGTCAATCCAGATGATTCGGTGCGGAGTCTTCTGATGCAGCACAACCGGGACGATATGAAGGGGCTTCTGTATATTCTTCCGATGCTGGCATACGGAGACATCCTGCGCCATATGCCTGTCATCCGGAAAGCCGCCATGACCAAGACGAAAAACCATAAAGGAGAGCTCACATGCGAACTGACTATGGAACTGAAGCTTCAGACGCCGGTTCCACGTCCGCTGACACTTCAGTATGACGGCATCACGCTTCTGGCCGACGGCGCAAAGCTCATGCTTTTAGTCCCGGTTCTGGACACTGAACTGAAATATTATTATCCAAATTATAAAAACTATTATTATATCCCCGCTCTCGACGCCGCCTACCACAAATCCGTCGCTTCTTTTGCGGAAAAGGAATATCGGGTACAGGCCACCGCGGCCACCTGCTATACCAGACGCAGGGGATACTTTCTGAAACAGTATTCTCCGATCGTCGAGCCATATTATAAGGCGGACTATAAGGACAACGTCACTTATTTCGAGATTACAATGGATACACGGGAAAATAAAGAGCTTTTTCAGTGCTACGCTGAACATCTGATCAAAACGATACTGAAGAAGGATAAACAGGCTCCGGCAGCTGACGATAGGTCATGACGGATGATTATAAAAAATCCCACAGACTTCTGAAAAAATCAGAACCTGTGGGATTTTCATATCATCTGAAAAAACCAGCAAAAGTCAGAAATCGGTGAATGCCGTGAAGCAAATCAGCTTACTCAGCGTCCTCTTCCTGCTGCTTGGCAATCTCCGCCTCGATGTCCACACTCACGACATCTGCCTCCGGCTCCTTTTCCTTTCTGGATTTCTGAGAAGGAAGCAGTGCCTTCATGCTCAGGCTGATCTTATGCGTTTCCTCATTAAAATCAGTGATCTTGGCGGTAATCTCCTGGCCAACGGAAAGAACATCGGAGGGTTTCTCCACACGTTCTCTGGAAATCTGAGAAACATGCAGCAGGGCATCCACGCCCGGCTCAAGCTCCACAAACGCGCCGAAATCGGTCATACGGGCAACCTTGCCGGTTACGATCGTGCCGATAGCAAACTTCGTGGAAGCGTCCTTCCAGGGATTCAGCTCGTCAAATTTTAAGGACAGAGCGATCTTGTTGCCGTTGATCTCCTTGATCATGACCTTCAGCTCCTGGCCAACGGTAAAGACCTTCTTCGGATGCTCGATGCGGCCCCAGCTCATCTCGGAGATATGTAACAGACCGTCTACACCACCCAGATCAATGAACGCGCCGAAATCAGTCACATTTTTCACGGTGCCTTCCACTACGTCACCCTCTTTGATACGGGCAAAGACAGCAGCCTGCATCTCAGCCTTTTTCGCAACGATCAGCTGTTTTCTGTCGCCGATGTAACGTCTTCTCTTCGGATTGTACTCGGTGATCACAAACTGGATCTCCTGATCCGCGTACTTGTTGAGATCTCTCTCATAGGTATCGGAAACAAGGCTTGCAGGGATAAAGATGCGAACACCTTCCACTGTCACGCTTAAACCGCCATCCAGTACCTGCGTCACCTTCGCGGTCAGCACTTCCTTGTTGTTGTACGCTTCCTCGATGCGCTTGTTGCCACGCTCCGCAGCAAGGCACTTGTAAGTGAGAGCAACCTGTCCGTCGCCGTCATTTACCTTCAGAACCTTCACTTCCATCGTGTCTCCCACTTTCACAGCCTGGGTCAGATCAACGGTAGAATCATTGCTGTACTCGTTCTTGGGCAGGATCCCATCCGCCTTGTAGCCGATGTTCAGGATGATCTGTTCAGGTTTCACATCGATCACTGTACCGCTTACCACCTCTCCTGTATGAATGGTTTTAAAAGATTCTTCCAGCATTTGTTCAAAAGTTAATTCTGACATAATTTTGAACCTCCTCGATTATATTGTTGGGGGTGGAAGCCCCTGCAGTAATACCAACAAATCCAACAGATTCAGGTAGTTCAAATCTCAAATCCGCCGCTGTCTGGACGTAATATGTATGTTCACAGTGTTCCGCGCATATTTCGTACAGCTTACGGGTATTTGAACTTGTCTTTCCACCTATGACTATCATTGCATCAGCGGCCTGGGATATTTCCCTTGCCTCAGTCTGTCTCTCCTCGGTAGCATTGCATATAGTATCCACAATAAGTGCATTATAATTCTTTTCCCGGATGATTTCAACTATTTTGTGAAATTTTGTGTAATTAAATGTCGTCTGTGCCACCACGCAGCAGTCTTTTTTGGGCAGAATTTCCAAATTCTGCGCATCGTTTTCGTCCTTTACCACAATGGCAGGTGTCTCACACCAGCCCATAATGCCCTGCACCTCCGGGTGTTCCGGATTTCCCACGATAATGATCTGTCTGCCGGCAGCGCTTTCTCTTAAAACAGTTGCATGTATCCGCTTGACGAAAGGACAGGTGGCATCCACACACTCAAACCCTTTTGCGACCAGCCTCTCCTGCACCGCGCGCTCCACGCCATGGGAACGGATAATCACAGTTCCGCCCGGCACAGAATCAATCTGATCCGGCGTAAGCACTGTGACGCCGCGCGCCTCCAAGTCCTTCACGACCTCCTCATTGTGGATAATGGGACCGTAGGTATAAATTTTTTTGCCTGTGCCGATCTGCTGATATACCATATCCATGGCGCGTTTCACGCCAAAGCAGAAACCGGCTGATTTTGCGAGTCTGACTTCCATACCTGGTCTATAAAGCCTCCCGCTTCTGCACTGCCAGCCGATAAACAGCGGTTACAACTTCATCGATTGTCAGATCGGATGTGTCCAGTTCCATCGCGTCATCCGCTTTTTTTAAAGGAGAAATTTCGCGGTGCATGTCCCGGTAATCCCTCTCACTGATGTCCTGTTCAATTTCATCCAGCGCGCATGAGACGCCTTTTTGTTTCAGCTCCAGATATCTACGCATGGCGCGCGTATGCACGGAGGCAGTCAGGTAAATCTTCAGCTGCGCGTGAGGCAGAACGCAGGTCCCAATATCACGGCCGTCCATGACCAGATCCGTATGCTCCGCCAGCTTCTGCTGTAAGAGGACAAGACGTTTGCGGACATCTCCGTTCGTGCTGGAGACAGAAGCTTTTTCACTGACCGCTTCGCTTCGCAGATACGGATTAACATTTTCACCGTTTAAAAGTACGATCTGTTCTCCGTTCTCATAAACAATTGAAATATCCGCATCCTGACAATCCCGGCTGATCTCATCCTGATTATCAAAATCCGTTCCCTTCAAAAGCAGATGGTAGGCCATGGCCCGGTACATGGCGCCGGTATCGACATATACCAGCTGCATTTTGCCGGCCAGTCTTCTGGCAATGGTACTCTTTCCCGCACCGGCGGGTCCGTCTATCGCAATACAGAAACTCATGTATGATTCCCCTTTATCATTCACTCAATTAAAATAATCAGAAGCAGAGCCGGACACCCGCAGGGCGCTCTGTGAGGTAATCCGATCCTGCGCTCGTACGATTCCGTCATATATCATTCAAGCACTCACATGACCGAGTCACCGGCCAGAAAGCCCGTGGACCAGGCAATCTGTAAGTTGAACCCGCCCGTCAGCGCGTCCAGGTTTAAAACCTCTCCCGCGAAATAAAGCCCCTTCACCGTTTTAGACTCCATTGTGGAAGGATTTATCTCCTTTACATCTACGCCGCCCTGCGTGATTATGGCTTCCTCAAATCCGCCTGTCCCTGTGACAGTCAGCGGCAGTGCTTTGATCAGGTCGCCGAAGGCTCTCCGTTCCTCGCGGGTAATGTCGTTTACCTTCCGCGACGGGTCAATTTCAGAGAGGCGGATCATAACAGGGATCAGACCGGACGGAAATAATTGATCGAGTGCGTTTTTAAACTGTTTGTTTAAGTTGGCCTCAAAGTCGCGCAAAAGCCGTTTGTCGAGCTGCTCCGCCGAAAGAGCCGGCTTTAAATCAATATATAAAGGAAGCTCTCTGCCGGCATACCTGCCCGTATAATAACTGCTGGCCGATAAAATCAGCGGGCCGCTGACACCATGATGTGTAAACAGCATCTCACCGAAATTCTGAAATACCTTCCACTTTCCGTCCATAAGCGTCACCTGGACATTTTTAAGAGAAAGTCCGGCCAGGTCGCGGCACCAGCTTTCCCTGCAGGTCAGCGACACCAGCGCCGGATACCTCTCTGTCACAGAAAGCCCAGCTTCTGAAGCAAAGCGATAGCCGTCCCCGGTAGAACCGGTGGACGGATAGGATACACCTCCCGTACAGACGATCACATTATCGGCATACAGGCGTTTCCCATTCTTACATTCCACACCGGACACCGCATGATTCTCAAAAAAAATCCGGCTGACTGTTGTGTCAAGCCGTACCTGAACGCCAACCTCTTTTAAAGCGCGCTGCATGGCAAAAATCACATCGGAGGCATGATCGGAAACCGGAAAAACCCGGTTTCCCCGCTCCACCTTTGTGGGACAGCCGTAAGTATTCAAAAGCTTCACAATGTCGTCCGGTCCGAAGCCGTAAACCGCACTGTATAAAAACTTCGGGTTTGTGACAACAGAACTGAAAAAATCTTCTGTATCGCAGGCATTGGTCAGATTGCAGCGGCCCTTACCCGTGATATAGACTTTTTTGCCAAGCTTCTCGTTTTTCTCAAGGAGAAGAACCTTATGTCCCCGCTGCGCGGCCCGGTATGCGGCCATCATGCCGGCTGCACCGCCGCCGATTACAATACAGCTACTCATCGCGTTTCAACGGTTTTACCTTAAAATCCGCCTCCGTATCAATCCGGTTGATCTCATCATGAGAATATACCTGATAGCTGTCCCAGGCATCCTCAAGTGCCTTCAGCTCCTGTGTGACCTTCTCAGGCTCCTTTAAACACATGGCAACGATCAGGGCGTTTAACACGCACATGGGTGCTACCAGTGAATCAGCGACACTGTTTAAATTGCTGCTCGCATAAAGAGAAACGGAAGCATACATCGTCATGGGACTGTGTTCGGAATCCGTCAGCGCCACGATAGACGCGCCATGATCCTTGGCCATCTCCATGGCTTTCAGTGTGCGGATCGAATAACGCGGGAAGGAAATCGCTACCAGCACATCGTCCTGCCCGATATGCAGCATCTGCTCGTAAAGCTCTGTCGCCGCTGTCGTATTCAGCTGGATCACATCCGGCCGGATCATATTCAGGTAGAAGTAAAAAAACGAAGCAAGCGGCGCCGAATTGCGCAGACCGACGATGTAGATGTGTTTGGCAGAAAGCAGCAGGTCGACCGTGTAGGCAAATCTGGTCTCGGAAAGCGTTTCCATGGCAGCGCTGATCTTTTCCATATCTGATTGAAAAACAGAAGCGATCACGCCCCAGGTATCAAAGGTCTGATCAGAAATCTCCGGCGCCGACAGGGAACGGTATTTCATCTTCGCGTATTGCTGCAGCGCGTCCTGCATCTGCGGATATCCCTTATAGCCAATCCTGGAAGCGAAACGAACCACAGTGGATTCGGATATCCCCAGCGACTGTCCCAACTCCATGGCCGTCATAAAGGAGGCGTCATCGCTGTGCTCCAAAATATAATCCGCTATTTTTTTGTGCCCTTTGCTCAGCTTGTCCCGGTGCTCATTGATGGCCTGGACAATATCCTGTCTGGAACCTTCCACTTGCAGTTCCCCCTGTCACAGTATACGCGTATACTCACGCCTGACTGTCATTTTAACACATTCATTTTCAGAAGTCTATCAGGAGGAGCATAAATTTTCATTTAAAAATGATTGCGCAAGCCTGTATGCGCCCCTGCCGTCAATATATTTCTGCATATGAGCAGAACGTCTGTTTCTTTCCTGAAAGGTATAGCTGTCAATCAGCTGTGAAATTTTATCTTCAAAACGATCGTATCTGGCGTCCCCCAGATATGCGATCAGGCCCTCTTTATCAAACTGGGTGACATTCCCCAGCTGATTATCAGCAAACGAATAGGATATGGACGGCGTTCCGCACGCACATAATTCATATAAAGAGGTGCCGCCGGCTGAGATCACCAGGTCAGCCTGATCGTAATAATGCCAGATATCCGGGACCTGCTTTATGACGGATACATTTCCCCACTGTTCTGCTTCTTTAAACAGCTGCTCATAATGATGATAATAGCGCCCGCAGATGACAGTGATTCTCGTGACGTCCAGAGCTTTCACTTCCATGAGGATTTTTCTTAATACGTCCTGCGGATCCGAACCGCCGGAAATAATCAGGACATTTTCGATCTCAGCGGAAATCTTTTTGGGCTCACAGTGGGAAAATTCTTTCCTCAGCGGCGTATACGCCGGACCCAGATACAGCTTTGTATCTTTATAACGCTCTTTGTAATGAAATTGCTCCCAATAACAGGCGTAGCAGATCAGGCGATTCACCGGATAATCAAACGAATTCAGATCATCCAGATAGGCTGTGTCGGATATTCCTGTGAGTTCCTTAAGATAATGCGGCGTCACCTGATAGCTGTCAATCAGGATTTTACTCCCGGGTGCATCCTTCAGAATGGCAGTCAGCGCCGGCAGCTCAGACTCCATGTCCCGCCAGGGCGTATGCAGAACAATATTCTGGTAGCCTCTCTCATTAAGCAACTGATCCGCCTCATGATCAGCCGTAACAAAAAGCACTTCCTCCCCAAGTGCTTTACATTCATCCGCAATTGAAAGACACCTCATCATATGCCCGGTCGCAATTGTATCATTCATATCTGCTCTGATAAACATATTCCTGACCTCTCTGGTTTCCGGTAATTCCCCAAACACGGAGGAATTTATGATTGTGCTATGGAAGACATGTGAACCGTTTTTTTACACTCGCAATCGTTTCATCCCAGGAGAAAGACACTTTTTGGCGTAGGGCTTCCAGCTGGGCATTGCTGTGATAGGAGCCTTTTTCCTGGTGTACAATGGGCTTATAGTCGCCGCTTAAAATGGTCTCCCAGTTTGCTTGAAACAACTCCATGATTTCCTTCTGCAGAATATCATACGTGGAAGCAAATGTCTCCCTGCTTTCATCAAAAAACAGTTCTTTCTGAAATACAATGTCGCCCTTGTCCAGCTTTGGCGCAAGCTTATGGATGGAAACCCCTTTTGGCGTATCATCGATAAAACTCCAGAAATTAGGCGAGGAACCCCGGTTCCAGGGAAGGTATGACACATGCAGATTCAGAGCGTTTCCATGCATCTCATCGATCACATCAGCGGGAATCAGATATTTATAATTATAGCTGACCAGGATGTCCGGATGAAAGGCCTGAAGCTTTGACAGATCCAGCGGCTCACTGTACAGACTGCAGTCAGCTCTTTCCAGAATCCATTGATACAGGGGCTGTGTGTTTTCATTATTGGTCAGGAAAAGAATCTTTTTTCTCTCAGCCCCGTTGAAAGTCTGTTCACTCATAGGTCGCTCCAATCATTTCCAGTTGAATGGGCTCTCCCACCTTGATATCCTTAAGTGCAATCTGCCCAAGGGCGTCTTCATAGTATTTGGGCGCCATACCATATCCCGGCCGGATGATGCGAATATTATCCGGGGTCAGCCGCTCTCCCTTGCGAATATTTCTGACGCAGAACACGGAGCGCCTGAAAATCAGATTGCTCTCCTCCTGCTTTGTCCGGCCGTAGCGCACCACGCCAATCGCTTTTTCCGCCTGCCGGATGTCCTGCACCATCTGTTTAAATTCCGCGGGCGTCATGGAAAAAGAAGAATCCGCCGTCTCAATCGCTCTGTCCAGGCAGAAATGCTTCTCAATAATCTTCGCACCAAGAGCCACCGCGGTGACAGCCCCGACAGATCCCATGGAATGATCTGACAGACCTACAGGAACGCCAAAAATTTCGCCCATGTTGCGCATGGTCATCAGATTCATTTCATCCGTGATCGCCGGATAAGCGCTTGCGCAGCGCAAAAGCGCAAAGTCCTGATTGCCGGTGCTTCTCACAGCAGCTACCGCTTCATCGATTTCAGCGAGGCTGGACATCCCTGTCGAAAGAATCATCGGCTTCCCTTTCGACGCGATATACCGGATCAGCGGAAGATCCACAAGCTCAAAGGACGCGACCTTATAAAAGCCGACTCCGATTTCCTCCAGGAAATCCACAGCGGTGTTATCAAAGGGCGTGGAGAAAAAATCGATCCCGATTCTGTCTGCTTCCTCTTTCAGCTCAGCCTGCCATTCCCAGGGCGTATAAGCCCGGGAATAAAGCTGATACAGATTTTCTCCCTCCCAGGTACCGTCGCTGATATGAAAATATGCATTGTCACAGTCTATCGTCAGCGTGTCCGCCGTGTAGGTCTGGATTTTGATGCAGTCCGCTCCCGCTTCCTTCGCAGCGTGAATAATCTCCTTCGCGCGTTCAAGGCTGCCGCCATGGTTCGCTGACATTTCCGCAATTATATAAACCGGCGCGTTATTTCCAATTTCCCTGCCCTGTATCTTCATCTATTCCCCTTTCCGTTGCAGCATCAGCTGATATTTTAATTCCGCAATCTCCCAGTCTGACTCATTATCGATATCCTGGACCTCTAATTCCGGCACAATCATCGGGGCATAGGAGTAGATATTGAAAGACAGATCCGGATTGACACGGTAAAAATAAAACTGTCCGCAGTCGTGATAGACCGGCTCCAGATCCTGGCTTCTGAAAGCCTGATACTCCGGATACTGATAATGCAGACGGCCTTCGCTTAACAAAAGCCCCCTCTGGGGTGGGAAAGAAAACTGCACGACCGGCAGGACACTTTCCGCATCAGTTTCCATTAAGATTTCATGCGCCCTTTTCAGCTTATCGGCCGTCACGAAAGGCGCCGTCGGATAGATGCAGCACATTTCCTCAAACAGCCTTCCCTCCTGCGCGTAGCAGGTCAGGACCTCGCTCAGCACATCCTTCATCGTCGCATAGTCATTGCTGGTACCCGCACTCCTCATAAACGGCACAGCTGCTCCCGCTTCCAGGGCAATCTGCGCAATCTCCTCACTGTCCGTGGACACCATCACCTCATCAAAGACGCCGCTTTCAAGCGCCGCCTGGATGGAATAAACGATGATCGGTTTGCCGCAGAAGACCTTGATGTTTTTTTTCGGTATCCGTTTCGAACCCCCGCGGGCTGTGATAATGGCAATAGTGGACATTTAAGCGCCTCCTGATTGTATTTTATTTCGAATGCTTACATCCTCCGCATCCCAGAAATCCTCATATCTTTGCAGGATGTATCCAAGCTTCATCCATTCCGTGTGAAACTCTTTATTCTCCGGCACATATTTTTCGCTTTCTCCGATTAACCGCAAATAGTAAATCTGCGTCATATCATAAAAGAAAACACTCTTCATATCGGAAAAAGACGCATACCAGTCATTCATATCCTGCTCTAACACATGAATTGCATTTGTTAAAAAAGATTCCCAGTCTGCCTCTTTAGAGATAACATAACGCATTGAATATACCACGAAATTGGTATAGGGTGAAAGCAAAATTTTATTCTGAAATTTTCGCTCCCTCTTTTTTTGCTCAATCAGGTTTGTCCATCGCTCATATACAATATTGCACACGGTTCTGAATACATGCTCCTGTTTTTCAACCGGAATTTTCTGATAAAACTGAGATAATATTTCAGACTTTTCCCGCTCCATCGGCATGTCAAGGGTTATGGAGGTCGCATAAATTCTCAGGGCCTCCTGATCCAAGTCTCCCAATACTCTGTCCAGTATTTTTAACCAGCAAATATTATTTTCATGAACTGTCACCCATCGTTTCCACAGGTTCAAATCATTCTCAGCAACTTTTCTGACCGCAATGGCAATGGCCTCTTCATACTCGGAATTCTTCTGTGTTCTTTTCAGTAAAAGTCGGGCACATTCAAAATAGAACACCGGATCCTCCACATCCAGCTTCACAAAATAAGAAAGCATTTCGCAATTACAGTAGCCAGAAAGGTAATACCAATATTCATATAAATTTCTCTTCCCGACTATAAAAGCACATAACCTTCTGCCATCCAGGGAATAAGCCTTCTGTATGAGTTGACAAATCTGTGAATTAACGTCTATTCCGCAGCCGCGCTCTACCGCAGAGATGAATTCATATATTTTGTCCAAATCATTCCGGCGGAGCCCTTCCTGCAAATGCTCGAAAAAAACTCTGTCCGCACGCCCTGCCCGATCACCAACATGAACATCAATTTTCAGCGATTTCAGTGCTTCCCATGTGGCTTCATCATTCCCCACAGCTCATATTCCCTTTCTGTACACGAGACATTCCTGCGCGTCCAGCTTATCCCACAACTGTTCAAATGAATCTATGATCATCTGCGGATGCTCTACACTCTGTATCACATGGTGCCTGGCTCCCAGATTATTTAAAGACGTGCCAAGCGACCATACCTGAGGAGTCTTGTTTTTATTTATGACCATAAGAAACCTGTCATGAAAATTGTATCCGTGATTTTTCCATTGACAGCGAAATTCCAGTCTTATTCCATAATGGTTGCTTCCCTTTTCCAGTGTTTCCTTTTGCTTCTCTATCCAATCTGCTGTCGCCCCAGGGCATGTTGCCCCGGAAGTAATCGCCAAAAACAGAATCCCATGTGTTTTAGTGCGGTACCAGGTTTGCAGCAAATCCTCCGCAGACAGATAGGGATCCCACAAATACACTTTTCCATTATCCACCGTATTCATGAGAGCAATTACATCCTGCAGGGCTTTGTCCTTCTCATTTACAATACCATAACTGCGAAATTCTCTTCGTCTGTATAAATCCTCAATCCGCCGTTTGTACTGTCTGCTCTCTATAAAATCCTCTCTTTCCCGTACGACAGGCTGATTTATATGAATATTATTGTCCGCATATTCCGTTTCTACCCATTCTTTTACAAGGCCTGCATCGTCGTAAATCTCCCGTAATTCCCCATATTGTGAGCGAAAGTGTAATGAAACCGATAACTGCCTCATAAAAGATGTTTCCTGTCTTGACAAAATCAGATGATGCTTTAAATCAATCAACGTGGTTCTGCAAAGATGAGAGCTATCACCCATCTGAAACGAAAAATCACTCATGTTTTTCTGGCAATCAGCTACTTCAAAGCCAATCACGGTATCATCATACAGAATTTCAGATTGTAACTGAAACTGAAAATCATTTTCCAGGCGTTCATCCACCGAAACATGATAATGCAGAAGCATTTCATCATTGGCCGGCCTGTACGATACACCGGTACTCACAGATGGAAACTGAAATACAAAATTCCCAATACGGTCGGAAACAGATAACAGATCTATCGGGACGATTTGATATATTTCTGATGTCAATTGCTTTAGCTGCCCGGAATTGAGTACCTTCGTCAGATATTTATAAGTATCAAAAAATTCCAGCACATAACTTCCGTTTCTGAAATTATTTTTCAAGACGCGATTAAAAAGTACTGTTTTCGTACTATCCTTCTGCACAAACACCTTTGGAACAGCTTCTAACTGACCGATTTGAAGCACCCCGCCGCCAATATCAATAACCGGGCCGCTTCTTTCCTCACAAAGTTTTTCATAAACCGTCCTGATTGAATTGACCTGCTGAATTTTCTTCGTAATTCCCAGAGAAAATTCAGCTGTTACAGGGATTAATTTATTTGTCAGATTCTCCGTTCGTTCCTGTACACATATCCGTTCTTCAAAGCTGAAAATCGTATATACGTTGTAAACCTTTCCGGTTTTCTTATGAATCAGAAAAATGGATACCATCTCACAGCAATTAAAAAATCCAAGGCTTTTGCATGATACTAATGCATCATATTCATGCAGAAGATATGCCGTATCCACTTTTTCGTTCTTACTGTTTTGAATAGACATGTTTAAACTCCGGGGAAATATATCCTGTCTCAGTCTCTGTAGCCCTGCGGTTTGGGTTTCTCACCCGGCATAATATCCAATAATAAATCTTTGAAAATAATGACCATATTCTCATCATCAGGATTAAATACGATTCCCGCAATCAAGTCTTTATGAAACATATTATTCATGATATCTCTGGCGTAGGCAATGTCCCAGTTTAAATTGGATTTTATCCGTCTGGCCCTGCGCTTGCTGGTATAACAAACCAGCATTCGCTTTTCCATAACCTCTACATACCCCTGTCTGGCCATTCCCGGATGCAATGAATCATAAAAGCTAGCCATAATCAGATGCAAATTCTGATCATATGCCTGTTTCATAAGCTGCATAAAGGACGTTTCTCTTTCAAGAGATGGTTCCTGTACCGCAAGCATTTCCATGTTTTTCCATAATTCCTGGTTTGTCATATGTTATACTCCGAATTTGGAATTTTGTGCATGTTGTAAGGGTTGAAATAAAAGATAAGCTCATCTTATACCCTTTCGATTACGCAGCTATGCCGTTTTGCATCTACTCCCTTAGCATCCTTATCATAATTAATTCCCACCAAAAGCAAATTACCAAAATATTTCTTTAAATCACCATCATAACGCTTCTCATGTATCTGGCGAATTGCGGTATCGGCATCCTTATCATATTTCAGCTCGATGATCATCGCAGGCCTGTCGGTACCTCTGAGAGGCAGAAAAGCGAGATCTGCAAATCGCAAGCAGTTTTTCCGAAGCAGACAACGCCTCTCCAACCGCTCCCCATTCTTGTCCGCTGACCGCATCTTCAAATGCCTCAGCCACCTCAAAGTTCGGGATATATACTTCTCTTTTCGCTGCATCATAGGCCAGATAACCAAGATGTATCAGTAATGTTAAAACATCATTTTTATTATTAAATGAAGTAATATCATTCTGGAAAGTGCTGATCCTGACACTTATTCGCTCTCCTCCAAGCATTTTTATGATGGCATCCTTCAAACCATCAAAGTCCATCCCAATATATTCTTTCAGACTTTCAAAAGTTTCTGTCTGTGTCCAGTAATTCGAAATTTCTTCTTCACGAATTGATTTCATTACCGAGTTAGGACCATATACATGTTTCATTCGGCTAAACGAGTGTCCGTCATACCAGGACTGCATTTCATCAAAGTCCATATGATATTCATCACATAGCTGTTTAACTTCATCTTCTGTAAAGCCAACATACTCTGCAAGTCTACCAGGTGTTGTCATTGAGAATTCCTGGAAATCTGTCAGAGCAGACTCCGTACCATACTTCTTAATCGGAAGAATCCCTGTCATATAAGCTGCAGCTATTGTTTCATCTGTCGAAGTTCCCCCTTTAAAAAGTCCTCTCAAAAGCTGGACATACTCTTTTTGGAGTGCTTCATCATTTTTCGCCTCCCTGAATAATGCGTCCCACTCATCTATTATAATGATGAACTGATTACCCATTTTATGGCTGACAGATAAAAGAGCGTCCGGAAGGAACGTTTCGTCCTCATCTACGCAATTCAGATAATATTTCCTGAGTTCATCTATCACAGCGGTCTGGATATCAAGAACTACATTTTCCCCCTTATTTTTTGAACGGGTGATAAACCAGGTAATATCCAGATAAATTACATCGAATTTATTAAGATACCTTTCAAACGAATCCCTCTTTGATATTTCCAAGCTGTTGTTGACCTCTTAAAATAACCATATATTGACCAGCTTGCGTGTCTCTGGATT
>JAJQHY010000019.1 GCA_021199495.1 Lachnospiraceae bacterium | reverse complement strand
ACAGCCCCGGGTATGCATACCCGGGGCTGTCTTTCTCATAAAGTGTTATCAGGAAGGCTCTGACTGAGGCTCCTGCTCTGAGCAGCGGCAAATGTGGACACAGGGGCCGAAATCAGGAAGAAAGGCGGCGCGGCAAAAAAATGCTGGATATTTTATGGGCGGGGATGATCCTGTTGGGCATCGTCTACGCGGCGTTAAACGGCACGATGGAGGCGGTCAGCGAGGGCATCTGGTCGTCGGCCGCGGAGGCGGTGAGCCTGTGCATCACGCTGGCGGGCACGCTGACGGTCTGGTCGGGGTTAATGAAAATCGCGCAGGAAAGCGGTCTGATCGGGAAGTGGCAGCGGGGACTTTGGCCGTTTATTCATTTTCTCTTTCCGACACTTGCGTCAGATTCAGAGGCGGCAGCTTATATTTCCGCCAATGTGATCGCCAATATGCTGGGGCTTGGCGGCGCGGCCACACCCGCGGGCTTAAAGGCGATGAAGGCGCTGGCTAAGGAACGGGAGCAGGAGCAGAACGGTCGCGCCGGCAGGGCACCGGAGCGCCTTCATCGGAAAGGGAGCAAAGGGATGGTCCTGAAAGGCTCTGAAAGTGAAGCCATGACGGTGGCTGCCTCCGACGAAATGTGTGACTTTCTGATTCTGAATATTTCCTCCCTGCAGCTTATTCCGGTCAATATGATTGCTTACCGCGCGCAGTACGGCAGCGTGAATCCGTCCTGGGTCATCGTGCCGGGGCTTTTAGCGACGGCGGTCAGTACCCTGGCGGGGATTTTTTTCATCAAAGTGCGGCAGCTCTGGAGACATTTATGAATATCGTAAATCAACTATCCGCCCTCATCATTCCGGCGGTCATTTTTTACATAGTGGGCTACGGCCTGATGGACAGAAACCCCGTTTACAGCCAGTTTTTAGAGGGCGCAGGGGAGGGGCTTTCCTGCCTTGCCAAGGTGCTGCCGACGCTGTTAGGGCTTCTGATTGCGATCGGGGTGCTGCGCTCCTCTGGCCTGCTGAACTTCCTGGCAGGTCTTTTGAGCGGGCTGGAGAATTTCACGGGAGTCGGCAGGGAGGTCTATCCGGTCATTCTGGCGAAGCTGTTTTCCAACTCTGCGGCTACCGGCCTGGTGCTGGATATTTTCAAAAATTACGGAACGGATTCTGTATCTGGCAGAATGGCGGCGGTCATGATGTGCAGCACGGAGTCTGTTTTCTACACCATGTCTGTCTATTTCCTCTCCGTGAAGGTCACGAAAACACGCTATACCCTGCCGGGAGCGCTTTTTGCGACCCTCGCGGGTGTGGCAGCGAGCGTGGCGCTGGTTTCCGTGTTTTGAAGGAAGAGGGCGGTCAAATATATGTGTGCCGTGTTGCGTGCGAAACCCGTATCGGACATTCAGCCGATAAGGTTTTATATTTACGGGTACATAGCAGCGGATGGATAAATGAATCCGGGGGATAAAATCCCCCGGGTTTATTGACATCACGAATTATAGTCGCGAGGCGACAGCGGCGCGGTCCTCCTCGGAAACCTGCATCATATCCATGGCCTGCTCAGCACTCCAGCCCATGGTTTTCATCAGGCCTTTGATGTTCTGCACCAGATTTTCCAGCCGGCCAAGCTGAAGACCTTCTTGGCGGCCTTCCTGCCGACCCTTTTGTTCACCCTGCCTCAGGATGGTCTTCGCTTCATATTCCAGAATTTTTCCTCCCATAACAGCCCTCACTTCCTTCCTGATATTTTCATATCCAGCCGCAAGATTGTCCACGACCTTTTCTGACATTTCAATGAGTGTCTTCTTATAGTATGTACTGAGCTGATTGCTGTATTCCAGATCATTCAGATGCTTCACGATCATCCGGTATTCCGCCTGCAGTGCATTCAGCTTTTCCTCATTGGTATCGTATTCCTGCAGTTTTCTGTCGTATGTAAAAATGTAGAACGGCAGCAGAAACAGAAGATTTTTTCGCAGCAAATCGTCCAGTGTATATTGCTGCATCTTTATCACGGGGATATCATAAGTAAAGTATTCCTCCCGGAACTGAAACCGGATGTGCATCTGCTCCGGGGTATTCCTCGTGCTCCTTAGAAAGAGAATGGCACAGTTTGGAATCACCACTTCCAGGGTGTCGCCTGAAATTTTGCTCTCATCCAGAGCAACCTGGGTGGAATACTCAAATATCCGTACCAGCATGCTGCTGTCCGGGTTCGTCTGGCATTCCAGCAGGTACTTTCCAGCTTTAACCCCAAGAATGGAGAAGCTTGTGTCCGTAATCCGCTTGTCCTCGCCGCCATCCTGTTGGTTGAGGAAGTGCTCATTGGGAGAAAATACAACCTCTTCCTCACCAGTATAATTCTCACCGAACACTTCGTTGACAAGCTGGATGACCAGCTGTCTGCAGTCATTTAAGAGGGTACGGAACACATCATCGTATGGAGTACTGCTCTGTACTCCAGTGTCTTTGCCGGCTTTTTCAGCCATCGGCATCACCGCCTTTTCGTATTGTCGCCAGCCTGCGGCGCAATCCTCTGGAGTACAAAACCATATTAACATAGTATGGGAAAATCCGCAAGATGGGTTGTACGAATCGGATGTTTTTTGTAAAAAAAGAGTATCTGATGACAATTCGCGCAAAAAAAAGTACAGTTTGCGCAGGATTTCACAAAAACGGATTGAAATATGGCATGATGGATTCGTGCCAAAAAGGATAAAATCGCTTGATGGTTAGTACTGCAAATGGTAGAATGCACTATATAAGGGGGGTGATTTTGATGGCTGTACCAGAGAACATCCGTAAGGTTCCCAGGCCGGTGAATACCATTGTAGAAGACAATGGCAGGTTTGAGTGTATCTGCAAAAGAGTGATTAACCAGCAGAGAGGAGGTCAGCGTGAAGAGGGGCAACTGTAAGGAAAACAGATTTCCTAAAAGTATATTGGCGGTATTATTCGTGTTATCTTGCTGCATGATTGCAGGCTGCGCAAACAATGCAAATTCATCGCAGATTAATGCTGATACGGAAAATACAACCGTGATGAATGAGGATGAAACAATAATGGCAAATTCGGATACAACAGCTTTGGAGTCAGGTCCCGTTTCTGATGGGGCTGAAACAGCCTTTTCTATTGCGGTAACCGGAACGATGCTGAGTGAGGACGATAATGCCGCTTTGTATGAGCAGGTGAAAGGCCTGCTTGAGAAAAGGCAATCGTTGCAGGATGAGATGGAGACGGGAAACGGTGTCAGTTACAGCGAATCCGTTACGGTCAACAGCCAGCCGTACTATCTTGTGTCGACAGAGGGAATTGGTTCGTGGAGCGACTATGAGGAGCTGGCGCAGGAGATTTATACGGAGGATTATGTGGCAGAGCTGTTCACGCCGACTTATTCCGGGCTTTACACCGAAGCGAATGGAAAACTGTATCGGGCAGCAGCGGACGGCTTTATTGACGCGGTCGAGGAGGAAAGCGTCTGCGTTTATCAGAAGACGGAGAATGTATATATAATCACCGCGGAAACCGTGGAAAATGCGGCCGGCAGCAGCTATACGCTCGTCTTCATTGCGCAGGTGAATGAGGCGAAGCCGTACGGGCTTGAGATCCGGGACGAGCTGAAGCTTTATTTAAAGTAAAGAGAAAGGCAGGGGTTACTGCCTTGCATAAGGCGCTGATAAGCCGCATCCATGCGTGCCGGCTTGTCAGCGCTTTTCACTTTTTATTCACACAGCAGCTTGCCATCATCGTCCAACTATGGTAAAAAAGAATCAGGAGACGAAGAAAATGGACATAGTGATCTGTGACGATGATAAAAGGGATGCCCTGGCGGCAAGGGAGTGTATTCTTCAGACGGCCCGTGAGCTGCGGATAAAGGTGGAATTCGAGGAGTATTCCGGCGCCGCGGATGTGGAGCGGAAACTGATGAAAAAGAGGGAAGCCGCTGATATTCTGATTCTCGATATCGACATGCCAGGGATGTCCGGCCTGGAACTGGCGGACAGATTGAGGAGGGAAAACGGGGAGCTTTTGATTATCTTTCTTTCCAATCATGAGGAGTTCGTGTTTCAGGCGATCGAATTTGCGCCCTTCCGCTATATTCGCAAGGCGAGGCTTGGGGAGGAGATGCCACTGGCAATCCGTGCGGCGGCGAAGGCCCTGAAGCAGAAAGAGGATAATCAGATCGCTCTTCATACGGAGGGTGGTCTGAGAAAAATACAAATCTCCGAAATCCTGTATTATGAGGTGGAAAAACGAAAAATCGCGGTTCATACGGCAGGCGGAGACTGCCTGCTGGCGGGAAAAACCATACAGGAGATGCAGGCGCTGATCCCGAAGAAAAGCTTCGTGATGCTTCACAGAGGCTGCGTCGTCAATGCGGACTATGTGAAAAATATTTCAGACAGCGTGGTGTCTCTCGATAACGGGGAAAAGCTGATCGTAAGCCGCCAGCGCTATCCGGTGGTAAAAAGACAGATTCTGAAGGTCTGGGGAGAAGTGATATGAACGACAGGGACACGGTCTACTGGATGATTGAGTATGGGGCGGCTTTCACGGAATACTATCTGAGTCTGTTCTTCTGCGGCACGTGGATCGGGCAGAGGACTTCTGAAAAGAAAACGCTGCCAAAAATTCTCGCCTGCGCTGTGATTTCGTTTATCACGCTGGCCGTAAACAGGGCTGACCTGTATTCTCCCGTCAGCGTGGTCCTGGGCGTACTCCTGATGATTGCGCTGCAGCTGGTATTTTATTACAGATCCGCGGTGAAGGCCTCAATGTCCGGCCTTATTTTTCTGCTGCTGATGGTGCTGCTGGACAATGTGACGGTGAGTATGATTTCCTGACTTTCCGGGATTCCGTCCGCCGATATTTACCAGGAGCTGTCGCTGTACAGGGTGTTGGCCATTGTGGCCTCCAAGACGCTGCTTCTTCTGATGACCGTGGCTGTCTGCAGATTCTTTTCAGGAAGGGAAACGCCGGAACAAAGATACCTGCTCCCGCTGACTGCCATTACGGTTGTCATGTTTGTACTGACAGTCGCCATCACCTTCATGGATATCAAACGGGACGCGGTGAACTCGGAAACCTCTGTCCTGTTTTTTGCGATGATGCTGATCCTGCTTCTGCTCCTTTTTTCGGGGCGTACCGGCTGACGGACTATTATGAGAGCCTGCGCAGGCTGCAGCTGGCGGATTTAAGAAACCAGATGCTGGAGCGGTCGCTTCAGGAGACCGAGCAGACCTTTACCCTCTGGAAAACGAGCGTGCATGATTATAAGCACAGCATCGTGAATCTGACGGCGCTTGCCAGGCAGGGTGATATGCAGGGGATTTTGGAGTACCTTGCCAGAGAAAACGAGCTGCTGGGGCAGCAGCTATTTTTCTATAAGACCGGAAATGAGACGGTCGATACCATTCTGAATATCAAAAAGAAAACCGCACAGGACAGGGGCATTCCCTTCCTGATCCACGCCCAGATCCCGCCGGATTGCGGGATAATGTCCGCGGATTTTGCTTCCCTTCTGGGGAACCTGCTGGATAACGCCATCGAGGCAAGCGCACTCGAGGCGGATCCGTATATTGAGGTCAGAATAAAGCCTGTCAAGGACTACCTCATCCTCAATATTTCCAACAGATGCACGAAAACAAACGACACGCGCAGAACCCAAAAGCCACAGGGCTATCTGCACGGGATCGGGCTGAGCTCCGTCAGGCAGACGGTCAGCAGGTACGACGGGGAATTTACGACGGAGCGGGACGGGGAGGTTTTTGAGGCGCTGGTGATGCTGCCGCTGGGAAGCAAATGAGCATTTCATTTCAGCAGGCTATCCTCCAGACTGTGCAGAGCAAAGAGAATATTTCCGCGTGTATTTTTCATATGATCCCCGCATATTCTGTATCAATTGCAGAATGTGCGGGGATTTATGCGGTTCTGGATGCGAAATAAACGGAAAGCGGCGGTTTGGGTGCTGCTGGCGGCAGTGGTTGTGGCGGCGGGGGCCGGCATTTTTTGTCTGGTCAGGCTTTCGTCCTTCGGGACTTTCTGTGAGAAGCTGGCGAAGAGCAGTCTGAACAATAATCCGGTGAAGCTCCATTATACGTTCGCGGACCCTCAGAGTGCGGGGTACGGCGGACTTTCCCGGGATTTATATGCGTTTGATCCGGCTTCGTATGGGTCTGACGCGGATGTCTGGCAGGCGTATCTGGAGAAGCTTGAACAGTATGATCCGGAAAAGCTGTCAGAGGAGGAAGCTTTTACCTGGGAGATTCTGTACCGCTATTTTACGCTGGAGGGGGAGCTGAGTACGTATCTGTACTATGAAACGCCGCTCTCGCCCGCGGATGGTACGCATATCCAGATGCCGGTGCTGCTGGCGGAGTACCGGTTTTACGACAGGGAGGACGTGGAAAATTATCTGACACTGCTGTCACAGCTGCCGGATTATTTCCGGGAATTGCTTACATACACGGAAATGCAGGCGCAGGCGGGGATGCTGCAGTATGAGGGGAATCTGAGGAAGGCAGCGGAACAGTGTGAGAGTATTCTGACGGCAGAAGAGCTGGCGGCGGGGACGCATTTTCTGCAGACGA
Source organism: Lachnospiraceae bacterium (assembly GCA_021199495.1). Taxonomy (GTDB): domain Bacteria; phylum Bacillota; class Clostridia; order Lachnospirales; family Lachnospiraceae; genus RGIG6307. Next base: position 23,613 of record JAJQHY010000019.1, on the reverse strand, counting down.
CGTTTGCGGAGCGGCTTCAGGAGCTGGCACAGGGGGAAGCAGCGGGAGCGGGCGCGTTGGAAAGTACAGAAGCTACAAAAGCCGCAGCGAATCAGGAGATCAGTGGACTGGTGACTGCAAAAACGGCAGGAGAATCGGCCGGAATCACTGATGAAGAAACGGAAGCCTGGACAGAGGAAAACAACCGGCTGCTGGCGCAGCTGGCTGAAACTTACGCCGAGCTGGCAGAGGGGCTTCGGGAAATCGAGGGGACGGAGGAGATCGCCGGGCTTTCTTCTTATCCGGGCGGTGCGGCGTATTATGCCCTGCTTTTAAAGGAGACCACGGGGTCGGATCAATCTGTGGAGGAAATGAAGGCGGTGCTGTACGCCAGATTCGAGGAACTGTACGCGGAGTATAAAGAGGTGATAGCAGGCGGAAATATTATTTCAGAATATGAGTTTCCTCTGGAAAATGAGGCGGATATGCTGAGGGATCTGTATCAGCGGATGCAGGCGGATTTCCCACTTGCGTTGACCGGCGCGGCTTTAAGCAGTGTCTCCTGGACGGTCACCTTAAAACCCGTGGAGGAGGGGCTGGAGGAAATGATGGCGCCCGCCTTTTATCTGACGCCGCCGGTGGACTTAAACGGGGAGAACACGATTTACATCAATTTAAGCGACGGTTACGAGGGCCTGACGCTGTATACGACCCTGGCGCATGAGGGCTTTCCTGGGCATTTATACCAGACCGTGTACAGCCAGAACGCGCTGACGGAAAATGAGGCACCCTTTATCAGGCAGATTCTGTATTTCGGTGGGTATACGGAGGGCTGGGGAATATACGCGGAATCGTATGCGTATGCATATGCGGCGGACTTACTTAAGGAAACATACGGAGATCTGTACAGCGATACGGTACGCGCGGCACTCATAAACCGGGAGCTGCAGCTGTGTCTGTGCTCGATTCTGGATATTTTCATCCACTATGACGGGGCGACGCTTTCTCAGGTGCAGAAGCTTTTAGAGAGCCTGGGCTTTGGCAGCGGCAACCTCACCGCGGTCTATGAAACAATCTGCAGTACGCCGGGAAATTATCCAAAATATTATCTGGGATATCTGGAAATCCTGGAATGTAAGGCGCTTGCCTGTGAGCTTGACGCGGATTTGACGGATACAGACTTTCATCAGTGGTTTCTGAGTGCCGGTCCGGCGGATTTCACGGCTTTGAAGGGGAAGCTTAAACAGGATTTCTGAGAGGCGGGCGCAAACCGGTCATCAGCGAAAAAACAAATGAGCAGCAAGCCTCAAAAGGCAGCTGCTCATCAATTTTGAATCATGTCGAAATCTTAAATGGCTGCTCGCTCTCATCCATCATCTGCTCAAGGTCTTCGCGGTCCCAGAGGAGAATTTTCAGCTTGGCGGCGGCATCCTCCGCGGGTTCTGTGAAATACTGATTGGCCATCACGACGCCCACCATGCAGTCGTAATAGTCTCTGCCGGCGTAGGTTTCCTGGACGGCCTTTACACCCACTGGTGTGGAATAGTGCTTGCACTGGAAGGCGAAGCTGATGCCATCCCGCTCGGCCAGAATGTCAATTCCGAAGTCCCGGCTGCCCTTTGTCACCCGCACATCCTCATAGCCGCATTCCCGCAGGAGGTTTGCGCAGAAATCCTCGAATTCGTGACCTTCCATCTCATCCAGTGGGCCGGGGGTATTTCCTTTTCTGATGAAAATAATGATCACCGTGGCCAGAAGCGCTAAAAGCGCTGCCGATACGGCGAGGAGGAGATATTGTTCGCTTGTCATAAGAGTCCTTTCTGACGTATGCAGGTCATGGTAAGATGCGATGGATTGCGTCACAAAAATATTCTTTAGCGTTTACCATTCTACTACAAAATCTGCGTTTGCGGAAGGAAAAAACGATACTTTTCACATGAAATTTGATTAAGGAACGTCAGGGATGGCCTCCGGATACATATAAAGAAGAAAATCATGCGGTTTTCATTGCCTGTAAACAGACAGATGTGTTACAATCACACTTAAGAGTATGCTGTCCCGTTATGCGGACAGGCGTTTAATATGTAAGGAGGCTTTCATGAAATCTACTGTAACGGAAATCAAGGAAATTATCTCCGAAGGAAAAGCGATTCTGGGAATGGAGCTGGGCTCCACGCGCATCAAGGCGGTGTTGATCGGGCCGGATCATGCACCCATTGCGCAGGGTGAGCACGCCTGGGAGAATCAGCTGATCGACGGAATCTGGACCTATTCGCTGGACGCGGTGAAAGAGGGCGTACAGGACGCTTACGCTGACCTTAAGCGGGATGTGCGGGAGAAATATGGCGTGGAGCTTACGAAAATGGCGGCCATGGGCGTCAGCGCCATGATGCACGGGTATCTGGTATTTGACAAAAACAGTGAGCTGTTAGTGCCCTTCAGAACCTGGCGCAATACGATCACGGAGGAAGCGGCCGCAAAGCTGACGGCGTTATTTCAGTATAATATCCCGCAGCGGTGGAGCATCGCCCATCTGTATCAGGCCATGCTGAACAAAGAGCCGCACGTGAAGGACATCGCTTTTCAGACGACGCTCGCGGGCTATATTCACTGGCTTTTAACCGGGGAGAAGGTGCTGGGCGTGGGTGAAGCCTCCGGCATGTTCCCCATCGATACAAAGACAAAGCAGTTTGATGCGAAAATGGTTTCCGCCTTTAATGAGATCGCAAAGGAAGACGGCATGCCCTGGACGCTTGCCGACATTTTCCCGAAGGTGCTTCTCGCCGGGGAGAGCGGCGGCGTGCTGACAGAGGCCGGGGCAAGGTTCCTCGACCCGAGCGGAACGCTTCAGGCAGGGATACCTGTCTGCCCGCCGGAGGGCGATGCGGGTACCGGCATGGCGGCGACCAACAGCGTGAAGGCGCGCACCGGCAATATTTCCGCGGGCACGTCCATTTTCGCCATGGTAGTGCTGGAGAAGGAGCTTGCAAAGGTACACCGGGAGCTGGATCTGGTGACCACGCCGGACGGCGAGCTGGTGGCCATGGTGCACTGCAATAACTGCACCTCCGATCTGAATGCCTGGGTCGGCATCTTTAAAGAGTTCGCGGAGAGCTTCGGGGTGAAGGTCGATATGAACGACCTCTATGGTATGCTTTACCGCAAAGCGCTGGAGGGAGATGCGGACTGCGGCGGCGTTCTTCCGTACAATTACTATTCCGGTGAGGGCGTGACGGCCTTTGACGAGGGTCGGCCGCTTTTGGTGCGCCGGCCTGACAGCAGGTTTAATCTGGCGAATTTCATGCGCGCCAACCTGTATTCCGCAGCGGCGACACTGAAGGTGGGTCTGGATATTTTATTAAAGGAAGAGGGCGTGAAGGTGGATTCCATGCTGGGACACGGCGGCCTGTTCAAGACCGAGGGCGTCGCGCAGAGCTTTATGGCGGCAGCCGTCGGCGCGCCTGTGGCGGTGATGGAGACGGCCGGCGAGGGCGGCCCCTGGGGCATGGCGCTGCTGGCGGCCTACATGGTAAACGGCCAGGACATGACACTGCCGGAATACCTGGAGAAAAAGGTCTTTGCCGGGGCGAAGGGGTCTGTCATCGAGCCGGATACAGAGGATGTGAAGGGTTTTGATGCCTTTATCGCGGACTATGTAAAGGGCCTCGCGATCGAGCGGGCCGCGGTGGAATATTTTCGTTGACATTTCATAGCTGAATGTTATAGTATGGTATTCAAATGCGACTATTCGCAGCAGGTTTGGAAGATAGCGTCATACCTGTCAAGCGTAGTGTGCTTGTAAAGGGATGAGGATGAGGCGGCTGCGAATATGAGAATCAGGAGGAGCAATGGACAAACTTACGCTGCAAAAAAAGGCTGTGCAGGTCCGTAAAAATATTGTGACGGGCGTCTACAGCGCCCAGGCGGGGCACCCGGGCGGATCTCTTTCCGCCGCGGACATTCTGACGTATCTGTATTTTGAAGAGTTAAATACCAGTCCGGAAAAGACAGATGATCCGGACAGAGACCGTTTTGTGCTTTCCAAGGGACATGCGGCGCCGGGACTGTACGCTACGCTGGCTGTGCGGGGATATTTCCCGGAGGAAGAGATTAAGACCCTGCGTAAGCTCGGCTCCCGCCTGCAGGGACATCCGTCCATTCAGTACCTGCCGGGCATTGACATGTCTACAGGCTCCCTGGGACAGGGATATTCGGCCGCGGTTGGCATGGCGTTGTCCGCGAAGCTCGATCAGAAGGATTATCGCACCTACGTGCTTTGCGGGGACGGCGAGATCGAGGAGGGTCAGGTCTGGGAGGCGTCCATGTTCGCGGGCTTCCATCAGCTGGACAACCTCTGCGTGATCGTGGATAATAATAACCTGCAGATTGACGGCCCCATCGATACGGTCTGCTCTCCTTATCCGATTGATAAAAAATTCGAGGCATTTAACTTCCATGTGATCAATATTGACGGTAATGATTTCGATCAGATCGCGGACGCATTTGCTGAAGCGCGGACAGTGAAGGGCATGCCGACCGCTATCATCGCGCACACGGTGAAGGGCAAGGGCGTTTCTTTCATGGAAAATAAAGCGACATGGCACGGCACTGCGCCGAACGATGAGCAGTATGAGCAGGCCATGGAAGAGCTTACGAAAGCGGGGGAAGCGTTATGTCAGATGTAAAAAAGATTGCAACCAGAGACAGCTACGGCGCGGCGCTTGCCGAGCTGGGCGCGGAATATCCCCAGATTGTAGTGCTGGACGCGGATCTGTCCGCTTCCACCAGAACCAGTGTCTTTAAAAAGGCATTCCCAGACAGGCACATCAACTGCGGTATCGCGGAGGCCAATATGGCCGGCATCGCGGCTGGTCTTGCCACGACAGGCAAGATTCCGTTCATGAGCTCCTTTGCCATGTTTGCGGCGGGGCGCTGCTTTGAACAGATCCGCAACTCCATCGGTTACCCGCACCTGAATGTGAAAATCGGCGCGACCCATGCGGGCGTGACCGTGGGCGAGGACGGCGCGAGTCACGAGTGCATCGAGGATATTGCCCTGATGCGCACGATTCCCGGCATGGTGATTTTAAATCCTTCTGATGATGTGGAGGCGAAGGCCTGTGTGAGGGCTGCCGTGGAGCATGAAGGGCCTGTGTATATGCGCTTTGGCCGCTCGAAGGTGCCGGTGATTAATGACCGCCCGGATTATCATTTTGAGATCGGCAAGGGCACGATTATCCGGGAAGGTAAGGACGTGACCATTGTAGCGACCGGCCTTTGCGTGGACAGCGCGGTGACAGCCGGAAAGCTTTTAGAGGCGGAGGGTATTGATGCGGAGATCATCAATATCTGCACCATTAAGCCGCTCGATGAGGAACTGATTATTGCCTCAGCCAAAAAGACCGGCAAAGTCCTGACCGCGGAGGAGCATTCCGTGATCGGCGGCTTAGGCGGCGCGGTGTGCGAGTGCCTTTCCGGGCATTATCCGGTGCCGGTGAAGCGCGTGGGCGTGCCCGATGTCTTCGGCCAGTCCGGCACGGCGGAGCAGCTGATGGCGTATTACGGCCTGGACGGCAGGGGAATCTACAATGCCGTGAAGGAATTCTTACAGTAGTAAATCATACTGCGGGCGGGGAGGCTTTGTCCCGCCCGATTGCGAGATAAAGCAGGCGGATCTGCCTGCAATACCAGGGGGAATTATGGAATATATCTTGTCCCCGTCCCTGCTCGCCTGCGATTTTTCGACCATTGGGGAGGAGTTAAAGCAGCTTGAGGATGCAGGCGTGGAATGGCTGCATCTCGATGTGATGGACGGGCAGTTTGTGGACAATATTTCGTTCGGGTTACCTGTTATCAGCTCCATACGCAGGAAGACGAACCTGTTTTTTGATGTACATCTGATGATTACGGAGCCGATCCGCTTTGTGGAGCGGTTTGCCCAGGCGGGAGCCGATCTGATCAGCTTTCACGTGGAGGCGACCAGCCGGGTGCAGGAGACGATTGACAGCATTCATTCGCTCGGCCTAAAGGCCGGTGTGGTCTGCAGCCCGGATACAGATGTGAATGAAATTCTGAAGTACGCGGATCAGGTGGAGCTTCTGCTGATCATGAGTGTGCAGCCCGGTTTCGGGGCGCAGACCTATTTAGATCACTGTACGGAGAAAATCCGGCAGGCGAGGCAGTATCTGACAGAACACGCGCTCACTGCGCATCTGGAAGTAGACGGAGGCATCAACGCTTCCAATTTGAAGACAATTCTGGAGGCAGGGGCTGATGTGATCGTGGCCGGAAACGCCGCTTTTTACGGGGGAAATATCGTGGCGAATGTGGAGGCGCTGAAGGCGGCCGGTATGAGCGCCTGAGAAGAGGGCTCCCGTTTTTGATGAAACTACAGGGAGCTTCGGAAGGAAGAAAGAGAATGAGCAAGGGAAAATATTATATCACAACAGCGATTGCCTATACGTCGGGGAAACCGCATATCGGCAACAGCTATGAGATCGTGCTGGCGGACAGCATTGCCAGATATAAGAGGAAGGACGGCTACGACGTCTTTTTCCAGACCGGTACCGATGAGCACGGCCAGAAGATCGAGTTAAAGGCCGCTGAGGCCGGCGTAACGCCGAAGGAATTTGTGGATCAGACCGCCGGCGTGATCAAAGACCTGTGGGATCTGATGGATACTTCTTATGACAAATTCATCCGTACCACGGATGCTGACCATGAGAAGCAGGTGCAGAAGATTTTCAAACGCCTGTATCAGCAGGGAGATATTTACAAGGGCTACTACGAGGGCATGTACTGCACGCCCTGCGAGTCCTTCTGGACCCAGTCGCAGTTGGTGGACGGCAAATGCCCGGACTGCGGCAGGGAGGTGAAGCCTGCCCGGGAGGAAGCGTATTTCTTTAAAATGAGCAAGTACGCGGACCGCCTGATCGAGCACATCAACACCCACCCGGAATTTATCCAGCCGGTCTCCCGCAAAAATGAGATGATGAATAACTTCCTTCTGCCGGGCCTGCAGGATCTGTGTGTATCGAGAACCTCTTTTAAATGGGGCATTCCGGTGGATTTCGATGATAAGCATGTGGTCTATGTGTGGCTGGATGCGCTGACCAACTATATTACCGGCATCGGCTATGACGCGGACGGTAATTCCTCAGACCAGTACAAAAAGCTCTGGCCCGCTGACCTGCACCTGATCGGCAAGGACATCATCCGCTTCCACACGATCTACTGGCCGATTTTCCTGATGGCGTTGGGCGAGCCGTTGCCGAAGCAGGTCTTCGGCCACCCCTGGCTTTTGCAGGGTGACGGCAAGATGAGCAAGTCCAAAGGCAATGTCATTTACGCGGACGACCTGGTGAAGATTTTCGGCGTGGATCCGGTGCGTTACTTCGTCCTGCATGAGATGCCGTTTGAGAATGACGGCGTGATTACCTGGGAGCTGATGGTGGAGCGCTACAATTCTGACCTGGTGAACACCCTGGGCAATCTGGTCTACCGTACACTCTCGATGGCGAATAAATATTTCTGCGGCAGAGTAGAAAAAACCGGCGTTACGGCTGAGGTGGACGAGGACTTAAAGCGCGTTGTCACTTCCACTGCGGATGTGGTGGCGGAGAAGATGGATGGTTTGCGCGTCGCGGATGCCCTGACCGAGATTTTCAATATGCTTAAGCGCTGTAATAAATATATTGATGAGACCGAGCCCTGGAAGCTGGGCAAAAATGAAGCGGATTCCCCGCGCTTAAACGAGGTGCTTTATAATCTCTGCGACAGTATCATGACTGCGGCGGGGCTGTTGGAGCCCTTTATGCCCGGCACGGCGGCTAAGATCGCGGAGCAGTTAAACTGCCCCATCAGAAGCCTTGAGTACTGCCGGTTGTCCGGTACCTTCCCGGCCTCCCATCAGCTGACACAGACACCGTCGATGCTCTTCATGAGACTGAAGCTGGAGGATGTACTGGAAGAAGCGGAGCAGCTGATGGCAAGCCAGAAGCAGGAGGCCGGAAAGACGGTGGAAGCATCTGTGGAGAATGCAGTTCCCGATAAAGCAGGTGCTGCCGCGACAGAGGAGGAATCCGCGGCAGAAGCGCCCGCACAGGAAGAACCGGCCGTCGTTGACATCGAAGCAAAGCCGGAGATTACCTATGACGATTTCGCGAAGCTCCAGTTCCAGGTAGGTGAGATTATTGCCTGTGAGGCGGTCAAAAAATCCAGAAAGCTGCTCTGCTCTCAGGTAAGGATCGGTTCCCAGGTGAAGCAGATTGTCTCCGGCATCAAGGCGTACTATACCCCTGAGGAGATGGTCGGCAAAAAGGTCATGGTGCTTGTAAACTTAAAACCTGCAACGCTGGCAGGCGTTGTATCTGAGGGGATGCTGCTTTGCGCTGAGGATGAGAATGGCAATCTGGCGTTGGTGACTCCGGAGAAGGAGATGCCGGCGGGCGCTGAGATCTGTTAACCAAAGATGTGGTTCACAGTCAGCAGGACGCTTTTGCATGTGCTGGAAGTTGAGAAGCGTGTCCGGCAGAGGAAACGACCGTGAACCAGGAAGAACCCGGAAGCGGGACTGAAAGGAAAATATGGGCATTTTTAATCTGGACAGCAAGTTTATGAGGGCATTATCCAAGCTGGCGGATCTGATGTGGGTCAATATTCTGACAATGGTCTGCTGTATTCCGATTTTTACCATCGGAGCCAGCTTTACGGCGATGCACACTGTGGTGTACAAGCTGTACAAAAACGAAGAGGGCTACATTACCAGGGAATTTTTTAAGGCGTTTAAGTCCAACTTTAAACAATCCACGCTGATGTGGCTGATTTACCTGGTCCTCGGCCTTGTGCTGTGCGGGGATATCTGGCTGATGTATAAAGAGTACGTGGACCTGGCAACGTTTTTTAAGGTCATTATCGGTGTCGCTGTGGTCGTGTACCTGTTCAGCCTTGCCTGGGTCTTCGTCCTGCAGTCCAGGTATGAGAACCCAATCAAATACACGCTGAAAAATACGCTTGTTATCAGTCTTTCTCATGTAATGTATACGCTGATGATGATCATTCTGTTCCTTTTGCCGGTTGTCCTGCTTTTACTTTTCAGCTGGGCAGTGCCGGTCTGCTTCCTTTTGGGCTTTTCCGTACCGGCGTTTGTGCAGTCCATCCTTTATGCCCAGGTGTTTGATAAAATAGAGCACCCGCAGACCGATGAGGAAGGCGGAGAAGAGACGGAGGCGGGAAAGCTGCCTGGATCCGGTGAAGAGGATGAACCGGCAGATAAAACTGCGCGGGAAGAGCTGCCCGGGGCCGATCAGCCGCAAATCACAGAGGAATAGAAAGAGGCCTGTCATTTTGACGAAGAAAGCGGATTTACTTTGTGCAGAATGTCAAATGGCCTGCAAAAACATTTTGTCAAGGGTAAATTTCCAACAAGGATAAAAATAAACTTTGTGGATAAAGGATATGGCAAAACCGCAGGAAAAAAAGTATACTCTAAAAAGTAATACAGTTCGTGTAGTACATATTATAATGGAGGGTGTTTTATAATGGCAAGTGTAAAGTTAAACAACGTTTGCAAAGTGTATCCCAATGGATTTGTGGCTGTTAAAGATTTCAATCTTGACGTAGCTGACAAAGAGTTCATCATTTTCGTTGGACCGTCCGGCTGTGGTAAGTCCACAACCCTGCGTATGATCGCCGGCCTGGAGGATATTTCTTCCGGTGAGCTGTGGATCGGTGACAAGATGATGAACGATGTGGAGCCGAAGGACAGAGATATCGCAATGGTATTCCAGAACTACGCTCTGTATCCCCATATGACTGTATATGACAACATGGCATTTGGTCTGAAGCTGCGCAAGGTTCCGAAGGCTGAGATCGATAAAATGGTAAAAGAAGCCGCCAAGATCCTGGATCTGGAAAAGCTCCTTGACCGTAAGCCGAAGGCTCTTTCCGGTGGTCAGAGACAGCGTGTTGCCATGGGCCGTGCTATCGTGCGTAACCCGAAGGTGTTCCTGATGGACGAGCCTCTTTCCAACCTGGACGCTAAGCTGCGTGTACAGATGAGAACTGAGATCGCGAAGCTGCACCAGAGACTGGGCACCACGATCATCTATGTTACCCATGACCAGACTGAGGCTATGACCCTTGGTACCAGAATCGTCGTTATGAAGGACGGCGTGATCCAGCAGGTAGATACTCCGCAGAATCTGTATGACAGACCGGGCAATAAGTTCGTTGCCGGATTCATCGGTTCTCCGCAGATGAACTTCTTCGACTGCAAGTGCACCGTGAAGGGTGACAAGGCATATGTGAATATTGATGGCGTTGAGGTTGAGCTTCCGCCTGAGAAGTCCAAGGCTGTGATCGACGGCGGATACGGCGGCAAGGAAGTCACCATTGGCCTTCGTCCTGAGGACATCCATGATGCAGAATATCTTGAGAACTATGATGAGAGCCACTGCCTGAATGTGGATATCAGAGTTTACGAGCTGCTCGGCGCAGAAGTTTATCTGTATTTCGATGTTGATGGCAAGAACGTGACCGCAAGAGTTCCTTCCACCACCAAGGCAAGAGTTGGCGATAAGGTTAAGGTTCTGTTTGATGTGAATAAGATTCATGTCTTCGACAAAGAGACCGAGATCACCATCTGCAACTAATCCTGATTTGACAGGGGGGATGCGTCAGCGCATCCCCCGTTTTGCATTGCATTGAACACCATCTTTTTTGACTTTTAAGGAGTTTCTATGATTTCATCACAGATTTTGCAGGCAAGCATTGACGACATTAAATCCATCGCGAGAGTAGATATGTGTATCTGCGATCTTAACGGAGAGGAAATCGTATCGACGGCAAATATGGTCGTGCCGGACGCGGATATGATCACGGCCTTTGTGGATTCTCCGGCGGACAGCCAGATGGTGGGTAATTATCACCTGCTGAAGGTGCGCGATGAGGAGGAGCTGGAGTATGTGCTGGTGGCTATGGGGTTCGGTGAGGACACCTATGTGATCGGCAAACTGGCAGTGGCACAGCTGGAGAAGCTCACTGTGGCTTATAAGGATCGTTTTGACCACAACAGCTTTTTTCAAAATCTGCTGCTGGATAATTTCCTGCTGGTGGACGTGTATAACCGGGCACAGAAGCTGCGCATTGAAGTCTGTGCTCCGAGAGCAGTGTATCTGATTGAGGCGGAGCCGGATAAAGACGCCGCGGTTTTAGAGCTTTTAAAAAATCTCTTTTCTCAGCAGGCCGGAGATTATATCACGCGTGTGGATGAGAGCAGCATCATCCTGATCAAGGCGGTGGAAGGACACGGCAGCAATGAGGATCTTATGCAGGTGGCGGAAACCATTCTGGACATGGTGAACGCAGAGCTGATGATTAATGTGAAGGTATCCATCGGCACTGTTGTGCAGGAGTTAAAGGACGTTTCGCGATCCTATAAGGAAGCGAAAATGGCCATGGACGTGGGCAAGATTTTCTACGAGGGCAAAAACGCGGTTGCGTATTCTACCCTGGGAATTGGCCGTCTGATTTATCAGCTGCCCATGACTCTCTGCGAGATGTTTATTGACGAGATCTTCGGCAACGGATATCTGGAGACAATTGATGATGAGACGCTGGAGACCATCAATAAATTCTTTGAGAATAATCTGAATGTGTCCGAGACTTCCAGACAGCTCTTCGTCCACAGAAATACGCTGGTGTACCGCATTGAGAAGCTGCAGAAAAGCACCGGTCTGGATATCCGCAAATTTGACGACGCCATGACATTCAAGATCGCGTTGATGGTTGTAAGCTACATGAAATATCAGAGAGAGAAGGACAACTGAGAGAAGTGATGCCTGTCCGAAATGACCGGACCTGGTATCAGGCAATATGCTTCACGGATAAATGATTCATAAAACACACCGTTTCCTCATATAGTAATGCGACAGGAGGTGACGGTGTGTATTTTTTTGACCGGAAAACGATATATTTTGTCTGGTACCGGGAGGACGGACAGGCTAAGGGCGTGGGCAGCGCACGGCTGACGGCTGTAGAGAATGTATGCAGGATTGAGGTATCCGTGACGAACTGCGGCAGAGTGGAGGGGGAATTTCCCTGTTACCTTTTGTCCGGTCCGGTGGAGTCCCTGCTGGGGCTGATCCGGCTTCAGAAGGGAAGGGGAACACTTTCCGTGCGCTGTGATGCGGACAGAATCGGACATAAGCAGGTCCCCTATGAGAAACTGACCGGAATGCATATTGATTTAAAGAAGGATGGATATCTGGAGCAGAAATGGCTGCCGATGGAGGCGGGTGTCAGGGGACAGGCCGAAAAGAGGACTGCTGTGGTGGAGGAACCAGAGCATGTGATCGGGGATGTCATTCCGTATCGCAGAAAAGAAAATGATACGGAGAAGAATACTGAGCAGCTGCGGGAGAGCAGGTCGATTCAAAAAAAGGGAGAGGAGAAGCACGAAGAAGTGCCTCTTGCAGGAGTCGGACAGGGAGAAACTGAGAATCTGACAGAAGAAAAAGACGCGGAGCAAAAAAAAGCCGGGAATATAAATGTCGACGAAGCGTGGGAGGTAAAGCTGACGGGACAAAGACCTGTGCAGCTTTATTCGGATAAATGGCAACAGCTATGCGCCATCTATCCGATTGTTCACCCATTCGGGGATGCCCGCGGATATCTTTCCATTGAACCGCGGGATTTTGTGGTTCTGCAGGAGCGCTACCAGGCCATGACCCAGAACAGTTTTCTGCTGCACGGCTTTTACAATTACCGCCACCTTCTTTTAGGCAGGAAGCGGGGCGAGCGGGAAATGCAGTATTATCTGGGCGTGCCCGGCGTCCTGCATGAAAAGGAGCGTGCCGCAGCTTTATTTTACGGCTTTGAGGTCTTTGAAAGTGCTTCCGCCCCGGCGCCGATGGGAAGCTTCGGATATTATATGAAGCGGGTGCAGATATAAGGCGGAAACATAGCTGAAAAAGAAAAGAGCTGACACAGAGGACAGCTCTTTGGAGGATAATGGAATTTCATTCCGGCAGTCTGAGCGGACAGTCATTTAAAGCGATGACAGACATGGTGTAAATTTTCATCGCCTGCGTCAGAAGACGGACGTTTAAGATTTCGTCCGGTTCATGGGCGCCGCCGTGACCGGGCTGCACAAGCTGAGCGCGGAGCTCTCTGTCTTCAGGGGCCTCCTGCATACCGCCCACACCGTAGGCGAACGCGTTTGGCAGCTTCCTGGCATAGGTGCCGCCGCCCATGACGTAGCTTTCCCGCTCCGTCCCGGTTATTTCACAGTACAGCTTTGTCAGAAGATCGACCGCGGGATGCTCCTTTGGAAAATAATTGGGGGCGGAATCCCGCTCGAGGCGCCAGGTCATGCCGCTTAAGGAGGCAGTTTCGTGAAGCTGGCGGTTCATGTATTCAGAATCGGCGGTGATAGAGTAACGGATATTCAGGTTCAGGGCAGGACACTGATCCTGCATGGTCAGAATTGTGGCGGCGCAGGTGGTTTTTCCGGAGACCTGATCCTCGTATTGAATACCGAAATGCGCTCCGTCAAATTCTTCGGAAAACCAGGCCAGGGTCTTTAAAATTTCTCTGTCCGCGGAAGGCAGCGCTTCTACATCCATTAAAAAGGAGCACAGGACGTGAATGGCGTTTCTGCTGCCGTAAGGGAAGGCACTGTGCTTTCCGATGCCGAGGGCGACGACCTGAAGCCCACCTTCCACCTGTGAAATCTCTATGTACTGCGCCGGATCCTGAGATGGGTTCTGATCCGCCGCCTGGCCAAGGCGTGCATAAAGCGCCTCCTTTAATTCCGGAGAAAAAGCGAGCAGCGCATGCGCCCTGTCTGGAATCATATTGGAGGCATTGCCGCCAGAGAATTCCAGAAACTGTGCGGAGAGCGCGTGATCGGAAATGAACGCGCCTTCCAGAATGCCCTTTTCCCCATAGCAGACCGGGAAGCCCGCGTCTGCGATCATGGAGAGCGCCGGTGTGGGATAATGCGCGGTATAATAAGCGAGATCCTCCATGCCGCGCTCCTCATCGCAGCCGACAAACAGGCGCAGCTCATGGGTGAGAGGCAGCTGAAGCTCCCGGATGCACTGCATCATATAGAGGATTCCGATCGCGGGACCCTTATTGTCCTGAACGCCCCGACCTAGCAGAAAAGGCCCTTTCCGGACAGGCTCAAAGGGAGGATTCTCCCAGTCATTTCCTGCCGGAACCACATCCAGGTGGTTCCAGAATCCGATCATATTTTCCCAGTCTTTGGGGCCGCTGCCGATGCTGCCCACATAATATTCAGAGTTTTCTGTTTCAAAGCCATGCTCCCGGCCGATTAAGAGCATTTCATCCATGCAGTCGCGGCAGGCCTGCCCGAAGGGCTTTGCGGGTGCCGCCGGGTCGGAAACGCTCGGGATGCGGGTCAGGCGCATGATGTCCTGCGCCATTTCCTCCTGGTGAGCGTCAAACCAGTCGCTGATTTTCTGATAAAGAATAGTATCCATGGTAATTTCCTCTTTTATAAATTGTCCGCCAGCCCATCCAGTGTCCTTCTGACCACCCTGAGCCGTTCGTGATCGATGTCAGAGGGCAGTGTGCAGTCCGCTCCGAGTACAACGCCCCTGGTACCGGTCTCCTGAATCAGGCGGACGGTTTCTGCCGCAATCTGTTCATAAGTGCCGGCGTACAGAATCCCCTCCTTACGGTTGTCAAAGCCGCCGAGCACACAGCGGTCCCCGAAAAATTTCTTTCCTTCGGAAAGCGTCATATTTTCTACATAGACGGCCCAGTTCACGGCCCGTGAGGGATAATCCTGCCATACCTCGATGCGGTTGGCATCTCCCACCCAGCCGCAGCAGTGCAGGATATTATTGTCACTGAGGGAATTGGCGTATGTAAGAACCTTCAGCTCTGCGGGCGTCACCAGGCGGCGGTATTCCTCCGCGCTGAAACGAAACTTCTCCGCGTTCTGCACACAGTAGTAGATACCGTCGCAGCCGGCCTCAGTGATCAGCCGTCTGATTAAAGCCATAGTGTCCTGCGCGATGACTTCAAAGGCATGGCAGACCGCATCCGGGTCTTCCTTTATATGCCGCATCAAAAGCTCCTCGCTCGTGCCGAAACGCAGCTGGGACATGGGACAGAATACATTATAAAAAACGCAGCACTCGCCGTGAACAGCGTTGACCACACCCTTTGCCCGCTCTACCTGCTTTGAGATAAAGGGGTGATCCTCACCTAAGGGCGTCAGGCCATACCAGTCATTTGCACAGGTCACGCGGCTGATATAGGGATTGGGATAGTTAAAATAGCCATCGCACATGACCTTGATCATGTCCATGTCCGTATCCCGGTACAGCGCCAGGTGCTGGTCGATGGTCTCCTGCCCCAGGTCCTCGTCCGGGGAAAAGTGATACCAGAAGCCCATGGGAACCTTGTCCACGGGTTTGTTGTGAAAGGCGTTGAGAAGTCGTTCTTTTTTTGTCATGATGTGAGCTCCTTTGTTCTGTCTGGGGAAAATAAGTGCGGCCCTTGTCAGGCATCACCAGCTGTTTTGTGGATTTCCTATTCTGGTGCAGGCTAAGCACAACGGTGTCTGTCAGGCGCTGTCTCAGTATTATTTTAAGCTACCACAGGCGTTTCCGTCAATAAAATATATGGGGATTTCAGTTGACATTCGAAAATAAATTTCACATAATGAAAAAATCGGGTGCCGGGAGGGGTACACGGAACTGGGATGAAGGCCATGACTGGTCTGCACAGATATAAACAGTGCTATGCAGGAAAACGAACTGTGAGGGATAAAAAGACTGATTATGAGAGTTGCACCATGAAATATGCTGATTTAATTTCCAAAATGACATTAGAAGAAAAATGCACCCTTCTCTCCGGAAAAAACACCTGGGAGACCAGGGACTTCCCCCATCATCATATACCCTCCATCTGGCTGTCTGACGGGCCGAACGGTCTGCGCAAGCAGCTGGGAGCGGCGG
The DNA here is from genome assembly GCA_021199495.1 of Lachnospiraceae bacterium. Lineage (GTDB taxonomy): Bacteria > Bacillota > Clostridia > Lachnospirales > Lachnospiraceae > RGIG6307. The sequence continues at coordinate 7,639 of JAJQHY010000019.1, read as the reverse complement.
ATCACCTGGGACTGAATGCGTCCCAGGCGGCCACCTGCTTTCCGACATCAGCCACGGTGGCTAATTCCTGGGACGAGAGTCTGGCTGAGGACGTCGGAAAGGCATTGGGTGAGGAAGCGGCCGCGCAGGGGATTCATGTGCTTCTGGGGCCGGGTTTAAACATCAAGAGGAATCCGCTGTGCGGGAGAAATTTTGAGTATTTTTCGGAGGATCCCTATCTGTCCGGCAAGATGGCGGCGGCTTACATCCGGGGCATTCAGGAGAAGGGCGGCAGCGCCTGTCCGAAGCATTTCGCGGTGAATTCGCAGGAGACGAGGCGCATGGCCGGTAATTCTGTGGTGGACGAGCGGACGCTCAGAGAAATCTACCTGACCGGCTTTGAGATTGCGGTAAAGGAGGGCCACCCGAAGGCCATCATGACGGCCTACAATCAGGTGAACGGGACCTATGCCAATGAAAACGGACACCTGTTAAAAGAAATCCTCAGGGAGGAATGGGGCTTTGACGGCGCGGTGATCACAGACTGGGGCGGCGGCAATGACGTCGTCGAGGGGGCGAAAAACGGTTCCAATCTGGAGATGCCGGGCGCAGGGCTTGGCAGCGCGAGAGAGCTGCTAAAGGGTGTGAAGGATGGCAGAATCACGGAAGCGGAGATTGACGAGCGGGTGGATGAGCTGCTGGGGCTGATTTTCAGTACATATGAAAAGGTGACAGTGGTGTCAGGCGAACTGAAAGTGCAGACCAGCGAGAAAACTGCAGTGACAGCGCAGGCAGGCGGACAAACCGCGGCGAAGGAGAGGCAGGCGGAAAGAGACGACTGCAATGGCCAGGGAAATGCGTGCGCTGACGATATGTATACCGCGCACCATGCCGTTGCGAAAAGGGCAGCTGCCGAATCTGTTGTTCTTCTGAAAAACGAGGAACATATTCTTCCCCTGAAGGCGGGCACGAAGGTTGCCGTTCTGGGTGACTTTGCTTTCAAACCGCGTTTTCAGGGCGCGGGCAGTTCCGAGGTCAACGCCGTGACAGTGGAGGATACTTTCAAAGCGCTGGAACAGGAGGGGCTCCTGCTCACAGCAAAATGCACGGCTTTTTCAAGAGACGGTTCAGAGAATCAAACGCTGGAACAGGAGGCTGTGGCAGCGGCGAAGCATGCGGAAACGGTACTCTTTTATATGGGACTGGATGAGATTTCTGAATCGGAGGGCCGTGACCGTGATCACATGAAGCTGCATGAGAATCAGGTGCGTGTGCTGAAAGCTGTGGCGGCTGTCAATCCGAATGTGGTGGTGATTTTAAGTGCAGGCAGTCCTGTGGAGATGCCCTGGGTTCAACACGCAAAGGCGCTTTTACATGGATATCTGGGAGGAGAAGCCAGCGCGGCGGCCATGGCGGAGGTTATCACCGGTAAGGTGAATCCCTGTGGAAAGCTGGCTGAGACGCTGCCTTTAAGCTATGAGAATGTGCCGTGTCATCAGGACTATCCTGCGCAGGAGTGGAATTCCTGCTACAGGGAAGGGCTCTATGTAGGCTACCGTTATTATGACACGGCGAAAGTACCGGTGCGGTTTCCGTTCGGATATGGCCTGAGTTATACGACGTTTGCGTATTCGGATATTCATATGGAAGATAACAGTAATCCTGATATTACAAAGGTTTGCGATAGAATAAACATGGACGGAGAGCCCAGGAAAGCGGGTTTGACAGGCAGATCGGTTTCTTTCACTTTGACGAATACCGGCGACTGCCCAGGCAGTGAAATTGCGCAGCTTTACATTTCCAAGCCGGATTCTGAGATTTTTCACCCCCAGAAGGAGTTGAAGGGGTTTGCGAAGACATATCTGCAGCCTGGAGAGAGCAAATGTGTAACGATACCTCTGGACGATAAGGCTTTCCGGTATTTCAATACAGCGACAGGAAAGTGGGAGATTGAGGGCGGCACATATCTGCTTACAGTTGCCGCATCTGTTGCGGAGCCAAAGCTTGAGGCAGTGATCGAGGTAAATGGGACGGGCGCACCGAATCCATATGCACGAATCCAGCTGCCGTCCTGTTACCGGACCGGAAAGGTACAGGCTGTGAATGACCGGGATTTTGAGACCCTGCTGGGTCATCCTGTCCCGCAGTTGCCAAAGAGCATTCATCGAAACAGCGCAATCCGTGATTTAAAACACGGTCGAGCGCCGTTAGGATGGATTGCCTGCCGGGTCCTGGCGTCTATGGAAAAAAAGAGCGTTGAAAATGGAACGCCGGACTTAAATCTGGATTTTATCTACAATATACCGTTGCGCGGCATTGCGAAATATATTGACCTGATTGATATGGCGGTGGTGGACGGCCTGGTGATGGAGGCTAGAGGTTTCTGGATCATCGGCCTGCTGCGGGCGCTGGCAGCCCTGATTCACAATCAGGCCGCGAACGCGGCGCTGGCTAAGACGCTGAAAAAACAGGCGAAACGTGCAGCAGCTCTGCCAAAAGAGAGCGGAAAAGCAACCGAATATGAAAACTACGTGAATATGTGAAGGAAAGGGAGGAGAGAGATGACATGATTACTGTATTTAACCGTGCATGGAACGGTTTCGCCGTAAAATACCCGTCTGCAGCAAAATGGATCAGGGAGGGCGGCCTGTTTGTCATCGTCAGCAACCTGATTACGGTTTTAAAATATCTGATGCTTCTGTTTCTGCCCGCCGCGTTCACCTTCCTGGGGGATCGGTCCTTCGGCTGGCCGGGCATTGAGATGACGCTCTTTGGGGAAACCTTTGCGTGGAATATCTTAGGATATGACCAGGCGCACGGCGGACTTGCTTATTTTTGCGCGTACATGGTGGCCATGGTCATCGGTGAGTGCATCAATTTCCCGATTCAGCACAATTTCGTCTTCCGCAGCAAGGGCAATTTAAAGAAACAGATCGGCTGGTATCTGGCGGCGTTTATCGTCATTACCTGCATTGTGAATTCCATCAACTGTATCTGGGTAGCTGTGGCGGGTATCTTTGTGCCGGCTTTTATTTACAATATCGGCACCACGATTTTAAACGGCGGCGTCTCCATGGTGATTTTCTTCTTTGTGAATAAGATCATTTTCCCGGAAGGGGAGGCACAGGCGTAAGTGTCACGCTGAGATATGACGGTATATTGACTGATTACAGCAGAAAAGCTTCGGAACATATCAGGGTTTCGAAGCTTTTCTATTATCTTTTCATTCCATTTCCGCATTCGTCCGGTTAATGATATCTCGTATCTTTTTCAATGTGATCACGACGCCTGCCAGCTCGCCCATGCCGATTTCCTGCACGATGGCTTCATAGCATTTCGTGATCCGCTTTTTTTCATCGGCCATCAGCTCAATGGTTTTGCTGGTAAAGACCACATAGGTTTTTCCGAGGGCCGCATCCGTCTTCCAGAGTACGTAGCCCTTATCCTGCAGGCGTTCGATGGCTTTGGAGAGCTCTGTGACATTCAGGTGTATGGCGTCGGCCAGGTCGGAGAGATAAACCAGGTCGGAGTCTGGTGTTCTATCCAGGCACATCTGGATGTAATACAGGAAAATATAGTCTCCGCGTTCAATGCCCTGAAACAGCCTGTCTATGTTGAATTCATTCAGGAAAAAGGCTTCCGCGCCCGTAGATTTTGTGTCATCTGTCCTGACTGGCTGCGGTGAGTTATCGGCTGGTGGAAGCGTTTGTTGGTTCATATCTTTATCACTCATCCCTTAATTCTCCCTTTTGTCTCTTTCTGTGTAAGTTTTATCCACGACCAGACTCTGGTAGGCTGGCCGGATGATTTTGTTGGCGCTGACAAGCTCCTCAATGCGGTGGGCGCTCCAGCCGGCAATGCGCGCCACGGCGAAGAGCGGTGTGTACAGCTCCCGCGGAATGCCCAGCATCTGATAAACAAAGCCGCTGTAAAAGTCCACGTTCGGGCTGACGCCTTTGTAGATTTTACGCTTTTCGGCGATCAGCTTCGGCGCTGTTTTTTCGATATTATTATAGAGGGTCATTTCCTCCTCCATGCCCTTCTCAGCGGCGAGGCTCTCCACGAAGCCTTTGAAAATAACCTCTCTGGGGTCGGACAGGGAATAGACCGCGTGCCCCATGCCGTAAATCAGACCCTTGTGGTCGAAGGCTTCCCCGTCCAGGATTTTGGAAAGGTAGGCGTAGATTTCCTCTTCATCCCTGTAATCGTGCACATGTGCTTTGATATCGTCCATCATCTGCATGACCATCAGGTTGGCGCCGCCGTGGCGCGGTCCCTTTAAAGAGCAGAGCGCTGCCGCGATGGCCGAGTAGGTGTCCGAACCGGAGGAGGTGACGACCCGTGTGGTGAAGGAGGAGTTATTGCCGCCGCCGTGCTCCGCGTGGAGTAAAAGCGCAACATCCAGCACCCTTGCCTCCAGCGGCGTGTAGCTCATGTCGGGCCGCAGAAGCCGCAGGAAATTCTCCGCGGTAGAGAGCTCCGGATCCGGTCGATGAATATACATGCTGTCGTCGTTGTCATAATGGTTGTAGGCGTGGTAGCCGTAGACCGCCAGCATCGGGAAAATACTGATCAGCTGGACGCACTGGCGCAGGACGTTGTCGATATCCAGGCTGGAGGCATTGTCGTCGTAGGAAGCTAATGTCAGGACACTGCGCGTTATGGAATTCATGATATCGTGGCTGGGCGCCTTCATAATGACATCGCGGGTGAAGTTGGAAGGCATCGTCCGCTTTTCTCCAAGATTCTGACAGAAGCGCTCCAGCTCCGCCTCAGAGGGCAGTTCGCCGAAAATCAGCAGATAGGCGGCTTCCTCATAGGCGAATTTCTGATTTGCGCTGCCGCGGATCAGATCCTTGACATCGTACCCGCGATAGCGCAGTTCCCCGTCGCAGGGAGTCTTCACACCGTCAACATTGGCGAAGGCCTTGATCTCTGAAATATTGGTCAGGCCCGCCAGCACGCCCTTGCCGTTTAAATCGCGCAGGCCCGCCTTGACGTCCAGTTCCTGGTAGAGACTGCGGCTGATGGAGTCATTTTCGATACATAGATTCTGCTTTTCAGTATAGTAACTGTCGTTTGCGTTAAAATCGCTCATAGAATACCCCGGCTTTCTGAAAAAGGCAAAAATAAAAGCCGCTTTCCGATGTTGCCAAAGCGGCCGTATTGTGATATCTGCATATGCAGATAATGAAAAGAAGGGACGTAACAATTACTTTAATTCTATTCCGCGAAAATGAAAAGTCAAGACGTGTCCGAAAATTTAATGAGATGTTACGGAATTATCAGAAAGTTTATGGAAATATAAGAAAAACGAGTATTTCAAATATATAGGAGACACCGGTTCGGGGAAAACGCTGTCATACAGGAGAATCACCGCAGAAAGCCGGTGTCGTCAAAATCCGGAATGAAGCTCTCTTCTGCGGTTTTGCCCTCCTGAATGTATGCGTTCTCGATGCCGAGGCTGAGGGCGTAATTCACCAGGGAGTTGTATTCGTAGGTGGTGACGCGGCGGTTCAGCTCAGGATAATCAGTGAGCTGCGCGGGCTGGGGTGTGTACTGGTTCATAATGGAAATGATGATGTCATCGCCGTAAGTTGTGTAAAGATATTCCAGAACCGCTTTCCCGTCCTTTAAACAGCCGGGCAGCAGAAGATAACGGACGAGGACGCCGCGGGTGAGAAGCGGACCATCCCAAACCGGCCGTCCCACCTGGCGGAACATCTCTTTAAGCGCTGCCTTCGCCACCTGCGGATAGTCGGAGGCGTGAGAATAACGGGAGGCAAGCTCGGGTGAGAGATATTTAAAATCCGGCATGTAGATATCCACAAGTCCGTCCAGGAGTCGAAGCGTTTCGGGCAGGTCATAGCCGCTGCTGTTGTAGACGATGGGAAGAGTAAGGCCGTCCGCTCTGGCAATCAGAAGCGCCTCACGAATCTGCGGGACATAGTGACTCGGCGTGACAAGGTTGATATTGTGTGCGCCGGCCGCCTGCAGGCGCAGGAATACCTGGGACAGCTCAGCTGCAGAGAGTTTTTGGCCTTTTATGGCAGTTGTGCAGTCAGTAAGCCTGTCTGTATGAGCAGATGGAGTGGCTGTGGAATGATCACAGGTGTCAGCAGAAGGGTTTGCGGCGTTATTTTCTGCAAAAGAGGGCGAAGTGCCCAGCGCGATAGAATGATTCTGGCAATAGACGCACTTCAGATTGCATCCCGTGAAAAATACCGTGCCGGAACCGTTTGCCCCGGACAGACACGGCTCCTCCCACATATGGAGAGACGCCCGCGCGGCGTAAATCTCTGCGGGCACGCCGCAGAAGCCGGAATTTCCGACAGTTCTGTCAGCTTTGCAGTTCCTGGGGCAGAGGGTACACGGGTGGGACATGGGACTCCTTTCAAACAAAAGCGCATCGACTGGGGGAGAAACTCCTGCACGTTACCACCCGTACAGCTCCGCCAGGCACCCTTACGTCACAAGGAAATTCTGCTTAGTGCTGCTTCGTTCCCGACCTGACACGGTTCGCAGGTTCGCTTTGCGTAAGACCCAAACTTCATCACTGCACGAAATGGCCGGCTGCAGGAGCCTCCGCCTCAATCGATGCGCTTGTTTCATCTTATACAATTTTTTTCACTTTGTCAATATTCGTTTTGAGATGGTATGGGTTAATGAGCAGTTTGCCCACTCTTTACTTTTTTTCACAAATCTGCAGAGTGTACCCAAGCGGAGCCAGAAGTTTAAACAGAGTATCAATTTGCGGCGTGGATTTCAGGCTTTCGATTCTGGCAATTGCGGGCTGCTTCACACCGCTGAGTTCTGCCAGCTGTCGTTGCGAAAGGCCTTTTGCTTCCCGTGCTTCCACCATCTTTTTGATTAAATCAGCTTCAAATTCGATTTTCTCTCTTTCTTCGGGTGTAACGCGTTCTTCATCCGCCATATATTCTGCAAATGTATTAATTTTTTTCATACGCTGCCTTTCCGGACTAAAAAATCCTTTAAATTCTTTTTTGCTTTTTCCGGTTCTCTTGTCGGCATTTTCTGAGATTTTTTCATGTAGTGGTGCAGTAATACAACAAATGTGTTATCCCTCCAGTAGAAGAAAAATATCCTGTTTCTTAAAGGCCTTAATTCCCAGATACTTTCTTCAATGTGCTTTACATAAGGGGCACCGATTCTTGTGCCGCATTCGGCCAGAACGGAAATATAGGCTAAAATTTTTCTCTGTTAATTCTGGCTGCTTTGCTGGTTTCACTTTCTTTTTTAAGACGATCCAGATAATCAACAATTTCTGAGTTACCATTTTTGTCTGTGTAGAAAATAATCCCGTACATAGTTTTGTGTTCCTTCAAGATAACATATTAGTTATCGAAAGTCAATGATTGGATTTATTGGAATCCAGTTATAAATGTATTATATAGCCAGTATATCATATACAGATTTTGGATTCGGACGATATATCGTCCTTTTTTCAGAAATGCCAAGAAAAGTATGTATATAAATTTTTTATAAATTGTTCATACACCCGCCTGAAAATCTGACACAATCTGTGAAATGTGGACATTTCAACCGACAAATAATTGTATTATAATCAGAAACGTTGAAATGGAACATAAGTATATTCCGCCTTTCTGCGAAAGGCACCAATGGGGTTATGAAACCCAGT
>JAJQHY010000022.1:21639-30448 GCA_021199495.1 Lachnospiraceae bacterium | reverse complement strand
GAAAAATCCTCAGTCTGCCGGGGCTATATAGTCCGGCAGATTGGGAAACTTATAGTTGAATACTCGCCAAATTGTCCAGTATTTTCATAATTTAACAAGGTTTGAATGAAACCCGGTTGCTCTCCCTTAAATATTTCCCATAAGCCCATAATGCATATCCTACAGCCGTATAGCCACAGCTAATGCGGTCTGCTCGTTTCTTTTTTGTTTCCACAATCATCCTGTAATCCGCTCCAGCTCCTTTAACCAGATCGCCGCGCTGGCGTCCGAGGGCATGCGCAGATCCCCACGGGGCGAGACTGCCACGGAGCCGACCTTGGGGCCGTCCGGCAGACAGCTGCGCTTGAAATGCTGAGCGAAGAAGCGCTTATAGAAGACCTTCAGCCACTTGAGGATGGTCTCTTTTTCATAGCTGCCGTTAAAAGAAAGGCAGGCCATGCGGTAGATTTTGGAGGGAGAGCAGCCGTAGCGCAGCATGTAATACAGGAAGAAATCATGCAGCTCGTAGGGTCCCACCAGATCCTCCGTTTTCTGGGAAATGGCGCCCTCCACGGGCGGCAGAAGCTCCGGGCTGACCGGGGTGTCCAAGACATCGTTCAGGACGTTTTGTAAGCGTTCCACGCCGCACACCGTAGGCGTCCCTTGGGAGGTATCGGCATAATATTTCACCAGGTGACGCACCAGAGTCTTGGGGACACCGGCGTTGACACCGTACATGGACATGTGGTCGCCGTTATAGGTGGCCCAGCCCAGTGCCAGCTCGGACATGTCGCCGGTGCCGATGACCATGCCGTTGTCACGGTTGGCGATGTCCATCAAAATCTGTGTCCGTTCGCGGGCCTGGCCGTTCTCGTAGGTCACGTTATGATTGTCCATATCCTGTCCGATGTCTCTGAAATGCAGAGTCACGGATTCCTTAATATCAATTTCTTCCAGTCTGGCGCCCAGGACGCCGGCCAGCGTACACGCATTGTGATACGTCCTATCCGTGGTGCCAAAGCAGGGCATGGTGATACAGCGGATGCCTGCCCTGTCGAGACCCAGCAGATCAAAGGCTTTCACTGTCACCAGCAGGGCCAGCGTGGAATCCAGACCGCCGCTCAAACCGATCACCGCGGTCTGGCAGCCCGTGTGCTCCAGGCGCTTTTTCAGGCCGTTAGCCTGAATGGAGAGAATCTCCTCGCAGCGCTCTTCTCTGTCCCGGTCATTTTCCGGCACGAATGGCGTTCTGGCAAACGTCCTCTTAAGCTTCACCTCCTGTTCCTTCAGTTGAAATGGCACATGCAGGTACATGGCGCTGCTCTCCTGCTTCTGGAAGGCAAAGAGCTTCCTGCGGTCGTGATTGAGCCGCTGGATATCCAGGTCCGCGAAAATCGTCCCGCAGCCGAAGCGCTTCGACTGCGCTAAGACCGCACCGTTCTCGCAGATAATATTGTGACCGCCGAAGACCAGATCCTGTGTGGATTCGCCCTCCCCGGCGCTGCAGTACAGATAGCCCGCCACCAGTCTGGCGGAGGTGGAGGAAACCAGATTGAGGCGATAGGATGCCTTTCCCACGGTCTCGTTGGAGGCAGAAAGATTCACGATCAGATTGGCTCCCGCCTGCGCATGGCGCTGGGACGGGGAGATAGGTACCCACAGATCCTCGCAGAGCTCGCAGGCTACATGTAAACCCGGCATATTTTCACAGGAAAAAATCAGGTTGCAGCCAAAGGGCACCTGCCTGCCCTCGAAAGTGATATATTCCGGCACCTCATTACCGGAGGCAAAATTCCTGCCCTCGTAAAACTCCGCATACATGGGAAGATTGCGCTTGGGCACCAGACCCAACAGCTTTCCGTCGCTGACCGCGGCTGCCACATTGTAGAGCCTGCCATCCTTCTCAAAGGGAAGGCCGATGAAAAACAGAGCCCTGCTTGAGCCGGTGGCCGCGATAAACTCCCTTAAGCCCCGAAGCGCACCCTGTAAAAGCGTCTCCTGCTCAAACAAATCCTGGCAGGTGTAGCCGGTAATGCACAGCTCCGGCAACACGATCACGCCCGCGCCCTGGCGATAAGCCTCCAGCGCCTCCACGATGCTGTTGAGAGTATTATAATCAGTGTCCGCCACCTTAATTTTCGGTGTCACCGCCGCTACTTTTACAAATCCGTCTTTCATAGTCTGTCACACTCCCGTTTCCGGTACAGGCCGTTCAGAAAAGAACGGCTTCGCACTGCCGTGAAGCTCAGCCTTATCTTTTCCCTAATGGACTGTACCTGCTCTACCGCGCCTTCTTCAATAATGTCCGCAGTTCCTCCGTCGTATATGCATACGCCGTATTGCAGAAATGACACTTCAGCTCCACCGGCTCGCCCTCGTCGATCATCTCCTTAAGCTCCTTTTTTCCCACGGAAATCAGTACTTTATCCGTCTTTGCACGGGAGCAGTCGCAGGTAAACGCAGCCGGAATGGTGTCGGTAAATTCGATATCAAAGCCCTCCAATACATACCGCAGCAGATCCTCCGGTGTCATGCCCTGACTTAAAAGTGTCGTCACAGAAGTCACCCTCTGCACGTTCTGTTCGAGCCTCTCAATGATCTCCTCTGAGGCAAAGGGCATCAGCTGCACAATAAAGCCTCCGGCCTGCGCCACAGTATAATCCCGGTCTATGAGCACGCCCAGTCCCACGCTCGACGGAATCTGCTCGGACGCCGCGAAATAATAGGTCAGGTCCTCGCCGATCTCGCCGCTCACCAGCTCGATCTGCCCGTTGTACGGCTCCTTCATTCCCAGGTCCTTGATCACGTTTAAAATGCCCTTGCCGACAGCCCCGGACACGTCAAGCTTCCCCTTGCCGTTTAAAGGCAGATTCACATCCGGATTGCCCACATAGCCCTTCACATGCCCCTGGGAGTCCGCCGTCACGGTTATCCCCTGCAAAGGTCCGTCCGCCTGCAGCTGCAGCGTCAGGACGTCCTTTTCTCCTTTCATGGAGACGCCCATCATCAGCGCACCGCTCATCAGTCTGCCTAACGCCGCCGTCGCCACCGGCGTTGTGTCATGCCGTTTTCTGGCCTCCTCCACTGTCTCTTTCGTTGTGCAGGCAAAGGCCCTGATCTGGGCGTTTGCTGCTGTCGCTCTTACAATATAATCTGTCATAAATAAACGATCCTGCTTTCTCACTCTGCCTGATTGTCAGCCGACTCCGGTAAGCTCTTCCCGTGCTCCCTCGCCGCCACAAAGACCCGCTCTGTGACCGCCGTCACGTCTCCTCCGGTATCCGCGTCAATCGCCTCGATCCATTCAAGCCCTGCCTCCTGTACAAACCTGTGCATCTCACGCAGCGTATAACCCCGCTGCACATGTGTCTCGTCAGAGCGCCGGTATAAGTCGCCCTCCTCCTGCCGGTAAATCGTCAGGTCATATTCATTCTCATGCGTATCCGGATCATAATAATTCTCCCAGATAAAGCTGCAGTCCTCCCGGCTCTCCGCAATCACCGTATCCCCGATCTGCTCGTATTTATATACGGTATTGAAATCAAATAAAAACAGCCCCTTCGGGAATAAAAAGAGATTCACCTTCTGAAAAGCCTGCACCACGTCCGCATCCTCTAAAAGATAATTGACAGAATCGCAGACGGAATAGACGGTGCCGACGGTGCTGTATAAATCCAGCTTAAGCATATCCTGATTTAAATACAGGATATCCAGACCGGAGGCCTCCCGTTTTTCCATCGCCAGAGAGAGCATCTCCGCCGACAGATCGACACCGATCATGTCAAAGCCGCGCCCGGCCATCATTTCAGTCAGGGTGCCGGTGCCGCAGCCCAGGTCCAGGACGAGGTTTCGCTCGCTCTCCAATGCCTCTCTCAACATCTGTCCTTCAGACCCGACTGCACTGTCTAAGTTCCCCGCCTCATCCATTGTCCCGCACTTCGTTTCCTGCCGGCCGTTTCCCTGTTCCGCTTTTGCCGGATGCTTCACAGATTCATGAACCGGCCTGGAAACGCCATATTTCCCGATATACTCCACAATACGCTGACACCACTCCCCGTAAGGAGTGGCGTCCATCAGTTCATCATACACCTGTGCAAAGCCCGTATAGCTTTCCATGTGCTTCTCCTTCTTGCAGGCGCGGCAACCACGCGTTTTACCCGCCGACACGCCGCTCATGCATCATCACAGCGCTCATCATCACACTGCGGCGCTCATCCACAGCGCTGTTCCACCCGTCAGTTGTAAACAACAGCTTTTATCCGAACAGACTGCCCAGCGCTCCGAACACACCCAGACTGCCCACGCTCATGATCACGCCGGCCAATAACACACCCAGCATCACAGCCACCACACTGGATTTAAAATCCATATCCAGCAGGCTTGCCGCCAGTGTCCCTGTCCAGGCGCCCGTGCCCGGCAGCGGAATGCCCACAAACAGAAGCAGCGCCACGAAAAGACTGCGTCCCACCTTCTCCTGCAGCTTCACGCCGCCCTTGTGTCCTTTTTCCAGGCAGAAGGTAAAAAACTTCCCGATGACGGGCTTATCCGCGCCCCACTCCAGCACCCTTCTCGCGAAGAAAAAGATGATCGGCACCGGAATCATATTGCCGATGATGCAGACAATATAGCTGGGAATCAGGGGCAACCCCATGCCGACCGCCACAGGGATCGCGCCTCTTAACTCAATTAACGGAACCATGGAAATCAAAAATACAATCAAATACTGCTGTAACATAAATGCTCCTGTCTTTTTATATTTCAGAAAGCCTGCTTTCCGTTTGCGGCAGTCACCGCCTGCAAAGCAGCCTGTTCTCCCTCACAAAGCAGTGCCCTGCCCTACAATTTCCCGCAGCGCGGCAAACAGCGCCTCCATCTGCTCATCCGTACCCACGGTAATCCGCAGGTAATTATCAATGCGGGGCTTATTAAAATACCGGACGTAAATATCCCGCTCCCTGAGCCTGTCAAAAATTTCCTTCGCGCTCATGCGTTCATGTGTCGCGAAAATGAAATTTGCTTTTGAATCCGGGAAGGAAAAGCCCAACGCCCTCAGCTCCTTTTTGGCCTGCTCCCGCGTCTTTATAATTCTTCCTGTAATCTCTTGGAAATAAGCCTCATCCTCCACCGCGGCCCGTCCCACGGCCAGACTTGCCTGACTCATCGTGTAGGAATTAAAGGAAAATTTCACGTCATTTAAATAAGCAATCAGCTTCGGCTGCCCGATAGCAAAACCGATCCGCGCGCCCGCCATGGCCCTGGACTTGGAGAAGGTCTGCACCACAAGCAGATTCTCATATTGCTCGACCAACGGCAACACGCTCTTAGCGCCGAAATCCACATAAGCCTCATCGATAATCACCACTGAATCCGGATTCGCCGCAATGATTTTCTCAAGCTCAGCCAAAGGCATTAAAAGCCCCGTGGGCGCGTTCGGGTTGGGAATCACAATACCGCCGTTTGGCTTTAAATAATCCTCCGCGCAAATAGTGAAATCCTCCCGCAGAGGACAGGTCTGAAACGGAATGCGGAATAAATCCGCCCACACATCATAAAAAGAATACGTGATATCCGGGAAAAGTACCGGCTTTTCACTGTTAAAAAAGGTGAGAAAGCTCAGGGCCAGCACATCATCGCTGCCCACGCCCACAAAAACCTGCTCCGGCTCCACCCGATACCGCGCCGCCAGCGCCTGGATCAGCGAAGACGCCGCCGGATCCGGATACAACCGCATACTGTCAGCATCCAGACCACGCAGCGCCTCCTCCACACGGGGAGAAGGCGGGTAAGGACACTCATTCGTATTTAACTTAATCATGTCCGGACGGTTGGGCTGCTCTCCCGGTACATAGGGAACCACCCTCCTGACACTTGCCTCATAGCTCATCCTTTACCATTCCTTAAATGCAATATTAAGATCCGCGCTGCCGTCAATTCCGGCCACGGTACCGTAATGCGTGTACTGCCAGATGGAAAACTCATAGGGGAAACAGAGCGCCTCGTCATAAAAAGCGATCCACCGCTCATACTCCGCGATCTGCTCTAAGTCCAGCAGCAGCGTGAAGGTCTCCGTATTTCCGTAAATCATCGGCGTATAGCCCGCCTGCGCAATCCGCTCACAGAACGCGATGCAGATCTCGGTGCGTTCTTCCTGCGTTAAGGCATCCGCCCGTGCGCCCGCCTCGCCGACCTTCTCAATATCAATCACAACGGGGTATGTGATGTCCAGGCCCTCAATGGCAGCCAGCACGAAGTCCGCTTCCTCCTCAGCCTCCTCCACCGTGATGGCCTGGCTGTAAAAATAAACGCCAACCGAGAGACCCTGCGCCAGCGCCTCCTCCACATTTTCCGCGAAATAATCATCCGCCACCAGTGCGCCGGTTCCATAACCACGGATTCCTACGCGGATAAAGGCATACTCCACCCCGTCCGCGGCCACCTGTTCCCAGTCAATATCCTGCTGATATTTGGAGACATCGATACCCTTATGAGAAACCACCTCGCCGTCCACGACATACTGAAACTCCCCGTCGTCCAGCACCTGCACATTATCCAAAACCAGATCATGCTTCGCCACGCTGTCCAAAACCGGCACAAATACAATCTCCTCGCTTGTGGATACTAAAAGCACATCAGATGCCGCGAACACCTGACGCAGAGCGCCGGTTGTATTATAGCCGCCCTCAATCAGCGCCTGAATCTCGTCTAAAAGTGCCTTACGTCCCTCTTCCTTTGCCGCCTCAATATCCTCATATGTATAAACAGTCTCCGCAGCTGCCAGAGCCTCCGCGGCCTCCTGTTCCTCCGTCTCCCGCACCCAGGACAGATATGTCAGTCCCACACACACGACAACGATCAGTATCAGCATGACCGCCAGCGCCATCAGCACGCCGTTCTTTTTCGTATTCTTCACCCCTCTGTCCTCCTTTAAGTATCCGGTCCGCCTCATTTTCAACGCACACGCTCATTATGCCATAGCTAAATCGCAAGGTCAAGTCAAAACCGTTTCAGAAAAACCGCATTCACAAAACCTTAAGAATTGTATCGTATCCTTGCAGAATCCCGAAAAAAATTGTATAATCATGCCGTGCAGAAGCGGAGTCATTTCCGCCGGCATCGAATAATCTTATGATACGAGGAGAACTACATATGGACAACTTTCACGGAGCAGCGGAAGGCATCGAACTGAATGTCAAATCCGCCGAAGTCAAAGCATCCCTTTCCCTTCGCCGGATGATTGTGCTGGGAATTCTGGCGGGCGCCTTTATCGCCTTAGGCGGCGCGGCGTCAAGCACCGCTGCCTTCGGCGTCACTGACACCGGCTTACAGCGGCTGATCACGGGCGCAGTCTTCCCTGTCGGCCTGATGATGACGGTCTTTGGCGGCGCGGAACTTTTCACCGGCAACTGCCTGATTGAGATCGCCGTCCTGGAGAAAAAGATCAACGTAAAACAGATGATCCGCAACCTGGTGGTCGTTTATTTCAGCAACCTGGTCGGTGCCCTCTTAATCGACGTCCTGCTCTTTTTCAGCGGCAACCTGGATCTGGGAGGCGGTCTGCTAGGCGCCTACGCCATCAAAATTGCAGTCTCCAAGGTCTCCATTACGCCGATGAAGGGCCTGACCTCCGGTATTCTCTGTAATGTGCTGGTATGCGTTGCCATTCTGATGGCCGCCTCCGCCACGGACGCCATCGGCAAGCTCTTTTCCGCCTTTTTCCCGATCTTCGCTTTCGTCATCTGCGGATTCGAACACTGCGTCGCCAACATGTTTTACATCCCGATCGGGATCCTCGCGGCCTCCAGCTCCAAATATGTGACCTTGGCGCAGGAAACCTACGGCCTGACCACAGCGCAGATTGACAGCCTGACTGTCTTAGGAAGCCTTAACAACTTCGTCCCCGTCACCATCGGCAACCTGATCGGCGGCATCGTCCTCGTCAGCCTGCCCTGCTACCTGGTGCAGAAAAAGTGGAAGGAAGAGGACGCTTAAGTTTAAATCTCCTGAAAAAAGCCTGCCCCGCAGCACGCGAAGCAGGCTTTTTCATAAATGAACGGACAGAATGATAAATCACCTACAGGCAGACATACTGAATAAGCGGCGTCCATAGGCGTCGCTTATTCTTCGTTCTTACATCTATACAAACCATGTTCCGTACAAATTGTATATCCGAACTTCTCAGTCATCGACCTCCCTGGAAATAATCTCCCCGGTCAGGGCGTCGATCTCGTACTCATACTCCAGCTTACCGGTTGTTTCAAATTCAACTTCGTAAATCATCCGGTTGTGGTCATTGTCCAGCTTCACCTCGTACTCCTTTAAGTCGGACGACGAGACCCCAGCGTCTGTCAGCGCGATCTGGAATGCGGCGTCCTCGCCGATGTAGGCAGTGCTGCTTGCAGTCGCAGTCTCACTGGTCGTACCTGTGGAGCTGCTGCCCGTACTGTCCGATGTACTGCTGCCGCTGGACGACGCGTCTGACGAGCTGCTGCCGGATGCGGTGCCGCTGCCGCTGCCTGTGCTATTTGAAGCAGATGAGCTGTAACTGTGATGGCTCTCGCTTTCACTCTTAAGGACAGCGCCGTCATACAGACCGATCTCGTACTCATATTCCACACTGTTGACTTCAAACTCTACCTCGTAATATTCCGCACGTCCGTCATCATACTCGATCCAGCAGTTGATATACTTGACGTCGCTCTCCGAAAAGCCCGCGTCTGCGAGCGCGATTTCCTTTGCCTTTACTTCACCGATGTAGATGCCGGTGGAAGTGGTGCCGGCGTCTGTAGTCGATGTATTACCGGAAGCACTGCCGGTTGTATCCGTGCTGCTG
>JAJQHY010000022.1:0-21539 GCA_021199495.1 Lachnospiraceae bacterium | reverse complement strand
GCACTGCCGGTTGTATCCGTGCTGCTGCCCGTACTTCCCGTCGTACCGCCCGCGGTACCCGTGCCACTCGTGGACTGATGATGTCCTGTACTCTCAGATTCATAGTCCACCACCTCGCCGGTCGTTGCGTTGATATGATACTCATATTCCATGGAAGAGGTCTCAAACTCCACCTCGTAAACAATGATTCCCTTGTGGCTGTCCAGCTCGATCTCCTGTTTGGTGATCTCTGACGCTGATACGCCAGCATGCGTCAGCGCCGCCTCGAGCGCCGCGCTGCTGCCAATATAGCCCTCAGAGCTTACCTCTCCCGTGCTGGTCACCGTGTCGGTCGTAATATTTCTGGACGAAATCAGCAGCGCGATCTCGCTGATATTTAAGGATACAAGGTCCTCAAACGTCAGAGTTGCATCCTGTGAAATCACTTCCTGGATCAGCGCCGCCTTACCCAGGGAAATCCCGTAGGTTTCCGCCAATGCGCTCAGTTCCTCATCCGACGTGCTGATCGTCTGTGTCAGTACAGACGCTTCCACCGAATCCGACTGCATGGCCAGCGTGATGGCCTCGGATACTTCCTGCTCCAGCTGGGCGCCGCGCTCCGTGTTCTCGCTCTCTACCGACACCAAGACAGAGTTTCTGCTGCCGTCCAGATAGCCCTTCTGCAGCATGGAACCGATCAACGCGTTGACCGCCACCTCAAGCGATGTGCCCTCCAGGTCCATATCTCCCAGGACCTCCTCGGCGTCTGCGTTCAGCGCCTCCACATCCACTACCTTTTCCTTACTGTTCACTGACAGGGACAGACTTGGATTGACATCCAGCAAAATCACGGAATCAACCGCTGTTGTCCTGATATTCCCCGCAATTGCATAAATTCCCAGGCACAGCACCAGAGCTGCCGCCGCCGCGGCGAACGCCGCGATTCCTTTTTTCTTATTCTTCTTATATGTTGTCATTTGAACGATCTCTCCTTTCTGTTCGTCACAGGAAGAAAGGATTTTGTCCAGCTGATCCGGCGCGGCATGCTCGGCCGCCGTGCGGATTCGCTGCGTAAGCTCCTGATTATTCATCTGTTCTGCCTCCTTCGCGTCGTTGCCTCCGAACCGGCATCCATGCCGGTCAGGGCTTTTTTCAGCTTTTTGAGCGCTCTGTTATATTTGGAAAGAACCGTAGCCAGCGGAAGATCCATAATCTGCGCGATCTCGCGGTGCTTTAACTGTGCGGATGTGTGAAGCATGACAATGCTGCGTTCCTCCTGGCTTAAAATCTCCAGCACCGACTGCAGCACAATTCTGTCCTCCTCACTCATCTGCGTCCGATCCGCGAACATCATCTGCCAGTCCTCGGGGGACATGGTCACCTCCCGGCCCTGGTCGCGCAGCCGCATCAGCGCGAAATTTCTGGTGATGGTGAAAATCCATGCCATGGGTTTTCCCTGCGCCTGATAGCCGGCTGCCGACTGCCAGATTTTCAGGAAAACATCCTGCTGCACATCCTCCGCCTCGTGTACGTTCTTTAACATCGACAGGGCAAATGCGTAAACTGCTGTTCCCGTTTCCTGATACAGCGTGGCCAGTGCCTCCCTGTCGCCCCCTGCGATTTTCCTGATGCATTCCTCCGCGATCCCGTCCTGCCTTCCGGAATGACCGGACGAGGTCTCCAACGTAAATGCAGTCATCTCTTTCCTCCTGTTCAATACTATAATGCGTGAGAAGCCGTTTTTATTGCATGGAAAGGTAAAAATTTCCAGATATTTTTTAAAAAGCCCCGGCCGTGCGTTTGACGCGCAGTCAGGGCTTGTATCTTATTTTCCAGATGGAGCAAAACGACACCCGATCCGCGGCTCAATCACCGAGCAGATCCTTCATCGTCTCAATGGCTGTTTCCAGCTGATTATCAGAGCCGTCTTCCAGATAGGCCTCTGTATCCAGCTCCACCTCCACATCCGGCGTGATGCCCACACCGTGGATATTGGTGCCGTTCGGCGTATAGTAGGCGCTCGTAGTCAGCTTGACGCTCGAACCGTCGGACAATGTCCGGACTGTCTGCACAATGCCCTTTCCGTAAGTGGTAACACCCACCACAGTCGCCTTGCCGTGATCTTTTAAGGCGCCGGTCAGAAGCTCGGCCGCACTGGCGGAATTTTCATTGACCAGCAGGACAATGGGCAGTTCAAGCTCCCGTTCTGCATCGGAGGAATACTCCTCCCGGTTGCCGCTGCTGTCCTCCGTGTACAGGATCAGCCCCTCACCAAGCAGCATATCCGCGATCTCCACCACAGAGTAGAGGCTGCCGCCCGGATTGTCCCGCAGATCCAGAATCAGGCCCACCGCACCGTCGGCCTTAAGCGCCTCAAGAGCCTCCTCAAACTGATCCACCGTGACATCGTCAAACTCGGTCAGCTGCACATAGGCGATATTGTCATCCAGCAGCTCGTATGTCACCGTAACGGTCTCAATCCTGCGCCGCTGCACATCAATATCGAGCAGTTCGTCGTCTCTCATCACCGTGACCGTCACCCAGGTGCCCTCGTCGCCCTTGATCAGTGCCACCACCTGACTGGAGTCCAGTCCCAGAACGTTCTCTCCATCCACCGCGTAAATCACGTCTCCGGCCAGAAAACCGGCCTCCTCCGCCGGCGTTCCCGAAATGACGCCCGTGATCTTTACATAACCGGTGTCCGCATCCTGCTGTACGTAAGCACCGATCCCATAGTAGGCGCCCTCTGTGCTTTCCGCCAGGCTCTCCGTTTCTTCCACCGTGTAATAAGTGGAATATACATCACCCAGGGAATCCAGAAGTCCTGTGAAAACGCCGTCCTCCAGGGTCTGGTTATCCACCTCATCGAGATAGTAGTAATTTTTAATCAGGGATTCTATGGTCAGAAGCTTGTACAGAAAGTCCGAATCCACAAAGCTGTCCGATTCGGAGGATGCGTTGGAAGATGATACAGAAGCCGATGTGATATAATCACTCTGGTCCAGATAATATCCGCCGGCCACCGCCAGCGCCGTCACTCCCGCGCCCAGCAGCATGCCGGCCACGAGGTATAAGGCTTTGGAGAATGTATATTTTTTTTCTTTCCTCATAATTCCGATATCCTTTGAATTGCATGAAAATCAGCCCGTCAGATACGACCAGGGACTGACGTAAGCGCCATCCAGGCGAACCGTGAAATGCAGGTGCGCACCGGTCACACGCCCGGTAGCGCCTACCGCCGCGATCAGGTCGCCCTTGCTGACATTATCCCCCTCAGAGACATACAGCTTGGAAGCGTGCATGTATATGGTATAAAGACCATTTCCGTGATTGATCGTCACATAGTTGCCCATGGACCAGTTGTAGGAAGCGGCCACCACCGTCCCGTCATAAGCTGCCAGAATAGAAGCTCCCTCCGCCGCGGCCATATCCACACCGTTATGGAAAGAGGTGGACCCGTCAATGGGGTCCGTCCGCCAGCCATAGTCCGATGAGATGGCCGTGTAGCTGGGACATGGCCAGCAGAATACGCCGCCGTCATAGCTGTAGGCACTTGTAATCTGCTCGATTTCCTTCTCCAGCTGCTCAATCAGGGATGTCTCATACTCAAGGTCGCCTTCCAGGTCGGAAATCTCCGCCTGTGTGGAGTTAATATCCGACTGATAGGCCGCCAGATCCTGCTGTTTCTGTGCTTTTAAGGCGGCCAGGCTTTCCTCCTCCGTCTCCAGCGCGTCCTTCGCTGCCTGCAGCGTCTCCTGCTCCTCTGAAAGCTGTTCCTTCACTAACTCAATATACTGCCGCTGAAGGATATAAGTCTGCAGCATCTCATAATCATAAGAGGTCAGCTGCTCCACATATTCCGCCCAGTTAAGCATATCGGAAAAGGTAGCGGCACCCAGGATAATTTCCAGGTAGCTGGCTGTATCCGTCTCGTACATATACTGTATGCGCTGACACATGTTTTCATACTGCTCCTGCTCCTGCAGAAGCGCACTGGCAAGCTCCGCCTCCCGCTTATCAAGCTCCGCTTCCTTCTCTGCAATCAGGGATTCATAACCGGATATTTTACTTTCAAGATCTGAAATAGAAGAGTCAACGCTTGCGATATACGCGCTCAGGTCGTTTTTCTCACTCTGCAGCGCCGCCACAATGCTCTCCAGACTGGATATGGAATTTTTGATATTCTCCTGCTCCTGCTCGGCCGCTTCGATCTCCTGCTGTTTGGCGTCCACCGCAGCCTGATCCACATCAGACAGATTTGTGGCTTCCACAGCCGCAGGGCCGGATATCGCCGCCAGCATACAGGCGGTCAGAAGCGTAGCCAAAGCCGCCTTTATGCCTCTGCATCCTCTCATTTATCTTTTCCCGTTTATGAATACTGCGCGCGGCAGGCTATACTCTTAAGTGCCTGCGGCAGGTAAACACGCTGCCGAAGAAACCAATTCCCACGCCGATGGCGATGGAAACAGGCGCCAGAATCTGAAATACCTCTCCAACCTCCAGAAAGCCCAGCAGCGTGCTGAGAGAAGTGAAGCGGGTGACAATAGCAAGAATCACATTATTATATACAAAATACAGACCCACTAACGGGATCAGCGAGCCGATCAGCCCGATCAGCACACCTTCCACAATAAAGGGGAAGCGCACGAAAAAGTCCGTGGCCCCGATGTATTTCATAATATTGATCTCCTCGCTGCGGATGGAGATGCCGATCGTGATCGTATTATTGATCAGGAAAACCGACACCAGAAACAGAATGCCGATAATCGCCATGGACGCGATACCCACCAGGGAATTCAGGCTTCCCAGCGTGGTGGCCGCGATTTCGCTTTTATTGACACGGCGCACAATCTCCTGGCTTTCCAGATAACTCACCAGGTCCGTCTGCATACTGACGTCGCTCATATAAATGGTCAGGCTGGCGGAATCCGCAAGCGGATTGTCCGTGAAGCTGTCCAGATATTCCGTGATGCCCAGCTCCTCTGCAAAGCTCTCCCAGGCTTCATCCGCGGAGGTATACTCCACATGATCCACTTCATCGCGCAGAATCAGTAAATCCCGCAGCGTCAGCATCTCATCCTCCGTAGTGCCGGACTCAAAAAACACCGTCACGGAAATCTCCCTCTGCACGTTATTCACAATATACTGCAGGTTCAGCATGATGGCAGCGAACGCGCCCAGCAAAAACAGACAGGCGCTGATGGTCGCCACACTCGCCAGCGTATACCATTTATTGCGGAAAAGACTGACAAAACCCTCTTTTAACGTGTATAACAATGAATTAATCCTCATATTCATAATCTCCGTATTTTTCTAAGGTGTCGTCGTCTTCTTCATACGCCTGTGCGTCTTCGTCGTCCGCGTATGATTCGTAATCCCCCTGAGATTCATAATCCTCATAATCGTCCGGGGCTTCATAGTCCTCATAGGATTCCTCCTGATCAGGATCAGCCTCTTCCCCGTAATCATCATCCTCTCCGTAATCGTCCATCTCCCCGAAGTCCTCCAGATCCCCGTTTTCCAAAAGGCTTCTGTAGTCCTCCGCGGCATCGTAGGTTCCGTATTCCTCCTTCGGCTCGTACTCCCCGGATTCCACATCGCTCTCAATCACGCCCTTGTGAAGCACGATCACGCGCTTGTGCATCTGATTCACAATTTCCTTATTGTGCGTAACGACGACAACGGTGGTGCCGCGCTCGTTAAATTTCTCTAAAAGGCGCATGATCTCCTGGCTGTTGGCCGGATCGAGGTTGCCCGTCGGCTCATCGCAGAGCAGAATCTCCGGCTGATTGACGAAAGCCCTGGCCAGAGCAACCCTCTGCTGCTCACCGCCGGAAAGATTGCGGGGCTTGACCCTGTATTTGCCCGCCAGGCCCACATACTTTAAGATAGCGGGAACACTCTTGGCGATATTTTTGGCGGGCACCTGCGTCACACGCTGCGCAAATGCCACATTTTCATAGACATTCATGTCCTTGAGCAGACGGAAGTCCTGGAACACCACGCCCAGTCGTCTGCGGAAGGCAGGCACCCTGCGATGCTTCATGGTGGACAGATTCTCCCCCAGCACATAAACGCCGCCTTTGGTGGCCACCAGCTCCCTGAGCAGAAGCTTGATCAGGGTGGATTTGCCGGAGCCGCTGACGCCGACGATAAAGACAAACTCCCCCTTTTTGATCCTGAGCGAAACATTTTTCAGAACCGGGGCATTGGTATAAATATGCGTCACATTGTCAAGAACGATCGCGTCATCGTCCTGCAGTTTCACTGTGCTTCGCGAATTATTTTTTTTCAAACTCTGTTCCTCATTTCTTTACAGCAATGAATGGTCAGTCCATTTTTTCCATATACTTCATATACTTTACGACCATTAAGGCGATGCGGAAGGTAATAGCGTCCTCAAAGACCCGCAGGTCCAGGCCGGTCGTCTTCTGCAGCTTATCAAGACGGTACACCAGGGTATTGCGGTGAATGAAAAGCTGTCTGGAGGTCTCGGAGACATTCAGGTTGTTTTCAAAGAATTTATTGATGGTGGTCAAAGTCTCCTCATCAAAATCATCCATGGATCTGCCACCGAAAATTTCCCGGATAAACATCTTGCATAACGGGATGGGCAGCTGATAAATCAGACGGCCGATTCCTAACTGGCTGTAGGCGATGACGTCCTTTTCCTCAAAGAAGATGCGCCCCACATCCAGCGCCATCTTGGCTTCCTTATAAGAACGGCTGACGTCCTTGATCTCATTCACGGAGCTGCCGTAGGAAATACGGACGTTTCTGGCACCTTCCTTCGTCAGGTAGCGCACCACCGAAGCCGCGTATTTATCGATTTCGGCGTTGGTCTCATTGTCCGCCATATCCTTTAAAATAATGACGTCCTTCTCATCCACAGCGGTGATGAATTCCCTCTGGCTTGCGCCGAAACCGGTTTTGGTAAGATCCAGCATGTTAATCTCTCTGCTGTTGTCTGCCTGAATCAACAGCACGGTGCGGCGCTGCTCAAACTGCATGTGCAGTTTTTTGGAGCGGCTGTAGATATCTACCAAAAGAAGATTGTCCAGTAAAAGGTTTTTGACAAAATTGTCCTTGTCAAAGCGTTCCTTGTAGGCCACTAAAAGGCTCTGAATCTGGAAGGCGCTCATCTTGCCGATCATGTAGGCGGTATCGCCGGTGCCCTGCACCACCAGAATGTATTCCAGCTGGTATTCATCGTAAATCTTAAAATACTGGTGTCCGCTCACCTCCTGGGACTCCGCCGGAGATTTGGCAAACTCAGCGCAGCGGTCCGCGCAGTCCTTCATATCGTCGGTAGAGGCGATCTCCTTCCCGTCGATGTCCATGACGGCGAGCTCCACTCTGCCGATGTTTTTCAGGCCGTCGATTGTATTCTGCAGTATCTGGTTGGATATCATATCGTTATTCCCTCATTCTGTATGTTTAGAGTTGTCTTTCGAGCTGTTACTATTCACGTTCTCCCTCCCTCATGTGCAAAAGAAGTCGGCCAAACTGACCGTGAATATTCACAGACGCTTCCACCCACATGCGCAAAAGCAGCCGCTTCGCGTCTGACGCGGCAAAAAGCGCCGCTCACCCTTTTGCTTATGTGGGGGAAGTGACTGATTCTCAGTCATCTGAAAACTGTAAACAGCCCTTTACAAGCACACTACGCTTGACAGGTCTGTTTCCAGCTTTCAGAACGTCTGTGAATAGTAACTCTGTAATTACAAATCTACACAAAATGCGCAAAAAAATCAACACTTTTTTGTTGGAAATAACGATTATCTTTTCACAATTTTTCCAAATCCGATTGCGGTCCGCGCCTTTAACTCAAACGGATGCCTTTTTCGGTAATGACAATCTTTTTTTCCTTTAAAAGATGGCCCACGGCACGCTTGAACTCATTTTTGCTCATGCCCGTCCGCTCCGTAATCACCCCGGGGGAAGCCTTGTCGTTGAAAGGCAGACTGCCGCCGCCTTTTTCAAGCAGCTGCAGGATATGCATACTGTCTTCCTCAATCTGCAGATAGGATTTCCGGCGAACACTCAAATTCAGCTTACCGTCCTCCCGCACCTGCGCCACGCGGGCTTCAATCTTATCTCCCGGCGCAAGCGTCACACCGAAAAGCTCCTTTTTCGGAATCAGCGCGGAATATTTCTCATCCACAGCCACAAAGGCACCGAGCCGGTCATGGATCTCGTACACCGTGCCGCTTACCTGATCATCCTTCTGATAAGGGCTCTCTGAGGACAGCTCCCGGTATACGTTCATGGTCGCGCAGAGCCTGCCGCTCTTGTCGATATACATACCGACCAGAACCTCTTCCCCTTCGCTGACCTTATGCGTCTGCTGGCGATAGGGCAGGAAAAGATCCTTCTCCAGACCCCAGTCCAGAAAGGCTCCGATTTTCCCCACCTGCACCACCTTCAGCCGCGCCGTCTGCCCTATGGTCAGCTTCGGCATCAGGGTTGTCGCAATCATCCGGTCCTGGCTGTCCCGGTAAACAAATACCTCCACGGTATCCCCGACTCCGGTATTCTCCGGAATATATTTATTGGGAAGAAGCACCTCCTGTGCGCCCTCCTCATCCGACAGATATACGCCGAAGTCCACTTTACGGGCAATGCGTAAAGTCTGTATCTCACCTAATCGTAACATAATCCCGCTCTATACTTTCTGAATGATACTGCCGCCGGATGTAAAAGCGGCAGCGTTCTGACAGGTACCCCAGTTCTGTGCGGCACAGCCGTCACACATGCCTCTCAGCTGCAGATCATATGCATCCCGATCAGCATGGCGCCCTGTTCATTTTCCAGCCTGATCTGAAAGCCTTCGTCCGTTTTCAATACGACCGGAATGATCAGATCACCGCTGTGAGCCTGTCCTTTGTATTCGATGCGCAGCTCCTTTACATCCGGCTTTTCCCCCATCAGCTGAAGCGCGTTCATCGCGATGGTCACATAACGCGCGTTATTCACATGATGGTTGGTGTCCTGATAATCCGGTGTCACCATAAGCGGCGCAAGCCGCTGTCCGCCCTCCGCCATCACAAGCTTGCGCGGCACATACTCCATGGGCAGCTTCTCTTCCATGGGATAGCGGGCGATCATTTCCGGGTTCGCCTTGACGGGACGAAACCGCACCGTATCTAAGAGCGACCAGATGGAATTGGCCTGCACCAGCATCTGTCCCCGCTCATCCTTCATCAGGAAATTACGCATGCCCAGAAAGCCCTTGAATTCATAGGGAAATGTACCGACCGTCACCTTCTCATCAAGTCCCGGCCGCCTGAGGATCTGAATCTGCCAGAACGACAAAATCCAGGCGATTCCCTGCCCCGTCAGATGCTCCAGACCGACGCCCAGCTCCTCCGACTGAAAGGTCGAGCAGTCCTGAAAAAAATCTACAATCTTCGGCACTGCCAGAAGACCGTCCTCATGCAATTCACTGTACCGGATTCGACTCTCAAACTGATACATAGACACTCCTTTGTCCCTCTTTCCAAAGGGCACTCACAGAAGCCATTATAACCGCTCCAAGCCGAAAACTCAATACAATTTCCGGAATTGTTACAACTTTGTTACACGAAAACACCCCGGCAGATTACTCTGTCGGGGTTTGTCCAGCGCTACCAGGATTCGAACCTGGAAAATGACGGAGTCAGAGTCCGTTGCCTTACCGTTTGGCGATAGCGCTATATGCTGTTGTGCGGAACACTTTTATTATTATACACATTTTCGTGGAATATGCAAGCACTTTTTTTATTTTCTCGCGAAAGACCAAAGGAATACTTCGCAGACGCTTTGGTGTATGCAGGGCACCTAAGGACGTCCCCAAAAAAGGAACAACGCGAATAACGTGTTCAGGAGATGTACTTCTGCTCCAGCTTCCAGTGGTCGTTGGCGTCGATGGTCAGCATGACGTAGCTGTATCTGCGGGGAATCTGGCGCGGATAGCTGATGCTACCCGGATTGATAAAGAGAATGTCGTCCTGCTCTTCCAAAAAGGGGCGGTGCGTATGCCCGAAAAAGACCACATCCACGTTTTTGCGGATGGCTTCTTCCTTGAGGCGCTCAATGCCAAGGGACACAAAATAATTATGGCCGTGCGTCAGCCACACCTTCTTGCCGCCGAGCGCAAATACCGTTTCCCGCGGCAGATCGCTGAAATAGTCATTATTGCCCGCCACCGCCTCCAGGTGACAGTGCGCCGCCTCGCGGATCAGCTGCTCGCCGTCCTCTATGTCGCCGCAGTGGATCACCATGTCCAGCGGTCCTTCCTTTTCAATTGCCCTGATCAGGGCGGCATGCCTGCCGTGACTGTCAGAACAGACCAGAATTCTCATAAAAGCCCCCGAAGTTTTTCTTTCATGTCCGCAAGCGCCCGGCCGCGGTGACTGATCGCATTTTTCTCTTCCGCTGTCAGCTCCGCAGTGGAACGGCCAAGATCCGGCACCATAAAAATGGGATCGTAGCCGAAACCGCCCTCGCCGCGCTCTTCATAGCCGATTTCGCCCTCAATCGTACCCCTGGACTGAAGCACCGTACCGTCCGGTAATACTGCCGCAATAACACAGACAAAACGGGCGCTGCGTTCAGATCCGCATTTTCCGGCCAGACGATCGATGATTGCCTGATTTTTGACCCGGTAAGAGGTATCCTCGCCCAGATATCTGGCGCTGTAGACGCCCGGCTCGCCGTGGAGTGCATCCACCTCCAGGCCGGAATCATCCGCCATGACGATGGTATGCTGATCGCCCTTCACCGCTTTCGCCTTTAAAATGGCGTTCGCCTCAAACGTGTCGCCGTCCTCCACAACATCCGTGGTCAGACCCGCTTCCCGTAAGGATAACACCTCCAGTCCCAGATCCGCCAGAATGGCCTTTACTTCCCGGATTTTTCCCTCGTTCTCCGTTGCAAAAATAATTCTGTCTATCAATCGCTGCCCCCTCATGTTCCGGTTCTGTCCGGTCAAAAGTCCTGTTTAAGTCTGTGATTATTCCACGAAAATACAATCGCTGCATTCCGGGCTGCTGCGCCTTAAGCAGTTATCCTTTAATCCCTGCGTTCCGGATTCTCACCCCGGCTTTTTCTGGGCGGCTTCGGCCCCAGGTACTGATAATAATAGGTTTTAATCATACCATTGTAGATTTTCCGGTTTTTGTCCGCCTTGCGGCCCAGGGTCTTTTCCACATCCTCCAGGGAGGTAATGAAATATAAACTCCAGCTGTCCAGACTCTGATAACGGTTCCAGAGTTCGCGATACAGCGCCGGCAGTGTCTCCTTGTCCTCCAGGCGCTCGCCGTAAGGAGGGTTTGTGATAATGAAGCCGTATTTTTTACTGTGGCTTAAGGCGCTGACAGGCCTTGCCTGAAAATGAATCAGCTCCTCCACACCCGCAGCCTTCGCGTTGGCTCTGGCGATCTCCACCATCTTCGGGTCGATATCATAGCCCTGAATATCGCCGCAGTCGTCTAAAGAAACCTCTTCCCGCGCTTCCTCATAGGCGTCGTCCCAGACACGTTTTGCAAGCAGATGCGTCCAGCTCTGCGAAAGGAAGCTCCTGTGCATGCCGGGTGCCATATGCGCCGCCATCAGCGCCGCCTCAATCGGAATGGTCCCGCTGCCGCAGAAGGGATCCACTAAAATCCGGTCCCCATGCCAGGGCGTCAGCATGATCAGCCCCGCCGCCAGGTTCTCCGCGATGGGTGCTTTGGCCGAAAGCTTCCGATAGCCGCGCTTGTGCAGGCTCTCACCGGTGGTGTCAAGTGTCACGCTGACCTCGTCTTTATATAAAAAGACTCTGACCGGAAAATCCGCACCTGTCTCCTGAAACCAGGAGATGCCGTAGACGCCCTTTAAGCGCTCCACCATCGCTTTTTTCATAATGGACTGGATATCGGATGGGCTGAACAGCTTACTCTTGACGCTGGCCGCCTTCGTCACCCAGAAACGGCCGTCCACGGGGATATAATCCTCCCACGGCAGATTTCTCGTTCCCTGAAACAGCTCTTCAAAGCTCTCCGCGTGAAAGGATCCGACCTTTAATAAAATCCGCTCCGCCGTGCGAAGTCCGATATTCGCCCGGCACAGAGCCTCCCAGTCTCCGGTGAAAGTCACCCTGCCGTCCGCCACTTCCGTCACATCGTAGCCTAAATCTGTAATTTCTTTTTTCAATACGGACTCCATGCCGAAGTGGCAGGGAGCCATCAGTTCCATCGTTTTCATCCCATTTATAATACAAATCCAGCGGAAATCTGTCAAGCACCGTTTGAGCAGTTACTATTCTCGGTCCTCCTCTTTAAGACGCCCTTCGGATACACCTCACATGCGCAATCTCGCCCGCTGAGCGTGCAAAAGGGGCGCCCGTCGGGCGCCCCTGCCTTTGTATTCTCTTTGCAGCTTACTTGCAGTTTTTGCTGCTCTGAGAGGAAGTATTCTTTTCCTGATTTTTCTCGGAAGAGTTCTTCGAGCTGTTTTTGGAGCTGTTCTCCTGCTTATTCTGCTGGTTTGACTGATTCTCGTAGTTGGAATTCTCCTGGTTGGACATTTGTCTGCCTCCTGTTTTGAATATTCCCGCGTATACGCGGGGAGCCTGTCCCACAGTCCGCAGCGCCTTTTATCAATCAGCCGGCTTTCAAAGCCTGTCTGTTTCCAAAGGCCGCCGACGCGGGGCTTTGCGTTACAAGGGTAGTATGTCCGCCGGATATGATTTTATACAAAATAAATGAAACAAAAATGACGAAGCCTCTGTTTTACGCTCCCGAAATAAATTTTCTGATTGCTCTGTAAGCAACGACAACGAGCACAACCGGCACGATCACCGGGATCAGAACGCGGAACACGGTAAAGATCAGCCGCAGGATCAGCAGAAAAATCAGAATTCCGATAACCACTGAAAGCCAGCCTGGCAGCCGCCTCGTGTGCACTGTAAAACGGGATCTTCCCTGCTGAAACGACTTCGGCTCCTCATCCACAAATTCCGCCCTGTCATCACCCACAAATCCCGTCTCGTGCTTCTCTGCCTCCACAATGCTTTTGGCAATCAGCTTCGGAGAACCGATCTGTTCACAGATTGCTTCCTCACTCAGCCCCTTTGCGCTCTGGTCATCAAAATACTGCTCATAAAAGCGGACATTCTCCCAGATGACGCCATCCGGAACCTGGCCGCTTAACGCGCTTTTCAGTTTATCAATAAATTCCTGTTTGGTCATGAAACCAGTTTCTCCGACATGCGTTATTTTTGACACGTTCTCAGTATAAACAAATCCCCTCCTTTGGTCAATCGAACACCCGAAGTCTTTAGAAAGATTTCAGATTTGACTCACCCAAGTTACTATTCGCGGCCATCGGGAAATACAAGCAAGAGCGTCGTGCTCGCACGTAAGAGATTGATTGTATTTTCCGATGAGCCTGCGAAGCAGGAACTCCACCCACATAAGCAAAAAGATGAGTCGCGTTATTTGCGACGCCAGACGCGAAGCGGATGCTTTTGCGCATGCGGGCGGAGGACCGCGAATAGTAACGTGCCCATAACACATTCCCATAAAATCTTTTATTTTCCAGTTGACAAAAAAAACGATTTGTACTAATATATATTTTGCTGTGAGGGAACTCATGCGTGTGCGTTTAGCTCAGCTGGATAGAGCGTTTGGCTACGGACCAAAAGGCCGGGGGTTCGAATCCTCTAACGCACGTAGTACGGGCAGTCGGCTTGAAAGCCGGCTGCTTTTGTTTTGTACAACGTTTCTGAACAGTTACTTTTTCTTTCTAAGGAGAATGCTCATGAAGCCCGAACTGGTGGTGCGCTCAGCGCTCGATATCGGAGAGGAAATGCTCATCAGCGGCGCGGAAACCGTCCGCGTGGAGGATACCGTCAGCCGTATCTGCAGAAGCTACTACGACTGCCGGGTGGACGTGACCTCCTACATGAACGCCATCTTTGTCAGCATGGATATCAGCTGCTGCCCTCATGAGGAGGGCTGTCCGGAAATTATCACCCAGACCAGGCGCGTCCTGACCACATCCAACGATTTTACCGTCTTAGAGGATTTAAACACCCTCTCCCGCTACATCTGCGCCAACCGACCCGAATACGATGATATTACGCGACGTATCGCGGATATCAAGGCGGAGAAGCCAAACCCGTCCAAGCTGCTGCTCGGCTACATCATGGCTGCCGCGTTTTTCGCCATCATGTTCGGCGGCACCTGGCTCGACGCTGTCTGCAGCGGCCTCATCTCCATCTACATATTTTATCTGAAAAGGAGTGTAGACCGGCGGCTGGACAATCAGCTGATCCGTATTTTCCTGCTGGCCTTTGCCTGCGGCGTGGGCGCCTGCATCCTGCATATTTCCCCGATCCCGGTGCAGATGGATATGATCATGATCGGCAACGTGATGCTGCTGATCCCGGGTCTGGCTCTGACCAACTCCCTGCGGGACTTAATGACCGGCGACATTGTGTCGGGAACGCTGCGGCTCGTCAACAGCCTTTTAATTGCCGTTTTCATCGCCTGCGGCTTCGTGCTGTCCATGATTCTTTTTCAGGTATAGGAGGCAGATATGATATCCGTTATCATCCAGGTTGTGAGCGCCTCTCTGGGCGCAGTCGGTTTTGCGCTGTTATTTAATTTAAGAAAAGATAAGGTTCCCTATGTGATGGCAGGTTCCGCCGCGGGCTACTGCATTTACCTGCTGCTGATGCATTACACCGCCAGCACGCTTCTCTCCAATATGATCGCCGCCATGTTCTGCACCGCGTTGGCGGAATTCTACGCCCGGTGGCGCAAAGCGCCTTCCACGCTTTTCATGATGTCCCACATCATGCCGTTAGTACCCGGCGGCTCCCTGTACTACACCATGCGCAGCATGGTCTGGCAGGACCAGGAATCCTTCGCTTACTACGGCGCCGAGACCGCGTTGGCCGCCACGGGGATCGCCGTAGGGATTCTCGCTGTGACGAGCATCCGGTATATTATCATGTCGTATCGGAAGCCGGATTCAACAGGCTCTCACGCTCGCTGAACCGAATTTTCCATATACAGAAAGTCCGTGAAACGAGAACTGCATTCTCATTTCACGGACCTTTTATTTCCTGCTCAGACTGTTGTCAGCGATACACGTCCGCAAGCTTTGCAAACGCCTGCATGGACCGCTCGATCATCTCCTTATCCACACAGTAGGACACCCTGACATACCCCGGGCAGCCGAAGCCGTCCGCGGCAACCAATAACAGATCAAACTCCTTCGCTTTCTCTGAAAACGCCTCGGAATCTCCGCCGGGTGCCTTCACAAACATGTAAAAAGCGCCGTCCGGATGCACGCACTCATACCCTAAGGCGCGCAGTCCCTCATACAGAATATCGCGGTTTACCTTGTAGGCGTTGATATCGCCCACCTTCCCCTGGCAGCGGGCGACAACCTGCTGTATCAGACTGGGGGCGCAGACATAGCCAAGCTTGCGGCCCGCGCCGCAGACGGTCAGATACAGGTTGTGGCTGTCCGTCGCCTCGTCCGGCACCAGAATGTAACCGATACGCTCGCCCGGCAGGGACAGGGACTTGCTGTAGGAATAGCAGACAATCGTATCCCGGTAATATTTCGTCACAAAAGGCACCTGAATACCGTCGTAGACGATCTCCCTGTACGGCTCGTCCGTAACCAGCCAGACCGGATGTCCGAACGCCTCGGACTTCTCTGAAAGCAGCGCGGCCAGCTTTGTGATCGTATTCTCTGTATATACCACACCAGAAGGATTGTTCGGAGAGTTGATAATCACCGCCCTGGTGTGCGCGTTGATTTTCTCTGCCAGTACCTCAATATCGATCTGAAAATTCTCCATATCCGGCTCACACATCACAAACTTCGCGCCTGCTCCCTCCACGAACACTTTATATTCCGGAAAATAGGGCGCAATGGCGATGATCTCATCCTCGGGCGACTCCACCAGCGCATGGAAGGTAATGCAAAGAGAAGCAGCCGCGCCGCAGGTCATATAAAAATTATCCGCGTGAAAGTGCGTACCGTAGGTCGCATTCAAATATTCCGCGATGGCGGATCGCACGCCCGCGTCGCCCTGCGCCGACGTGTAGCCATGGATCTGAACGGAGGACTCCGTATTCAGAATCTCCCGGATAGCCTGCGCCACCTCGTCCGGTGCCGGCACGGTCGGATTGCCCAGACTGAAATCATACACATTCTCCGGCCCCACAACAGCCGCCCGCTGCTTCCCATACTCAAACAGCTCGCGGATGGTGGACCGTTTACTGCCCCAATCATAACACTGCTCTGAAAACATATGCTCCTCCGTTCTTTTTTGTTTTCCCTACATTCCCCACCGGGAATAGACACCGGTGCGAATCTCACTGATATACGCTTCCTGCCGCGGCAGGTCCGGGTAGCGCCGTGCCGCGGCAACCTCCGCTTCATTATCATAAGGCACGCTGATCACAGTAAAGGAAATGGGTGCCGGTGACAGGCTGCCCTTCACTCCCTCGATCAAGAGCGCGTGCGCCTTCGGCACGCCGTGGCTGTTGCCCACACTGCCGGTATTAATCAGGTATCCGGCCTGCAGCACCCGGACATAGGGGCGGTGTGTATCCGCGGAAATCAGCCCGCCGTAGATCTTATCATCTGCCTGAAAATAGGGCGTGAGGTCCTCTTCCCCGGCAAAGCCCTGAAACTGCGGCGTCACAGGCCTCCCATGGAACACGCGAAAACAGATCCCGCTGACCTGAAGCTCCAGTTCAAGCGGCAGGTCTCTTAACCACTTCATCCGCTCCTCGCCCAGCTGCTGCTGATAAAACGGCGCCTGCCAGTCCCCGGCGATCCCGTAATCCCAGTTGCCGCCCACAAAGTACTGGCAATGCTCCCGCGCCCAGTCACAGGTCTCCGCATTCTGAGGCCCCTTGCCGACCGCGTCGCCGAGAAACCACACCTCGTCCAAAGCAAGCCGTTCCATCTCCCGCTCCATCGCCAGCGTGGCGGTCATATTCCCGTGCAGATCCCCTAAAAGGAGGATGCGTGTTCTTTCCATAAAATAATAAGCTCTCCGTGCTCGTTTTTTATCATAATAACACAATCCGGGAAAGCAAAAAAGAGCATTTTTATTTTTTATACAGTTTCTGCTCCGGTTTCAAATAGAGATTCGTAATCGGTATCCAGCACCTCCTTCATGATCGTAAGGTCGCTGGCCTTGATATTCCGACGGCAGGTCTCGATATTCGCCAGGGTGCTTCTGGACATCATGCTGCCGTGAAGCTGCATCTGTGTAATCACATCTGTCTGCTTCATACCCTTCTGTATTCTGAGCTCTCTGATCCTTTCCCCCATGGGAATGTCCAAAATGATCTTCTGCTGGTCCATATGGTTTTCTCCGCGTGACTGAATGATTGTGACAAAAACTATAATACCATGGTCCCCAGGGTCAAAAATACGCATGTATACATTCGATTTCTGATCCAGGGTCCCTTGCATCATAATATATCGAAACAAAGCTATTTTCGTGTCACTACCTGGTCACAAAAACGTAATACCACATATCCGTGTGCGCATGTACTTTCTGTCCGCAAAATACTATTTAAAAAAACAGAGCAGAAATATCATCCATATCTCTGCTCCATTCTGACAGTGCCGGCGACCGGGATCGAACCGGTACGAGGGTTTAGTCTCGCAGGATTTTAAGTCCTGTGCGTCTGCCAGTTCCGCCACGCCGGCAAATGATTCATCGTTTCAAACGACCCGGATGGGGCTCGAACCCACGACCTCCGCCGTGACAGGGCGGCGCTCTAACCAACTGAGCCACCAGGCCAGATATCATCTTTAGTGGACCTTCGGGGACTCGAACCCAGGACCGACCGGTTATGAGCCGGTTGCTCTAACCAGCTGAGCTAAAGGTCCAAAAATTCCCTGACGGGAACCAAGCGTTTCCAGAAGTCTGAAACATTCTCAACGACGAAGTATATGTTATCATGATTTCCCCGGAAATGCAAGTTCTTTTTAAAATTTGTGGACAACAGTAAAGTTTAACAATTTAAAAGCAGGAACAGTACCGCATAAGCAGTTGCCTCGACCGATGCCATCAGGACCCATACACTCTGTCAAATACACGCATCGAGACTTCCAACTCCGGCCAGTCCTCAGGCGTATTCCTGTCAGGGAAACCGGCATCCGCCAGCTTCTGCGCGATGTCATTCCATTCAAAATTCGTCATGTATAAATACCAGTCGAAAATATCCTGTTTCTGCTTTCTCCCCTCCTCCTCAGAAGCCACATACGGTGCTTTCCAGCACTTGTCATGTGTGAGCAAATAATACATGGCCGGGATAAAGCCGTCAAAGGCGCTGAGTTTGCATGCAAACCATCCCGATTTTTCTTTGGAACAGGACACTCCCTCTACCGAAAACTTCCACACATCCGGATCGAAAAAAAGATAGCCGCCTTCTAAATGGTTCAGACCAATGAGAAAATTTGCATATGCCCTTTCGACCTGATCCTTGTTATCCTCTTTCCCGATTTTGAGCAATTTTTCGAGGTTATACTGATCATTACGCTGTTTGCCCGCCACTGCAACCTTGTAAGCAACCGAACCCGTTCCAAAAAATGCTTTACACAGATCACAAAGCTCATCTTCACTGTGTGTAAAATTTTCTCCCAGTAATAAAGCCGCGGCTACCCGTTTGCGCTGCTCCACGTACAGATACTCTTCCTGATGAATATTCGCAAAGGAAGGATAATCATAATATTCAAAAAACTTTTTAACAGCGCCACTGACATGCTTTCGCGCAAGATCATAGAACTTTTTCGCTTCCTTTGGGTCAAACGGGAAGCCATCCGTCCCCGTATCATAGGAAACCGCAACCTTCATCAGACACGGCGCATTTTTGGGATGCGCTAAAACCGCCTTTTCGTAATCCTCTCTGCTCCCCTTTTTATACTTATATTTTTCATAAGCCTTTTTGATTTCGGAGCGACCATTTCCATTTTCCGCGTACAGCAGACCAAGCGCAAAAACGACAACCGCTCCTGCTGCAATCATCAAGGTGATTTTCAAATGCATCAGCGCAAGCAGGACTCCTTTGAAAAAAAAGCCAAGGACAATACATATCAGAAGCAACACTAATAAAGGCATACCGAAACCTTACCCCCTTTGGTTTTATCCACACTTTCGCCGGGTACGCTTCGCCCGGCTTTTAAAATGAGGTAAGCACAAAAAGATGGTTGTGTCAATCATGTGAACTTTAACAATTTTTTCCTTCGCGTATCCGCAGGATATTGCTTTATTTCCTGTCAAAAACAACTTGTCATGCGAAATCCGTCGTGTTATGATGATGTTATGAGCGCAAGCGAACCCGAGGGAGTTTACTCACTCGCGGCGGCGCTAGACGTCCGGGGGACGTCTGTTCAGCGCGGACCGAAATGAAGTGTAGACGGCGAATTGGATCATGAGCGCCTTTTGCTCATGATATTAAGTTACCATCAGGTAACAAATACCACACAGGAGGGTTTATATTATGGGTAAATTTGTCATTCGTCAGACAAACACCGGCATGAAGTTTGATCTCAAGGCCGGCAACGGTGAAGTCATCGCCACTTCCGAGGTCTACAATTCCGAGAGTGCCTGCAGAAACGGCATCGCCAGCGTCCAGAAGAACGCGCCTGCCGCAGCCATCGAGGACCAGACCGTAGAAGGCTTCGAGACACAGAAGCATCCGAAGTTCGAGGTTTACACCGACAAGGCCGGTGAATATCGTTTCCGCTTAAAGGCAACCAACGGCCAGATCATCGCAACCGGTGAAGGCTACAAGGCAAAAGCCAGCTGCTTAAACGGCATTGCCAGCGTACAGAAAAACGCGCCCGACGCTGAAATCGTCGAGCAGTAAGGAGCATACTTACAGTTTTTTTTGACCAGAATCGACAGATACCTGGGCCGCGGAACAAGCGTTTTCCGCCGCTGCAGGTATTTTTTTTGCCCAAATGCAGCCAGGCAAGTTATCTGTGCCAAAAAACAACCCAGCAACTTGTCTGCGTCCAAAAAGCAGCCCAGACAAGTCATCTGCGTCCAAAAAACGGCCAGCTAATTTATCTGCGTCCAAATGCCGCCTCCTGTAAAGCGGCGCAGCCAAATATCGAACCAAAAAAAATCCAAATGGCCGTTATGATAATGCGCCTGTCTGAGTTTATGAAAATTTAATAGAATCCGACCGCGATAAAATGGCACTTTCGTGCCTATATATGTTAGGAGGCGAAATTTGTCAACGCCTCCCGAAATTTGCGGTTGAAGTGTACTCTTTTCTATGGTATACTGATACTGCCAGAAAGGTAATTCAAATATGGCTGAGAAGAACATCACTCCTGACACCATGATGAAGACCTACTGGAGCGGCAATGAGGAGTTTGCGGATTTTTACAACGCGGTACTCTTTGACGGTGAGCCCGTAATCCGGCCGGAGGAACTCTCCGAACTGGATTCAGATGGCTCCATCGTCATCGAGCGTCAGGAAAACGCTGAATCTCTCCATCGCGTCCGCGACATGATCAAAGTACATAAGAGAACCGGCAGCAGCTCCCCTGTCCTGCTCGGTATGGAGAACCAGACCTACATCTGCTATCCCATGCCGCTGCGGTCAATGGGCTACGACCACACCGCATATCATAAAGAATATGCGGACAACGCCAGAAATCTTACAAAGAATAAAACACTGAACAGACACGAGTATCTCTCCGGCATGAAGCGAACCGACCGCTTTCCGCCTGTCATAACCGTCGTGGTGTATTACGGTCTGGATCCCTGGAATGGGGCCGTAAGCCTGCGGGACATGCTGGACGTTCCGAAGGAGTATGAACCATTCGTTCAGGATTACAACATGCGGCTGATCGAGGCGCGGTGCTGCGATCTGAAATTCCACAACCAGAACAATATCCACCTGTTCGATATGCTGCGGATTGCGTTTAATCAAGACCTCACCTGGCAACAGGCCAGGACACAGGTGCTGGCATACGCGGATGAGCACCACCCTGAAAAGATCGTTCTGATGATGCTGTTTAGTGCGACCGGCCTGAAAATTGATTTCAACAAGTATAAAAAGAAGAAGGAGGATGTGACCATGAGAAGTGTTTTTGACAACATGATCAGAGATGTGAAGGCCGAGGGAAAGGCCGAGGGAAGGGCTGAAGGAAAAGCTGAGGGAAGGGCTGAGGGAAAGGCTGAAGGAAAGGCTGAGGGCAGAGCTACAGAAATCGTCAGCATTTACCGCGAGGAAGGCTACCCGGATCAATTTATCCTGGAGAAGCTGCAGAGTAAGCTGCATATCGCAGCTGATCAGGCGATGGAGTATCTCTTAAATTACGGGAAGCAGCCGGCTTAACAGCAAATCAAATACCTGATACCATTTATTTTAAAACAGGGCGCACGTCCAGTTCATTTCTGGTCTCGCGCTCTGTTTTTTTGATGACAAATCCTGTTTATGAAAATTTAATAGAATCCGACCGCGATAAAATGGCACTTTCGTGCCTATATAAGGTGAGGGCAAAAAATTTGTCCTGAAATGTCGAAAACTGTC
>JAJQHY010000063.1 GCA_021199495.1 Lachnospiraceae bacterium | reverse complement strand
ATTCAACGGGGCATCTTAAGTTCCCGGAAAGTTATACATATCGGATTCTCGCGGAGGGTGGGCAGGCTGATTCCGGAACAGGCTATGCGGCTATGTCCGGCGAAATTTTGTGTACAACAGTGGCGTCGGTTGTTTACTGTACGGTGTGGCCGGTTTTTGATCTGACAGCATATACGGACTCGAATAAATCCGCGGTGGCGGGGACTGCGTCCGCAATGCAGGCGTATTGTGTGCTTGAGGAAGAGGAAAACGGCATGTTTGCTATTCTCCTGGATGGAGAGACCGCCTGGATTGACAGTGATTACTGTATGATCAATCTGACGGATTATCTGGGCAGTCTGTGCAGCTATGATATCACGAACAGTTATTCTTCCAAATTTACGGTGCACGAGTTTGAGATTCCCGGCGTGACCGGGGAGGTTGTAGCCGGATTTGAGGATGTGGAGCTTACTGGCAATACCTATGTGGTGCCGTTGGTGTATTCGGTGGCGAATAAGCTTTTAGACGCGGCAAAAACTGCCTTGAGGCAGGGCTACAGACTCAAGATTTATGAGTCCTATCGTCCGCAGATTGCCACGAATACATTATATGCGACAGCGGAAGCGCTGCTGGATACGGCTGTCCCGGAGACCACCTATTCGGGCGTTTCCATTGAGAACCTGAATCTGCCTGACGCCGGAACTGTTATAGAGACTGTGACAGACGAGGAAGGAAATGTGACGCAGGTGGAGACGCAGGGAACGCTGACTTACCGGGACGTGATGGTAGGGGACAGCAGCTATGGTCTGAGCTACTTTTTGGCCAAGAGCAGGAGTAAGCATAATTCGGGAGTTGCACTGGATCTGACCCTGGAGGATGCTGAGACAGGGGTAGAGGTACAGATGCAGACGTCGATCCATGACCTGAGCCATTACGCCAGCACTTCAGAGAATAATACCAACGCGAAGCTCTTAGCCAACATTATGACGCAGGCCGGCTTCGGAACACTGGTGTCGGAGTGGTGGCACTTCCAGGACAATGATTCCACGCAGACGTCCTCCATGTCTTCTGTGGCAGTCAGCATAGAGGGCTGGAAGGCAGATGACAATGGGTATCGCTACTGCACATCCACCGGTGTGTATTATGCGGGATGTACCGTGAATATCGGCGGCACCGCATACGAATTTGACGCGGACGGCTACCTGGTGACGGAACCCTGATTCCGATTCGTTTTGCAGGGAAAGAAGAAGGAACACACATATTAAAAATTGCTTCAATTTACACAATGTGTTTTATCCTGAATTCTCAAAACAGAGGAATGAAACGGGTGAAATCTGAAAAATGTTAAAATTCACCATAATGCACAGGAAATATGGCTGTGATAAAGTCGGTTTGACTTGCGCGGAAATTGCTTGATTTGCATATAAATCAGAAAAAGCGGGGAGATACATATGAAAAAGTTCATTGAATGCCTGAAGAAGTTCATTCGATCCCGAAAAGGAATTGCGCTGATCGTTGTGGCAGTGCTGGCCTGCGCCGGCGTTGCCGGATACCAGTACTGGTATTATCTGCAGCCCAAGTTTCAGGATTACACAATCGAACTGGGGACAGAGACGGTCAGTATTACCGATTTTATGACGGAATACGCCAATGCCTCCAGGGTCAGCTTTGTGACCGATCCGACGTCTATTGATATTGATCATGTGGGCGACACGCAGATTACTTTCCTGCATGGCAAAAAGGAAGAAACGGTGACGCTTCATGTGGTGGATACCACGGCTCCCACCGTGGAATTCTTGGACGAGATGGAGGTTACCATCGACTATGTGCCGGACGCGGAGGATTTTGTCATCAGCGTGGAAGATTACGCGGAGACCACCATTTCCTTTGCGGAGCACTACAGCAGTGTGGTGGATACTTATGAAGACCGTGTTCTGACTGTCAATGTGACGGATGAAAGCGGCAATGTGACCAGTCAGGACTGCACGCTGATCTATACCTGGATGGTGGATTCCTACGAAATGGAGTACGGCGAGCATGTCACC
The DNA here is from genome assembly GCA_021199495.1 of Lachnospiraceae bacterium. GTDB lineage: Bacteria > Bacillota > Clostridia > Lachnospirales > Lachnospiraceae > RGIG6307. The sequence continues at coordinate 29,651 of JAJQHY010000063.1, read as the reverse complement.
AAACAGGATCTTCTGACGGCACAGGGCAGAGGAATGTCTCTGATTAATCAGGTGGATCTGAATAATATCAACGTTTCCGGAGTGGGTGAGTACACCGTTTCGAGCACCTCCGGATCCAAAACGCTTACCTGCACCATCACGGTGGTTGATACCACACCGCCGGAGCTCACGCTGAAGGAGGCATCGGTTTACCTGAATAAGACGGTATCCGTGGACAGCTTTATCGAGTCCGTCACGGATCTTTCCGGGGTAGCGGAGGTGCGCCTGACAGAGGAGCCGGACACGTCGGTATCCGGTGCCTTCACCGTGACAATTGAGGCCGAGGATATTTACGGCAATGTGACAAGCGCGGAGACTACACTCCGGGTCAAAAAGGACGATGTGCCGCCTGTTATCAGCGGTCTTACCACCCTCACACTGGCGAAGCACAGCAGCGCGCCGAATTATTTGAGCGGCGTATCAGCCAATGACGCAACGGACGGCGCCTGCACGGTTTCCTATAACGACAGCGGTGTGAATTATGATGTGGCAGGCACCTACTATGTGACCTATACCGCTTCGGATACCTCCGGGAATGTCGCAACGAAAAAGCGCACTGTCGTGATATCACATGACAGTGAGGACACGGCTGCACTGGTGGCTTCCATTGCGTCTTCTCTGAGCAATGATGTGAAATCAATCGCGGATTATGTGCGTTCAAACGTTTCCTATAACCACAGCTACGGCGGCGATGACCCGGTCTGGTATGGCTTTGTCTCCAATAAGGCCGGCAACTGTTACGTGCACGCGATGTGTCTGAAGGCAATTCTGGACTACAAGGGAATAGAGAGTCAGCTGATCTGGACGACTAACAAAACACATTACTGGCTGATCGTGAATGTGAACGGCACTTGGAAGCATGTGGACGCGACCCCGATGTCTGGCACGATCAGAGAGGCCTGCAAACAGCTGATGAACGATCAACAGCGTCTGGCAACACTGAGCGGACGGACGTGGGACACCTCTCTGTGGCCCGCCTGTGAGTAGGAGGAGAGCATGACGATACAGGTTCTGATCCTACTGGCAGGACTTCTGATTTATGCAGGATATGGCATTTACGGGCTTGGCTGGCTTGCAGCTGCGGTTCTGGTAACTTATCTGGCCGGTCTGGCTCTGCCAAAGCATAAATGGCTTCTGTGGCCTGTGATTGTTGTCAACGCGGTTCTGCTGATCACAATCAAGCTGCAGCCGGTTACCGGTTTTGGCATTCTGGCGCCTTTTGGAGTATCTTATTTCACCCTGCAGATGATTTCCTATCTGGCGGATGTCCGTAAGGAAAAATATCCGCCGGAGAGATCTTTGCTGACCTTTGCGCTTTATCTGACCTATTTCCCGCACCTTGTGATGGGCCCGATTGAGAGCTTCGATCATATGAAACAGGCACTTGCAGAGAGGAAAATCACCTGGGATGGTATTTCATCCGGCGCTGTCAGAGCGATCTGGGGCGCTTTTAAAATGTATGCCGTTTCGGCGCGCGCCGGTGTGGTGGTGGGGACGATTTCCACATCGCCAGAGGAGTACCGCGGCGCTTACGCGCTCTTTGCCATGCTCCTGTATTCCATTGAGCTTTACGCGGATTTCTCCGGCTGCATGGATATTGTGCTGGGCATTTCAAAAATGCTTGGCATTCGCATGAGCGAGAATTTTAACACGCCGTATTTTTCGCAGACGGTGGCGGAGTTCTGGCGCCGCTGGCACATCACGCTGGGCGACTGGCTCCGTAATTATATTTATATTCCGCTTGGCGGCAGCCGCAGGGGAAAGGTGCGCAAGGTTGTAAACCTGATTGTAACTTTTCTGGTTTCCGGACTCTGGCATGGCGTACATTATATTCTCTGGGGTGTGTTTAACGGTATTTTAGTGGCAACAGGCAATCTTCTGAAGACGAAATACAGGGTCTTAAACTGCGCGATCACCTATCTGCTGATCAGTATTCTCTGGTCTTTTTTCATCTGGCCGGATTCACTGACCGCATTAAGGAGCATTGCATCGCTGTTTACCACCTTTAATTACGGCGATCTGGTAGCGAATATTTTCTCGCTCGGCTTAAACGCGGGAGAGTGGATTGCGTTTGTGATTTCACTTTTGCTGCTTTTTATTTACGACCTGAAAAAGGAAAGTCTGACTGAGCGTTTTGATCAGTTTGCCCCCGCGGTTCGTGTGGTGGTATTCGGGACGCTGACACTGCTGGTCCTGGTCTTTGGTATGTATGGGATCGGCTTTGAGGCGGAGCAGTTTATTTACGCAAGCTTTTAGGAGGGGACAGAATGAAAAAACGAAATCGAATGAAAACCGTTCTGTCTGTGCTCCTGGTGGCTGCGATTTTTGTCGCGGCGTTCCTGCTGCTGACCAGGCTTTTGGAGCCCAAGTACGCGACCTCGCTGACGGAAGGCAGCATGATCAATCAGTATTATGAGGAAGCAGGCGGACATGAGGTCATTTTTGTGGGAGACTGCGAGGTGTACGCGAACTTTTCTCCCATGGAGCTGTACCGGCAGGCAGGTATCACCGCTTATGTGAGAGGTACGCCGCAGCAGTTAATCTGGCAGTCCTATTATATACTGGAGGAGACCTTTACCTATGAGACGCCGAAGGTAGTCGTGCTGAATGTCAACGCCATGCGCTATTCGGAGCCGGTCAGCGAGGCCTACAATCGTCTGACCATTGACAATATGCGCTGGTCTGCGTCGAAGGTGGGGATTATTCAGGCATCCATGACTGAGGAGGAAACCTTTCTTTCCTATGTGTTCCCGATCCTGCGCTATCACTCCCGTTTTGACGAGCTGACCGGGGAAGATTTTACGTACCTGTTTCAGAATCTGTACAGCACCTATAATGGCTATCAGATGCACAAGGAAGTCAACCCTGTGGAGTCGCTGCCGACGAAGCGCGCCCTTTCCAATTATCAGTTCGGTGATATCTGCTACGAATATCTGGATCGGATCCGGGAGCTTTGCGAGGAGCACGGGACGAGCCTGGTGCTGATCAAGGCCCCCAGCGTGTACCCCTACTGGTATGACGAATATGATGAGCAGATGGAGGCGTACGCTGAAGAGTATGGCCTGAATTTCTATAATTTCCTGGATGTGACGGATGAGATCGGTATTGATTACAGTACCGATACCTATGATTCGGGCCTGCACCTGAATCTGTCCGGGGCCACGAAGCTTTCCACGTATTTTGCGGACATTCTGTCCAGGGAGTACGGACTGACGGACTATCGGAATGATCCGGAGGTTTCGGCGGTCTATGAGGAAAAGCTGGCGGTTTATGATGCCGCTGCTGCAGAATAACGTTTTTCAGAGTAATACGACACAGGTCGTTTACGATAAATACTTGGTGAAAAAAAGGAGCAGAAACTTTATGAAAAAATTACTGACAACTACGCTTTTGACCGCTCTGATGCTTTCTCTTGCGGCCTGCGGCAGTTCCGCTGACACAACGGATCTGTCTGATCAGGTGATTACACGGAGCACGGACACGGAGGAGACTGTCGAGGATGAGACTGTCGGGGAAGCTGAGACGGAGGAGACTGTCGAGGATGAGACCGAAGAAGCAAGCACTGTGGACGAAAGCGAGCCGTTTTATTTTGAATATGAAGGCGTAGTCATCATGCCCGGCGAAGCGTTTGACGCTTCTGCCCTGCCGACGGCGGACAGTGTCTATACGGTTGCCAGCTGTGCGATCGAGGGAGACGATAACGTATATAATTACACGACGTTTGAGGTAACCGCGTTTGATGACGGCACCGGCGAGGTGGTATATTCCATATATTTCATTGACCCGAATATTACGACGCCGGAGGGGCTGGCTTTGGGAGACAGCTTAAGCCGGGTCGAGGAGCTTTATGGTACCAATTATGCGGAGGACGGAACTGCGGTTATTTATACCAGAGGGGAAACGCAGTTAAGTATCATTCTGCAGAATGAGATCGTGGTCAGCATTGAGTATCTGCTGGTATTGTAAGGAAATCATGAGTGCGGGCGGGAATTACTGCCTGCACTTTTCTCTTACATGGATGAACAGTGTGACTGGCCGATGGAAATCGCGTCCATGCAATCAGAGATGTCCGTGGTGAGCGGCAGTGTAACTGGTTGTGTGCTGGCGTGTCCGGCGAATGAATGAAGGGGCTGGTGAATGCAGGATGAAGAGAAAGAATGTGGCCGGGAGGGCGCTGGTAATTGTTGCTTTCGCTATCGTATTGATATTGTTTGCCAGCCTCTGGGTCAGGCGCAGTGCGGAAGGTTTTTCTGATATGCCTGTGAACGTGGAGGAAGAGAGCACCGGCAGTGAAGCGGTGGAGATTGAAACCGCTGAGAAAGAGGATGCCGCGACAGAGACAACCCCTGAGGTGATAGAAGAAGAAAACGGCGGGACAGAAGAAACCAGCGAGGCAGAAGAAAGTGGTGAAGGAGAAACCAGCGGGGAGTCCCTTGAAATGACAGGGGAAGAAAACAGTGAAGCGGTCAGTGAAATACAGGAATCAGACCTGGATCTGTCGAGCGTCACGTCTGTACTTTATCATGAGGGCGGAGGATATATTTCGGATTTTATTTCCGGAGTTTCTTATTCTTCTGTCCTGGACTGGCTTTCCCTGCATCGGGAGGATGATTACTATCTGGGAACGCCTTATCCATCCGAGCCGGACGGTACCCTGATCGGCGGCTCCAGCGGCAGTACAGACCGCAGAAACCCAAATGGGGACTGTGAGACCGCTTATGGAAATGACGACTATGACGGTGAGGCAATGTTAAACTGCACCGGCTTTGTCTGGCATGTTTTCTATAAAGCGTCCGGTATGAGCGAGGAGGAAGCTTTTAACACCATCCCCTGCTGGGGCAGCGTCGGGGCGAAGGACTGGATTTCTTATCTGCGAAATTCCAGTCTGGAGTATAAGACCTACTATGGCTCTGCGGATTCTCTGGAAACACTCGTCGCGGCCATGATTGCGGACGGATATATGGAACCGGGGGATATTATCTGGACCTGGGGTGAGGGGACGGTAATGGCCTCGGACGGACTGCCGTCCAAATCTTCAGACCCTCATGTCGGGATTTACACCGGCACTTATTTCGGCGGCGATGCAGATGAGTGGTGGCACAGCCTGGGTTACAGCACGGCTACTGATACCTTTTACGGGGAGAATCTCTACGGCAGTATTACGCCGATGGCGCCGTGCGTCGCCATGACGGTGATTAAGCTGGGAAGTTCTGTCACGGAAACGGAAGGCGAGTGACAAAAAACATTTATGACTTATGACTGCAAAAATGAAAAAGTTTAAAATGTCCGGAGAGCTTGATAACGAATGAAATTACAATACAAACACACCATCTATGCCTGTTTTATCGGCTACATCGTGCAGGCCATCATCAACAATTTTGTTCCGCTTCTGTTTTTGACATTTCAGTCGCAGTATGGGATCTCCCTGCAGAGAATTGCCCTGCTGACAGGCTTAAATTTTGGCATTCAGCTGGTGGTGGATTTGCTGTCGGCCGGGTTCGCGGACCGGATTGGATATCGGTCCTGTGTTCTGTGTGCGCATGTATTTGCCGCAGCAGGACTCATTGGTCTGACGGTGTTGCCGGAGATATTCGCAGATCCCTATATCGGTATCTGCCTGTCAGTGGCGGTATACGCGGTGGGCGGCGGCTTGATTGAGGTGCTGGTCAGTCCCATTGTGGAGGCTTGCCCCGGGGATGAAAAGGAGAAGGCCATGAGCATGCTGCACTCCTTTTACTGCTGGGGTCATGTGGGTGTGGTGATACTGTCTACTCTGTTTTTTACAGTATTTGGGATTTCCAACTGGAAAATACTGGCACTGGTCTGGGCTCTGGTTCCGCTTTTTAATTGTTTTCTCTTTGCAAAGGTGCCGATCGCGTCCTTATTGGAGGAGGGGGAGAAGGGGCTGACAATCGGCGAGCTGGTCAGGATGAAGCGTTTCTGGATTTTCATGCTGCTGATGGCCTGCGCCGGGTCCTGCGAGCAGGCGGTGAGCCAGTGGGCCAGCGCCTACGCGGAGAGCGGTTTACAGGTTTCCAAGACAGTTGGCGATCTGGCGGGACCGCTGCTGTTCGCGGCTTTCATGGGCTCATCCAGACTGCTGTATGGGAAATTCGGGGAGAAAATTCCGCTCGAAAAATTCATGTGGATCAGCGGGATTCTCTGCCTGTGCAGTTACATGCTGATCGGACTGTCCACGGTTCCGGCGCTGGGCTTTGTGGGCTGTGCGCTTTGTGGTCTGTCTGTGGGAATCCTCTGGCCGGGGACTTTCAGCCTGGGAGCGAAGGGAATTGCCAGGGGCGGCACCGCGATGTTTGCTCTCTTTGCCCTTGCCGGGGATCTGGGGTGCTCCGGCGGGCCGACCTATGTGGGATTTATGGCGGAGCGGTTCGGCGGAGCGCTGAATCTGGGGATCCTGGCGGGGATTGTTTTTCCGATCTTGCTTTTGATTGGATTGTTTCTGTATCATAGAAGTCAGCCGCAGCAGTGACTCGTACATCTGGGCCGGGAGCGTTAATACGCTCCCGGTTCGCTGATTCTTGAGACCGCTACATAAATTCTGCTGATCGCGTACCAGGTGGGAAAATCGGTGACGCCGGTCTGCGGCAGATCGAAGATTTTCTGAAAGGCCCGCACGCTTTCCGCTGTGAGGGAGCCATAGATGCCGTCCGCACTGATCTGCGGGATGGCCGGATAATTCTGTGAAATCCGGTTTAGCTGCTGCTGGAGCTGACGCACCTTATCACCGCTGGAGCCGATCGTCAGGTCATACCCCGGATAAGAAGCCGGCACGCCGGAAATCTGCTCCGCGGTCGCGATATACATATCGGGGCCGTAGTAGTAACGGATGATTTCGATGGCGCTGTACCCTTCATCGCCCAGATATTTGCTGCCCCATTGGCTTAAGCCGCTGCAGGTCACCCGCTGACCATCGCAGTAGGAGGTAAAAATCGGCTGCGTGACGCCGGGCCGCGCCAGATAATTGTTGAAGACCTGGTCGACCAGATAGGAGATATTATCATAAATATTGCGGCCGTAGACAAATTTCTGGTCGTAGGCGGTAGAGGAAGTGATGGTGAAATCGTAGCCTCTGCTGCGGTAGTATTCCGTATAAACGCGGTTTAACGTAAAGGACTGGATAGCCAGAATATTGGCCAGAATGGTGGAATCCTCCCAGGTGGCGTAGATTTCGCTGGAAGCTACATTCTTGATATAATCCGTGTAGCGAACCCAGTAGTCCGGCGCGGAGGAGTTGGTCGGTGCGCCGTCATGCACCACGATATATTCCGGAATGACAACCCGGGAGAGGACAATCTCGCCGCGCTCGGGCACGGGCTTCACCTCTGCCTCCGGTGTCTTGGACTCATAGTCGCCGTAAAGGACATGATCGGGGATGATGATGACGGAACCGGCGGAGGGAAGGGGCTGCAGCTGCACCGTCTGCAGCGACAGCTCGCCCGGCAGTATCTCCGTTCCTTCCACAACCGCAGTTTCATACCCATCCGCCTCTACCGTGATGACATATTCTGCGTATGGTTTGGGTTCATCCGGCGATTCCGAATAAAAACGCGGTGGTGTGGGCAGCTCCATTTCGGGCGTCTGTCCGGAGGAATCCGTGATGAAGGAAAGCGGCTCCATATTTCCTTCCACTGCCTGCACGAAAACCTTCGCCCCTGTGACAGGGATATATCCGTTTCCAATCCGGACGCTGACCTTCAGATGTCCGGTTATATTTTCCTGTGGCATAAAAAAAATGCTCCCATGATGCTGGCTTGCTTTAGCATATGCGTCAGGGGAGCGGGATGGAACCAGAAATATGTGATTCCGGGCTATGATTTTGGCGTTATCTTCAGGACTCCTGTGGGAATGGTACAGTTCAGGTATCATTCCTGCTGGGAGTTTGTGCTGCTCAATTTGCGAATGCCTTCATCGAGCATCCTGAGCGTGTCTTCCCTGGAGTAGACCATCTGGCTGCCTGGCAGCGACTGGAAAAAGTCTTTAAATGCCTGACAGATTGATTTCTCCGAAATATGGATGTTGCAGTAGAAAGCGCCTCCCTGAAACGCGGAGGTGGTGTCAAAATAGGCGTTTCCGCCGGAATCGATTGTCAGCGTCAGGTACTCCGGCACGCGCAGGTATGAGGGCCGCGCAATCAGGCCGATGACTTTTTCCTCCGCGATATCGTCTCTCAGGCGTGTCAGCAGATAAAGACGATCTTTCACATCCACTGCCGTAATATATTTCTGCGGCACTTCCGTCAGTATTCCCGTTTCCATGAAGTACTGAAGTCCCTTTTCTGAAAAAATGGTACAAAAGTTTTTCTCAACCTTCTGCAAAAGGGAAAAATGCTCCACAGATGCTTCCAGTATGCCTGGCAGCGGGCAGTTCTGCGCCTGAAAATATTTCACAATCAGCTCAGGCGTATAGTAATGCCCGAAGCAGGGCTGGGAGTTCAGATACAGGCAGCCTTTTAAGTCGATGAGAGAATTGCTCTTGTCCAGAACCTCGGCCAGGTTGGAGACACAGGAGATCAGCGGCTCACATCGCTCCATGAGCGACTTAAAGTGATCGGAAAAATGCCGCACCAGGCTTTTGGAACACTGGAAAAGCGCCGCAGACTGGTCCTGTGAGAGTAAAACAAGATAATGCGGCGTAATGATATAATAATTGAGCGGGTTTACAGCAAGAGTGCCGGTGCGTTCGTAAAAATAATATGGGTGATAGGAGTCCCTGGCAATCAGACACAAAGGAATGATCTGCTGCAGCACATGGACGCTCTGGGAGCAGTCGTTGTCAGCGGTTGTCGGAAAACAGAAGAGCTGGTCAACACTGAACAGACCGTTGATCTGCCAAAGCCTCATCAGCATGGAAGATATATCCGTCCCAAGCGGTAAAAGCATCTGAAAGCGGACATCCGGAGTCTGTGCAATTTCGGTTGCCAGAAGAGCATAAAGTGCATTCTGGACGGAATATTCTCCTTCAATCAAACCATCAGAAATCCTGTCAGCGGAAAGATTTTCCGGAATATCGCCTGCAGGAGGCAGAGCCTTGAGAGGGATGACGGACAGCTGATTTAACAGGTCGCAGACAGCAGTGCGGTTGCGCCAGACGTCCTCTCCCTGCAGCAGCATATCGTAAAAGCGGAAAAACTCCTGACGCTCCTCTAAGGAAAGCTGCAGATAATCCGCAAGCGAGCGGATGACTTTATATGGAAGGATCCTTTCGTCTTTCAGGGCTCTGTGGATAGAGGTTCGTTCCGCCCCGATTTCCCGCGCGATGGTGGAGATGGGCTCTCCGCTTTCATCAATCAGACTTTTCAGATATACACTGAATTTAGACATGTATCATTCTCCCCCTCATGAAGCATGTGTACATACTTTATTAATATACTATAAAAAAAGGCTGCTGTGCAAACAGATGTGTGACATAAAATTGCGTAAAATCAAGCACAATTTCTGTCACAATCAAAAAACGAACATGAACAGATCGCGGCCGGTAAGATGAGAACGATTCAAAAAGTGCGGACATGACCCGGTTTGTGACAAAAATGCCTGGATTTTTGTCACAAAATATAGCACATATTGAGAACGAGAAGGATTTTGTGTAGAATATATACGGTTTTTGTTTTTTAGATTTCAGATGCGATACTTGAGATATGAGGGTGGAGAGGAACGCAATGCTGCAGCAGGGGATGAGACTGGGTGGTTCATATGTGCTGGTAGACCAGATCGGTGCCGGAGGGGGAGGTATTGTCTATAAGGCATACCATGAGCGCCTTGAGACCTATGTTGTGGTGAAACAGATTAAGGATCGCGTGAAGGGCGTTTTAGAGAACCGGACCGAGGTCGATATTTTAAAGAAGCTGAAATCGCCATACCTGCCGCAGGTATATGATTTTCTGGAGATTGACGGGGAGATCTATACCGTCATGGAGTTTATTCCCGGGAAGTCTTTAACGGAGGAACTGAAAAGCGGGAGAAAATTCTCTGTCAAAGAGGTTTTAAAGTGGACGATTCAGCTGGCGGAAACCTTAAGCTATCTTCATGGGCAGGATAGACCCATCATTCACAGTGACATTAAACCGGCAAATATCATGCTGACGCCCGGCGGTGATATCTGTCTGATCGATTTTAACATTTCATTGGCCTTCAATAAGGATCGGAATCGCACTCTGGCAGTCAGCAGAGGATATTCTCCCCCCGAACAGTACAGTAATTTTGACAATTATCAGAAAATGAACGGCAGGCGGACTACGCCCGCAGGGAAGGGCAAAGTCGGCACTGTTTCCGGCGTCAAAGCGGATACAGACCAGACGGTACCGAACCGCTTTACGGATACAGATCAGACCGTGCCGGACCGTTTTACAGATACGGATCATACCTTAAGAGATGATGAATCCGCGGCCGGGGATTTTATGCCCGGCAGTGCTTCCTTTGAGAGCGGCACGCAGGAACTGACGCAGACACAGCGCAGAGTTGCCATTCTGGCCGGTCAGGGGGTGGACGAGCGCTCCGACATTTATTCGCTGGGCGCCACCATCTATCATCTTCTGACTGGTGTGAAGCCCTCCTACGATTATGAGAACATCCCTCCGATCACCTCCTATGATATCCCGATCGGGGAAGGGTTTGCCCTGATCCTGACCAAGATGATGGAGCTGGATCCGAAGGACCGCTATCAGAACGGCATGGAGCTTCTGGATGCGCTCAATCATATTTATGAGCTTGATTCGGAATACAGGGCGTTTCGCAGACACAGGAGGATCAAAAAGCTTCTGATCGCGGCCGCTTTTGCTGCCGGCGTATCCATGGCGGCATATGGACTGTTCACCATGCAGCAGGAAAACACGGCGGCATACAATCGGCAGATCGAGCAGGCCAACAGCCTGATCGCGGACGCACAATATGAGGAAGCGCAGGAAATGCTCACAGAAGCAGAGTTTCGGGCGCCCAAAAGGATTCAGGCATATGAGCAGGAGGTCCTGCGTCTTTATTCCATGGGGGATTATGAGAAGACCATTTCCTATGGCCAGGATGTAATCAACAATGTGACTTATGTGCTGGAGAATGCCTCTGATGAAAGCTCACTCGCCAATATTTTTTACCTGATGGGCAATTCCTACATAGAACTGGAGGACTACGCAAACGCTGCTTACTGCTTAAAGCTTGCGATTGTGTATGACGCAGGCAACGGGGCGTATTATCGGGATTATGCGGTCGCGCTGGCGCGGACAGGCAATATCACGGAGGCTGAGACGGCGCTCTCCCAGGCGGTCGCGCTGGGCCTCGGGCAGGATACGATTTATATGACAAGAGGCGAGATCGCCTACGCGCAGGGCAGCTACGAGGAGTCTGTCAGTTATCTGACGGACGCCATGAATGTGACGCAGGACAGCAGTCTGATGAAAAGGGCTGTCGTGCTGTGCGCGAAATGCTACCAGGCCATGGGAAGCGATTATCTGGACGAGGAGATCACGCTTTTGGAATCCGCATCCGGCAGCCTTGGCACACAGTCTACTTTGCAGATCAGTGAGATGCTGGCCGAGTGCTATGCGCAGAAGGCGCAGTCTTCTGATGAATACAGTGCGGAATATTACGAGAAGGCGCTTTCCGGCTTTACAGCGCTTTACGAGAGCGGATATTCCACCCGGCAGATGATGGAGAACATCGCGATTCTGTATCAGGAGATGGGCAGCTTTGATCAGGCGGCCGACATGCTGCTTCAGATGGCTGAAAAATACCCGGATGATTACAGAACCTACAAGAGACTGGCTTTTCTGGAAGCGGATATCCAGCAGCGGCTGGAGAACAGTGCCAGAGATTACAGTGATTTTCTGGCCTATTACGAGAAGGCTGCTGCCTTATATGAGGCAGCCGGCACAACGGATGACGCGGAGATGCAGATGCTGACAGTGATGCTGCAGGATCTTAAGGATGGCGGATGGTTTTAGAAAAGCGGGAGAGATACCATGCAGGTGGATGATCTGATTTATCTGATTTATGTGATGTTCACATTAAAGGAGCTTACGCTGGGCAGTATGCTTTTTGCGGCCGGCTGTATTCTGACTGTTGTTGCGTTTCTGGCCGCTTTCTTTATGACAGTCACCGGCAGGCACAGCAAAAAGAAGATGGAACGGAAGATGAAAGAGCGGTACTGACGGCTTAAGAAAGCACAGGAGACATTTATGAACAGTAAAAAGATCTCTCTGACTTTTATATGGGGCATCCTGGCGTCCATGATTCTCGTCCTTCTGCTGTATGGCTTTTGCGGCGGCTTAAACGGGAATGATTTCTGGTGGCATGTGAAAGTGGGACAGTGGATTGTGGAGCATGGAAGCGTGCCGACGACGGATATTTTTTCCTGGATCGGACAAGCGTACGGGATTTCCTGGACCGCGCACGAATGGCTGTCGGAGGTCATTTTCTATGTAATATTCGCATCCTGGGGCGAGGCCGGGATTTATGTCCTGTGTGTGTCGCTGGCCATCCTGCTCATGCTTTTTTTGATGTATACGTCCCGGAAAATGGCACTGCGCAATATTCTGCTTGCAGGCATCTTTTTTGCCCTGTTCGCGGTTGTGATGAGAACTCTTTTCTATGGAAGACCGCATATATTCGGTTTTCTGCTGCTAGCTGCAACATTAAAGATTCTCTATACATTTTATGAAAATACGGAGAGTAGACTGCTTTTTCTCATGCCCCTGCTGTCCTGCCTGTGGAGCAATCTGCATGGGGGATCTGCGGCACTGTCTTATATCTTGTGTTCTGCAATGCTGGTTGTATCATTACTGAATTTTCGCCTGGGCAGAGTGGTATGTGAGAGGAAGAGCAGGGCGGCGTGCGGAAAGCTTGCGGCGGTGACCGCACTGACCATCGCCGGGATTTTAGTGAATCCGATCGGCGCCCGCGTGCTTCTCTACCCATACGTCAATTTAAGCGACAAGCTTATGATGACTGTCATCAGCGAGTGGCAGGCGCCGGACGCCAAGGATATGGGACAGCTGATTGTATATTTTCTGCCGATTGTGCTGATGACAATTGGGCTTGTGACCGAGCGTGAAGACGTCCGCTTTCTGGACATCGTGATTATGGGTATTTTCCTGCTTCTTTTTTTCAGAAGCGTCCGCTTTATTATGTGCTGGTACATCGCGGCGCCGTTCTACGCGTTTCGCTATCTGCCGGTTCTTCCGATGAAAGAGGTGGACCGCAGATCTGATCGGCTTATTCTGCGCGCGGTCGCCCTTATCCTGGCTTTCCTGCTCTGCGCGGCTGCTTACAGGCTGGCCAGGTATATCAGGAGCGGGGATGATCTGATATCGGTGGTGGTATCCGATGAGATGATTGCGGTGATCAAAGAGGATGACCCAAAGCAGATTTTTAATGATTACAATACCGGGGAGACCCTGATTTATCATGACATTGAGGTCTTTGTCGATTCCAGAGCGGATGTTTACGCTGCAGAACACATTCTGGAGGATGTATTAAGTTTGTCGTCTTTGTATCAGTACAATGAAGAGGCAGCGACGGAATATACGGACGTGGATGCGCTGATGGAGAGCTATCAGTTTGACGCGATGCTGGTGCTGAAAAGCAGGCCGCTTTACGCGTATCTGATCAGTCATCCGGACAGGTTTCTGCTCATGTACGAAGACGAGAATATGGGATATTTTAAGGTATTGTCCTGACAGGACGGGATGATTTTTCAATATAAGGAACTGTTACAAATAAAATGGAGTGAGGTACGAGTATGATTATTTCAGTCGCGATCGCAGATAAAAACAGGGATTATGCGTCCAGACTCTCGGAGGTGCTGCAGCAGTACGACAATCTGGATATTTCCGTATTCACCAGTGCGGAGAAGCTGGAGCAGGCGCTGGAGACGAACCGGTATGATATTGTTCTGCTGGATCCGGATATCAGCGCAGAAAGGCTGTATCTGTCCAATGTCAGGATGACTGTCTGTCTGTACAGCGAGGAGGCTGTGAATACCGCTCTTTACGCGGATGCCCTCATGGTTTCCAAGTATCAGCGTGTTTCCAACATTTATAAGGAGATGATCAAAAAATTCTCGGAGATTGCCGGCTATGTGCCGGAGCTTGGCGGCAATCAGGTGACGCGGATGATCGGGGTTTACTCGCCGGCCGGCGGCAGCGGTAAGACGATTGTTGCCCTGGCGATCGCTGCCCGGATGGCTTCCTTAGGGAAGAAGGTGCTTTATTTAAGCTGCGAACAGCTGTACAGCCCGGAGAAAATTTTCCCTTACCGGGAGGAGGGCAATACGGAGCTTGTCGCGGCGCTGGACGGCGGAGCGGTCTTTGAACTGAAGCTCCAGGGGCTTGTCAAAAGCGGCTCCAATAATGTCAGCTACATAGAGGGCTTTCAACGCATCGTGGATTACTGCGATGTGGATTATGAGGAAATGAGCGCGATTCTGAAAAACATCCGTAAGACCGGGCTTTTTGATGAGGTCGTGATGGACATGGGCAGCACGGTCGATACCCTGACCAAGGCCGTAATCGCGGAGTCGGATAAGCTGGTGATTGTGAACCGGCCGGGTACCTTTGCCGCACGTAAGATGGAGCTGTTCTCCAGACAGGCGCTGATTGCGGAGAATCAGGCGAAGCTGTTTTTGGTCAATAATTTCATGGAGAGCAATACAAAAGTTGCCGTTGACCTGCAGGCAGTTACGATCGGGACCGTACATCATTACGGCAATCTGGCGGAGGAGAGCGTCATTCAGGCGATTAACATGAATAAAGAGATCGACGTCTCGCAGCTCATGCAGTGAGATACCGGCAGGCATAATATCGACTGGCAGGTAAAAGCGGGTCAGTCATAAGAGGGCATAAGCAATGAATCAAAACTATTTTATGGATGAGGTCTCCGAGCTGAAAACGCTTGTGCAGGACGCCAGCAGACAGAGGGAGTTCAGTGAGGAAGAATTAAACGACTTTGTGGCGCAGAAGCTGAAGGAGCGGGAAGCCTGGGCCAGGGATAATGACAGGGATCTGTATCAGTATTATCTGAATATGTCCTTCAAGGACCGCAATACCTTAAAGCTTACCATCATAGAGTCAGTGGAGGGTCTCGGCATTCTGGGAAAGATCATCACGGATCCGGAGATTACGGAGATCATGATCAACGGCTACGATACAATCTTCGTGGAAAAAGCCGGTAAATTGTCCAAACTCGATGAGCACTTCAAGGACGATGAGGACCTGACGAGAATCGTGCAGAAATTCGTCAGCGCGATGGACAGAAGCGTGGACGCCAGCAACCCGATTGTGGACGCCAGACTCGAGGACGGCTCCCGTGTGCATGTGGTATTCCCGCCTGTTGCCTTAAAAGGCGCGACGGTCACCATCCGGCGTTTCTCCAAAAACCCGATGACGATTGAAAAACTGCTGGAGTACAAATCCATCACGCCGGAGGTCGCGGATTTCCTGGAAAAGGTGGTCAGCTCCCGGCACAATGTGTTCGTCAGCGGCGGTACCGGCAGCGGTAAGACGACGTTTTTAAACGCCCTGTCCAATTTCATTCATCCCTGGGAGCGCGTGATCACGATCGAGGACTCCGCGGAGCTGCAGATTAAAAACATCCCCAACCTGGTCAGCTTAGAGACCCGTAAGGCCAACTCCAAGGAGGCCAATGAGATTACCATCCGTGACCTGATCAAGGCGTCGCTTCGAATGAGACCGGACCGGATTGTGGTCGGCGAAGTCCGCGGTGAGGAAGCGCTGGATATGCTGCAGGCAATGAATACCGGACATGACGGCAGCCTTTCCACGGGTCACGCCAATTCTCCGGAAGGTATGTTAAGCCGTCTGGAGACCATGGTGCTGACCGGCAGCGCGGACTTACCGTTAGAGGCTATCCGCCAGCAGATCGCGACCGCTGTGGACTATATTGTGCACCTTTCCAGACTGCGCGATTTCTCCCGTAAATGCATGGAAATCACGGAGGTTGTCGGTTATATCGACGGGAAGATCGTGCTGAATCCGATTTATAAATTTGTGGAGGACGAAAACTCCACGCTGCAGAAGGCTTCCGGCAGGTTAAGACGCACGGAGAATAAGATTATCAATCAGGATAAGTTTATCCTCGCCGGTATTTACGATTTTATGGAGAAAGACGATGAGCCAGGATCAGGTCAAAAGAAGAATTAAATATTATGAGGACAACATGACGAAGGTGCAGCATATTGCCGCTTATGTCATATTTGCCATTCTGATCGGTGCGATTTTTTATATTTATTATCATTCCGTGATCGCCGCCGTCATCGGGGGCGTCATTCTGGGAGTTTTTCAGGAGAAAAATTACGCCGGCAGTGTGATGAGAAAGCGGCAGAACAACCTGCGTCTCCAGTTTAAGGAGTTTCTGGACATTATCTCCATCTCCATCAGCGGCGGCAGCGGTCAGACGATGGAAAACGCGATCAGAGGCTCCATCAGGGAGCTGAAGATGATGTTCAATGAGGACTCGGACATTGTGAGAGAGATTTCTTTGATTGTTTCCGATTTCGATCATGCCAACATTCCCATGACACAGGGCTTTCAGGAGCTGGGAGAGCGCAGCGATGTGGACGATATCACAAGCTTTGCCACGATTTACAAAACGATCGAGGGCAAAAGCAGTGATTTCGGCTACATTGTGTCACAGACGCGGGATATTATCAAGGACAAGGTGGAGATTACCCAGGAGATTGAGACGAGCATTTCCTCAGCCAAGTCGGAGGCATATATGATGCTGGTGCTGCCGTTAGTACTGATTGTGCTGATGACCAGTATGGGCAGCGGATTTCTGGATTCCATGTATTCCGGGATTGCGGGGCGTGGCTCCGCGACATTCGGACTGGTCTGTACGCTTGCCTCGTATGTGATCGCGACCAGAGCGACTGAGATTCAGGTGTAGGAGGAAGGAAGATGCTGATTGTTTTAGGAGCGATCCTTACGGTGCTGGCGTTGTTTTTACTGATCGAGATCAACCGGGTGAACCGGGTGGCTGTGGCGGAGGTTGTCCTTGCCACCGCCTGGAGCAAACGTTTCTCTCGCCAGGACCTGGAGGATCAGAAGGAAAAATATATCGCCCACAATGAAAAATATCGCACAGTCTCTGAAAAAAAAGAGGCCAAAAAGACGGCGCAGTGGGAAAAACAGATTGAAGAGTATCAGAAGCAGGAAGACCGCTACATGACGGGGCGCTATTTCTCCATCACGGATCAGATCGCGGTTTTCGGCTATCAGCTTTTAGTAAGACTTCGGCTGGACGGCAACAGCGACATGGTGCGTCAGCTGACAAAGGCCTGTGAGGTGTCGGGCTACGCGGACTTAGATTACAGTGAGGAGACGAACGGAAAAAAGAACGCCTCTGTGTATGCGTTCTATCTGATGGCATGCTGCATCGGTTATGTATATGTGGGTGTGATATTGGCACTGTTTTTAATTATTCTGATGACGGTCATGGGCAGAAGCACATCCAATGTAATGATATTCGCTGTGGCTGGCCTGATGCTGCCGACGATTCTGGGCATTATACCGATCACTTCGCTGCAGGATAAATCCGCGAAGCGCCAGGAAGAGATCGATATGGATTTTGCCAATATTCTTTCCAAGATGGCATTGTTGGTGACGGCCGGCATGAATATCGTGAAAGCGGCGGAGGAAGCTGCGTACAGCGGTGATTCCATGGTTTATCTGGAGATGCGTAAGACGGTAAAGGAGATTCATCAGTCGGTCACGGTGGCAAAGGCCTTTGCGGATCTGCAGCGCAGGTGCGATAACCGCTATCTGGACAAGCTGGTATCCCTTGTCAGCAAAAGCTATTCCGCCGGTAATCTGAATCTGGCGGAGGACATCCGGGCGATTAACAGCGAGTGCTGGCTGGATAAAAAGCACCAGTCCAGACGCATGGCGGAGAAAATTCAGAATAAGCTTTTTATCCCCACCATGCTGATGTTCATTGGCATTTTAGTGGTAATCCTTGTGCCGGCCATGTCCGGGATGTCACTGTTTTAAAGGGTTATTTCCCGCACGGCAAAGGCTTCGATTTACAGACCGGTGGGTGAATAATATATAAAAATGATATGGAGGACGATAGTTATGGAACGTTTGGAAATGCTTTATATCGGCGCTGTGTGCAGAGCGACGGCATTGAAACAGAAGGCAGTTGATTTCTGGAAGTCGGAGAAGGGCGTGTCTAATATTGTGGCCACGATTATCCTATTGCTGATTGTGGTGTTGATTATCGGCGTGTTCTGGGATCAGTTATCGACTTGGCTGAGCAAAATGATGAACAATATTTTTAACAGCAGCTATGATAATAGTAGCCTTGAAAGCGGAATTAGTATTAATAACTAAATGCTATTATAGGATATTTTTTCGATTAATCGGAAATTCGGAGGGACAGATATGAAACAGAAACATTTCAAAAGTGAATCCGGGTCTGTAGAGGTAGAAGCCACCTTTATTCTTCCCATCGCGATTCTTTGCGTGATTTTTTTGCTCTATCTGTCCCTTCTGCTGTTTCAGAGGGCGAATCTCCAGGCCTGCCTGGAGACGAGCCTTGTGTATTATAAAAACTCCGTGACGGACACCTATGTGACGAGGAATACCGAAGTGACATATTCTGTCGCGGACAGTACGACAACGGGAAAGGGGAATTCCTACGTGATTTCCGGACCGTTGAACCCCTATGCCTCGCTGGAGTCGTCAGGCGACGTGGAGGACCAGGAGGCGTTTGAAAAATATTTTCAGTCCATCGCCGGCAATATGATTTTCGGCGAGGACATTACAGTGACCTTAGAGTACAGCAATTATCTGCTGGTGAAGGAATATGAGGCTACGGCCAGCCAGCTTGTGACAATCCCAATTGATTTAAGCCTGATTGGGATCGGCAATCAGTACGAAATCACGGCCACTGCCAGAGCGGTGGTATCGGATCACGACGATATCATACGGACAGTGGATTATATTATAGACTTGGTGGAGGATACCAAGGTGGGAGATTTTCTGGAGAATCTGGCCACCAAGGTGCAGGAAACCTATCAGAAGTTAAGGGATGCGATTGGAGCCTGATGTGGACGACGCATGTGTATGAGCAAAGGAAAAATGAGGAAAGACCAATGAGATATCGCCGAAAAAATCAGGGAATTATCACAGTGTTTGTGACATTGATCATGGTGCCGGTGGTGGTGTTTGTCGGCGTGTTTGTGGACGTTGCCCGGCTGAAGCTGTGCAGCTCACAGGCAGTGATGGCGGCGGATGCCTACGGGGAAGTGGTACTCAGCGAGTATCAGAATGTCTTAAAGGAGCTATACGGTCTCTTTGCCGTCACGCAGAGCGATGACGGATTGCAGGCTATTAAGGATCTGAGCGATTATGTCGGGTATTCCTTTAATCCGGCCGGAGAGGAAGACAGCGGCTTAAGCGGATTTATGCCCTATGCAACCTCGGATATCAAGCTGGAATACACGGCAGTCGAGAACGCAAGTCTGGCCAATGACAATGTAATGATGACGCAAGTCGCGGAGTTTATGCAGTACCGCATTATTGAGGACATAGCGGACGCGGCCGGTATTCTGGACGCCATAGAGGAGATCGATGGTTCCAGCGCGGACATGGAGGCAGCCGAACAGGTACAGGAACTCGCGGAAACCAGTTCGGAAGCGCTGGAAGAAATTGTGGATTATTATGAGGTGCTGAAGGATATCAAAGAATATCCGGCGTTTATAACACAGCTTACCAATAAGGGACAGGCTTATGCTGCAGCAATTAATTTCATCAAGGATAGTGATGAATATGCAGCCTATTATGAGTATGTAAATAAATCGGATCAGGAAAAAGAAGAGATAGAAACCGCTGTTGAAAAGGTAGAGGAACTTCAAAAACAGATTGAGGAAATAAAGAAAAAGAACGGGACGGTATCGGATGAACTGCAGCAGGAATTGGCGGAGGCGCAGGAGCTCGCTGACAAGTATGTGGATGCAGAAGAATTTAAAGATAACATGAAGGATGAGTTGGAGGCATTGGAAGATTGTAAAACAGCTGCATATAATTTCGATTCGACTCCGGTGGATTTTGATAATATTGATGGAAAAATCGAGGAACTGAACGATATTACTTTTGATCTAACAGATCCAACAACAGGTACATTGAGCAGAATAGAAGGGCAGGTTAATACATTAAAGAGTCAGCTGACTTCGTGCTCCGAGGAAACCAGAGAGGGAATTGAGGAGGAAATCGGCGATCTGGAGGAGATTACAGAAGAAAATACTAATTTTATAGAAGTAAATAGCATCTGTCAGCAAAATATTTATAATGATCCAACAAATAATGAATCGAATGAACGTAGTTTTACAGATGCACTGAATTCTTTGGATGAATACATGGATGCTTTGCTGGACGGGAATTTGAATCCTGGTGAGAAGATATCGTTCAGCGTTTCTGCCTCCTCCTGGAAAGATTTTTATGATGCGTATAAAGATTTTTATGACTGGCTTGAGGAAAAATTTGGTGGTGATGGCAGCGGCACTTCCGGCAAAGATGAGGCAGATCGGCAGATAGATAACGCTGACAGTATCCTGCAGGAAAAGAAGGATGCTCTGAATGCGGAGGATGATCAGCGAGAGGCAAACGATATTCCTTCAGCCCTTGCGTCAGAGCTGGGGATTGTGGACGGCAGCGGCGTCAGTAAGGACAGCGCGCTGCAGCTTTCCAGCGGTTTTACACTGGAAAAAACCATTGATCGCTTCCTGTTGGCGTCTTATGATTTCGGCATGTTTTCCAGCCGTGTTTCCGGGCAGGAGGAATCGGATCAGCCTCTTTACGGCGTTTTGGATTCCTCATCGGATGATGATTCTTCCTCCAGCGATTCCTCGGAAGAGTATGCGGATTACAGTCTGACCAAGGTGAAGATGAGTACGGATGTCAATTATCTGTACGGCGCGGAGTTGGAATACCTGCTGGGAGGACATTTGAGTTCGAAGGAGAATCAGAACGCGGCCCGCAATGAGATCAATACCATTCGCATGGCCCTGAATCTGGTTTCCACATACAAAATATCGGAAGTTAATAAGGCGATTAACAACATCGCAAACGCGGCAGCACAAGCTGTTACTGCCACAGGAGTGGGTGCCGCGGCCGCACCACTGGTTAAAATTGCGGTCAGCGCGGCTCTCAGAGCCGCGGTTGCGGGAATAGAAACTTACGCGGACTGGAATTTATTAAAGGAAAGACAGAGAGTTGTTTTACTGAAGACAGAATTGAGTCAGCTTTCCAGTCTTTCCGAGATTAAAAGTCTGCTGTCGGGGGAAGATGTCAGCAGCAGTTCAAGTTCGTCCGAAAAGAAGACAATTAATCTGAATTATGAGAATTATCTGTATCTGCTGATGTATTTGTATGTGGATTCGTCCGACCTCGTGCAACGGACAGGGACACTGATTACACTGAATGTCAACCAGGCCATGCGAAGTACGAGTGAGAAGGATTCGGAGCTGACATCTGAGGATATTGAATTTAACATCCTGGATTCCGTTACGGCCGTACAGAGCACCTGCCTGGTGAGAATGGATTTCGTTATCCTGCCGGATAATTTCGCGCAGATGTACCTGAATGGAACGGATACGGAGTCGATCCTGAACAGCCTGGAGAATCAGTATATCGGATATTCGGTAATCAGAGGCTACTAAACGACATCTCCGGGAGGAGAGGCCTGAGAATTGATGGAAACGATGGGGAACATGATGCGGATGAAGAACAAATCCAATGAGAGAGAAAAAGGAATGATGTCGGTGGAGGCGGTACTGGCGCTGGTGCCGTTCATTCTGGTGATTCTCGGGATTATTTCCTTTATCAATATTTATATGGTGCATAACCGCATCCAGTATGCCATGTTTGAGGCGGGCAGTCAGCTTTCCTCGTATATGTATCTGTACCAGGCGCTTGGGATCCGGGACGCGGATCTGAGCCTGAAATCTGATATTGATACCAATACGGAGGAAATCGACGAGGTGCTGGACGCCTTTAATACCTTCAGCAATGAGACAACGCTTGAAAACGGGCAGAACGCGCTGAACACGACGGTGGATTTTATTTCCGACCCGAGCGGAGCCGTCCGGAATCTGATCTATTACGTCATTGAGTACGGGGAGAGCGCGCTCAAAACCTATCTGATCGGAGCACTGGAGGGAAGCCTGATGGAGCTGTACCTGGATCAGAGCTATGACCCGTACAATTCGATGAGTGCGGACGCTTATCTGAAAAAATACGGGGTTGTGGATGGCCTGTCAGGCTTATCGTTTGACAACAGCAGCTTTTTTACGGATGATGAATACCGCATGATTGATGTTGTAGTGGAATATGATCTGGAAATTTATTTTTTCAAGCTGTTTTTGAAGGATCCGACGATTCATGTGGTGCAGCGCTGTGCGATACCGGCCTGGCTTGACGGAGACGGGACCGAGTATCACACCAGCGATTAAAGGGAGGAGAAGATAGTGACATATCTGACACTGGCTGTCTGCGCCGCTTTCATCCCGCTCGGATATTACGGGATATTATGGCTGCAGCGACCGGCATTTGAACAGGAAAAGAACAGAAACAGGAAAATCCTGCGAACGGCGCCGGAGTATCTGGTGATGCTTTTGAGCGAATCGGCGCTGATCCGCCTGTGGTGGGCGAGAGGGCAGAGTGATTTTACGGATACCACATTTCTGAGCCTGGTAATCGTGCTGATCACGATGTCTGTTCTGTGTATGACAGACTACTGGGAAACGGTGGTGCCCAACCGGATTTTACTGGGCATGCTCGCGGCGTTTGTGATTGTCTTAGGA
This sequence comes from Lachnospiraceae bacterium, assembly GCA_021199495.1. Taxonomy (GTDB): domain Bacteria; phylum Bacillota; class Clostridia; order Lachnospirales; family Lachnospiraceae; genus RGIG6307. The sequence goes on along the minus strand of JAJQHY010000063.1, from coordinate 6,785 downwards.
AGCGGCGCGGCACGTTCTTTAGACGGTGTGGTGGCATTGCTGCCGGGAATTGTGCTGGGGTTTTTATTTACCGCGATCGCGTTTGGAGCCTCCTTCCTGGTGAGCCGGGGCAATATCGGCGCGGGTGATGTGAAGCTTTCTCTGGTACTCGGACTGATGATGACAGGCGAGTATGTGGTGGGGGCAATTGTGTACGGCTGTATCGCAAGCGCGGTTTTTTCCATTGTGATGTTATTGTTTAAAAAAGTAAACAGGAAGGATCAGATCCCGTTCGTCCCGTTTTTATATCTGGGCGTCATTATCAGGTGCTGGATTGGGTAGAAAATTATGGCGAAGAAAAGAAAAAATGTAGTAAAGCAGACGCAGTCTCTCACAGGGATGATCATCCTGGCGATGGTTGCTCTGACCTGGGTGCTGGTAATGAGTAGTGTGCTGGATAACTCCGAGGAGCAGGAACAGCTGGCATTAGTGGAGTCGGCCAGAAGCTTCTGGGCGGACAAGCTGTACATACGCGCGGAGTCTGCTTATTTAAGCGCCCTGAATAATTATTCCACAGAGTACAATGACCAGTATGAAAGTGAACTGATGGAAATGTATCTCGAGGAGGATAACCGGGACGACTACATGTCCATTGTCACGACACATCGCACCAACAATACCGCGACAGAGGAAGAGTATATACGCTGCGCGGAATGGCTTTTGGAGGATGGAGACGAATCAAGTGCTTATTCTCTGCTGGTGGAGGCGCTTGGACGGATGGAAAGCGACACGCTCAGACAGATGTATGAGTCTGTCCGCTATTCTTATCAGACATCAGTATTGAATGTCACGGAATATCTGCAGCCGGCAACAAACTGGATTATTCCTATTTCGAATGGAGAAAACTGGGGATATTCAGGCGCCGCGCGTTCGCTTTCGGGACAATTTATCTATGAGGAAGCCCTTCATTTTTCCGGCAGCTATGCGGTGGTGAAGCTGGACGGCGTCTATACGCTGATCGATTCGAGCGGCAACTGGATGGCGATTGACAAAATCGGACTGGATCAGGTTACGGATATCCGCGGCATGATCATTGTAGGAGTAAAAGACGGCAGCTATGGTCTGTATTATAACACGTTTGTGTCAATCAGTGATGAGACCTATGAGAATATCTATCTGGATGACAGCGGCTATATCGCGGTGAAAAAGGACGGGAAGTGGGCCTTTATGTCCTCAGATCTGAAACTGATTACAGATTATCAGTTCGACGAGGTGGTTCCGAATTGTAACAGTGGCTTCTGCTACGGCAGCTACGCGGTCGTGAAGGACAGCGGCGGATATTATGTCACGCTCCTTGACGGAACGGCCTGTTCCAATGTTCGATACGCGGACGCGAAGGGGATTGAGAGCGGCCTGGTAGCGGTGGCAGACAGCAGCGGAAAATGGGGATATATCAATGAAAAGGGAGAACTGATTGTTCCCTGTGAATATGATGACGCATATTCCATGTCCTGTGGGCTTGGCGCGGTGAAGGTCGGAGATGAGTGGGGTTATATCAGCCGATACGGAGACTGGATCATCTCCTGTGAGCTGGACAGTGCACTGCCGTTCCAGGCAGGAAGCACTCTGGTGGAGCAGGGCGGTAAGGTGATAAAGATTTCATTGAAGTATTACGAATAGCGGACAGGTGAAAGGAGAGATACAAGATGTTAAATGATGTGGTGATAGCAAATAAGCTCTATGCCAAAACGACCATAGCGGACAGTGAGGTTGACGAGATTTCCTTACGAATTCTGAAACAGGATTGCCCGTCTTTTCTGTTGCCCATGCGGTGTATCAATATCGATGGAGAAAAGGAACTGCGCTTTGAGATCGTGGACGGCCGTCGTCTCTCGTACTTTACCGAGAAAATGAAAAAGAAGGATTTTATCCGCATGCTGAAGAACATGCTTCTTCCCTTCAAAGACTGCCAGGACTGGTTCTTAGATTATCATAATATCCTCCTGGATAGAGATCATATCATCATCCGACCGGCGGATTACTCTGTTTTCTATCTGTATCTCCCGCAGGTGTCGAACGCGCAGACAGACGCCGAAATTGCCCGTTTCTTTGAGGATCTGATTATGAGAACGGAGTTAGAGGACAGCCCGGAGTACGCGATGCGTCTGTTGCGCATATTGAAGGGAAATAACTCTCATATCTTCGGGCTGCTGGAGGAGCTGATGAAAGGGGAGGAAAAGGCGGAGCCTGCGCCTGTTTATGAGGAGAAAAAGCCGCAGGAACCTCCGGTCAGTCAGCCGGCAACACCCTGGAAGCCGGTGTTGGAGCGTCCCGCTGTGGATACACCGACGCCAACGCCTGCCACAACGAAAAAGCCGGTTACAGGAAAGGCTGAGGAATCGGGGGCGGCCAGACCGGGGAAGAGTTCCGGTACCTTCGGGAAGGAGGATGTGCAGGGAGCACTGCTCGGGAGCCTCTTCGGAGATGTAGAAGAGGAAGATGAAAAGCCGACAAAGGGAAAGAAAGAGAAAAAGAAACCGGAGAAAACCAAAGAAAAAGCGAACGCGAAAGAAAACAAGAAAGAGCCAAAGCCGGCAAAGGAAAAGAGCGGCGGCTTCCTGGGTTTCCTGAAAACAAAGGAAACGAAGGAAGAGGAGGCAGCGCCTGTGGTTTACGGCGGCAGGCAGCCTGTCCCGCAGCCGCAGAATGTAAATTACGGACGGACGCAGCAGCCTGCCGGCGGCAGTTATATGTATGGCGGAGAGGATGATACACTGGTGGATGTCGGACCGGAGGATAGTGGTGACAGCTCTATTCTGGTGCTGCGGCTGGAAAACGCGGCCGGTTATTCCCTGCCGCAGACGATTGAGTTAAACCTCAGCAAGGGCTATACCACAATCGGCCGGACAGATAAATACGGCAATAATCAGTGTGATTATAATTTTGCGGCTGAGATGGCGTTTGTCAGCCGTTCGCATCTTCGTATTGAGAAAAACGGGGATCAGTGGCAGGTGATCGATATTGGTTCCACGAATGGGACATTTGTGAACGGACAGCAGATCATCAAGAATATGCCGCAGCTTTTAGAGCGCGGCGATACCATTATGTTCTCCGCGAAGCACAGGGTGACTTATCGAGTATGCTGAAAAGAGATGAAAAATCAAAGCGAATACTGACGGCTGCCATATCGGATCAGGGAGCATTCAGAACCAAAAACCAGGACAGGGTTTTATGCCGCACAGCTATGATCGGAGGCTATGAAGTCGCGCTGGCCTGTGTCTGTGATGGGATCGGCAGCTTTCCAAACAGTGAGATTTCATCGGAAATGATGGTGCAGGGAATCGAGCTGTGGTTTCAGGACATGGCTTCACAGTATGCGACTGATTTTACGAAGAAGGGGTTCTTAAACGACCTGGAGCATACCATTCAGACACTGAATGAGCAGATATTTCTGTATCGGGAGCAGCAGCATGAGGAAATCGGCTGCACGCTTTCCCTCATTCTTTCAATAGACGGGCAGTACCATGTGATGCATGCCGGGGACAGCCGGATATTCTGTTTCAGGGATCACTTGGAGCAGTTGACGCGCGATGAAGTCGTGGTGAGAAATGTGGACGGAAGGATCCGCTCCCTGCTGGCAAATTATGTCGGGAAAAACCGGGAGCTATGGATGAACCGGCTCAGCGATGAAATCCGGGAGGGTGATTTGTGGATCGTCGGAACGGACGGCCTTCATAAGCACATTCAGGAGGAGGACCTTAATTTGCTTAAAAAAGCCTCAACAGAGCAGAAGCTGTCCTTGGCCTGTGAAAAGCTTGTACAAAAGCTACGAGAGCGCGGAGAGCGCGACAATATCTCGTGCGCGGTGCTTTTCTATCCGAAAAAACATCACAAATTCCTCTTAAAGGGCAAGTAGAACCATCGCAATGACGGAACCGAACACCAGATGAAACAGGAGCATAATCAAAAGCCCTTTCAGGAGAGGCTTAAAGTGTCCGCGGCAACGGACTGACAGATGAATAGATGTAAAAGCATACCAGGATAAAAGCATGAGGAGGGGATGACGGTTGAGCGCCAGAAAGCTGAAGCAGTAAAAAAGCAGAAAGGCGCCTTCACTTAAGGGATAGCGGACGGAGACTGGCGCTTTGCAGTAATAGCAGCGGCCCTTTAACAGCACCCAGCTGATGACGGGAATCTGCATGGACAGGGCCAGCTCATGACCGCAGGCCGGACAATAGCATTTGGATGTAATCAGTCTGCCGCCGTTTCGGATCCGGTATTCGATTGTGCCGTAATATGCGCCGATCACGGCGCCGAAGGCGCCGCAGCAGACAAGCAAAAGGATGAAATCGTTCGTTTCCATGATGTTCTCCCGGATGTTTTTTATCAGTATAAAGCGCCGAAACGGTTTCGTCAAGAAATGCATGATACGGGAGCCTGTGCAGGCTCCTGAATTTATGAATTTATGTAACGAGTTTACACATCAGGAGGAGTAATCAGTGATATATATGTATTTGCTTGTGATAATTATTTTGGCCATTCTGTTTTTATTATCATGTGGTACTGCAGTGTTTTGCTTAGTTAAAAAAAAGGCTTTTCATTTCAGTTTGATTTCTGTCTTGATTGGAATTCTGATTCTGTTTATCTTGCGTTTTGTCATGTCGTCCCTTACGGATTATATCGAGAGTATGATTCTCTATTGAACTGGGGCATTTTCGAAGAAGTTATTGGTGAAAGGGGGAAATTTGATTATGCTGTCCTCAACAGGAATTGCTATTGTGGTAGTTGTAGTTATAGGAATAATACTTGTTGCCATTGCCATGATAACCGGCGCTGGTGCAACGACCAACTGTCTGTCCTATGTCATTTTGATGGTTGTGGTCATGGTTATATCTCTGATTCTCGTGGATCTATTAGGGGCATGGTTAAGGGATCTGGTGGATAAATTCTTGACATGGCTCATGTCGTTTGAATGGATGACGAATTTTACGTGGGAATAGTGTTTGGATAATATAAGCTACACCAGCGTTTCAATCATTCAATGAGAGTATGATCGAAATGAAAAGTAAAAGAAAAATGGAAAAAGTGTATGTTAATTGACAATATCAGAATATTCCATGAAACCATGAAAATTGCGCAAAAAGGGCGTTATTTATATGATGATAGAGAGATTGTTCTGAAGCTGACGGCGGAGCAGATGGCGCAGGTGGAAGTCTTTTCTCGGGACAGGATAAATGGAGTGTTCTCACAGGTTCATCCGGATGAAAGTGCTGGGCCTGCAGGTAAACGGATACAGACACGAGTCAGCGCATGTGACTCGTTCGAGGCTGCGATCCGTCTGTCTGGCGGCAATATGGCGGCGGAGCATCCAAAAAACCGGGTACTGGTCCTGAATTTTGCAAATGCTTTACACCCCGGTGGAGGCGTAAAAAGCGGCGAAAGAGCGCAGGAAGAAGATCTGTGCAGGAAAAGTACGTTATATTGTTCCCTCACGGCAAGGGACGCTGAGGTGATGTATCAGTATAATGCTTCTTTGAAAAATCACCTTGCGTCGGATTATATGCTGCTTTCTCCACATGTGGAAATCCTTCGAGATACAAAGGGAAAATTGCTTTCTGAGACTTGCCTGGTATCCGTCCTGACGGCTGCTGCACCCAGGATTACTTTTGGAATGGGAGGACTGTCTGAGAGTGAACTGCGGAAACTTCTTGCGAAGAGGATCCGTGCCATCTTTACTGTGGCGGCATACGGAGGGTATCAGAAGCTGGTTCTGGGTGCCTGGGGCTGCGGAGCATTTGGAAATGACCCGGATGAAATGGCACCATTGTTTGCGGATGAGATCGAATATTGGAGTGCATCAGGTACTTCTCCATTCAAGCAGATAGAATTTGCTGTTTTGAAGGGCAGCAACAGAAATTCGCGGAATTATGTCAGCTTTGCGAGACAATTTTCAACACAGGACTGATGCTTTTAATCGCGGAGAAAATCAATGAAGAAAATACAAAGCGCATTTATTGTATTGATTGTGATGTTTATATTGGCAGCTTGTTCCGGAAAGGAAACGGCTGCCTGGCAGGAACAGTACGACTTGGGCATGCAGTACCTTACAGAAGGGGACTATGAAGCGGCGATTGTGGCCTTTACAGCGGCAATTGAGATTGATTCAAAAGATATTCAGGCTTATACCGGGTTGGCACAAGCTTATATTGGAATGAACGATTACGAATCAGCAGCCGTAACAGCTGGACAGGGAGCGGAAGCCATCAAAGACGCTGTTCAGGTACAGGTGGATGGCGCAGTAGACGAATTTACTGCGACATTGTTGACACTGGCAGAACTGTGCCTGGATGAAGGAAACTATGAGTCTGCCGAGACGATATATTCTTTGATTATCGGGATTAATGAGAATTGTGTGGATGGATATGTTGCCAGGGCTGAGATATATATAATTCTTGGCGAACGAGAAAAGGCGCTGGAAGACTACAGAAAAGTGTTGGAACTTTTGCAGCAGGGAGAAATCGGAAAGATCTCAGAAGATGAAATAGAAAGATTAATTAACGAGTTAGATAGTACAGATGAGGCTTCTGCTTCAGATGGGGAAGATGGAAGAGCAGAGCTCCTTTTGGAAGAAATGTATATGGTAATGGATGGTGTCAGCACATTGCTCCAGAGATATACGTACAATGAAGATGGAAGTGTATCAACATATTATGAATGTGATTCAGATTCTACGTATTCGATGTATGAAGTGTAAGTTTGAAACTGAGAGGTAGCGGGTAAAGATAAACAAGAAGGCATCGCAAACA
>JAJQHY010000028.1 GCA_021199495.1 Lachnospiraceae bacterium | reverse complement strand
CGACGACTCACCGGAAAAAGTTGTGCAGCGTTATAGTTCATCTGCACCTGAACCGACTTCCGTGCCACCCTTGCCTTGCCGCTTCAAAAACAGCCGAGCTGATATGTTTTTCTATGTCTCCGGTGCAAATCCCTCAAATATCGTATAGAGCGAGTCATTCACATCAAAAGGCGCTTCATAATCAACCGTGGAATTCACAAGACACTGGTCGATCTGCGCGGAAACTGCGTCCGCTTTTCGGTCAAGCTCACGGATGTATTTCCTCACGACATTGCGGTCAAAATTGATGGTCGTCACCCTTTTAACATCGCAGCGGTATGTCACCTGATTGCCTTCCGCGTTAAACTGGTATCCTGTGCCACCGTTGGAAATGACCGTCTCACTGGATCGGATAGAATCCATCTCCCGCAGCGTCCTGACCGTCTCCTGGCGTTTGGAATTCAGGCTAACCTCGCTGTCCATGTCAATCGGAAGGCTCTCTTTCGCCTTTCGGATAGCTGCGCTCAGCTTTTCCCGCTCTTTCAGCAATTCGATAAGGAATACTGTCAGGTCTGTGATGCGCCCTGAATAGTCATTTTCCGTCTCTGCAATAACGGTCTCATCTTCCGCTTCCGGCATGACCTTCTTGCGCAGGTAGGTGTTTTTGACTGTCACAACATTTTTCTCTTCTCCCAGGATGGCGTTCACCTCATCACTGAGCGCCTGCAGCTTATTCTGGAATCGGAAAGCTTCTTTTAAGTTCATAGTGTACTTCCTCCCATGTCTTATTCATCTATTCCAGCATGTGTCAGGCAATAATCCGCACACGCCTCATTAATCTCTTTGAGCTTTTCTTCGTAATTCTCCGGGTAGAGTGTCCTAAGCACAGACTTATATACCGACATCGACATAATGACAGCACGGGGCGTCCCATCATCATCGGTAATCAGCTTCATTCCAGCGGCATCTACCTCATCCAAGATTACATCAATATCCTCATGGTCAATCCTGCTGACGGTTATTTTATCTTCGTCCTTAAAGGATTGGATGCTTTTCAGTTTCAAGTTTTCCATAAATTATCCGCCTCCCTGCCCTAAAAAATTCCGGCACTTCTGCAAAACCCATGTCATCCACATAGAACGCTGTTCTTATTCCATCCTTTTGCAGAACAATCACATCACTGATGCTCATGGAATGCCCTGTAAAATCTGCGGGATGATACAGGTTAAATTTCAGATACAGATCGTCAAGGATTTCGTCCTTTAACGATGCCTGGTAGGTCAGGTCATACCGTTCCCGCTGTACCGGTATATCCTTTTCACGCAGATATTTTAATGGCATATAGGCCCTGTCACTGTTCTCGATGGACTGCTTCAGCTGGTAAATCGTATATCTGCTTTCTGACATCTGAATCCCTCCTGGCATCATCCTTTAGTCCGTCTCGGCTGTGCATTCCGCTCCATTTGTTTTTGAAAGTTCATGGTTATCCAGCCTGACCTTAATTTTAAGCCTGTCCTCATCTGCGATACCTAGCGTATCCGCCGCCTGTTCAAAGGAGAGGTTCGTATTTTCCATCAATCTTTTGAAACACTCAGCCTTAACATTCCATATTTCGTTTTTGACCATCATCTCGGTTATTTTTTCCTGATCATATAAATCCCACATAAGATACAAACTCTCCCTTGCAGCCATCCGAAAAGGCTATCTGCTTTTGACAATCGTCAGCTGGTACTCCGATCCATCATCCAGCTTAAGCACGAGTCCCCGGTTTGACGTCAGCACACCGGCTTCTTCAAAGGTTTCAACCTCTGCTTTGTACAACTCCGTTCCAGCCACACTGTCAGGGAATGTAAGAATTGCCCGCAAAGCCGACTCAACCTGTTCCTCTGTGCTTTCTTCCGATTCATTCGATAAATGTCCTCCGTCCTCAACTCCAGTTTCTTTTCTGGCTTTCGCCTTTTCAAACTTGGTTCTAATAACTTCCGGATTCCTTATAAGGGGAGCGACTTCACCCTGCGGTTTCCACGGCGGCTGCTGTGCGGCTTTATCCAGCGCATCAGCAAACCGCTCTGCGGCTTCTTCATCTGTGATTGTAAAGTTATGAAATATACTCGATTCCGGCACAGTCCCACCTCCATTTGGATTTTCTCAATCTGCTCAAAAACCTCTATAAATGTTTTTGAGTGCTAATTATTGGCAGTCTTATTCTTTGTTGAACGCTTTCATCAACTTTTCACATCCTTCAGGGCTGATGTCCTCGCGTTCATATTTTTCTTTTGTATAATCTCTGTGCGGTACATTCCCTGCTGGAAGACGTTTCTTTGCGTATTTCTCAAAGTCCACTCTCCTCACGAGGTAGAGGTCCTCCGCGTTAACCGTAACCTTGCTGCCATATCCGCCGTTTGTCCACCAACTGCCGGTGGAATACACCATAAGCAATCCGCCATAATACACACCAGCAAAGTGATACCTCGTTCTCCTGTCACTACCGGTATCGTACCGCAGGAAGCTTCGTTCTTCCACCCATGTATCAATCGGCACGGCCCGCCAGTTGACTTCATAGTCATCATTGCTATACTGTACAAAGACAGAGTCCTCTGATGGTTCCCTGCACTCCGCATAATATGTCTTTGCATGACGGAGTTCCTTAATCTGTTCGCAGGAGATGTTGTCCAATTCATCGGCTTTTGTCCTGCTTAACATACATATCCGGGCAACTGTGTCTTTATCGAGCAGACCCATTTTCAGCATTTTTGCTGCGTAATAATCAATAGACGGATAATCTGCCGTGTTTGCCATGACATCGCGGAGCAGTGCTTCTGCCTGTGCCGGTGTTTTGGGGATGGTTAAGTAGTCCTCACATTGCGGAATCGGGATGTTATTCTGTTCACATATATTCCTGACCTCTTCTTCAGTCATATCATCGGCATAAGCTATATCTGCAACAGAGCGTTCGCCTGATTTGAGAACTTCCAGCTGTACCTCCCTTTCCGTCTGCTCCATGGTCTCCCGGATCAAATCTTCGATTATTTTGCTCACAGCGCTCCCTCCTTCAAAATGGCGCACTATCCCCTTGGTGTTATCACTGGGGTCATGCCGATTCTATTTTCAGCTGCTCAATCTCCGCATCCACTTCTTCCCTGGTCGGGATGTCAAGACCGATTGTCCAGCCATACGGAGTTGCCTTCGAGCTTCTGCCCGCCTGCACATACCTAGCCTGTTTTCTGGTGCAGCTGTGGTAGACATCCGGGCCGAAACTGTCAGCCCAGTCCTCCGGGAAAATCATGATGCTGTTCTTTCTGAATACAGCCATGCCTCTCAGATATACCCAGCCCTCTTGGGGAGAAAGGCCCTTTTTCACCATCTCACAGATAACGCTTGGGTCATATTTGTCTTTTCCCAGCTGTTCAAGGTTCAGCTTTCCCTCACGGGCCGCCTCTTCTATGGAACCGTAGTAGATTGCGCTGCTCCTGGAGCTTCTGCCATCATCCACAAAATCCAGCGGATCGATGGTTGATACAGTTTTCTGATCCCAGCCACTGTCATCTCCCATCACATCATCAACCCAGTTCTTCTCCTTGGCCGGTTTGGTTTCTTTCGGCTCAGTCTTTTCTTTCGTCGGCGCAATGATCACAGGCTCTTCCAGATAGAAGATCAGCATCGCGTCATCCCCGCTGCCGCAGGCACTGCCGATTATCCTATATTTATACTCATCGTTCCAACCCATGTTATCGAACACAGCGCCCATGATCCCGCGGCAGGTACACCGCTTCATGCTCGTTATACCATCTTTAGATCGGCTCCATGCCAGAGTTTTCTGTGAATCCTCCTGTGCCGGGCGGACGATCAGGAGCATCTCCAACGGATTATAAATCAGCTCCACATTTTCGATCCGTCCGTCAAACCTGTCAGAACAGGCTTTATTGAACATGATGCCCCTGTGATCCAGCGTAATGCACGCCTTCCCCCTGGTTGAGAACATCTGCGCCCTGACAAGCTCGAAGCCCTCAAAGTCATAGTTCCCATACTGCCCTTTTTCAGCGACTGTGGGCTGGTTTTCACGGATAGAATCAATCATAGAAGCGAAGCTGATATCAGGCTCTTCCTCTGTCTCATCTGACGCTGTCTCTTCCTTGTCAGGGAACAGCCGGTAATCATCAGAATCAAGTTCATACCTGCGCCCCATCGTATACTGGCTCGCTGGCACTTCCTCCTGCTTCCTCAGCTCCATATTGTATTCTTCGATGTTCTTTTCATACTCCAGCAGGGTTTCCTCTGTAACTCCGAACGCACGGAGAGCCGCCCGGTTATAGTCCTCCGCGCCAAAACCACACCACTTCGGCACGGTACCGACACACCCCTGTAATGCTCCGTCCTCGTAGACAGACAGTTCGGGGAGTCCCATGTTACTGCCGCCCTTATTTGCGTCGAGCATACGGTTGGCAAGCTCATATACTTCCCTGGAAACAATACTCTCGTGCTGGTCCTTGGCATGGTACTGGGGCAGCACCCTGTCGTTCTTTTGCGATTTATGGGTCAAATAATCCGGCGGGTTATTTTTTTTGGCGAGTACGTCACCGCCCATACATTAATTTCGCAGGGTTGCGGCAATGGAGCCGGGACGACCCGTTTTTGTGGCCAGCGTTAAGCGACCGTCTTTCAGAACCTTGGTCTTTGTTCTTCTGCCAAGCATCTCCAGTGTCTCCGCGATCAGGGTAAGAGAGCAACCGGAAATATACATCTTAAAAATAAGGCGGACAGTCTTCGCTTCTTCCTCATTGATGATCAGCTCACCGTCTTCATTGTTGTCAAATCCAAGAGGCGCCGGGGTAAGGTACTGCCCCTGGCTGAAACGCTGCTGTACACTGGCGTTCATCGCTTCCGACTTTTTGTGCGATTCCTCCTGCGCAACAAGGCTTAAGACCTGCAGAGTGAAATCTGCGCTCTTATCCAAAGTGAAAAGGTTCTCCGTTTCAAACAGGATTCCCACAGGATTCGGGAGTGCTCTGAGACGGTACACAATATTCATACAATCTCTCAGATTTCTGCTCAGGCGGGAAAGATTTTTAACGACGATGATGTCAAATTTCCCGTCTTTTGCATCTTGGAGCATCTGGATCAAGCCGTCTCTTTTTTCAATTTTGGTCGCGGTCAGTCCCTCGTCGCAGTACATCGCCACAAGTTTCCAGTCAGGGTTCTGCCGAACCCATTTCAGATAGTAGTTCTTCTGAAGCTCAAACGATGTTG
>JAJQHY010000015.1 GCA_021199495.1 Lachnospiraceae bacterium | reverse complement strand
TTGCAAAATAAGGGAAAAATTTTTATCATTCAATCAGTGAAGTGGCAAACTCGGGGGAAAAGTTTACCGGCTGCCTTTTTCAATCGACACGTGTAAAGGCTGTGCGGAATCCTGCCTGGTAAAATCTTTTTTCGGTTTTGGAACTCCTTGCTTGACAAGCAGCAGCTGTTATGGTAGATTATAGTAGTTGTGGAAATTGAGATGGTCCTCTGTGGCGCGGATATGCCTTAAGAACATCAATATATGAAGGAGGAGACACAATGAACGACATTATTAAGAACATCGAAGCAGAGCAGATGAAATCCGCTGTGGACGATTTCTCAGTAGGCGATACTGTGAGAGTATACGGCAAGATCAAAGAGGGCAACCGTGAGCGTATCCAGGTTTTTGAGGGTACTGTACTGAAGAGGCAGAACGGCGGCTGCAGAGAGACATTCACCGTCAGAAAAACGTCCAACGGTGTCGGCGTGGAGAAGACATGGCCTTTACACAGCCCGAACGTGGAGAAAATCGAAGTTGTCAGAAGAGGTAAGGTAAGACGTGCCAAGCTGACATATCTGAGAAAACGCGTTGGCAAGAGCGCTAAGGTGAAAGAGTTAATGAGGTAGTTCAGGAGAGAGGGTCGCCGGTATTCGGTTGCCCTTTATCTATACAGAGGAGAAGGATGGCAAAGGAGTTTTCCTTTCGTAAAAAAAAGAGGTTCAGCAGTCAGGTTTTACATCGGATTGCGCTTTATCTGGGAGGCTGTCTTGCCGCTGCCCTGCTGGGCGCAGTTTTAGTGGCGGTGTTTGGTTATACGGCAACCAATGTGGGTGTATCCATGGAAAGCAGTCTTGTACACGGGCAGCAGGTGCTGGTAAACAGGGCGGCCTATCTGATTTTTTCACCCAGACGGGGCGATGTCGTGATTTTCAAAGCCGGCGGAACGCACACCTATATCAAGCGAATTGTGGCTGTGCCCGGAGATACGGTGCAGATCTTAAACGGTTATCTTTACGTCAACGGGGAACAGGAGTCCGGCGATTACGAGAAAATGGCAGATGCCGGCCTTCTGGCTGATGAGATCACACTTGGGGAGGATGAGTATATCGTGCTGGGCGACAACCGCAATAACAGCGAGGACAGCAGAGCGAGCTCAGTCGGAATTGTGGAAAAATCTCAGATTTCGGGAAAAGTATGGCTGGCTCTGTCTTATAACGGCAGCAGGATGAAGACATTATAGCGATGGGTACAAAGCAGGAACGGGAAGAAAAAAAGGCATTGGCACTTGCCAGGGAAAAGGAGAGGATGTTTTCCTTGTTTTCCTATGAGCGGGAGTATGCCGCATATACTTCCATCTGTGGGATTGATGAGGTGGGACGCGGACCGCTTGCAGGACCGGTGGTGGCCGGTGCGGTGATACTGCCGAAAAACTGTGATATTTTATATATCAATGATTCTAAAAAACTGAGTGAAAAAAAGCGGAACCTCCTGTATGATGAGATAATGGCAAAGGCAGTTGCTGTCGGTACCGGCTGTGTTTCCTGGGAACGGATTGATGAAATCAATATTCTGCAGGCCACCTATGAAGCCATGCGTCAGGCGATCGCTTCTCTGCCTGTGACACCTGATCTTTTATTAAATGATGCAGTTACAATTCCGGGTGTGGATATCGAGCAGGTGCCGATCATTAAAGGGGATGCCAAAAGCGCATCCATTGGGGCGGCCAGTATCATAGCCAAAGTGACCAGGGACCGCATGATGGAGGAATATCATCTGTTATATCCGCAGTATGGCTTTGATGCCAACAAAGGCTATGGTACCAGGGCGCATATAGAGGCATTGCAGAAATATGGGCCGTGTCCGATCCATCGAAGGACCTTTATCGGCCATTTTGTATGAACATAAAAGGGGGAGTTTATGAATTATCAATGGTATCCCGGCCATATGACAAAGGCACGGCGCATGATGCAGGAGAACATGCAATGGATCGACCTGGTGATTGAGCTGGTCGACGCCAGGGTACCTTTCAGCAGCCGTAATCCGGATATTGATATGCTGGCAAAGGGGAAGGCCAGGATTATGCTCTTAAATAAGGCAGATCTTGCGGATCCGGCTGCCAACAAAGCCTGGACGGATTTTTATCGTCAGAAAGGGTTCCATGTTCTGGAGGTCAATTCCCGTTCCGGTCAGGGTGTGAAAGGCATAAACGGGCTTGTGGCGCAGGCCTGCCGGGAAAAGATTGAACGCAATAAAAAAAGAGGAATTGTCAACCGCCCCATGCGCGCCATGGTGGTTGGGATTCCTAATGTGGGAAAATCTACTTTTATCAATTCCTATGCAGGGAAAGCCTGTACAAAGACGGGCAATAAGCCAGGCGTCACAAAGGGAAAACAGTGGATCAGGCTGAATAAGGATCTGGAGCTTCTGGATACGCCCGGTATTCTCTGGCCCAAATTTGAGGACCAGAGGACAGGTATGTTGTTGGCCTTTATTGGTTCCGTAAATGATGATATACTGATTGCAGAGGAGCTGGCTGTGGATTTTATCCGTTCTGTACAGGACAGATACGGCAGCCTGATTCGGGATCGGTATGGACTTGCGGAGACCGGACAGCCCTCTGATATGCTGAGGGAGATTGCCTTAAGGAAACATCTGATAAAAAAGGGAGAAGAACCGGATTATACCCGTGCCTCCTCTCTTCTGATTGAGGACTTCAGGAGCGGCAGACTGGGCAGAATGACCCTTGAGTGGCCGGGGGAGGATTGCGATGAAGGAGAGTAAAGGGAAGAGCTCAGAGGATTTTTTTGGTCTGTCGGATGGAGCAGAAGATATTGAACTGTCAGACGGGGCAGCGTATTATGACGATGAGGATGAATATGATGATTTCGAATCATTGGATGAGCCTTTGGATGAAGAGGATGAAGGCGGGGTGTCATCCGGGCACGCAAACGGCCGGGAGCTTCTGAAGGCTGTTGCCAGGGAGGCCTTTGGTTTTCTGGTCAGCCTGGCCGTTGCCTGGGTCGCAGTGATGTTTCTTGTGACCTATGTGGGAACGCTCTGCACGGTAGATGGTTCCAGCATGGAGAACACGCTGCACGATGGGGACAGGCTCTGGGCGGATAAACTGACTTATCGCTTCAGTGATCCGCAGCGCTTTGATATCATTATTTTCCCACCGCAGTATGATTCTGATTCCAAATATATTAAACGAATTATCGGATTGCCCGGTGAGACGATACACATTGATGAGGAAGGCAATATTTACATAGACGGAGAGATTCTGGAGGAGGATTACGGCAAGGAGGTGATCCGGGCGGATTTAAGGTACCTCGCAGCCGGAGAAATTACACTTGGGGAGGACGAATACTTTGTCCTGGGAGATAACCGTAATGAAAGCCTGGACAGCCGGTATGAAATTGTAGGCACAGTCAAACGGAGTGATATCTTCGGCAAGGCTGTGTTTCGCCTATGGCCGCTTTCCGGCTTTGGAATTCTGGATTAAATGATCAGGAGTGATGACTGTTTCACCTGACAGTGTCTTATGAGCGGGGGCTTCATGAATAAAAGAAAAATGGGATATGATTATGAAACCCTGGCCTGTGAATACCTTTCGGGCCGGGGTATTGTGATTCTGGAGCGAAATTTTCGCTGTTCATATGGTGAAATCGATATCATCGGTTCAGACGGGGAGTTTCTCGTATTTTTTGAGGTGAAGGCACGCTTAAAAAAGACAGCTGGAACCGGTGCGGAGGCTGTCACGCCGTCAAAACAGCGTAAAATCTGTCGTGTGGCAGACTATTACAGAATCAAACATGGAATCGGAGATTTCTCGCCGATCCGTTATGACTGCATTGCGATTGACAATGATCAGATTGTCTGGTATCAGGCGGCTTTTTCACATATCTACTGAGAATTTTTATTAATATTGAAATCTTAAGAAATTCTTAAAAAATATCGCTTCCTTTTTTAAGATTTACAGCGTTTAATAAAGTAAGATACGCTACGATGAACGGTCTCTGGAGGGCGATCGCATAACCGGAATTTTTAAGATTTTGATAAAAGGGGATTTTACTATGGATAAGATTTTGATCTGTGATGATGAAAAGGAAATTGTAGAAGCGATTTCTGTCTATCTTTCTCAGGAAGGCTTTGAGATTCTGAAGGCATACGACGGCGTGGAAGCATTGGATATCATGAAGAAAGAATCCGTCAGTCTTGTACTGCTGGATATCATGATGCCGAGGCTCGATGGTATCAGGGCTGCCGTGAAAATCAGGGAGATTTCCTCTGTACCTATCATTTTCCTTTCTGCAAAATCCGAAGACACGGATAAGGTACTGGGACTGAATATCGGTGCAGATGATTATATCACCAAGCCATTCAATCCGCTGGAGCTTGTTGCAAGAGTAAAGAGCCAGGTCAGGCGTTATACGACGCTGGGAAGCCTGAGCCAGGAGAGCAAATCTGTTTACCGCGTTGGGGATCTGGTGATTGATGACCAGAGCCGTGAGGTGACTGTGGATGGAGATAATATCCGGCTGACGCCGATAGAATATAAAATCCTTCTGCTGCTTGTACAGAACCCCGGCAAGGTATTTTCCATCCGCCAGATTTATGAGAGCATCTGGAATGAGGATGCGGTCGGGGTTGACAATACGGTAGCGGTACATATCCGGCATATCCGGGAAAAGATCGAGATCAATCCCAAGGAGCCCAGATATCTGAAGGTGGTCTGGGGCGTGGGTTATAAGATTGAAAAGATTTAAGCGGGAGATCTTCTGGTGAAAAACAGAACGCGCAAACAGGTAAAAAGAAAACCTTTTCTGTCAACGGGAAAGCGTCTGGCTCTGGCAATCAGTCAGCAGGTGGCCGGGGTGGCGGCGGTTCTGTGCGCCATTGTGGTTGTCACAAGCTGCACGGTATATGTTCAGACCAATTTATCGTCAGATGAAAAGACACTGATTGTATTTAATCCTTTTGATGAAAAACAGGAGGTTATGGTACAGTACAGCGGTAGTGTGGCAGAAGAAGGGCTTCAGTCTGTTCTGGAATATGTGGCAATCCGGACGCAGTTAGAGGAAAACGGGGCATATTCCGCGGATAAGGAGATTTCTGTTACGGAATATTACAACCGTCACGGTACGCGCAGCAATTATGAATTTGAGGATGCGGTATACCGGCTGGAGGATCTGCTTCGGTGGTATCAGTATGGCGGCCTGGAATATATCGATAACTCTCTTTATTTCATGGAGGACGGCACTGCCATCGCGCTGCGAACCAGGAGAGAGAGCACGCTATATGGTGAGATTACTTCTGAGGCAGAAGAGTATGATATGGCCGATGAAACAGCTCCTTCTGATGAGACTGCTGCTTCTTCATCCGGTGAAGAGACGGAAGAAACACAAACCTATGTGATGCAGGGATCGGTCGATGCTCAAACTTTCGTTGAAGAGGAAGGAACGCTGTCGGGAGAAAGCACGGAAGCTCTGAAAGAGACAGAGACAAAAGAACCGCCTGAGAAAACTGTCGAGGAGATGGAGGAGGAGATTTCAAATGCTGTAAGCAGTACCGACCGCATGGTGCACAATACGTTCCTGACAGTGGATGGCAAAACGCTGGAGGAAATCGCAAATTCTGCTGACGAATACTGGGAGCTGGTCGCGCAGTTATCGAGCTGCATGGAGGATTTAAGCTACAATTACACGCTGTATCAGGATTATCTGGAAACATTGGGCAATAACAGTTCCATTCAGTATTACGTGCAGACAAACGATTCGGAGGGAACCGTTTACACCAACCTGAGTTTTACCTGGCAGGAGAGCGGCCTCACAGCCAACTCCTATTTCCAGAGCAAAGAGGCCTGGATCTGTTACACACACTCCGGCACGCAGATCAGCAGCATGCTGGCAGAGTATGGAATACGGCCCAGCATGATTGTGCAGCTGCTGAAAAAGTATCCATACGCATACGATGTGGAAACGGAAGTATGGATCGCCTTTAACAGTGAGGAGCTGCGTAATTCCACCGTGTCGATGAATGATCTTTACGAGGGCTGGAATCCGCAGAAGATGATTGGCATTCTGGGGATGGGAACGATCCTGGCGGCCTGGTATCTTGTGGTTCTGATTTACCGTCTGTCCACAACCGGAAAAAGGATGGACGCAGAGGGAAATGTCTATATCGAATGCAGGTGGGGAGACGGCATGTATCTGGAATTCTGGCTCCTGTGTACCTGCGTGGTCATTGCCATTATTGCAGGTGGAAGTTTTTCGCTTGTTCAATATGTGGTACTGCAGAATATAACGGTGGAAGGACAGCCTGTTTATATTTATGTGCTGGCAGTGCTGGTGCCATTATCCTTAAGTATCCTCTTTTCTGAGCTTGTCTGCAGTATGGCCCGCAGAATCCGTGCACACCTTGTTTTCAGGCAGAGCCTGTTGTGGTGGATTACTGCCAACGTCAGGAATCTGCTTCGAAACAGTCATCTGTTTCTCAGCCGGAAATGGCAGAAAAGCAGGGAAGCGTACTATGCCCATTGTGGAACTCTGGCCAGAAGTGTGGGCACATTGCTGCGGGAGAACATATCTCTGCTCCTTCTGGCCGGAATTGCTGTTTTCGGGCTGCTGCTTGGAAATATGGTGATCCTGATCTGCGCGACAGTTGGCTTTATTGTTCTCCTGATTCTGATTATGCGCAATAAATACCGCCTGACGCTGGAAAAGGAACAGATTATCCATGATATAGGCCTGATTGTGCAGGGAGAGAATGTTCAGATCAATACCGAAAATCTGATGCCGGAAAACAAACTGCTGGCTGACAGTGTCAATACGATCGGCAAGGGCATTCAGAAAGCGGTGGAGCAGTCAGTGAAGGATGAACGCCTCAAGGCTGAGCTTCTGACGAATGTCAGCCATGACATCAAGACACCGCTGACCTCGATCATCAGCTATGTCGATTTATTAAAAAGAGAGGATCTTGGCGGAAACGAGACAGCATTAAAATATCTGGAGATCCTCGACAATAAGTCCAATAAGCTGAAACAGCTGATACTGGATCTGATCGAAATCAGTAAAATCAACAGCGGCAGTCTGGAATACGAAATTGCTCCGATGAAGCCTCATGAGCTTTTGCTGCAGGCTCTGGGAGAATATGAGGACAAGCTTCAGGCGCAGAAACATAACAACAGCTGCCAGGATGCCGTCATAGAGGCGGACGCAAGGAGGCTGTGGCGTGTGATTGACAATCTCATGTCCAATGTCTGTAAATATTCTCTGGAAAATACCAGAGTGTATGTGGATGTGACCGAAATCGACGGACAGCTTAGCATGACAATCAAAAATATTTCTGCGCAGGAGCTGAATGTTCCCGTCGATGAACTGACAGAGCGTTTTGTCAGAGGAGATGTCTCCCGCACGACAGAAGGGAGTGGACTGGGATTGTCGATTGCCAGAAGCCTGGTGACAGCGCAGGGCGGCACGTTTCATTTAAGTCTGGACGGGGATTTGTTTAAGGTGACGATCATATTCCCTGTTAAAGAAAAATAAATCTGAATATCATAAAATGAAAAGAAAGCCTGTCGGCCGCAATGTTCTGAAAACGTAAGATGGCATTGCCGACATGGCTTTCTTTTTGAGTAAAGGTGCTGTATGTGATTATTCTTTAACCTTTCTGCTCGCGTAGTAGCCGATCAGAAGGTCGTGGATTTTGTCCCAGGGTTCCAGCTCACCGGAGATAGAGCAGGAGTGGTTTAACAGGCCAATGATGGTGGCAATCTGTCGGCTCATGTCCGCGCAGATAAACCATGGACGGGTATAGATCTCAGGCGGCAGGTAGGTCAGGTTGGTGACGATGACTTTGTCAAAATTTCCCGCTTCGTAGGCCCGGTCAAAAGCGGCAAGTCCGTTTGTGAACAGACCGAAGGTACAGCAGATAAAGACGCGTCTGGCGCCCATGGCCTTTAACTGGGCAGAGGTGTCGAGCATACTTTCGCCGGAGGAGATCATATCGTCCATGATGATGATATCCTTGCCGTGGATGTCACTGCCTAAAAACTCGTGGGCGACGATGGGATTTTTACCGTCCACAATGACAGAATAGTCCCTGCGCTTATAAAACATACCTGTATCCGCGCCCATGGCGCTCGCAAAATAGATAGCCCGGTCGAGTGCGCCCGCATCCGGAGAGATGACAATTGTGTGATCTTTATTCAGCTCCAGGTCATCGACGGCGTTTGTCAGTGCCTGAATGAACTGGAAGGACGGCATATGATTGTCAAAACCACCCATGGGGATAGAATTCTGTACGCGCGGATCATGGGCGTCAAAGGTGATGATATTCTCCACACCCATTTCATGAATTTCGGAAAGCGCATAGGCACAGTCCAATGACTCCGTTCCGATTTTATGGTGCTGTCTGCCTTCGTAGAGGAAGGGCATAATCACGTTGATGCGGGCCGCGTGTCCGCAGCAGGCCGCGATGATGCGCTTTAAGTCCTGAAAGTGATCGTCGGGCGACATATGGTTGGTATAGCCGTTCATCTGGTAGGTCAGGGAATGATTGCAGATATCCACCATGATATAGATATCCTTCCCCCGTATGCTGTCGTAGATGACGCCCTTGGCTTCCCCGGTACTGAAACGCGGCAGTTCATACCGGATCAGATAGCTGTCCCTGATGTAGCCCTCAAAAGAAAGATCATTCTGAAAGAGGCTGTCCGTACTGTGGCGGAACTGTGCCATGTACTTGTCCACCTGCGCACCCATCTCAGCCATGGAATCAAGTGCGATAATCCCTAACGGCGCTATAGGCATGGAGCGCTCCAACTCGTGTAAATTCGCCATATTGTCCTCCTGCGGTATCAGTCAGAATTTTCGATAAATTCAAAAATCAGAATAATTTTAAAACATTACCTAGTGACACGTCAAGGAATTTTTGATAGAATGTATGTGAGTGCGTGATACGTGATACGCACTCACATACATTCTATCAAAAATTAAGAGGTACTTCATGGCATATAAATCTTCACGCCCCATCGTAGCTGTGGTGGGCAGACCAAACGTAGGAAAATCGACTTTTTTCAACGTCATGGCCGGTTCCGATATTTCCATTGTCAAGGATACGCCCGGTATTACCAGGGACCGCATTTACGCGGATGTATCCTGGCTGAATTATAATTTTACCCTGATTGATACCGGCGGTATTGAGCCGGATTCCAGGGATATCATTCTCTCACAGATGCGCTCTCAGGCGCAGATCGCCATCGACACGGCGGACGTTATCCTCTTCATGGTGGATGTGAAGCAGGGACTTGTGGACGCAGACGGCAAGGTAGCGGACATGCTTCGCCGCAGTCAGAAGCCGGTTTTATTGGTGGTGAATAAAGTGGACGCCCCTGCAAAGCAGATGGCGGACGTCTATGAATTTTATAATCTGGGCATCGGTGATCCGTGGCCCGTTTCGAGTGTCAATCGCACAGGGCTGGGAGATATGCTTGACGAGCTTGTGAAATATTTTCCTGCCCAGGCTACTGAGGAAGAGGAAGATGACCGCATCCGGGTTGCCATTGTCGGCAAACCCAACGTGGGCAAGTCCTCCCTGATCAATCGGCTTCTGGGCGAGGATCGTCTGATCGTCTCCGATATCGCCGGCACCACGCGTGACGCGGTGGACGCGGAAGTGACATATCACGGAAAATCTTATATTTTTATTGACACAGCGGGCGTGCGGCGTAAAAATAAGATTAAAGAAGATCTGGAGCGTTTCATGATTATCCGGGCGGTCTCTGCGATTGAGCGCGCGGATGTTGTGGTGCTGATGATTGATGCGACTGAGGGCGTCACAGAGCAGGATGCCAAGATTGCCGGTATTGCGCATGAGCGCGGCAAGGCTGCCATCGTGGCTGTCAATAAATGGGATGCTGTGGAGAAGGACGACAAGACGATTTACCGCTTCCAGGAGAAAATCCGCCAGACATTGGCCTTTATGTCCTACGCGGAGATTATTTTCATTTCCGCGCTCACTGGTCAGCGTCTGCATAAGCTGTATGAGACCATCGACATGGTGGCTGAGAATCATGCCATGCGGATTTCCACGGGCGTGCTCAATGAGATCATGACGGAAGCAGTTGCGATGCAGCAGCCGCCGACGGACAAGGGAAAGCGCCTGCGCCTGTATTATATCACGCAGGTTTCCGTGAAGCCGCCCACCTTTGTCATTTTTGTTAATTACAAGGAACTGATGCATTTTTCCTATACCAGATATATTGAAAATAAAATCCGGGATACATTCGGCTTCAGAGGCACACCGCTGCATTTCATCATCCGGGAGAGAAGAGAAAAGGAGCAATAATCGTGGAAAGAATCATTTGTCTGCTCATCGGTTACGCGCTGGGGAATTTTCAGACTGCCTACATTATCGGGAGGATTCATCATATTGATATCCGGGACTACGGCAGTCACAATTCCGGAACCACCAACGCGATGCGCGTGATGGGACGCGGGACAGGACTGATTGTGCTTGTTGTGGATATTTTAAAGTGCGGGATTGCTATCTGGCTGACCAGGCTTTTGTTCGGCTCCGCGCACGAGGACATCATTTATGTGCTGATGATGTATGCCGTGACGGGAACTATCCTGGGGCATAATTTCCCCATTGTGATGGGCTTTAAAGGTGGAAAAGGCGTCGCGTGCACCGCGGGGATGGTGTTCTTTTATCATCCATATCTGATACCGGCGGAGGTGATTATCTTTTTCACACTCTTTTTTACGACGCATTATGTTTCCTTATGCTCGCTTATGTCTTATACCGTTTTGTTGATTCAGGTCATTATTCTGGGGCAGAACGGCTTTCTGGGGACTTTGAGCACGGGACAGCTGGCGGAGATTTACGTGCTGGCTGCTTTTCTGACGGTGATGGCATACTGGAAGCACAGGGAGAATATTAAACGTCTTCTTGCTCATGAGGAGCATAAAACATATCTGTCTAAGAAGAACAGAGCCTCAGAAGGAAGCAACGCTTCATAACGGCGTTTTTTCTATGATCAGGATTGTAAATAATGCCGCTTATCAAACGGCGGCGGATGGGAGTAAGGTATGGCAAAGGTTGGTGTGATCGGAGCGGGTGGCTGGGGGACAGCTCTGTCTGTTCTTTTAGCGCACAATGAGCACGAGGTAACGCTCTGGTCTATTGTAGACAAAGAAGTACAGATGCTGAACGAATGCAGGGAACAGAAGGAAAAGCTGCCGGGAGTGAAGCTGCCTGAGAGTGTGCAGGTGACAGGAAATCTGGAAGCTTCCGTGAAAGGAATGGATCTGGTCGTTTTAGCTGTTCCGTCTGTATATATCCGGTCTACAGCGGCGAGCTGCCGGCCTTATGTGGAGCAGGGTCAGATTCTGCTGAATGTTGCCAAGGGAATTGAGGAATCAACCCTCCTTCCGATGGCGGATGTGATTGAGCAGGAGATTCCACAGGCGAATGTGGCAGTGATGTCCGGTCCCACACATGCGGAGGAAGTCGGCATCGGCATGCCCACGACGATCGTTGTTGGCGCGAAGAGCAGGAAGACTGCTGCTTTTATCCAGAATATTTTTATGAATGAAAGATTTCGCGTTTATATCAGCTCTGATATCCTGGGTATCGAACTTGGCGGTTCTTTGAAAAACGTTGTGGCACTCGCGGCCGGTATCGCGGACGGTTTAGGATATGGCGACAATACCAAGGCGGCGTTGATTACCAGGGGGCTGGCAGAGATCTCGAGGCTTGGTATTGCCATGGGCGGTAAGGCGGAGACCTTCGGCGGCCTGACGGGTATGGGTGACCTGATCGTAACCTGCGCATCCGTGCACTCCAGAAACCGCAGGGCCGGTTATCTGATCGGCCAGGGATACACCTATGAGCAGGCAATGGACGAAGTGAAAATGGTGGTAGAGGGTGTGTACAGTGCCAAAGCAGCAATCCGCCTTGGACAGAAGTATGGTGTCAGGCTTCCGATCATTGAGGAAGTAAACGCAGTTTTGTTTGAAGGCAGGAGCGCGCCTGAGGCAGTCAGCAACCTGATGCTGCGGGACAAGCGTGTGGAATATCCGGTGGTAGACTGGGAATAGTTTCTCGGACCTGCGGGCAAGTATTGCCGGACAGATTCAGAACTTCGGCTGGATGAGGGGAACATGCGCGCGGCGTATGGAAGGAGGCAATATGAAAATTACATATACAGGACAGAATGGCTATGTCGTTGAGACTAAGATCGCGAATATTGTGTTTGATTTTTGCGGCGGCGTACTGCCTGCCATGTCGCAGAACCTTCCTCTTCTGGTGTTTGTTTCCCATGGGCAGGCTGATCATTTTGATCCGGTTATTTTTTCCTTTGTCAGCGAGTATCCGAATGTGCAGTTTTTCCTTTCCCATGATATCCTGCTGACTGAAGATGTGCAGAAGCAGTACGGCATTACCAGGAGCATGATGAAAAAAATTTCATTTCTGCCGGAAGGAGTACGCAGGGTCATCCCGTTAAAGGCGGAGAATGGTGAAAATGACTATATTATTCTGGAAACCATAAAAACCTGCAAAGAGGGCATTGCCTGGCTTTTAAATATCGCTGGTAAACGAATTTATTATGCCGGTGACATGAACTGGTGGGTCTGGGAAAGCGATTCAAGACAGGTGTTTAATCAACGCACCGCCCGCTTCAAGCATTACATGGAAACGCTTTATGACAGGGAAATTTTTCTTGCTTTCGCAGATCTTATTCCGGAGCAGGGGAAATACAGCCGACTCGGGATAGAGTATCTGCTGAATACCGCGTATGTGGCCAATGTAGTGCCTATGGGATTTGGAAATGATGCACAAGCCGTACTGGCATATCGACAGGAACGTGATGTAAAGAATCAGCAGACGGAAGTGATTGCGCTGACGAGATCCGGGGACGCCATGGCAATTGAAGATTAAGAGTCCATATACTGAGGAGGAAGAGGCGTTATGCTATCCATTATACTGGACTGGATATATGTCCTGTTTACTACATACTGCATGGGTATTGGGTTTTTCCGAATTTTGCGGGAGAGTATTCGGATACCGTCTACGCAGCTGCGCGGGGGTGCTGATGGCAGGACTGATTATGGCAACAGTGTACGCGCAGGTGTTCAGTCTGTTTGGGGGAGTCGCCATGACAGCAAATCTGCTTTTAATTGCAGGCTGTATCCTTTTGATTATTTTTCTTCATCGTCAGATGAAGAATTTTCTGGTAGAACATATACGCGGCAAAAGGATATATTATTTTCTGCTGCTTCTGGTTATATTCCTGGCATGGGCGTTCTTTACCTCACGCGGATATCTCATGTATGACAGTGATCTTTATCATGCGCAGAGTATCAGGTGGATTGAAGAGTATGGCGTTGTGACCGGTCTGGGGCTTTTTTTCGGACGGATGGCATATAACAGTTCTTTTTTTCCCTCTCGGCACTTTACAGCATGAAATGGCTGTGCGGTCAGTCTCTGCATGCAATGAGCGGATATTTTGCATTTCTGCTGAGCCTCCTGATACTGCCGCTCGGAAAATGTGTAAAACGACGCAGATTGCTTTGGTCGGACTATGCGCGGATTGCGGCTGCTTATTATCTGACGATGATTACGGATGAAGTGGTATCGCCGGCCACAGATTATCCGACTATGTGTGTAATTTTCTTTATTGTGATCTGCTGGCTGGATTGCCTGGAGGACTTGCAGCAGCATCGTGCTCCTTATTGTCTTTTGTGTGTGATGGGAGTGTACGCGATCACATTGAAGCTGACCGCTGGCCTGATTTTGATTCTGCTTATAAAGCCGGCTGTCATGCTGATCAGGGAAAAGAAGGTAAAGGAGATCATAATATACCTTTTGTCTGGCCTTGTGGTAGCGGTTCCGTGGATGATCAGGACATTCCTGATTTCGGGCTATTTGTTTTACCCGCTTGCTGCCTTGGATCTGTTTGATGTAGAATGGAAAATGAGCGCGGAGAATATCAGCGTGGATGTCGCTCAGATAAAAACCTGGGGTCGAGGTTTATATAATTCCTCACTGGTTAATCTGCCTGTGAAGGAATGGTTCCCGAACTGGTTTTTAACAACTCTTTCACGGACGGAACAGTTTCTGATCCTTGCAGATGTGATGAGCATTTTCCTGATTTTGGGCGGGTTTCTGGTACTTTTATGGAAGAGAGCCTGGAGCCATCTGGATGAACTTCTTGTTATGGCAGCTGTGGGGGTGTCCTATTTATACTGGCAGCTCAGCGCTCCGCTTCTTCGCTATGGGTATGCCTACGTTCTGTTACTTTGTATGCTGACTGCGGGATGGATTTTACTCCGCTTACATTTTGACAGGATACTGCTTGGCTGTATTTTGATTATTGGTTGTTATAAAGCATATATGCAGGTCGACTATATATGGAGTATCAAAGCATATCCGTATTATATTTTCCAGCAGGAATACGGAAGCTATGAGGTTGAGGAGAGATTGCTGGGTGATCAGATTGTTTATGTCCCGGCTACTGGCGATCAGACTGGATATGCCTATTTCCCTTCTATACCGGTACTCACATATGATTTTGAAATGCGGGGTGACAGCTTTCAGGACGGATTCCGACGGATTGATTGATCTTTTGGATGTGCATAAGGATGCTTGTTGAGCGGTTTTTTATTATGGGTAATTTTTCACAAAAATATCCGAATTGTTTTTGTGAAAAAACACGAAATTTTTCTGTGCAAAAGAAAAATACATTTTAAATTCAGAAAAAAAGGGGTATAATTATAAATAAGCAGAAATAAGATTGTTTTATGCGTGTAATTTCAGAAGGAGGGAAGCGAATGAGGTTTGAAACAGGTATGCTCGTGGT
The DNA here is from genome assembly GCA_021199495.1 of Lachnospiraceae bacterium. Taxonomy (GTDB): domain Bacteria; phylum Bacillota; class Clostridia; order Lachnospirales; family Lachnospiraceae; genus RGIG6307. Next base: position 105,528 of record JAJQHY010000015.1, on the reverse strand, counting down.
ACATCCGGTGTATGGCGTCTGTAAGGTGGAGCATATCGGACCTGTGGATGTGAAGCTGGACAAATCACAGAGATCTTTTTATAAACTGGCTCCTGTATATGATACCAAGAGTCGTCTTTTTGTACCGGTCGACGGCGATAATTATGATCTGCGTCCGGTCATGACAAAGCAGAGCGCGGAGGAGCTGGTTCGCCAGATTCCGCAGATGGAGCCGGTTTTGATCACAAATGAGAAGGAACGTGAGAAGGTTTTCAAGGAGCTTCTGCACACAGGCGATCACAGAGACACAATTCGCGTGATCAAAACTATATATAAACGCAGGCAGGATCGTATGCGCGCTGGCAAGAAAAATATGTCCATGGATGAAAAATATCTTGGCATTGCAAGAGAACGTCTGAACGGCGAGCTGGCGATCGCGCTCGGTATCGACAGAAGCGGCGTGGACGCGTATATTTCCAGTATTCTGGATGAATAATCAATAAATGAAGTCAATACTGAAACTCACAGATGCTTTTGCCGTCTGTGGGTTTTTTGATGATCAGCAGTTACTATTCACGGTCAATCTGAAAGCTGTAAACAGACAATATTTTTCGCAGTATTTTTTGATTCACATAAAATCTTGACTATTTACGCTTATTTTACTATACTAATAGCTGGCATGCTGCAGGGAAGCTTCAGGCGCCTGCAAAAAAACCGATGCAAAAGAGGAAAAATATGATCAGAAGTATGACAGGCTTCGGACGAAGCGAGTTAATGGCCGGCAACCGCAGATATACGGTGGAAATCAAATCGGTCAACCATAAATATCTGGATGTATCGGTAAAGCTTCCCAGAAAGCTGACATTTCTGGAGATTCCGATCCGGAACGAACTGAAAAAATACGCGTCCAGAGGTAAGGTGGATATTTTTGTTTCCATGGAGGATTATTCCGAGTCGACCGTTTCTGTCAGATACAATCGGCAGATTGCGGAGGAATATGCCGGATATTTAAAACAGATTTCCCGGGATTTTGATCTGGTGAATGACTGGGGGGTTTCGCACTTGTCCAGGCTTCCAGAGGTTTTTTCATTGGAAGAAGTACCGGTGGATGAAGAAGCGATCTGGCTGGATCTTCAGAAGGCTTTTTCAGAAGCGGCGCAGCAGTTCGCGGCATCCAGAAATGTGGAGGGAGAGCATTTAAAGGCTGATCTTATGGGGAAGCTTGACACAATGGAAGAGCATGTGCGATTCATTGAGGAAAGGTCTCCGCAGATAATTGCAGAATATCAGGAGAAGCTTCGCAGAAAAGTGGAGGATGCGCTGCAGGATGTGAATGTGGATGAAAACCGTCTTCTGACGGAAGTCGCCATATTCGCAGACAGAACATGTGTGGATGAGGAACTGGTGCGCTTAAAGAGCCATATTCATACGGCGAGAGAAGCGCTTGAAACGGGGACAAATGTGGGCCGGAGCCTGGATTTTATCGCGCAGGAGATGAACCGGGAAGCCAACACGACATTGTCCAAATCCGGCGATCTGGAGATTACCAACAGAGCGATCCTTTTAAAGACGGAGATTGAAAAGGTTCGTGAGCAGATACAGAATATTGAGTAGGGGAGCATGGGATGAATCAAAAGGGGATTTTGATTGTTGTCAGCGGTTTCGCCGGCACGGGCAAGGGCACGATTATGAAGGAGCTGCTGCGCAGATATTCCGGACAGTACGCACTCAGTATTTCCATGACTACCCGTTCTCCCAGACCAGGTGAGCAGGATGGCGTGGAATATTTCTTCACGGACAGAGAAACCTTTGAACATGAAATTGCGGTCGGAGGGCTGATTGAACACGCCTGTTATTGTGATCATTATTACGGAACTCCCAGAGCCTATGTGGACAGCCAGCTTCTCATGGGTAAGGATGTCATCCTTGAGATTGAGGTTCAGGGAGCGCTGCAGATCAAGGAAAAATTTCCTGACACGGTATTGTTGTTTGTGGTTCCGCCTTCCGTTCAGATTCTGTATGACAGACTGAAAGGAAGAGGGACGGAGAGCGGCGAGGTGATTGCCGCCAGAATGAAAAGAGCCGGTGAGGAATGCGCATACATTCCCCACTATGATTATATTCTGGTCAATGATGATCTGGATGTCTGTGTGGAGCAGATGCACCATATCATTCAGTCGCAGAAGCTTGCGGCGGCCAGAAACGCCACCTTTATAGAGAGTATTTACAGTGATCTGCAAAGCCTTTCTTTTTAAAGGCAACAGCAGTAAAAAGGAGGAATTTTTATTATGTTGCACCCATCTTATGTAGAACTTATGGACGTAGTCAATGAAGGAACGGATCCGGATTCTCCGCTGGTCAACAGCCGGTATTCGATCGTGATGGCAACTGCCAAGCGTGCCCGTCAGATCGTGGATGGTTCCCAGCCGAAGGCAGTCGGCAGAGCTGACAATGCGTTAAGTATTGCCGTGCAGGAGCTTTACGAGGGTCAGGTAAAAATTATTTCAGACGAATCCGGTGAGGAAAATTAAGACCACATGATCAAAATTATCTTTGTATCTCTGGGCTGTGATAAAAATCTTGTGGATTCCGAGAAAATGCTCGGTCTGCTCGCGGACAGGGGCTATGCTTTTACCGATGACGAAAAGGAAGCCGATGTGGCGGTGGTGAACACCTGCACGTTTATCGGGGATGCCAAGGAGGAGAGCATTCAGACGCTGATTGATTTAGGAACGCTTAAGCAATCCGGACATTTAAAGGCTCTGATTGCGGCCGGATGCCTGGCGCAGCGCTACAGCGAGGAGATAAAAACCGAACTTCCGGAAGTGGATGCGGTGGTCGGAACCATGGCAATTGAGAAAATTGCGGATGCAGTCGATGACGTGCTGGCCGGAAACAGAAATCGGGAGTATATGGAGAAGCTTGCATATCTCGCCGGCGTGAAAAACCGGCGGATTGCGTCAACCGGCGGCTATTATGCTTACTTAAAAATTGCAGAGGGCTGCGACAAGCGCTGTACCTACTGTGTAATCCCATCCGTTCGGGGCCGGTATCGTTCCGTACCCATGGAAGATCTGATCAGGGAAGCACAGGACCTTGTCAGTCAGGGAGTGAAGGAATTGATTCTGGTGGCGCAGGAGACAACGCTCTATGGAGCGGATCTCTATGGGAAAAAGAGCCTTTCCGTTCTTTTACGGCGTCTCAATGAAATAAATGACCTGAAATGGATCCGTATTTTATATTGCTATCCCGAAGAGATTGATGAGGACCTGATCAGGACCATGCGCGAGTGTGAAAAGGTTGTACATTATCTGGATCTGCCCATACAGCATGCCAGTGATCGGATCTTAAAGCGTATGGGACGGCGCACGAATCATGATGATTTATGCAGAATCATTCAACTGCTGCGGCAGGAGATTCCGGATATTGCGCTGCGTACAACGCTGATTTCCGGTTTCCCGGGTGAAACGCAGGAGGAGTTTGAAGAGCTTTACCGTTTCGTGAATGAGACGGAATTTGACCGCCTGGGTGTGTTTGCATATTCTCAGGAAGAGGATACGCCGGCAGCGTCCTTCCCGGATCAGATTCCGGAGGAAATAAAGGAGAACCGCCGCAGTGAGCTGATGGAGCTGCAGCAGGAGATTGCCTTTGAAAAAGCGGAAAGTCTGTCAGGGCAGCTGCTGTACTGCGTCATAGAGGGAAAGCTTTACGAGGATGAGGTTTATATAGGACGCACCTACCGGGATGCTCCGGGTGTGGACGGATATATTTTTATACAGACAGACGAATCCCTTATGTCCGGTGATTTTGTGTGGGCCAGAGTGACGGGATCCCGCGACTATGATCTGATTGGAGAACTTTATCATGAATCTGCCGAATAAACTTACCACGACCCGTATGATTATGGTGGTTCCCTTTGTGATCTGCCTGCTGGGCGGCCATGCGAGATGGGGGTGGTTTGTCGCCCTTTTTGGCGGTGTACTTGAGTATATGGACTGGGTTGCGCTTGTAATCTTTGTCGTTGCCAGCCTGACTGATCTTCTGGATGGCAGAATTGCCAGAAAGTATCATATGATCACAAATTTCGGGAAGTTCATGGATCCTCTTGCGGATAAAATATTAGTCTGCGCGGCCCTGATCTGCCTGACCGATATCGGACGGATTCCGAGCTGGGTTGTGATTATCATTGTCAGCAGGGAGTTTATTATCAGCGGCTTCAGGCTGGTGGCTTCCGATAATGGAATTGTCATTGCGGCCAGTATGTGGGGCAAATATAAGACGACTTTTCAGATGATCATGATTATTCTGATGATTGCTGATATTGATATTCTGGCTCCGGTTACGACGCTTGTGATGTGGATTGCACTTGCACTGACAGTCATTTCTTTAGTGGATTATATCGGTAAAAACAGGCAGGTTCTGAGTGACTTCAGATAATGTACGCAAAGGATATAAGAACGAACAGGAAAATATCAGAGCTTGCCGGCAAGAGGATGGAAATCATGACAACAGAAGAGCGGGTTATACACTTTTGCATACAGAATAACTTAAAGATCACCTGTGCGGAATCCTGCACGGGTGGTCTTTTGGCTTCAAGACTGGTCAGCGTTGCGGGAGCAAGCGATTGTTTTGAGAGAAGTTTTGTGACGTATTCCGACAGAGCCAAGAAGGAAGAGCTGATGGTATCCGGGGACACGCTTTTAAAATGGTCCGCTGTCAGCAGGCAAACCGCATCGGAAATGGCTGAGGGGGCGTTAGTCAGGGCGGATGCCGATATCGCACTCTCCGTGACGGGCTATGCGGGTCCGGACAGCGGGCAGGGGGAAGAGGTTGGCCTGGTTTATATCGGCTGTGCTTTTATGGACAGTACACAATGTGGATTATCCGCTGATGGATCTTTTTCTGCAGGGCCTTTGAAAGTTTCGCTTAGTGTGAAGGAATTTCATTTTCAGGGAGACCGCACACAGGTCAGGGAGCAGGCAGCGGACATGGCGCTTCAGATGGCATTAGAGGTTCTGACGCAGGGAAACTGCAGCATTTCGGAAAAACTGTCTTAAAAATTTTTGCCGGGAATCGTAAAAAACTGTTGACAGGATCGAACAAATGTTTTATCCTGAATGCAGCACAGAACATTTGTTCCTGAGAAGGAGACTAAAAGTATGGAGAAAAGTGAGAAACAGAAGGCGCTGGATGCAGCGCTGGGACAGATTGAGAAGCAGTACGGCAAGGGCGCGGTGATGAAGCTGGGAGACCCTGCGGCACAAATGAATGTGGAAACAGTACCTACAGGTGCGCTTAGCCTGGACATTGCGCTTGGAGTGGGCGGTGTACCAAAGGGACGTATCATAGAGATATACGGACCGGAGTCTTCCGGCAAAACGACAGTTTCATTACATATGATCGCGGAGGTTCAGAAGTGGGGCGGTATTGCCGGCTTCATTGACGCGGAGCACGCCATGGATCCGACCTATGCCAAGGCGATCGGCGTGGATATTGACAATCTTTACATTTCACAGCCTGATAACGGAGAGCAGGCACTGGAGATCGCTGAGACAATGGTGCGATCCGGCGCTGTGGATATCATCGTGATAGACTCTGTGGCGGCTCTGGTGCCGAAGGCGGAGATCGACGGTGATATGGGAGACAGTCATATGGGTCTGCAGGCCAGGCTGATGTCTCAGGCATTGCGCAAGCTGACCGCTGTAGTCAATAAGACCAACTGTATTGTGATTTTCATTAACCAGCTTCGTGAGAAGATCGGCATCATGTTCGGAAATCCGGAGACTACAACCGGCGGACGTGCTCTGAAGTTCTATTCCTCCATCCGTTTGGACGTTCGCAGGATTGCTTCTATCAAGCAGAATGGCTCCGATGTGGGCAACCGTACCCGTGTCAAAGTGGTTAAAAACAAAGTGGCACCTCCCTTCAAGGAAGCGGAATTTGACATCATGTTCGGTCAGGGGATTTCTACGGTTGGAGACGTACTGGATCTTGCGGCGGACATCAATGTAATCAATAAATCCGGTGCCTGGTATTCCTATCAGGGCAACAAGATCGGACAGGGCCGTGAGAATACCAAGATATACCTGCAGGAGAACCCGCAGGTACTGGCTGAAGTGGATGCGAAGGTCAGAGAATATTACGGCCTGCCGGCTGCACCTGTCCCTGCAGCACCTGTTGCAGCAGCCGCTGAGCAGGCGTCAGAGGAATCATGATCGTCACGGAAATCAGAGAGCTGAACGCAAAAAAGGTGCTCGTTACCATAGACGGGCACCTTGTTTTTCCTCTGTATAAAAATGAACTGCGTCAATACGGACTCAGAGAGGAAGCGGAGGTTGACCCTGCGCGCTGGTCTGAGCTATGGGAGATCACGCTGGTGAAGCGCAGCCGTCTGCGCGCCATGAACCTGCTGCAGAAAAAGAATTATACCAAAGCAGAGCTGGAACGTAAACTTCAGGAGAATCACTATCCGCAGGAACTGATCGATCAGGCGCTTGCGTATGTGATGAGATTTCACTACGTGGACGATGACAGATATGCGGAGGATTATATCCGTTATCACAGCGCGGACCGGAGCATGCAGAGAATGCGCCGGGATCTTCTTGCAAAGGGAATTTCGGCTGAAATTTTTGACCACGTATGGGAACGCTTTCAGGCTGACAATTTGGACTGGGATGAGACAGCGCAGATTGAAAGACTCCTGGAAAAGAAAAATTATGACCCAAAGCTCGCAGATGCAAAGGAGAGGGCGAAGATGCAGGCCTTCCTGTACCGGAAGGGCTACAGTATGGATGCTATTGCTTCAGTGTTTTCTCGTCTTTCATCATCAGAAAGATAACCGGTATCCAAAGTGGAATATTATACAGGAAAAACCGGTAATCTCTTCCGGTCAGCAGCAGCATTGTCCCGTAATTGTAGCAGAAAAAGGGCATAAGGTGCAGAAAAGAGGTTCTTCCACTGGCAAATAAAATCATCCCCACAACCAGCATCAGGAGCATCTGCAGGCCGTATGCGCCGAACAGGGAGCCTAAAAGGCCGGAACCGAACGATACCTTCAGCTGCATGACAAGTCGTGAAAGAGGCTCTGAAGCGGCTGATGTGACCATATAGTAGTTTTTGGGCTCATCAGAAATATTAAAGGACCAGACGAAATTGGTCAGTTTTGTGACGGCCGCAATGGATTCCCGGGGCGCGTATCGGAAGCATTGAATGGTATATTTTATTACTTCCTGATAGGATAGGGCATCAAGCTGATCCCATTCCATTCCATCGAGGAATTTAATGGAATTAAATCCTCCTTCTGCGGAAAACAGATCAATCATATCCTGTGGCAGTAGTGCCTGCAGAGCCAACCGGGTTTCTTCCGGGAGAGCAGCAGCATTAGATTGCAGGACATTTGACCAGATGGAAACAGGCATTCCTATCATTTCGAGGGTACGATAAGATGGCTCTTCTACATCATAGAGGATATAGATACCGTTTATAAGCAGAGAGATTACAAGCATCAGAAGGATGGCAGTGAGCTTTCTCTTCATCTCTTCAGGGCTTTTTTTGAAATCATATAGCAAAGCAATCAGCACCAGCGGTGCTACAAAAAGGATTGCATTATGTCTCATATAGCAGCACAGGACAGCAAAAAGTGAGAACAGAAAGAGGTTACGCTTTTTATGCAGCCATGCGCCTTTCGAACAGATGATCTGGATATAATATGCCATGAGAACAATGGCAAATATCATCATTGCAACATCTTTCGTTGGATAAATCATCCAGGCTGTCAGAAACGGGTTGATCCATACGTACAGAGAAAATCCAATAATGAAAAAACGACTGCCCCCGTTTAAAATGAGCACATATACCAGATAGGTGAAAGCCATACTGAAATACAGCAGCTGTAAAATCACAATCACATCCGTACTGTTCGTCAATCGGATCGGGATTATATAAAAAAGAAGTGTGTGCAGAAACGGATGCCAGTTATTTAATGGATACGCTCCAATCGCCTGAGAATACTGATTCAGGATGTCACTGCCCGCGGAATAGATCTCTTCCGTGTATTCCCCGAGAAAGTGCAACAGCATGATCAGAAGCGTAGCAATGAAGATACAGATGATACCAATCCGTGTCTGTCTGGAGTCAGAAGATACCGTTTTTTCCGGCTTGATCTGCGGCAGATTTTTCAGTGCATGAAAGAGGAGAGCAGTTACAGACAGGCTGAGGAAACCACTGATGACGATAGACAGCAGATTGGTGGTATAGGTTGCGGGAAAATCCTGAAGTACCAGCAATACTCAGATATACACAAATAAAATGAAAAAGGCGGCTGTTTTTTTAAAGCCCTGGTTGAGGCGGATTTGTTTCAACATCATATATTCTCCCGGTTCTCAGCGCTTTTTGCTTTCGGTATGCGAATGTTCTTATGCGCAAGGGAAACATACACGGATATATTTGTCAGCGCAGCGAAACTATCACCATATTACCGGCGGACGGGGCATTTTGTCAAGATAAAGATATGGCCGTGAATTAAAAACAAATGTAAAATCTATCACTTGACATTATGCAATTTATACAGTAATATTAATCTGTTGTAGTAAATCGTGGGACATTTTGTGCGTCCCATCATGATATACAATGAAAATTTAATAAGGAGGAGCTTCCTGTATGATATCGATCGGCATTGTTGTCGTGATAGTACTGGTTGTCCTTGTTATCACCGCGGTTGTTACGTATTTTGCCGCCACAGCTTATCACAAGAATGTGACGGAGAAAGAAATTGGCAACGCGGAGGATAAAGCAAGGGAGATTATCGATGAAGCTCTGAAAGCTGCTGAGACCAAAAAGCGCGAGACTTCCCTGGAACTGAAGGAAGAAAATATCCGTGCCAAGAATGAATTGGACAAGGAGATTAAGGATCGTCGTGCGGAGGTACAGCGTTATGAAAGACGTGTTCAGCAGAAGGAAGAGAATATCGATAAAAAATCAGACGCTATCGAACGCAAAGAAGCCAGTTTGGTGGAGAGGGAAAATGCGCTGAAAAAGGAACGTGTTGAAATCTCAAAGCTGAACGAGCAACGGATACAGGAACTGGAAAGAATCTCTGGTCTTACCTCCGACCAGGCAAAAGACTACTTATTGAAAATTGTTGAAGATGAAGTGAAACATGAAACTGCCCTGAAGATCAAGGAAATGGATCAAAGGGTAAAAGAGGAAGCGGATAAACGCGCCCGGGATTACGTTGTGAACGCTATCCAGCGCTGTGCTGCGGATGTGGTCTCTGAGACTACAATTTCCGTCGTCCAGCTTCCAAACGATGAGATGAAAGGCCGCATAATCGGACGTGAAGGAAGGAATATCCGGACGATCGAAACCATGACCGGTGTGGATCTGATTATTGATGATACGCCGGAGGCAGTCATCTTATCCAGCTATGACCCCATCAGAAGAGAAGTCGCCAGAATTGCACTGGAAAAACTGATCGTAGATGGGCGCATTCATCCCGCTCGGATTGAAGAGATGGTGGAGAAAGCGCAGAAGGAAGTCGAGACGACCATCAAGGAAGAGGGAGAGGCAGCCACACTGGAAGTTGGCGTCCATGGCATCCATCCGGAGTTGGTTCGTCTGCTGGGCAAGCTGAAATTCAGGACCAGCTATGGGCAGAATGCATTGCGACATTCTGTAGAGGTTGCGCAGCTGTCAGGGCTGCTTGCAGCGGAACTTGGTCTGGATGTCCGGCTTGCAAAACGTGCAGGGCTGCTGCACGACATTGGTAAAGCTGTGGATCATGAGATGGAAGGTACGCATGTACAGCTCGGAGCGGAACTTTGTAAGCGATACAAAGAAAACGCAACCGTGATCAATGCGGTAGAATCCCATCATGGCGATGTGGAGCCTACATCCCTGATTTCCTGTCTGGTACAGGCCGCGGACACGATTTCCGCCGCCAGACCTGGCGCCAGACGTGAGACATTGGAAACTTATACTACCAGATTAAAGCAGTTGGAGGAAATCACAAACAATTTCAAAGGTGTAGATAAATCTTTTGCTATCCAGGCGGGTAGAGAGGTTCGAGTAATGGTGATACCGGAGCAGGTATCGGATGATGATATGGTTTTGCTGGCTCGGGACATTGCGAAAAAGGTCGAGACAGAACTGGAGTATCCAGGTCAGGTCAAGATCAACGTGATCAGAGAATCACGCGCAGTCGACTATGCAAAATAATATCTGATGCATCCGCAGCATTCCGGAAGCTGTTATACCAGTTTTCAGTAAAAGTAAAGTCAAATGGGCCGCACAGCTGTGCGGCCCATTTTCTCATGCCTGCGCCTGACGGAGCAGGTTTTTCAATCACTTGCAGGATGTGGGGATGAACTGAAAAAGAATGCTTACTTCTTTTCTTTTAACAGATCCCGGATTTCAGTCAGCAGCTGCACATCCGCGGGTACCGGTGCAGGCTCTTCCTTTTTGGGTTCTTCTTCTTTTTTGCGGTGCATGGAATTAAGAGCCTTCATGATGAAAAAGAGGGCAAGCGCGGTAAGTAAGAAGTTGATGATCGCCTGAATAAAGGAGCCGATGCCGATGGAGGCGCTTCCTAAGGTGATGGCGATGCCGGAGAAATCAATGCCGCCGATAATCACGCCGATGATGGGAGTGATGATATCGTTTACCAGAGAGGTAACAATAGCGGTGAAAGCGGAGCCGATGATGATGCCGACGGCCATGCTCATGACATCTCCTTTGGAGATGAATTCCTTGAATTCCTTGATAAGAGCTTTCATTTCAGATGTCCTTTCGTGAATGGATTTTTCGGCCTTATTATATGATATGAAAAGTGCAATTTCAAGATGGTGATCAGGAATTTTCGAAGTTTTATTGCGTTTTTTGTGTGTCTGGGTGACTGCCTCACGGTAAATATGAAAAATCTCTTGCTTTCTCATGCGGCGGCTATTAAAATAGCGGCGTAATACAATTTACATAAAGGAGCAGTCATGAAATGAAAACAAGTGAAATTAACTTAAGGGATCCATTTGTTCTTTTACATGATGGGAAATATTATATGTATGGTACCCGCGGATATGAGTGCTGGACGGATCAGGCCCATGGGCTGGATGTGTATATTTCCGAGGATCTGGAAAACTGGTCGGAGCCTGTGACTGTTTTTTCAAGGACGCCGGATTTTAAATATACCATGAATTACTGGGCGCCTGAGGTGCATGAATACAGAGGCAGATTTTATATGTTTGTCTCGTTCAAAGCACAGAATGTGTGCCGGGGAACCTCCATCCTGGTTTCAGACAGACCGGACGGCAGATTTGTCCCATATTCAGACGGAAATATTACTCCCCCTGACTGGGAGTGCCTGGATGGAACGCTGTATGTGTCGCCTGACGGAACGCCATATATGGTATTTTGCCATGAATGGAAGCAAACAGTGAACGGCGAGATCTGTGCCATGCAGCTGACTTTTGATCTGAAGGCGGCTGCGGGTAAACCAGAACTTCTGTTTCATGCCGCGGATGCGGAATGGGTCACACAACCGGCCGAACGCTATGTGACGGACGGACCGTTTATTTACCATCTTGGCAATGATGATCTGGTGATGATCTGGTCGTCCTTCGGAAGTCTTGGTTACGCAGTGGGTATGGCGAAGGCGAAAGACGGACACATTCTGGAGGGGTGGACCCAGCAAAAAGAGCCTCTTTTTTCACAAAACGGCGGTCATGGAATGATTTTTAAAGCCAAAGATGGCAGAATTATGCTGGCACTGCATTCACCTAACGAGAGTCTGCAGGAACGTCCTGTTTTTCTGGAGCTTGAGGAAAAGGAACAGGGGTTAAGACTGAAGGGGGTGAGAGGTTTACAGCGGGACTGAGAGTGCGTTTATTCATACATGATCACCCCAGATACTGCCGCATGCTCTTTAACGCATTTTTTTCCAGCCTTGATACCTGCGCCTGCGAAATACCGATATGCTGCGCAACTTCCATCTGTGTTTTGCCCTCAAAGAAGCGCAGGGAGATGATTTCCTTCTCCCTCTCGTTTAAACGCTGCATGGCCTCACTTAAGGTAATATGCTCTACCCAGTTTTCTTCCTTGTTCTTCTTATCACTGATCTGATCCATGACGTAGAGCGTGTCTCCGCCGTCAGTGTAGATAGGGTCATAAAGGCTGACCGGGCTTTGGATGGCGTCCAGGGCATAAACCACATCCTCTAATGGAATACCGATCTCGGTTGCAATTTCCTCTACAGTGGGTTCTTTCTGGGAAGCGTTCATGATGGCTTCCCGCGTCTGCATGGCCCGGTAGGCGATATCCTTTAAGGAACGGCTGACCCGGATGGAACCGCCGTCGCGCAGATAGCGGCGAATTTCCCCCATGATCATCGGCACCGCATAGGTACTGAATTTGACACCTAAAGACCGGTCGAAGTTGTCGATGGCTTTGATCAGACCTACGCAGCCAATCTGAAAGAGGTCGTCCACGTTTTCTTCGGTCGAGGAAAAACGCTTGATTACACTTAAAACCAGACGCAGGTTGCCTTCAATGTATTTTTCACGGGCAGTCACATCGCCCTGCGCGATCTGTTCAAAAAGGATATCCTTTTCTTCCTGCGCCAGTAATGGAAGCTTGGCGGTATTGACGCCGCAGATTTCTACTTTTCCCATGGTTTCCTCCGGACAGCGCGAGGGTTGAAATATCGTTTGACTCACGCGTTTTATGAATTGGCGCCGGACAGATTTTTTAAAGTCTGTTCCGGCGCCATCTTTTGTTCTCTTTTAGTTTGGCTTACCGGAGGCAAATTTATACAGAAAAACATACAATAAACAAAAAGGGCGTGTTTCCATGTTATTTTCCGAACTGAAAAATAAAGAGGTCATTGATGTAAAGGGATGCAAAAAGCTGGGGAAAATACAGGATCTGGAATTTGATCCCCGTACCGGCTGTATTCTGAAATTGTATGTACCGTGCGGATTGAAATTCAGTATTTTTATGGCGGCAGAGCCGGATTATGTCCTGGATTTTAAAGAAATCTGCCAGATCGGACCGGATATTATTCTGGTTGACGCAAGATAGAGTTTTTGTTATATTACTATAAAAACGTGTCGAGCTCGTTAGAGCGAAGCAATCGGCTTTTATAGTAATTCTCAAGGGAGGCGTTACATGAGGTGTCCATTTTGCGGTCAGGATAATACGAGAGTGGTAGATTCAAGACCGGTGGAAGAGAGCAATTCCATCCGCAGGCGGAGAGTCTGCGAAAGCTGCGGCAGACGTTTTACCACCTATGAGAAGGTGGAGACCTTCCCGGTTATGGTGATTAAAAAGGATCAGACCAGAGAAGTGTATGACCGCTCCAAATTAGAACAGGGCATCCTGCGCGCCTGCCATAAACGGCCGGTCAGCTCCGCGCAGTTAAGTGAGGCGCTCAATGAGATTGAGACGGCGATCTATGCCAGGGAACAGGCGGAAATTTTGTCCACTGATATCGGAGAGATGGTGATGTCTAAACTGAAAGATCTGGATATGGTCGCTTATGTGCGTTTCGCTTCTGTTTACAGAGAGTTTAAGGATGCCGATACTTTCATGGAAGAGCTGAAAAAGCTTCTGTCGGAACAATAAGGATGACTTTCAATCAAAGAAAAGAATAGGAAGCGGATTCTTTTCTTATGGAATTTTCATATGCTGAATAATTTTTTCCCGGATGCGGCGGTCAGAAGGGCCTGGGATGTACCTTATGCGGATTTTTATGCGAAAGGATACCGCGCCGTGCTCTTTGACATTGACAATACGCTGGTATATCCGGATGCTCCGGCGGATGAGCCGTGCAGAAATTTTTTAAATGAACTCAAAAGTCTTGGTTATCAGATTGCTGTGATTTCCAATAACAAGGGTCCGCGCGTGGAATCCTTTGCCATTGATTGCGGCATTGATTATGTGGCGAAAGCAGGCAAACCTCTGCGCAGCGGCTATGAGCAGGGAATGGAGCGGCTTCATTCCACGCCGAAGACCACGCTTTTTGTAGGGGATCAGCTGTTTACCGATGTCTGGGGCGCCAGACGGCTTGGTATTTACAGTATTTTAGTGGAACCGATGACATTGAAAGAGGAGCCGCAGATTGTATGTAAGAGGCTTCTGGAAAAGCCTGTGTTGTACGCTTATCGAAAAAGAATAACACCGGCTAAAAAGAAGAAACACCTAAAATCACGCAGGTGAAAAAAGGGAGAACCGCATATGAACCGTGACGCACTGAATATTGACGGTCATACCCGGATTTTCGGGTTGATTGGAAATCCTGTGGGACATACCATGTCTCCGGTGATACACAATACACTGGCTGCTTATTATGGACATAATCTGATATACGGCGCCTTTCCGGTGGTGGATGATCCGGTCAGCGCGGTGAAAGGCGCGTATGCGCTCGGTATTGGAGGATTAAATGTAACTGTGCCCCATAAATCCGCCGTCATTCCCGCTTTGGTGGATTTGGATGATTTTGCGGCAAAAATTGGTGCGGTCAATACGCTTGTCAGAATAGAAGAAAAGAGGGGCTATAAGGGCTATAATACTGACATGCCGGGTTTGTACCGGGCGCTGCAGCAGGAGAACATCCGGATAGAGGGGGAAACAATCGTGATTCTGGGAGCAGGCGGTGCCGCAAGGGCTGTCGCCATGATGACTGCTTCCAAAGGTGCAAAGCGTGTTTATGTTCTGAACCGGACTGTCTGTAAGGCGGAGGCTATCGTCAGGGAAATTGCAGCCGTTTATCCGGACTGCCGGATGTTTGCCGGCAGCATTTATGATATCTCAGATCTTCCGGAGGAGAAATTTCTCTGCATCCAGGCTACCAGCACGGGCATGAGCCCGCATACAGAACAGGCCGTCATTGAGGATCCGGCGTTTTATGAGCGAATCCACACCGGTTTTGATCTGATATATAATCCTTCTGACACGAAATTCATGCAGATGGTCAGACAGGCCGGCGGCAGAGCGTATAATGGACTGGATATGCTCCTTTACCAGGGAGTGATCGCTTATGAACTCTGGAATGATATGACGGTTGATGAGGACGCTGTCAGCCTTGTGCGCCGCAGATTAAAAGAGGAGATGAGACTGTAGGATGAAATCACATTTGATTTTAATCGGATATATGGGAAGCGGCAAGAGTACATTAGGCTGCGCGGTCAGCTATCCTCTGCAGCAGTGCTTTATTGACACGGACAAGTGGATTGAGCAAAAGGAAGGCCTGACAGTCAGCGAGATTTTCGCGACGCATGGTGAGGCTTATTTCAGGCAAAAGGAGACGGATTGTTTAAAGGCCATGCTCCTGGAATGTGCGCCACGGGTACTGGCTTTGGGAGGCGGAACACCTCTTCGCGCTGAAAACAGAGAGCTGATAAAAAAGCTTGGCTTTACGGTTTACCTTAAGGCTGAGCCTGATACGATTTATGAACGGCTGAAGGACGACACAACCAGGCCGCTTTTGCAATGTGATAATCCGCGGGAAAGAATCAGGCTTATGATTGCGGAGCGCGATCCCATATACCGGGAAGCCGCAGATTTTATTCTGCGGGTGGATGACTGGGATTTAAGACGACTGGTGAATGAATTACAGGAGGCATACGGACATGAAATTGCTGGTGATTAACGGGCCCAATCTGAATTTCCTGGGGATCAGGGAACGGGCTGTATACGGAAATGAAGATTATGATTATCTGCTGCGCCTCATCGCGGATAAAGGCAGGGAAACCGGGACAGAAATAGAGGTGTTCCAGTCTAATCATGAGGGCGCTATCATTGACAGGATCCAGGAGGCTTATTTTGATGGAACGGCCGGTATTGTGATTAATCCTGGTGCGTACACACATTACAGTTACGCAATCCGTGACGCACTTGCCAGCATCACGGTGCCGAAGATTGAGATTCATATTTCGGATATCACGAAGCGGGAGGCTTTCAGAAGCAATTCGGTTACGAAGGACGCCTGTGATTCACAGATCTACGGAAAGGGACTTTCCGGATATCTGGAGGCCATTGATCAGTGTCTGGAACGGATTGAAGCCGGACATCAGGCTCAGGGTATTGAAGGCAAATAGTGGACAGAAAACAGAAAAATAATGCGGAATGGGCGATAAATCAGACTGACAGTAAAAAAAACAGTTGAAAAATGCCCTGTAATCGTGTAGACTATGTAAGGAATATTTGTTACAACTTCAGGAGGAAAAGTGATGATAAATGCAGGCGATTTCAGAAAAGGTATTACATTTGAGTACAAAAACAGCGTATATATGGTGCTTGATTTCTTGCACGTAAAGCCGGGCAAGGGCTCTCCTTTCGTCAGAACGAAGTTAAAGGACGTGATTTATGGAGGTGTCGTTGAGGATACATTCAACCCGTCCGATAAATATCCGCTTGCCCGTATTGACAAGAAGGATATGCAGTTTTTATTTAAGGACGGCGACATGTACACCTTTATGGACGTCGAGACTTATGACCAGTTCGAGTACAGCACGGATATCGTAGGCGACGCGATGGAGTTCGTGAAAGAGAACGAGATCTGCAAGATCTGTTCTTATAAGGAGAAGGTCATTTCCATCGAGCCCCCGCTGTTCGTGGAGCTGGAGGTAACCGACACTGAGCCTGGTGTGAGAGGCAATACCGCAACCAATGTAACCAAGCCGGCTACCGTAGAGACCGGAGCGACCATCAAGGTGCCGATCTTTATTAATAATGGCGATGTGATTAAGATTGATACCCGCACCAAGGAGTATTTATCCAGAGCATAATATGCGCGGATATATTTTGTATGAAAAGTAAGAACAGAACTTTCTGATAGCTTTCGGGGCAGCAAGATTTTATCTGCTGCCTTTTTTCTGTCTATATATAGACTTTAGCAGGAAGGGCGGCTCCATTATTTCAAATAATCTATTCAGGAGAACGCTATGTATTACCATGAATTCAGAGAAGAACTGTTACAGATGATGAAAGATCAGGCGGAAGCAGGATTTAAGCTGGAACTGGTCGAGAGACAGAAATTAAACGGGCAGCTTCGTTATGCTCTGATGATACAGGGGGAGGGCATTGTCTGTGCACCTGTGATCTATCTGGAGGAGGTCTATGAGGAATTCTGCCATGGCAGGCCGCTGGATGAAATTGCCGGAAAGCTGTGGCTGATTTATCAGGAGGAGATGAAGGACGATATACAGTATCTGTATGATCACATTTCCTGTATGCTGACATTTGATGCTGCTGCCAGCGGCCTGTATGTCAGAATCATGAATTATGAAAAAAAAACCGGGACCTGCTGCGGGATGTACCCTTCCGGCGCATTCTGGATTTTGCGCTGACAGTATATTATCAGGTAAAACAGGCGGACGGTCAGGTGCGGGGTACAGTCATGCTCCGGGAAGAACACATGCAGGACTGGTCTGTGTCAACGGAGGAAGTTTTTGAAAAGGCGATTGAAAACACACTTCGGTCGGAGGGCCTGTACTGGAATTCGATGGACGCTGTGCTGAGACGCGAAAAGCTGCTTTTGTTCCCGGAAAAACTGCCTGAGAGCCGTACCGGTATGATTGTATTGTCTGGAAAGACCGGAATATGGGGTGCAACCGCGGCATTCCTTCCAGGCACGGCGGCCAGAATTTATGAAGCGCTGGGAGAAGCATTTTATTTTCTGCCGTCTTCCATTCACGAGGTGATTATCGTGCCGTTTTCGCACGCTGTCGGAGGTAAGTATCTGGCACAGACAGTGAAGGATATCAATCACATGGAGATTCCTGCTGAGGAGATTCTGTCGGATCATATTTATCTTTACAATGTGCAGACGGGTCAGATGGAAATCGTGGAGGATACGGAATAAAGAGTAACTATTCACGGTCGATCTGAAAGCTGAAAACAGATCTGTCAAGTGTAGTGTGCTTGTAAAGGGCTGTTTACAGCTTTCAGATGACTGAGAATCAGTCACTCCTCCCATATAAGCAATCTTAGCCCTGTAAGGGGCGGGAAAGCACGCGAAGCGGGCGAGATTGCGTATATGAGGTGGAGGACCGTGAATTGCAACTAAAGATGAGGACAGTTACAAAAAATGCTTTACAAGTAAGAAAAGCTGTGCTATGATACACAGGAAGCGGCGTAATACTTTTGTAACATATTACAATTTTGTGTCCGTAGTCTAATGGATAGAACGAAGGCCTCCGACGCCTTTAATGCAGGTTCGATTCCTGTCGGACACGTTTCGCCGATTCCTGTATTTATTTCAGAATAGAAAAGTGTCTCATATTTTGTCCACAGGACTATAGAAGTCTTCCTGCCTGAACAACGGTTAGAGGCACTTTTGTGTATTATGAGGTCTACTATGAAAAAGAGAATGCTGATACTTTCAGTGGTTATCGTACTGGCGGTGGCTGTCTTTGTTTCTGGTATGCTGGTCTATCATAAAAATGATTCCGCCAATTCGGAGAGTGAGCAGGAGATTGCGGTTGATAACAGTGCCATTTCCGAAGAGACGATTGCCGCTGTGAGCGTGGACAATCCCCTGGAAGCAGATAAATATCCTGAGATTAACGAACTGGTTGTCAGATACCTGAATGCAATCGCGGACGGAGATGTCGACACCATGGTGGAGATCTGCAGTAATGTGACAGATACGGAAAAAATCCGGATTCAGGAGCTTGGCAAATATATAGACGCTTTTCCGGAATACAATGTTTTCACGAAACTGGGGCCTGTTGAGAACAGCTATGTGGTGTATGCTGCCGCGAGGGCGCAGTTTCCGGGAATTGATACGTTGGTTCCAGGCATTTACTGCCTTTACATCTGCATGGATGAGAATGGCGATTATTATATCAATGAAGATACGCTTACGGATGAAGAACTGGCCTATATTGACGCACTTGCTTCAGATGAGTCTGTTATGGAGCTTTGTAATTCTATTGATGAGGAATATCAGGAACTGTTGGAGTCGGATTCTGAGATTGCGTCCTACATTGAACTGATGTACAATGAAATCAGGGATGCTGTAGGTACGGCTCTGGTTTCAGCTTCATCAGACGATGATGACTCAGAAGGTGACACGGATGAGACTGTGGTGGCAAAATCCTGTCAGGCTACCACAACGGATACGATCAATGTCAGGTCTTCTGATTCAACAGTTGCCGACAAACTCGGTACCATTGAGAAGGGAACGACCATTGACGTGATTGAGATACGTGTCAACGGATGGGCACAGATTGAATACAATGGTCAGACCGCTTATGTGAAGACTGACTATCTGGAGATTATCGACAGTGCTGACAGTGAGCCTACCAACGGTTATGTCGTGGCAACGGATACTGTCAATGTACGTGCTTCAGCGAGCACAGATGCCGAAAAGATCGGGAAGGTTGCCGCCGGCGAGGTGCTGGAGTGGGTTGAGGATGTGACCGGCGGTTTCAGTAAGATTAAGTATGAAGGCTCAATCGCTTACGTTGCGACGGAATATCTGGAAAAGCAGGAATCAGCTGATTAAAGAAAAGGAAGTATTTATGAACGCAGTCAGAGGAAATTTCGTTCCTTTGACTGTGTTTTTGTGTTTGGTATACTTTCTTAAAGAGAGGATATGAGGCGGAAAACGGAATTGATATGTGTACAAAAAGTGAGTTTTATGTTAAGATAATACAGATTTGTCAATGAGATTTCTGCCGAGCGTTGATTTTGGCAGATTGATCCGGAGTGAAAAAATGGAAGGAAACTTTCGCATTAATAAATATCTGACGCAGGTTGCCAACTGTTCCAGACGACAGGCAGATGAACTGATTAAAGCAGGACGCGTGACGGTCAATGGGAGTCCGGCGCAGTTGGGGCAGTTGATTTTCCCTTATGATGAGATCATGCTTGACGGCAGGAAGCTGGACGCGCCGGGAAAGTACGTGGTACTTGCCTGGTATAAGCCTGTTGGCGTGACCTGTACGGAGAGAGACGTGCATGCGGGCAGGACAATCAGCGACGTGTTTTCTTATCCGGTGCGGGTGACATATGCGGGAAGGCTCGATAAGGACAGTGAGGGGCTGCTGATCCTGTCCAATGATGGGGACCTGCTTCATGATATGATGTACGGAGCAGCCGGGCATGAAAAGGAATACATTGTAAAGGTCGACCGCGAGATTACCGATGCATTTATCAGAGGGATGTCGTCCGGTGTTTATTTAAAGGAGCTGAAACAGACAACGCGCCCCTGCACGGTGGAGAGGGAAGGAAAATATACCTTCCGCATTGTCCTGACACAGGGACTGAACCGCCAGATCCGCCGCATGTGCGCGGTTTTCGGATACCAGGTGAAGAGCTTAAAGCGGGTTCGGGTGCTTAATATCTTGCTGAAAGATTTAAAACCTGGGCAGTATCGTCAGATTGAAGGGGATGAACTGGCCAGGCTGTATGCGATAACGCATGTTTGTCGGTAAAGAGATCCGGATGGCGGGGCGGAAAGCGCGATATGGTGAGAAGAATCACCCGGATATATTTTATATTGTGGTTTTGTTATGAAATGGAGAGGGTATGACAGACAGAGAGAGGATGCTTGCGCTTCATCAGATTTTAAAGAAAGCAGCCCGCGCTTATTACGCGGAGGATGAAGAGATCATGTCCAATCTGGAATATGATCGCTTGTATGATGAGCTTGTGCAGCTGGAGGAAAAGACTGGCATCATTCTGGCAGGCAGTCCGACGCAGACTGTCGGGTATACCGCAGTCGAGGAACTGCCGAAGGAAGCGCATGAGCGTCCGATGCTGTCTTTGAGTAAGACCAAGGATCCCCTGGAGCTAAAGCGCTTCCTTCTGGATAAAGAGGGACTGCTCAGCTGGAAGCTGGACGGTCTCACCATTGTGCTGACCTATGAGAACGGGGGACTAACGAAAGCCGTGACACGCGGCAACGGTGAAGTGGGCGAGGTGATTACGGATAACGCGCGGACTTTTATCAATCTGCCCATGCGCATTCCTTTTCAGGGAAAGCTGATTCTCAGAGGAGAGGCGGTCATCACCTACAGTGATTTTGAGAGAATCAACGATACCATCGGGGAGGAAAGCCAGAAATATAAAAATCCCAGAAACCTCTGTTCCGGCTCTGTCCGGCAGTTAAACAGTGAGGTGACAGCTTCCAGAAATGTACGATTGATTGCGTTTACGCTGGTCATGTGCGGGGAACGTGAATTTGTCACCCGCCGGGAGCAGATGGAATTTCTGGCATCCCAGGGCTTTGAAACGGTGGAGTACAGACTGGTAAACGGAGAGAATATCCTTCAGGCTGTACAGGAGTTCGCACATAAAATCGAGCACTTCGATGTGCCGAGCGACGGTTTGGTGCTGTGCTTTGATGATATCGCATATGGAGAGAGTCTCGGCAGAACCAGCAAATTTCCGCGGGATTCCATCGCCTTTAAGTGGGAGGATGAGGAGCGCGAGACGAAGCTTCTGGATGTGGAGTGGTCGGCCAGCAGAACCGGCCTGATCAATCCGGTGGCGATTTTTGAACCGGTGGAGTTAGAGGGTACGACAGTGAGTAGGGCGAGCGTTCACAATGTCAGTATCGTAAAGGAGTTAAGGCTTGGAATCGGGGATGTGCTCCGTGTATATAAGGCCAATATGATTATTCCGCAGATCGCGGAGAACCTGACCGGTTCGGACACACTTGAAATCCCTGCAGTCTGTCCGGTCTGCGGCGCTCCTACCAGGATCAGGAGCATCAAGGAAGGACAGTTCCTCTGCTGCACCAATCCGGACTGCGCCGCCAAAAAGATCAAGTCCTTCACCCTTTTTGTCAGCAGGGACGCCCTGAATATTGACGGTATGAGTGAAGCAACGCTGGAAAAATTCATTGCGGCAGGTTTCCTGCATAAATTCCGCGATCTTTATTACCTGAAGGAACACCGTGACGCAATCATTTGCATGGAAGGCTTCGGGGAAAAGAGCTGCGAAAATCTTCTGCAGGCGGTGGAAAACTCCAGACAGACGACGCTCGCGAGGCTGATTTACGCGCTGGGGATCGCCGGTATCGGTCTGGCGACAGCGAAGCTGATCTGCAGGCATTTTCAAAATGATTATGACAGACTATCGCGTGCGTCTGTTGAAGAGCTGCTGGAAATTGACGGCGTAGGGGAGGTACTGGCGAAGGCCTTCTCTGGCTATTTCGCAGATGCGGATAATCGCGGCGATGTTGAGGAGCTGCTGAAAGAGCTGCAGTTAAAAGAAGAGGAGACAAACGCTGATGCGGAGAAACTGAAGGGTATGACGGTGGTCATTACAGGGGATCTGCTGCTGTATGAGAACCGCAATCAGTTAAAGGAAGCGATTGAGGCGTTCGGCGGCAAGGTAACGGGCAGTGTCTCGGCAAAGACAAGTGTGCTTGTGAATAATAACCCCGCTTCAACATCTAATAAAAATAAAAAGGCCAGGGAGCTGGATATCCCGATCATGACGGAAGAGGATTTTGTAAAACAGTATTTACAGTGAGAGGAGTACGCATATGCCGATCAGAACACAGAATGATTTACCCGCAAAAAGCATACTGGAGACAGAAAATATCTTTGTGATGGACGAAAACCGCGCGACAAGCCAGCAGATTCGCCCGCTTGAAATCTGTATTTTAAATCTGATGCCAGTGAAGGAGGATACAGAGTTACAGCTTCTGCGCTGCCTGTCCAATACGCCGCTTCAGGTCAATGTCACATTCATGAAGGTGGAAAGTCATATTTCACAGAATACCTCCGCGAATCATCTGAATAAGTTTTATCAGAATTTCGAGCAGTTAAAAGAGTTTCGCTATGATGGCATGATTATCACGGGCGCGCCGGTGGAGCAGTACGCGTTTGAGGAGGTGGACTACTGGCCTGAGCTTCGACGGATCATGGAGTGGACCAAAACACATGTGACCAGCACGCTGCATATCTGCTGGGGCGCGCAGGCGGCGCTGTATTATCATTTCGGTATTGAGAAAAAGCTCCTGCCGCAGAAGCTGTTCGGGCTTTTTGAGCATCGGGTTTTAAACCGCAAGATTCCGCTTGTGCGGGGCTTTGACGATATCTTCCTGGCGCCGCACAGCAGACACACGACGGTTTCTGCCGCCGATATCTACGCCTGCAGTGACCTGACTGTCTTAGCCGAGAGCGACAGGGCCGGAATTTTCCTGTGCATGACAGAGATGGGAAAACAGATTTTCGTCATGGGGCACCCGGAGTATGACCGCTATACCCTTCACAATGAATATATGAGGGATAAGGCCAAGGGGCTTCCCATCAAAGTGCCGGAGAATTATTATCCGAATAATGACTGTGAGCGCAAGCCGCCCCTGCAGTGGCGGGCGCACAGCAACGCGCTGTACTCCAACTGGCTCAATTATTATGTGTACCAGGAGACGCCGTACATATTGTAGGACTCAATCCGGAATATAATCTTCACTTAATCTGATCTGCTCTTCCGTCAGGCGGGCGGTCTCCTTCACGGCGTCGTCGTAGCCGGAGAGCGCCGCGAACGGGGAGAACTGGGCTGCCCGCTCCTGCATGGACAGGTGTGTCCGGTTTGGGGAGACGTGGTGGGGGCAGGTGGATGATGTCCTGATAATCTGCTATCGTTCTTTTTGGCATGTCCTTCCTCCTGACAATGTACTGCTGCGTGCAAACTTCTCCTGTGGGCTGAAGATTGTGCAGTAAAAGCTGAATTTCTGTGAGTATGATGCGTTTTTACCTACTCCCTGTGCCCGCCGATCTGACCGTTTCGTTCGCGGCCGGTCGCGCCTTCTTCCAGGTTCATTCCTTTCAGGACGGCGTTTTTGCCGAACTTTTTCTGAAGCTCTAAGATAGCCTTCTGGCCGCGCTTTTCTTTTTCGAGCGCGGCTTCTTCTTTGGCCCGTGTCTGAAAGAGTTCTTCATAATCTGTGAAAAGTGACAGCTGCTCCGGCTCGGACGGCCTGACCATATCCTCGGTGACGACGTGATTGGCGACGACATACATGCGCCTGACTAAGAGGTTTCGGTCGACAATGCGGTCAAAGAGCTCCATG
The DNA here is from genome assembly GCA_021199495.1 of Lachnospiraceae bacterium. Taxonomy (GTDB): domain Bacteria; phylum Bacillota; class Clostridia; order Lachnospirales; family Lachnospiraceae; genus RGIG6307. The sequence goes on along the minus strand of JAJQHY010000015.1, from coordinate 81,527 downwards.
GCCGCCTCTGTCATCATCCGGGTGGAGGAGGTCTGCCTGCTTAAGTTGATGGAGCCGTGCGCCGATTTGGGAATCCTTCGTCCATAATGGTCGGTGGTAACTTCTCCGTGGTAGGCCTTTCGCCGGTCGGGGTCTGAGAGGTTCTCCACGTCGTATCCGATGGTCAGAACGATCTGGTCGGTGACAAGCCCTTTATCCACCAGGTCAAGAGAGAGCGCGTCGGTCATCTCCCTGACGACGAGGCGCGCTTTCTCAAATTCGTAGGGAGACTGCAGAACCTGGCCGGAGCTTATGCTGTTATTCTCAGGCTTATAGGCTTTAATGTCGGAAATCCGGCAGGGCTCGTATCCCCAGGCGTGGTCGATCAGCAGTTCGGCGTTGACGCCGAATTCTTTATAAAGCCGGTTCTCTCCGGCTTTGTCCAGGCTGTAGCGCACGATATCGCCCATGGTGTACAGCCCCAGCTTTTTGAGCCGCTCGGCATAGCCGCGTCCGACGCGCCAGAAATCTGTGAGCGGCTCGTGCGTCCAGAGTAATTCCCGGTAAGTCATCTCATCCAGCTCGGCAATCCGCACGCCGTCCGCGTCCGCCGGTATGTGCTTGGCCACGATGTCCATGGCGATCTTACACAGGTAGAGATTGGTGCCGATGCCCGCGGTAGCAGTGATGCCGGTTTCCTTTAAGACATCGCGGATCATCTTCATGGCCAGGTCATGCGGAGTGAGGCGGTAGGTATCCAGATAGTCTGTCACATCGAGGAAAACCTCGTCGATGCTGTAAACGTGAATATCCTCCGGGGCGATATAACGCAGGTAAATCTGGTAAATGTCCGTGCTGCGTCTGATATAATGCGCCATCTGCGGCGTCGCGACAATGTAGTCCAGTGCAAGCGAGGGATTCTCCCGCAGTTCATGGATGTTGGTGGAACTGCCCATGAAGGTGTGGCCGGGAGCACGTTTTTGCCTGTCGGCGTTGACCTCCTTCACACGCTGTACGACCTCAAAAAGGCGGGCCCTCCCGGAAATGCCGCAGGACTTTAAGGAAGGGGAGACGGCGAGGCAGATGGTCTTCTCCGTGCGGCTTTTATCCGCCACGACCAGGTTGGTGGTCAGCGGGTCGAGGCCGCGTTCCGCGCATTCCACGGAAGCGTAGAAGGATTTTAAATCAATTGCGATATAGGAACGGTTGGCCAATATATTTTCTCCTCTGAAAAGGGCAGATACCGGGGCAGATGATTACAAAAACGAACACATGTTCTAAACCTATTTTATCACAATAAACGAATTTTTAAAACAGAAAATGAAGAAAAAGAGAAACTTTTTTGAAATCAATTGAGATTTTCACGGGCAGGGTATATAATTCCGGTAGACATATCAAATCTATCAGATTAAGGAGCCTGTCCGTGACATACGAAAATGACCCTGGATTGTTGGAAAAACTGAAACAAAAACGTCTGTCAGATTATTTTTCCAGAACGCAGATGATTATGGTAGGCTTCCTTCTCATTATCTTTGCCGGCGCCTGCCTTCTGATGCTGCCGTTTGCCACAAAAGCGGGAGAGGAGACGACCTTTCTGGGGGCGCTTTTTACTTCTGTTTCCGCGACCTGTGTGACCGGGCTGGTGGTCTATGATACCTTCACGCACTGGACGGTGTTCGGGCAGCTGGTGCTTCTGACAGAGATTCAGATCGGCGGTCTGGGCTTTATCACCATCGGCACCTTTGCCATGCTCTTTTTAAAAAAGAAAATCGGTCTCGCTGGCCGCGAACTTATCCATGAAAGCCTGAATACCCTGCAGCTGAACGGCAGTGTGAAGCTGGTCAAGCGGATTCTGTCCGGCACACTGTTGTTTGAGGGAACCGGAGCCTTTTTATTATCATGCCGTTTTGTGCCGCAGATGGGCCTGGGCAAGGGTATTTATTACGGGATATTTCATGCGGTGTCGGCATTCTGCAACGCAGGGTTTGACCTGATGGGTTATCAGGAGGCATATTCCTCCTTTACAGCCTACGCCGCTGATCCGCTCGTGGTGCTGGTGCTGTCGGCACTCATACTGATCGGCGGGATTGGTTTCCTGGTCTGGGAGGATATTCTGGAAAATCGTCTGCACTGGATGCGCTATCGCGTGCAGACGAAGGTGGTTCTGACCGCGACGCTGGTGCTGGTGGCCGGCGGCACGGTTCTTTTCTGGATCAGTGAGGGGCAGAACCTTTTTGCGGACATGAAGCCGGGGGAGAAATTCCTGGCGGCGCTTTTTTGCGCCGTGACACCCAGAACGGCCGGTTTTAATACGGTGGACACGGCGGCTCTGACCAACGGCAGCAAGGTGCTGACCATGATTCTTATGTTCATCGGCGGCTGCCCAGGTTCGACGGCGGGCGGTATCAAGACGACTACTCTGGTGGTCATTATTCTCTACATTGGTTCCTACCTCTTACATGCGGAGGACTGTGTGGTATTTAAACGCAGGCTGAATCCGGACACAATCAAGCGTGCCAGCGTGGTTTTTTTCATCAACTTTTCTCTGGCACTGACAGCGGTTCTGGTCCTTTTAATCGGACAGGACCTGCCATTAGCGGACACTTTATTTGAGGCTTTCTCGGCGATCGGAACCGTTGGCATGTCTACCGGTGTGACGAGAGATTTAAACACGCTTTCACGGCTTGTGATTATGGCGCTGATGTTTTTGGGCAGGGTCGGCAGCCTTTCCTTCGCCATGTCATTTACGGAAAAGAGGCGGTCTGCAGGTATCCGCTATCCGCAGGAGGAAATTACAGTTGGATGATTGCAATATTTTGATGATACAAGGGACAAAAGGTCAGAAATCGAATGCTCGCATTCGTATTTATGACCTTGGGGACCGCAACGACATGAGAAAGGAGCCAATTTGGCCGTTATTCAGGTCAAATTGTGCGGATTTCGAATGGCGTCATGGATTGCGAGAGCGTTTTTTGCGAAGCAATCCATGGTATCATACCCTTTTGTTGCTTTAACCATTTTGATAGAAGGAGTGCGTTATGAAATCAATTTTAATTATCGGGTTGGGAAATTACGGCCACTATCTCTGCCGGGACCTCGCGGGCCTGAAAAACGAGATTATGATCATCGACAAGGACGAGACGGCTCTGGAGGATCTGCTGGATGTGGCGACCAGCAGCCTGATCGCGGACTGCACCCGTGAGAGCGTTTTAAAGCGGATCGGCGTCTCCAATTTTGACATCTGCTTTGTCTGTATCAGCGGGAATTTTCAGAACAGCCTGGAAATTACCAGTCTTTTAAAGGACCTGGGCGCAAAATATGTCATCAGTCAGGTCAGCAACGAGGTTCACGCCAAGTTCCTTTTGCGCAACGGTGCTGACGAGGTCATCCTGCCGAATAAGGATTCCGCACTCCGCGCGGCGGTGAAATATAATAACGACCATATTTTTGATTATATCGACCTCAAGGGAGGCTACTCCATTTATGAAATCACGCCCCTGAAGGAGTGGGTGGGGAAGAGCATTCTGGATTCGGATATCCGCGCGCGCTATGATGTCTACATCATAGCCATCACATCGCCGGATCAGACGACGAATTATATGCCGAACCCGAAGACGGTAATTAAGGAGGGCGACCATCTGCTGGTTCTGGCGCACGAATCCAGAATGAATCAGCTGATTAAAAAATTGTGATACAAGGGACTCAAAGTCATAAACGGGCATTTGGAAAACGGAAGGGAGCAATGATTTTATGGAATTAAGAGGTACTACAGTTACTTTAGGCAGTACCGGCATCACGGTACAGAAAAACGGCTTCGGCGCGCTGCCGATCCAGCGTATTCCGCAGGCGGATGCCGTCGCCATGATTCGCAGAGCTTACGAGGCGGGTATCAACTTTTATGACACCGCCAGAGCATATTCCGATTCGGAGAGAAAGTTAGGCGAGGCGCTTACCAGTATTCGCGATGATGTCTATATCGCAACCAAGACCGCTGCGCAGACGGCGGAGCAGTTCTGGAAAGATCTGGAAACAAGCCTTCAGACACTCGGGACAGATCATATTGATATCTATCAGTTTCACAACCCGGCCTTCTGTCCGAAACCGGGGCAGGAGAACGGCCTCTATGATGCGGCCATGGAAGCGAAGCGCCAGGGAAAAATCCGCCACATTGGCATTACCAATCATAGACTGAACGTAGCAAAAGAAGCGATTGAAAGCGGCCTGTATGAGACGCTCCAGTTTCCGTTCTGCTATCTGGCTACGGACGCGGACATTGAGCTTGTGACCCTGTGCAAAGAACACAACATGGGTTTCATTGCCATGAAATCCCTCTCCGGCGGCCTGATCACGGACTCCGCGGCAGCCTATGCTTTCGCGGCACAGTATGATAATGTCGTGCCGATCTGGGGTGTCCAGAGAATGAACGAGCTGGAGGAATTCATTTCCTACATAGATAACCCGCCGGTCATGACAGAAGAAATACAGACTCTGATTGAGAAGGACAGACAGGAGCTGTCCGGCGAATTCTGCCGCGGCTGCGGCTACTGCATGCCCTGTCCGGTCGGCATCGAGATCAACAACTGCGCCCGCATGAGCCTTTTGCTTCGCAGGTCTCCCTCCCAGGGACATCTGACGCCCGAAGCCCAGGCCAAAATGATGCGCATCGAATCATGCCTCCACTGCAACCAGTGCAAATCCAGATGTCCCTACGGCCTGGATACGCCGGCGCTGCTCGCCAAAAATCTGGAGGATTATAAGAGGGTGCTGGCCGGGGAGGTTTCGGTGCAGTAATTGCATTATTCATGCAGATACAAATGCCATCGGAGGAGGAATCGGAAAAATGAAAAAGCGCAATGAAAAATCGCAGATCAGCATGATGAAGCTTCTGTTTCAGGACCGCAAAAGGAGCGTGGTTTTCCTGATATTTACCCTGGCGGTGGCGATTGTGGCGCCGTTTAAGTCCTATATTATGCAGTGGCTGGTTGATTCCGGGGACCTGAACAGGGCGCTGTTAAGTCTGGGACGCGGGTTAATCGTGGTGCTGCTCTCTCATGTGACGGAGTATGTGAGCCGCCAGACCTTTGTGGGAATGTCCACGAAGGCGGTGGAGGAGATTCGCTGCCGGATCATGCGGCGGCAGGCCTCCCAGTCGATGGAGGAATACCTGGAGGGAAATACCGGGACAGTTCTCTCCAGTCTGACAAACGATATCCGCGTTATTTACGATGAACTGTATACGTCAATTTTTAATCTGTGCTTCTGGGGCGGGATGCTCGTGGTTTCCTATATCATGCTCATTTCCATCTCGCCGGTCGTCGCGCTGACCTCCATTCTGATGTGTGTGTCCGTGATCATGGTTCCCAGAATTGTGGCAAAACAGGTTTCCGAGGCGCGGGCGGCGTATTCGGCGGATATTTCCTCCTACACAGGCCGGGTAAACGACCTGCTCAGGGGCTTTGAGACGCTGACAGCCTCCGGCTCCATGCGGTATTTTCTGACGGCGCATGAGGACGCGGCGGCAAGCAACCGGGAGAAAGAGCATACGCTGCGGCACAATATGAATACCGCCAGTATTTTAATGTCTCTTGCGGTCTGGGGTCCTAACATGGTCATGCTGTTCATCTGCGTCATCCTGGTATTTCAGGGACAGATTACGATCGGCTATCTGATTACGGTAAATTCCTTGTTAAATTATGTGATTTCTCCCTGCCGGTCAGTGGCGGACGCTTTCATGAAGCTGAAAAGCTCCCGTTCTGTAAGGGAAAAGCTGGAAGGAATGATGGAGGAGAAGGAAACCTCGCAGGATGGAGAAGAGGAGCTTACGGCGGTTGAAAAGGTCGAGCTGTCGGATGTAAAGTTTACATATCCCAAGGCGGCGAAGGAGACCCTGCACGGCGTGAAGCTTCAGCTTTTGAAAGGGCAGAAGATGGCCTTGGTGGGCATGAGCGGCAGCGGCAAGTCGACGATTATCCGCCTTCTGTATCGCTACTACGGCGGGTATGAGGGGCATGTGCGGGTGAACGGCCGGGAGGCCGGCGATTACACCCGGGAATCCTACTACAGCCATGTGGCACTGATCCCGCAGACACCGTTTATTTTCAACGACACGATTTATAATAATCTCTGCCTGTACAGGGAATATTCAAAAGCACAGGTGGAGCGGGCGGTGAAGCTCTCCGGTTTAGAGGAATATGTGGCGTCGCTGCCGGACGGCCTTGAGACAGTGCTGACGGAGAACGGGCGCAACCTTTCCGGTGGGCAGGCCCAGAGGGTGGCCATCGCCAGGGCGCTGATCCGGGGCTGCGGCCTGCTTTTAGTGGATGAGGCCACATCCAGCCTGGATGTGGAGACGACTGACCAGATCATGCGCAACCTGGTGGGTCTGGACTGCGCGGTGATCGTGATTACGCATGATATTTTCGGGGACTATATGAAGGATTTTGACCGGATTGTTTACCTGGAAAACGGAGAGGTTTCGGAGGCGGGAACTTTTGGAGAGCTGCTGGAGCTAAACGGGGGATTTGCGCAGCTGTACCAGCTGATGGCGGGACAGGAGGAACAGGCCGGCTGATTTTTAAAACAAGTACCAAGAATTTTTTAAAAAATTCTTGGTACTTGTTTTTTGAGGGGACAAAACGCATAATCGTTGTCATGTGAAAGGAGGCACATATATTATGAGACAAAATAACGACATGACTACGAAAATGAGGTGCGTTTATCATGAAAAAAACAATGACAGATTTAAAGAGCAACCTTCGCCTGTTGCTCTACGCTTTTGGGTTTATCTTAAATGACGGTAAGCCCTATTTTCTGCTCACCTTTTTAAAGGCGGCTATCAGTGCGCTGGCGCTGATCTGCTACACGCTTTTGCCGGGCTTTATCATTAATGAGCTGATTGCTCAGGATATTACGAAAACTGTGCTGTATGCAGTGCTTCTTGTGTCAGCGACCTTTTTGCAGACTTCCATCAATGCTTTCCTTACGGTGAAGGCGGATTCAAGAAAGCTTGTCCTCCGGGATCAGCTGGGAGGAATTTTTTTTCGGCAGGTGGTGGAAATGGACTATGCCAGCTTTGAATCTCCGGATATCCTGCACATGAAGGAGCACGCGGACAATGCGCTGGATTCGGTATTCACAGCGGTGGATTCGCTTGCAGCCATATTTTCGGCGGTGATCAGCTTTGCGATTGTATTTTCTGTGGTCGCTGCCATCAATCCCCTGATGATTGTCTTTATTTTGGGAGTGGTGTGGATCAATTCCGTGCTGACCAAGCGGCTGAATGTCAGGATATACGAGACCAACCTGGAGTTGGATAATTACTGGCTGACGGAGTGGGCCGCGGATTTTCAGATGAATGATCCCAGTTTTGCGAAGGAAATCCGTGTCTTTGACATCGGCGGCATGCTGATTGACAACTGGAAAACTGTGAGGCAGCAGGGCAATGTCATGAAGCACAAAATGGTCAGCGACACCAACAAAACATCCTTTTATCAGGCGATTGTCAACCTTTGCAAGGATATTGTCCTGTATGCCTATTCTATCTTTGCCGTACTGACAGGGCGGATGGCGGTCGGCACGATGTCCATTTATATCAGCGCAGCGAATCAGTTTTCATCCAATCTGGGAAATGTCGTGAAATCTTACCTGAATATTTCGAGGGTCTGCATGAATATCCGCGATCTGAAGAAATTTATGGATCTGCCGACAGCCCAGGAAAAGGCAGGGACTGAGACGACGAAGTTTGACCGCTCCTCAACAATAGAATTCAGGAATGTGTCCTTTCAGTATCCGGGCAGTGACAGGTATGCGCTTCACAATGTCAATCTTACGCTACATGGAGACGAGAGACTGTGCATTGTGGGTGAAAACGGGTCTGGGAAATCTACTTTTATCAAGCTGCTGACGGGGCTGTATGAACCAACCGAGGGAGAGATTTTATTAAACGGCAGGAAAGTGCCTGTTTATGACCACAAGGCCTATCAGAGGCTTTTTTCACCGGCCTTTCAGGAGTTTGACAAGTTCTATTTAAGCCTGGGAAAAAATATTACTCCGGATCGTGAGGTGGATCAGGCAAAGCTTGACAGAGTGTGCAGACAGTTAGGCTTATCGTCTCTGGTGGAGAAGCTGCAAAACGGATATGACACGCCGGTGGAAAAGCTGACGGATATGGAGGGAATCAATCCTTCCGGCGGCGAACTGCAGAAAATCTCAATTGCCCGCGCTGTTTACAGTGACAGAGAAATCTACGTCCTGGATGAGCCCACAGCGGCATTAGACCCCCTTGCGGAATATGAGCTGTACACAAAATTCCAGGAAATTATCGCGGGGAAATGTGCGGTACTGATTACCCATCGGCTTTCAGCCGTGCAGCTGGCGGACAGAGTCGCTGTGTTTTCGGACGGCGGTATCATAGGCTGCGGAACCCACCAGGAGCTCTATGCGAAGGGCGGACTGTATCAGGAGATGTTTGACAAGCAGTCCGAGTTCTACATAAAGGCGAAGGAACAGTGATAAATATCACTGTTCCAGCTTCTTAAACGCCGTCGACAGCATCAGCTTGATTCTGTTGAGCTGATTGACTTCCGAAGCACCCGGGTCGTAGTCAATTGCCACAATATTCGACTCCGGGAAGTGCTTGCGCAGCGTCTTGATCACGCCCTTGCCGACCACGTGGTTTGGCAGGCAGGCGAAGGGCTGCGTGCAGACAATGTTCGTCACGCCGCTGTGGATTAACTCCACCATCTCGCCGGTCAGAAACCATCCTTCACCAGTCTGATTGCCGATCGACACATACGGCTTCGCATATTCCACCAGATCATAAATATTGGCCTGCGGCGTGAAATGTTCGCTCTTTTCAAGCGCGCTTCTGGCGGCGCCTCTGAAACGCTCCACCGCCCAGATGCCCAGCCTGGCAACCTGAGAAGCCCGTTTGCTGGTTCCCAGATTTTCCGCTTTGTAGATCTGATTATAGAAGCAGTAGAGAATGAAATCAATCAGATCCGGCATCACAGCCTCGGCACCTTCCTGCTCTAAGAGATCCACCAGGTGATTGTTGCCGGCGGGAGAGAACTTTACCAGAATCTCGCCGACGATTCCAACACGCGGTTTTTGGATGTCCCGGATGGGCAGATGGTCAAAATCTTTAATAATCTCACGGCACATTTTGCGGAAGGTGAAATAGTTTACATGATCTCCGCCAAGGAACTCTTTACACTTTGTTTCCCACTTCTCATGCAGGGCATTCGCGCTTCCAGGCACCTCTTCATAAGGCCGCATCCGATACAGACAGCGCATGAAGATATCGCCGAAGACCGCACCCATGACCAGCCGCAGCGCAAGACCAACGCTGATTTTAAAGCCGGGATTGGTCTCCATGCCGTTTAAATTCAGGGAAATCACAGGTATCTGCGGCATCCCGGCCTTTTCTAAGGCCCTGCGGATAAAGCCCACATAGTTTGTGGCGCGGCATCCGCCGCCGGTCTGCGTCATAATGACGGCAACCTTATTCAAATCGTAATCGCCGGACAGCAGTGCTTCCATCACCTGGCCAACGACCAGTAAGGAAGGATAGCAGGCATCGTTATTGACATATTTCAGGCCCACGTCCACAGAGTGCTTATTATCATTCTGGAGAACATGGACATTGTAGCCACACTTCTTCATGGCTGTTTCCAGCATGTTGAAGTGAATGGGTGACATCTGCGGGCAGAGGATGGTATAGTTGTCCTTCATTTCCTCCGTAAATACCGCGCGGTTGTAGGCGCTGGAATGGATTTCACGCTGCTTTTTTTCCTGCTCGCGCACACGGATGGCGGAGAGCAGAGACCGGATGCGGATTCTGGCGGTGCCCAGGTTATTGACCTCGTCAATCTTTAAACAGGTGTAAATCTTATCAGAGCCGGTCAGAATGTCGGAAACCTGATCCGTGGTGACCGCGTCCAGGCCGCAGCCGAAGCTGTTTAACTGAATCAGATCCAGCTGGTCGGTCTTTTTGACAAACTGGGCGGCGCGGTAGAGACGGCTGTGGTACATCCACTGGTCGGAGACGATCAGCGGCCGCTCCGGACTTGCCAGGTGGGAGACGGAGTCCTCCGTCAGCACGGCAATATCATAGGAGGTGATCATCTCCGGAATGCCGTGGTTGATCTCCGGGTCAATGTGATAGGGACGTCCCGCAAGGACAATGCCGCGCTTACCGGTCTTCGCCAGGTAAGCCAGAGCTTCTTCACCCTTATCCTCCATGTCCTTTCTCGCGTGTGCGAGTTCCTCCCAGGCGGCTTCACATGAAGAGCGGATCTCCTCCTTCGGAATCTCGGTAAATTCCTTCTCCAGCTGTTGGCTGATGGTATCGACAGAGAGGAAGCTCATGAAGGGATTGCGGAAGCGAACCGTTCCGTCGGTGATTTCCTCCATGTTATTTTTAATATTTTCACTGTAGGAGGTGACGATGGGGCAGTTGTAGTGGTTGCCTGCGTCCTCCGTCTCGTTGCGTTCGTAGAACAGCGCCGGGTAGAAGATGAAGTCCACGCCCTTCTCAATCAGCCACTTCACATGGCCGTGCGCCAGCTTTGCCGGGTAGCATTCGGACTCCGAGGGAATCGATTCGATGCCCAGTTCATAAATCTGGTGTGTGGAGAGCGGGCTTAAAACCACGCGGTATCCCAGTTTGGTAAAGAAAGTAAACCAGAAGGGATAATTCTCATACATATTGAGAACCCTGGGGATGCCGACAGTGCCTCTGGTGGCCGTTACCTCATCCAGTGGTTCATAGTCAAAAATCCGGTGCAGTTTATATTCAAATAAATTTGGTACGTCGCTGTGCTTCTTGGCAAGGCCCAGTCCGCGTTCGCAGCGGTTGCCGCTGACATACTGTCTGCCGCCGCTGAAACGGTTGATGGTCAGGCGGCAGTTGTTGGTGCAGCCGCGGCACTTGGCCATGGAGGTTGTATACTGCAGCGCCTGAATCTGCTCTAAGGAGAGCATGGTGATGGGTTCCGGGTTTACATGGTACTGTTCCCGCGCAATCAAAGCTGCGCCGAAGGCGCCCATGATACCGGCGATATCCGGACGGATGGCTTCGCAGCCGGCCACCTTTTCAAAGCTTCTCAGGACAGCGTTATTGTAGAATGTTCCGCCCTGGACGACGATATTTTTGCCCATGGCGGTGGCGTCTGCGACCTTCATGACTTTGTACAGGGCATTTTTGATGACAGAGTAGGCAAGGCCGGCGGAGATGTCCGCGACACTCGCGCCTTCCTTCTGTGCCTGCTTCACCTTGGAATTCATGAAAACAGTGCAGCGGGTGCCCAGGTCAATCGGGTGCTCTGCGAATAAAGCTTCCGCCGCAAAATCCTGCACAGAATAATTTAAAGACTTCGCGAAGGTCTCGATAAAGGAACCGCAGCCGGAGGAGCAGGCCTCATTTAACTGGACGCTGTCCACGGCGTGATTTTTGATGCGGATGTATTTCATATCCTGGCCGCCGATGTCCAGGATGCAGTCCACATCCGGGTCAAAGAAGGCGGCGGCGTAGTAGTGCGCGACCGTTTCCACCTCGCCCTGGTCCAGTAAAAAGGCAGCCTTTAAGAGCGCCTCGCCGTAGCCGGTGGAGCAGGAGCGCAGAATCTTCGTATCCTTCGGCAGAATCTTTGCGATTTCAGCAATCGCACGGATGGCCGTATCCAGCGGGGAACCGTTGTTGTTGGAATAAAAGCTGTACAGGAGATTGCCATCCTCGCCGACAACAGCTACCTTGGTCGTGGTGGAGCCGGCGTCGATTCCCAAATAGCAGCCTCCATGATAGTCAGCCAGGGAACCCTGTACGACCTTATGCGCAGCATGGCGGGTGACGAACTCATCGTAGTCCGCCTGGTCTTTGAACAGGGGCTCCATGCGCTCCACCTCAAAGTCCAGGACAACCTTATCGTCCATGCGCTTTTTTAAGTCGCTTAAGGAGATTTCCGCCTCGCCTTTGGTATTCATGGCAGCGCCGATTGCAGCAAACAGATGCGGATTCTCCACATTCATCACATGCTCGTCGTCCAGCTTGAGAGTGCGGATAAACGCCTTTTTCAATTCTGGCAGGAAATAAAGCGGGCCGCCCAGGAAGGCTACATGACCGCGGATCGGTTTGCCGCAGGCAAGACCGGAGATGGTCTGGTTGACCACCGCCTGGAAAATGGAAGCGGACAGATCCTCTCTGGTAGCGCCGTCGTTGATTAACGGCTGAATATCGGACTTGGCAAATACACCGCAGCGTGCCGCGATGGTATAAAGTGATTTGTAATCTTTGGCATATTCATTTAAGCCGGACGCGTCCGTTTGTAAAAGACTGGCCATCTGGTCGATAAAAGAACCTGTGCCGCCGGCGCAGATTCCGTTCATGCGCTGCTCGACGTTGCCGTTTTCAAAATAAATAATTTTGGCGTCCTCGCCGCCTAACTCAATTGCCACATCTGTCAAAGGAGCCCTGTCTTTCAAGGCAGTGGAGACTGCGATGACCTCCTGATAAAATGGAATATGTAAATGATTGGCCAGGCTTAAGCCGCCGGAGCCGGTGAGCGCCGGATATACAGTGATGTCTCCCAGCTTCTCGATGGCGTGGCCAAGCAGTTCTGATAATGTCTGCTGAATATCTGCAAAGTGGCGCTGATACTCGGAAAATAAAATATTATTTGCATGATCAAGGACCACGATTTTGACGGTAGTGGAACCGATGTCCACGCCCAGACGGCCCTGTGTCTCACACGCGTTACAACTCATAAAAAACCCTCATTTCTTTTGCAATGCTTTGAAAGCACAGCTATTGTACACCCTTTTTTATATAAAATCAACAAAACGTGTCATTCACTCTTGGTAAATAAATCGAAAAACCATAAAAAGAATCTAAAAACGAGTAAATTCGCCTATGGAATGAAAATCCGTTTATTTACTTTCCGGAAAAAGAATGGTAGAATACCCATTAGTTATGATAGCGGTTGCTCCCATCGACTGATGAAAAGCGGGAGCTGGTTTCGTGTTTATGTTTTATGATCGTTTCAGAAAGGTTTTATCAGTTCAATGAATTACGGAAAAAACAAGTGGGAAAAAAGGTTTGGCCGTTACGCCATCAAAAATCTGTCCCTGTATATGGTCATCGGTTATGCGATCGGCTATGTATTATCCCTGACGGATGCCACGTCTTCCTTTTTATATAACTGGCTGTCTCTGGATGCCTGGCAGATTCTGCACGGCCAGATCTGGCGCCTGTTTACCTGGGTTTTGATCCCGCCGTCAAGCTTCGACTTTTTTACTCTGCTGATGTTGTATTTCTACTGGTCGATCGGCACGATGTTGGAGAGGGTCTGGGGCACCTGGAAATATAATACCTATATTTTCGGCGGTATTCTATGTACGATTCTGGCGTCGTTTCTATGCCTTCTCTATATCTATGTCTGGGTCGGACCTGTGTGGGGAGGAGACGTAAACGCTCAGGTGATGAGCTATTATTCTCTGTATGCGTCTTATTATATGTCCACTTACTACATTAATCTGTCTATCTTTTTAGGATATGCGGCTACGTTCCCGGACATGCAGGTGATGCTCTTTTTTGTCATTCCCATTAAGACGAAGTATCTGGGTGCGATTTATCTGATTTTGATGGGGTATTACTTTATTACAGGTAATATATTCAGTAAATTTGTCATCGGCGCGGCCCTGGTTAATATGGGTATCTTCCTGCTGCGCAACCGCACCACATTTAACCCGAAGCAGATTTACAACCGGCAGGCATCCAGGGTAAAGCGAAAAATGCATATCCAGGACAAGCCGAAGGAGAACAAACCCCCGAAGATGAAGTCCGCGGTTCACAAATGCGCCATCTGCGGTCAGACTGAAGCTTCCAATCCCAATCTGGAATTCCGCTACTGCAGCAAATGCAAGGGCAATTATGAATACTGTTCGGAGCATCTGTTTACGCACACGCACGTCAAGTAGGAGGCCTCATGGCAGACCAGAATCAGGAAATTTTATTCGCAAAAACATTGGAATATGTCAAACAGGTAGCCAAAGACCAGTCCGGTATTATCACCAAAGACCAGCTGGACGTTGCTTTTGCACCTTTAAATTTTCAGCCATCCCAGATGGAGCTCGTTTATGACTACCTGAAAAAACAGCACATTGGAGTGGAGGAGGCGGTTGACCCGGAGGAATTCATGACCTCTGAGGAGATTAACTACCTGGACACTTATTTAAAAGAGCTGGAGGCGCTTCCGAAGGTAAGCGATGGTGAGACCGAGGCTATTACACTTTCTGCCATGGCGGGAGATAAGGCAGCAATGGCCAGACTGACGGAGATCTTTCTGCCGCGTGTGGCGGAAATCGCCAGACTCTATGCGGGACAGGGCGCTCTGATGGAAGACCTGATCGGGGAGGGCAATGTGGCCCTGACGGTCGGTGTCACTATGCTGGGGGCCATGGAGCATGCCGCGGAAGCACAGGGCATGCTGGTGAAGCTCATTATGGACGCCATGGAAGATTATATTTCCTCCCTCAACGGGACACATGACGAGAATCAGAAGATCGCCGACCGGATCAACAAGGTTAATGACCAGGCGAGAGAGCTGTCCGAAGAGCTTCTGCGTAAGGTGTCAGTGGAGGAATTGTCTAAAGAGAGTGGGATCACGGAAGAGGAAATACGGGAAGCCATCCGCTTAAGCGGCAACAAAATCCCTTATCTGGAAGGCAGCGAGGATTCTTAAATGGAATACAGAGATTATCGATATATCATGCAGGATACCGGCAGGCTTTATGTGGGCGGAAAGTTCACTTTCGGTGATTTGTCGGAAGAGAAGGATGTTCCGTTTAAATTCCAGGCCATCCTGAATACGTATGTGATCCGGGAAATTGACCCGCAGACGTCCGTGGAGAGCCTGTTTTATTATATGGAAACGGGTGGAATGGTGTACAAAACATTTGAAGCCCTGCGCACGAAGATTAAGGTTTCTGAATTAAAGGAAATCCGCAAATTCGGCGGCGGCACAAAGACAGAGTACCGGGAGCAGATCTATTCGCTGGATGACTTTATCGCCATCCCGCCGACAGAAAAGGAACGCAGAGGCATGCTGATTCAGGAAATTCAGTGTTCCAAACTCGCGATCATGTCCTTTGCACTGTAAGCATATGAGAAACCGGAAATCATAATTTTTGCGATTTGCGTAAATTTTTTTTAAAAATTCTTGCATTTTGTCGATCATTGTAGTATACTCCTTTTTGCAGATGAAAATCTGCATATGAATTTTGGTAAAATTCCCCTTTTACACTGGGCCTGGAGTGCATACTTCGGGTCCTTTTTAATGTAATGATACAAGGGACCAAAGATCATAAATTGAATGCGTGCATTCGATTGCGGGATAAGTGAGATAGAAAATCTGCGATTTTCGTAATCGAACTTATGCACAGCAGCGTATTTTGCGAAGCAATCCATAGTATCATTACATTTTGTTTCAGCTATATATCAAACACGAGGTAAAAACATGACGAAAAGAGAAGAAACACTGCAGTATTATTCCCTGGAGGAGGAGCGGGAAAGCCACGATCTGCACTCTACGGTCTTAAGGCTCCGCCATATCAAAACCGGGGCGAGAATTGCCGCCGTTCTGAATGAGGATGACAATAAGGTATTTTATATCGGCTTCCGCACACCGCCCGCGGATTCAACTGGTGTTCCGCACATTCTGGAGCACAGTGTGCTCTGCGGCTCCAAAGAATTCCCTGTCAAGGATCCGTTTATCGAGCTGGCGAAGGGGTCGCTCAATACATTTTTAAATGCCATGACCTATTCGGACCGCACGCTTTATCCGATCGCGAGCTGCAATGACAAGGATTTCCAGAATCTGATGCATATTTATCTGGACGCGGTGTTTTTCCCGAATATTTACCGGGAGGAGAATATTTTCCTGCAGGAGGGCTGGCACTATGAAATGGAAAGCCCGGATGCGCCGCTGACCGTCAACGGTGTGGTTTACAATGAGATGAAGGGCGCCTTTTCCAGCGCGGATGACGTCTTTGCCAGAGAAATTATGAATTCGCTCTATCCGGATACCTGCTACGGCCTGGAGAGCGGCGGCGACCCGGAATGCATTCCGGATTTAAGCTACGAGCAGTTTCTGGACTTTCACCGCACCCTGTATCATCCTTCCAACAGCTATATCTATCTGTATGGCGCGTTGGATTTGTGGGAGAAGCTTCTTTTTATACATGAGCATTATCTGAATCAGTTTGAGTACCTGGAAATGGATACCGCGGTTCGTCTTCAGAAACCGTTTGCAGCGCCTGTGTATGTGCAGAAGCCTTACCCAGTGATGGAAGGAGAGGAGACGAAAGAGAAGGCATATCTGTCTTACAATGTTTCAATTGGCACATGTTTGGATGAGGAGACCGCGACGGCTCTGGAGATTCTGGATTATGCACTCTGCTCTTCTCCGGGGGCAATCGTCAGACAGGCGTTAGTGGACGCCGGAATCGGGCAGGATGTCTATTCCACGGTGGAAAACGAGATTCTGCAGCCGTATTTCAGCATTATCGCGAAAGATGCGGATGAAAGCAGGGCAGCAGAATTTGAAGAGATTATTACAGACACACTGACAAAGGCGGTAAAAGAGGGGCTTGACAAGAAGACGCTCACCGCTGCTATCCACTGCCAGGAATTTCAGTATAAGGAAAATGACTGCGGGCGCTGGCCGAAGGGCCTGATTATGGGTCTGCAGGCCATGGGCACATGGAATTATTCTGACGATGCGCCGTTTCAATCCCTGGAATTGAATGATATTTATGAGAATCTGAAAAAGAAGGTTTCTGAGGGCTACTTTGAGCAGCTGGTCGAGACGTATTTTCTGAATAATCCGCACAGAAGCGTGGTGGTGATGGTTCCTGAGGAGGGACTGACCGCGAAACGTGATGCCGCGTTTGCACGTAAGCTGGCTGAAAAGAAGGCGGCCTTAAGCCCTGAGGAAATTCAGAATATTATTGATAAAGAAAAGAATCTGCGCGTTTATCAGGATCGAGAGGATTCTGACGAGGCGCTTGCTACCATACCATTGCTGAAGGTGGAGGACCTGAAAAAAGAAGCACTGCGCCCGGTGAATGATGTCAGAGCCTGCGGTGATATCAAAGTGCTGACGCATCCGCTTTATACCAATGGCATTGTGTACCTGCGCATGAGCTTTGATGCGCAGCATGTGCCGCAGGAGCTGGTGCCGTACCTGCCCATTCTGAAGAATGTACTGATGATGATGGATACTGCCCGCTACAGTTATGGGGATCTGTATAATGAGATTAATCTGGTCTGCGGCAGCATGGAGCCAACCGTCAATCTTTATCAGAACAGTCAGAAGGAAAAGAAAATCATTCTGACGTTTGACATGAAGGCCAAGGCACTTTATGAGGATATTCCGGACACGGTTGAACTGATCAGGGAAGTGATCATGGATACGGATTTTTCTGACTTAAAGAGACTGCAGGAGATTCTGCTGGAAACAAAGAGTGAAGCGGCGAGCGGTCTGATGCAGGCGGGAAATCAGGTTGCTGCCACACGTGCCATGTCTTATTTCAGTAAGACAGCCGCTGTGCAGGAGGAGCTTTCCGGACTGGAGTCGTATCGTTTCTTAAGCAGTCTGACCCAGCGGGATTTAAAAGGGCAGGAGGAGACTGCACGCTCGCTTCAGAAACTCTGCGAGATCCTTTTCAGAAAAGAAAATCTCATGGTGGATATCACTGCTGAGGAGTCGGGGATTGCATGTGTGATGAAGGAGATCGAAGGTTTTGCTTCTCATTTATTCACGACGCAGGTGGAAAGCGGAACCTATGAGCCGACAGTATCGAAAAAGCAGGAAGGCTTTATGACCTCCGGACAGGTGCAGTATGTCTGCCGTGCCGGGAACTTCAAAAAGAATGGCCTTAAATATACCGGCGCGCTGCGGGTGCTCAAAACCATGTTAAGCTATGCATATCTCTGGACACAGGTGCGTGTGAAGGGCGGCGCCTATGGCTGTATGCTTCGTTTTGGCTTAAACGGCGACAGTTATTTTGTCTCTTATCGTGACCCGCATCTGAAGCGTACAGTTGAAGTATACGAAAACGCGGCAGAAGCGATTGCAAATCTGGAGCTTGACGAGCGCACCATGACCCAGTATATCATTGGCGCAGTCAGTGAACTCGACACCCCGTTGACCCCGCAGGGGCTGGGCAATATGTCGTTGTCCGCCTATATGAACGGCAAATCCTACGAAAAAATGCAGGAAGAACGGGATGAACTGTTAAGCTGCACGCCGGATGTACTGCGCGGCCTCTCTGCCTATGTGGAAGCCTTCATGGAAGACGGCGCCCTCTGCGTTGTTGGAAACGCGGAGAAAATCCAGCAGAACAAAGAGATTTTTGAAACCGTTGAGCAATATCTGTAAACCTTGAACAAAGCAGAAGATGACATCAGAAAAGATAAGGCGAACATTCGCGATGAGCTGAGAGCCGTTCTTTTCTGATGACAGCTTCGGAAACAGGAAGAGTATAAATATAATGGAACATCAAAAATCCGGCTTCGCCACCATCATCGGCCGCCCCAACGTCGGCAAGTCTACCCTGATGAACCACATCATCGGTCAGAAAATTGCCATTACCTCCAAAAAACCGCAGACAACGCGCAACCGCATCCAGACAGTCTATACCTGCGACAAAGGCCAGATTGTCTTTCTGGACACACCCGGCATTCACAAATCCAGAAATAAGCTGGGCGAATACATGGTCTCTGTGGCGAACAAAACCCTGTCCGAGGTGGATGTTATCCTCTGGCTGGTAGAGCCTGATACACATATCGGTGCCGGCGAAGAGGCGATTTTAGAAAAACTGAAGCAGACAAAGACACCCAAAATCCTTGTCATCAATAAGGTAGATACAGTGAAGAAAGCGGAAATTGCCCCGGTGATTGAAACCTACCGCCATCTGATGGATTTTGACGACATCATACCGGTTTCCGCCAAACACGGCACCAATGTGGACACCCTTCTGACGTGCATTTTCCAGTATCTGCCGGAGGGAGAATATTTTTATGATGAGGATACAGTCACAGATCAGCCCGTCCGCCAGATTGTTTCGGAACTGATCCGCGAAAAGATTCTGCGGCTGATGGGAGAGGAGATTCCGCACGGCGTTGCAGTCTGTGTGGACAGCATGAAATACAGAGAACATATCGTGGACATTGACGCTACGATTGTCTGTGAAAAGGACTCGCACAAGGGCATGATCATCGGCAAGGGCGGCAGTATGCTCAAAAAGATTGGTTCTGCGGCCAGGCCCGATATCGAGGATCTGGTGGAAATGCAGGTCAATTTAAAGCTTTGGGTCAAAGTCAAAAAGGACTGGCGGGACAGCGACATTCAGCTGAAAAACTTTGGTTACGACCCGAAGGATGCCAGATAGAGTCTGAATTAGCGGAATGCAGATTACACGGAATACAGAGTGCTTCGGAAAGTTTGTCCGATTGAAAGAGGAGGCCAAAGGGCTGTCATGCAGGATATCATGAAAGTGACCGGTATGGTTCTGAAAGCGGAACCGATCGGAGAGTATGACAAGCGTATAGTGCTGCTGACAAAGGAAACGGGGAAAATCCCGGCCTTTGTCAGGGGAGCGCGTCGGCCGAACAGCCGTTTTCTGGCGGCTGCCTGTCCGTTTTGTTTCGGTGAATTTGAACTGTATCCGGGCAGACAGGCATACAATCTTCAGGGGGTACATATCGACCAGTATTTTGAACAGCTGCGCACGGATTATGAAAAGGCCTGTTACGGATTTTATTTTCTGGAAATTGCGGATTATTACGGAAGGGAGAATAACGACGACAGAGAGCTCTTAAAGCTCCTTTACCAGTCCCTGCGGGCTCTGATTCATCCGGCTTATGATAAAAGGCTGGTGAGAGCGGTTTTTGAGATCAAAGCCATCGCCGTTAACGGGGAGTTCCCAGGGCTTTTAAAAAGCGTTTCAACTGACAGCAACTGCGGCTACGCGATCAGCTATATTGTCAGCTCTACGGTGGAGAAACTGTACAGCTTTCGCCTTTCTGAAGAGGTTTTATGCCAGCTGATCGGCTGCGCAAAGGAGTATTGCGCCCGCTGCATTGGTCAGAAATTCAAAAGCCTTGAAATATTGGAATCCTCAGGTTGAAAAATAGAATTGAATTCGTTATAATATAGCGGATAAGGCGTAGAGCATTGTGCATCAAAGAGGTGACGAGTAATGAAAATCAGACACATTCTGCCTGCGGTCCTGATTGTCAGCATGTTTCTGACCGGCTGTCAGACGAGCGAGATCAGTACGTTCGACCGGGACACGATTGAGCTGGCAAAGGATCAGAGCCTGACGTATACGATTGTGACAGATTTCGAGGAGTCCTATTATGATGTGGACGAACTGACGCAGATGGCAGACGAGGAAGCGGATCAGACCGGACTTGGTATCCGCGTGCAGTCGGCGGAGGTCACTGCCGGCGTAATCCGTTTTACCTACGAGATGGATTCAGCTTCAGATTACGAGACGTTTATGGATACATCCTGTTATCTGGGCACCATTTCTTCCGCGTTTGACGATAATTACAGGCTGAAAGTGACTGTGAATTCTGTAAAGGATGACTCACAGATCATTCTTTCGGATGTGAGCCGGACGGATTATGACATCTTTATCTGGAATGAAGTGATTGCGGTATGCTGTCCTGGCAAAATCATGTATTTCAGTACGAACCTGGAACTGACAGACGACTACTCAGTGGCCCCGCTGAGCGAGAGCACAGGGCCATACTACGTAGTTTATAAATGATTAGGGTGACAAAAGGGGTATGATACCATGGATTGCTTCGCAAAAGACGCTCCCACAATCCATGACGCCACAAGGTGAATTGCCGCTATGCGGCAAGAGAGGGCAGCCTGGGCTGTTCGAAATCCGCACAATTTGACCTGAAAAACGGCCAAATTGGCTCCTTTCTCATGTCGTTGCGGTCCCTAAGGTCAAAAATACGAATGCACACCCGAAGGGCGTACCATGCGTAAGCATTCGATTTGTGACCTTTTGTCCCTTGTATCATACAAATCAATTTCAATGAGGAGATAGTTTATGGAAAAATCAATGGACAAAATCAAAGCCCTGGCTTCCGCCAGAGGCTTCATCTATCCGGGATCCGAGATTTACGGCGGCCTGGCCAATACCTGGGACTACGGCAATCTCGGCGTAGAGTTGAAAAATAACGTCAAAAAAGCCTGGTGGCAGAAATTTGTGCAGGAAAATCCCTACAATGTGGGTGTGGACTGCGCAATTTTAATGAATCCCCAGACCTGGGTGGCCAGCGGTCATCTGGGCGGCTTCTCTGATCCGTTAATGGACTGCAAGGAATGCCATGAGCGCTTCCGCGCCGACCAGCTGATTGAAGACTTTAATAAGGCAAACGGCATTGTACTGTCTGAGAGCCTTGACGGCTGGTCCAATGAGAAAATGCAGGCGTATATCGAGGAGCATCACATTCCCTGTCCCAGCTGCGGCAAGCATAATTTCACCGATATCCGTCAGTTCAACCTGATGTTCAAGACCTTCCAGGGCGTTACCGAGGATGCCAAAAATACAGTATACCTGCGTCCGGAAACCGCGCAGGGCATTTTTGTGAACTTCAAAAACGTGCAGCGGACAAGCCGCAAAAAGATTCCCTTTGGCATCGGCCAGATCGGTAAATCCTTCCGTAACGAGATCACGCCCGGTAACTTTACCTTCCGCACCAGAGAGTTCGAGCAGATGGAGCTGGAGTTTTTCTGCGAGCCGGATACAGATCTGGAATGGTTTGATTACTGGAGGAGCTTCTGCATCAACTGGCTGAAGTCACTTGGCCTGAAAGAAGAAGAGCTTCGTGTCAGAGACCATGAGAAGGAGGAGCTGAGCTTCTATTCCAAGGCAACCACAGATATTGAGTTCCTCTTCCCCTTCGGCTGGGGCGAGCTGTGGGGTATCGCGGACAGAACAGACTATGATCTGACCTGTCACCAGAAGGTGTCCGGCCAGGATCTGACCTATTTTGACGATGAGAAGAAGACGAAATACATTCCTTATGTGATTGAGCCTTCTCTGGGTGCGGACCGTGTGGTGCTGGCGTTCCTTTGCTCCGCCTATGATGAGGAAGAGCTGGAGGGCGGCGATGTGCGCAATATTCTGCATTTCCATCCGGCCATTGCACCGGTGAAGATCGGTGTTCTTCCTCTGTCCAAAAAGCTGGCGGACGGCGCCACCAAAATCTATACGGATCTTTGCAAAAAGTATAACTGTGAATATGATGACCGCGGCAACATCGGCAAGCGCTACCGCCGCCAGGACGAGATCGGCACGCCTTTCTGCGTGACTTACGATTTCGATTCTGAGACCGACGGCTGCGTAACCGTGCGTGACCGTGATACCATGGCGCAGGAACGGGTCGCCATCGCGGATCTGGACAGCTATTTCGCGGAGAAATTTACATTTTAATCAACCAATATTCTTATTTGGAGGAAATGAACCTTGAAACCATATGGTGTTAACGAACTGAGAAGAATGTTCCTTGATTTTTTCGAGAGCAAGGATCATCTTAAGATGAAGAGTTTTTCTCTCGTGCCGCACAATGACAATTCCCTGCTGATTATCAATTCCGGCATGGCTCCCTTAAAGCCGTATTTTACCGGACAGGAGATTCCGCCCAGGCGCAGAGTGACGACCTGTCAGAAGTGCGTCCGTACAGGAGACATTGAGAACGTTGGCAAGACCGCCCGCCACCTGACTTTTTTTGAGATGCTGGGGAACTTCTCTTTTGGTGATTATTTTAAGAGTGAGGCCATTCACTTCAGCTGGGAGTTTCTGACCGAGGTCGTCGGCATGGATCCGGAGAGACTTTATCCGTCCATCTATTTTGAGGATGAGGAAGCATTCCGTATCTGGACAGAGGAGATCGGCGTCCCGGCGGAAAAAATCACACGTTTTTACAGAGACGCGGACGGCAAATGCGACAATTTCTGGGAGCACGGCGCTGGTCCCTGTGGTCCCTGCTCCGAGATTTATTATGATCGCGGAGAGAAGTACGGCTGCGGCAAACCAACGTGCGGTGTTGGCTGCGACTGTGACCGTTTCATGGAAGTCTGGAACGATGTTTTTACGCAGTACGATAATGACGGCCATGGCCACTATTCTGAACTGAAACAGAAAAACATTGATACCGGTATGGGTCTGGAGCGTCTGGCTGTGGTCGTGCAGGACGTGGACACGGTCTTTGATATCGATACCATGAAGGCCATTCGCGACCGTATCTGCGAGCTGGCTCATACGGAGTATGAGACCGATCCGGTGAAAGACGAGTCCATCCGTCTGATTACAGATCACATCCGTTCCTCAACCTTTATGATTTCCGATGGTATCATGCCCAGCAACGAGGGCAGAGGTTACGTGCTGCGTCGTCTGATTCGCCGTGCTGCCCGCCATGGCAGAAAGCTTGGCATTCAGGGTGAGTTCCTGGCAGAGCTCTCTAAAACGGTGATTCATGAGTGCGAGGACGGCTATCCGGAGCTGGAGGAGAAGAAGGAATTTATTTTAAATGTTCTGACACAGGAGGAGCATAAGTTTAACAAGACCATCGACCAGGGACTTTCCATATTAACTGCCATGGAGAAGCGAATGGCCGATACAAAGGAAAAGCTCTTAAAGGGCGAGGATGCGTTCAAGCTGTATGACACCTATGGCTTCCCCGTTGATCTGACAGAAGAGATTATTCATGAGCAGGGCTTTGATCTGGATGAGCAGGGCTTTGAGCGCCTGATGCAGCTGCAGCGCGAGACCGCCAGAAAAGCCAGAAAAACCACCAATTACATGGGCGCGGACGCGACAGTATATGAGCAGATTGATCCGGCCATTACTTCTCAGTTCGTGGGATATGATCATCTGGAGTATACCTCAGAGGTGCTGGCACTGACCACGGAAACCGAGGTTGTGGAAGCGGTCAGCGATGGGGAAACCGCGACATTGATCGTAGCAGAAACACCTTTTTACGCGACGATGGGCGGCCAGCAGGGAGATATCGGCGTTATTTCTGCGGAAGGTTTTTCGTTTGAGGTAAAAGATACCGTGAAGCTTTTGGGCGGCAAGGTGGGCCATGTCGGTGTGGTGACCTCCGGTATGGTGAAAGTCGGTGATACCGTGACACTGAAGGTGGATACCTTAAACCGCGCAAACACCTGCAAAAATCACTCCGCGACACACCTGTTGCAGAAAGCGCTGCGGGATACGCTGGGTACCCATGTGGAGCAGTCCGGCTCCTTTGTGGACGGTGAGAGGCTTCGCTTTGACTTTTCTCATTTCTCCGCCATGACGCGTGAGGAAATCAAAGAAGTAGAGCGTAAGGTTAATGAGAAAATTGAGGAGGCACTTCCGGTCGTGACAGAGATTCTTTCGATCGAGGAGGCCAAAAAGACCGGCGCCATGGCGCTGTTCGGTGAAAAATACGGGGAAACTGTCCGTGTTGTGGAGATGGGAGATTACTCCAAGGAATTCTGCGGCGGCACACATGTAGAGAATACTTCCGTGATCGGCAGCTTCAAAATCCTGTCAGAATCCGGTGTGGCTGCCGGCGTACGCAGAATTGAGGCTGTTACAGGAACAGGCGTATTGAAATATTATGAGTATCTTGAGGATATCTTAAGTGGCATCACGCAGGTGCTTAAGATTTCACCTTCCGAGGCGGCTGACAGAATTCGTCATCTGATGTCTGATTTAAAGACTGCGCAGTCTGAAAATGAATCCCTGAAGGCAAAGGCGGCGCAGGCATCCCTCGGCGGTGTCACCGATCAGGTGAAGGAAGTGAAAGGCGTGAAGTTTATCGCAAGGGCGGTAGCGGGCGTTGATATGCATGGCCTGCGTGATCTGGGCGATCAGCTTAAGGAAAAGCTTGGAGAAGGCGTTGTTGTGCTGGCAAGTGAGTACGAGGGGAAGGTCAATCTGATTGCCATGGCTACGGATGATGCTGTGAAGAAAGGCGCGCATGCCGGCAACATGATTAAGAGTATTGCTTCCATGGTTGGCGGCGGAGGTGGCGGCAGGCCCAATATGGCACAGGCCGGCGGCAAAAATCCGGCCGGTATTCCGAAGGCAATGGAAGCGGTCGGGGAAGTGCTGCACGAGCAGGTCAGAGATTAGGTACGGTTTACACTGAACTATAGTCAGAATAATGAAAAGAGGATGTTTCCGCTGCGACAGGCTCTGGAAATATCCTCTTTTTTATGAATGAATATGAAATATCCGATAAGGCTTGCTCCTATCAGGTATTATCAGGTAATTACTCCAGAACCAGCTCATCCCATCTGGATTTGGAAACCAGCGCAATATAGGTCTTGCCAGTATTCAATATAATCTCATTGCCGGCAGGATCGTAATATGTGGTTGGATACATGTCATGTCCCTTGGCCCAGGTAATCGGAATGGCTAAGCCGCCGGTAATGTAATAGCCGTCACCGGATTCGTTGAGAATATTAAACTGCATATAGCCATTCTCATCATACTGTGTAATGCTCGCACACTGCAGGATGACGTTGGTGAAGGAAGTCTGTACACTGTCATTTGCCAGGTCAATATGAGCTTTACCATATTCGGAATACAGGTATGTATTGCTGTCCTCGTCATAATCCAGCTGGGATTTATTGTGCGGGAAGGGCAGATCAACAAGCGTGCAGTCAAAAGAGGCACTGTATTCTGACAGATCTACAGGATCGCTTTCATTCGCGAACTGGAAATGTTCACCCTGATAGTATTCATTGTACTCCGTGTCGATTTTGGCTGCCGCCATACGGGTTTCAATTTCGCCGGTTGTGACATATTCTGTGAACTCATAAGCTTTTCCGTTGGAAATACGGGAAAATCCGCCGCTCAGATGATCCACCCAGGCATTTGTCAGAAAGGCGTCGATGTAATAGGGGCCTCCGTCATGGATCAGAACCGCGTTATACTCGGGCGCGATCATCAGGTTAGTGGGCCGTGTGCTGCGGATAGAGCCAAACTGTGTGATGGCGGCATAATCCTTCACAATGCACATCAGACGGGTCACTTCGCTGTTCGCGGTGCTGTTCATCATCTCATAAACGATATCTGCCTGGTTGACGCCGTAGTGATCCAGCGCAGTCGATTCATTGTCAACCATGATTGCGACGGGACGCTGGTCTTCAAGTGATTCATCAATCCATTCGTTGGTCAGCTCACTGCGATACATTCCCTCGTGGGTTTCTTCTTCAATAACCTCTTTTTGTGTTTCTTCTGTGTTATTCTCTTCCGGTTCATTTTCTGCATCGTCTCCCAGAACGTCAGTGAGATCGACGCTTGTCACCAGAGTCTCTTCAGAAGAACCGGAGACAGAGCCTGATTCTGAGTCTGCACAACCTACCAGCCCCATCAGACCAAATATACCAAGTCCCGCTCCGGAAGCTTTTAAAAAGTCCCTTCGTGTTAAATTCCTCATATGTTTCCCTCTCTCAGGTTTAAATGAAAATATACTTTTATATACTACCAGTATTTTGCCGGAATTGCAAGACGCCCGGGAAAAATTAATCAAAAGGAAAGAATTCAGACCAGATCGTGGGAAGAAATCTGCAGCAGTTTCTGATTTTTTAAAATTTTTCTTGACGTAATGTCATTTTGTGCTATAATCGTTTTGTGGTCACGGAAACGTGAACATAAATAACCCGTATCAGTCATAATTGCTTGAAGGGACTGAAGGGAGGTCAGGTGTAGATGTCTAGCATAATCGTCAAAGAAAACGAATCTTTGGACAGTGCTCTGCGTCGCTTCAAGAGAAGCTGCGCGAAGGCTGGAATTCAGCAGGAAATCCGCAAGCGTGAGCACTATGAGAAGCCGTCTGTAAAGCGTAAGAAGAAGTCTGAAGCTGCCAGAAAGCGCAAATATAATTGAGCAAGCCGGATACCCCGCAGAATTTATTCTGCGGGTATTTTTGTGCCGGGAAATACGAACGGAATGCTTCAAAAGAAAACGCTGCGCTCATAAGTGATCTGTGGTCTGCATAAAATAAAGGAAGAAAGCAAAGACTGCACAATTTATGAAAAAATTATTTTCCCGGTTTCTGGTTTTATTGACAGTATCTGCCTGTGTGATTTCCAACAGCTTTTCGGTCAGCGCAGCGACAGAAATCACTTCTCCGTCCGCAATCGTGATGGAGGCTTCCACCGGACAGGTGATTTATGAAAAAAACGCGACAGAACGGCGTTCCCCTGCCTCGATCACCAAGATTATGACGCTCCTTTTGACGTTTGAGGCTCTCTCTGAAGGGAAAATCAGTCTCTCGGATTCTGTGATTACCAGTGATTACGCGGCAGGTATGGGCGGCAGTCAGGTTTATTTGGAATCCGGCGAGGTTCAGACTGTGGAAACACTGATTAAATGTGTCACGGTCGCCAGTGCGAATGACGCCTGTGTAGCGCTCGGAGAGTTTATTGCCGGGTCGGAGGGCGCTTTTGTCGATCAGATGAATCAGAAAGCGGTCAGTCTGGGAATGGTCGATACGCATTTTGAAGACTGTTGCGGCCTGTCGGATTCCGATATGCATTATACCAGTGCGAAGGACGTGGCGATTATGTCCAGAGAGCTGATCACTCTGTATCCGGAAGTGTTTGAATATACCGGAATCTGGATGGAGGATATCACCCATGTGACGAATCGGGGAGAATCTGTATTTACTTTGAGCAGCACCAATAAGCTGTTAAAAAGCTATCCCTATACCACAGGTCTGAAGACTGGTTCTACTTCTAAAGCAAAATTCTGTGTTTCTGCCACCGCCAGTAAAGATGATATGGAAATGATCGCGGTGGTAATGGGTTGTGAGAACAGCGCGGATCGTTTCACGGAAGCGGCTGCACTTTTGAATTACGGCTTTTCCGTCAGTTCACTTTATGTGGATGAAAATCAAGAGGCGTTAGACAGTCTTGCACTGACAGGCGCAATCCAAAAAGAGGCTGATATTGCTTACAGCGGAGAATTCCGTTATCTGGATACAGAGAACAGGGATCTGACGCAGATTGTGAAAAGCTTTGAGCTGCCTCAAAATGCGCAGGCTCCTGTAGAAGAGGGACAGACGGCAGGATACGCGGTTTATTCTTTAAACGGACAGGAGATCGGACGTGTGGAAATTGTATATACGGAGAGTATAGCTACGGCGTCGTTGCGGGATTATTATCAGTATGCGTTCAGCGGCTTTCTGCTTTCATTTGCGAATGCAGCAGGCAGACAATAGCATGACAACAAAAACAGAGTACGGGAAGACAGCTGTTTTGTGCAACTGCGGCTTGCGTCTTCCTGTATGAATATGGTAGAATAATCTGGATTGCGGAATAAGTAATGTCTGTTTTTCAGAGAATTTAAGATCAGACGACAGTCTGGGAACGGAGTTTATGCAGTCAGTAATGATATGGATTTTACTGCTGGCAGCTATTGTCTGCTGCGGAATTATCCGGTATGATACACATCATTTTCATATAGTCAGATATCAGCTTGTAAACCCGAAGCTGAAAAAGGCACTGCGCGTCGTTGTACTGGCTGATCTGCATGATACTGTTTATGGAACAGACAATGCGCAGCTGTATGCAGCGGTAAAAGAGCAAAAGCCGGATCTGATACTCATTGCCGGCGATATGGTGACGGCTTCCAGGAGAGCGGATTTTGGTGCTTCTGCGGCTTTGCTTGAGGCCCTTGCGGCTGAGTTCCCTGTTTATTACGGAATGGGCAATCATGAAAGCAGAATCGCTGAGCGAAGCGCAGAATATGGTTTCAGGTATGAGGAATACCGGCGCAGGCTTCTGAGTGCCGGCGTGGTTTTTCTGGAGGATGACAGTGTGATTTTGCCGCAATTTCATATCGTTCTTCATGGACTTGAGCTGGAGGAATGCTATTATCATCAGACAGGTAAAAAGGGACTGCCGCCGGACTGCCTGCTGAATAAGCTTGGGACGGCTGAAGGAGGTTATTTCCATCTGCTGATTGCGCATAATCCGGATTATTTTTCACAATATGCCGGATGGGGAGCAGATCTGACAGTCAGCGGTCATGTGCACGGCGGGATCGTCAGACTTCCCGTCCTTGGGGGCGTTATTTCCACGTCCTTTCGGCTTTTTCCGAAATATGACGGCGGTCTTTTTACGTTTCAAGGTACTGCCATGGTCATCAGCAGAGGCCTGGGCAGTCACACCATTCCGCTGCGGATGTTTAATCCGGGAGAATGTGTTGTAATCGATATGGAACCGGGAGAGATACAAAATGTCCATACCTGTAAAGCTGGAGAAGTTTGAAGGTCCGTTGGATCTTCTGCTTCATCTGATTGAAAAAAATAAAATTGATATATACGATATCCCCATTGTGGAGATCACAGAGCAGTATCTTGACTATATTCGTGCGATGGATCATGAGGATATGAATGTGGTCAGTGAGTTCCTGGTGATGGCCGCCACGCTTCTGGATATCAAATGCAGGATGCTTCTGCCGAAAGAGGTCGACGAGGAAGGCGAGGAAGAGGATCCGCGGGCGGAGTTAGTGGAGCGTTTGCTGGAATACAAGCTGTATAAGGCGATGTCGCAGGAACTGAAGGACAGGCTTTTCAGCGCCGGGCGATCGGTTTATCGGGGCGAGCGTCTTCCGGATGAAGTGAAGGCCTATAAACCGCCGGTGAATTATGAAGAGCTGCTTGGGGAGATGATGCTTCCGAAGCTGCATTCGCTTTATGAACAGCTTTTAAAGCGCCAGGAGGATAAGATTGATCCGGTCAGAAGCCGTTATGGCGATATCCGAAAGGAAAATGTGGACGCGGAAAAAAAGGCCGGCTATATTGGCCATTATATACTGACCCACAGACATTTTCACTTTCGTGAGCTCCTGGAGAGGGCGGATTCGCGGGAGGAAGTAATCGTTACCTTTCTGGTAGTGCTGGAGCTGATGCGCACGGGTAAGGTGTCGGTGGAGCAGGATGCCCTTTTTTCGGATATTCAGATTACTTCTCAGGAGACCTTTGACGATGAGCAGATTCTGAATACGCGCGCACAGGAAATTCAGTCTGAGATCACCGCGGCGCTTTGAGAAAGACAGAATATCGACGGAGAGACGGATTATGAATCGAACAGAAGCAAAGGCAGCGATAGAGGCCATTTTATTTACAATTGGTGACAGCGTGGAAATAGCGCGGCTGGCGGAGGCTGTGGAGCTGGATAAAAAGGAAGTGACAAGCCTTTTAAAGGAGCTGCAGAGCGATTATCAGGAACGCAGCAGCGGATTGCAGCTGGTATTTCTGGAAGACGCGGTGCAGATGGGGACGAGGCCGGAATATTATGATACCATTATCCGGATTGCCCGCACACCCAGAAAAGTTACCCTTTCAGAAACCGTGCTGGAGACGATGTCCATTGTGGCATATAAACAGCCGGTGACACGAATGGAAATTGAGAAAATTCGCGGCGTCAGCTGCGATCATGCGATCAACAAGCTGCTGGAATATGATCTGATTCAGGAGCTGGGACGCCTGGACGCGCCGGGCAGACCCATTCTTTTTGGTACAACAGAACAGTTTCTTCGCTCCTTCGGTCTTTCGTCCCTGGAGGACATGCCTGAGGCTTCCGCACTGCAGATAGAGGAATTCAAGCAGGAGGCGGAGGAGGAGGTACCGCTGAAGCTGGATATATAATTGGGAATATCTTTTTTACATGCGTCATATCATAGAGCAGATTTCTGAGAGTGAACCGGCATAACAATTGGCACGTATAGATTGTTTTCCATTTTTGATTTGTAAATTCACTGGTGCGCTGCATATCTGCGCTGCGCATACCGGATGGATAAGACGGCGTATTTTTTACGGATATTTCCTGAATAAAATGAGGTCGGCTGTGTTTCTGACTTTCCTGATTTTTGCGCTGAGCTCTCAGCACAATATGGTTTTTGCGTCAGAGCCGCAGACGATCAGGGAAAACGATCTTTTCAGTCAGGCTGCGGTTCTGATGGATGCTTCCACGGGCCGCATTTTATACGGCAAAAATGAAGATACTGTGCTTGCCATGGCCAGCACCACCAAGATTATGACCTGCATAATAGCTTTGGAATATGGTGATCCGGAGGATATTGTCACGTTTTCCTCCTACGCGGCTTCTCAGCCGAAGGTGAAGCTTGGCATGGCGAAGGGAGAGC
The DNA here is from genome assembly GCA_021199495.1 of Lachnospiraceae bacterium. Classification (GTDB taxonomy): domain Bacteria; phylum Bacillota; class Clostridia; order Lachnospirales; family Lachnospiraceae; genus RGIG6307. The sequence continues at coordinate 50,312 of JAJQHY010000015.1, read as the reverse complement.
AGGCAAGTCTGAATGATCTTTTGTATTCCCTGATGCTGGAATCCCATAATGATACTGCTGCAGCGATCGCGGAGCATATTGGGTCGCTTGCGCTGGGCTGGGACACGCAGACTGTTGTGAATCATTCAAGGGAGGAGTCCGTTGAAGCGGTGGGGGCTTTCCTGAAACTGATGAATGAAAAAGCACTTTCCCTTGGCTGCACACAGACACATTATCTGACGCCGAACGGCCTGGACGCATCAGAAGAATATGAAGATGAAGAGGGAAATCTGCAGGAGATTTTCCATTCCACGACTGCAGCGGAGCTGGCACGGGTGATGAGCTACTGCATTCTGGAGTCACCCAAGAAGGCTTCTTTTTTAGAGATTACGCAGACATCTTTCTATGGATTTACGGATCTGGACGCTCAGCATTACTACAGCTGTACCAATCATAATGCATTCCTGACCATGATGAGCGGTGCTTTAAGCGGAAAAACGGGATACACAGGCAGAGCCGGTTACTGTTACGTCGGTGCGCTTGAGAGCGAGGGCAGGACCTTTGTCGTGGCGCTTTTGAACTGCGGCGCATACGGCAATCAGACCAGGAAATGGGTCGATTTAAGAATCCTGATGGAATATGGAATGAAATATTACACGGCAGAACTGATATATGAAAAGCCGGTTCTTACTGCCATTCCGGTGGAGAACGCGGATCTGAAACCGGCTGATTTTTATGAGAAATATAAAATGCCGGTTTCTGTGCAGGGAGATGAGAGCCTGACGCTTCTTTTGGCAGAGTGGGAGGACGCAACTGTGCAGGTTAAGGTCAGTGACCGGCTGACAGCACCGGTGTTCGCGGGGGATGTGGTTGGTACTGTGAATATTTCCGCTTCAGGCGGCTATTCCCGTCAATATGACATCATTGCTGAAAATACAGTTATGCAAAAAAGAAAAATGAACAATGTGATTTATGTACTCTGGCTGTATCTGTGCGGAAGTAACGGTCAAATGTGACAAAAAGAGAAAGAACGTACTCTCCAAATTTGATGATTTTTTGTGTTTTATTAAAACTTAATGTATGTTATAATCTTATCAAATGGTTTCAAATCAATTTTTTATAAATGTACGTGGAGGAATAATGCATGAGTACAAATTCTAAAGCGAGAGAGCGGATTGAGGCTCTTCTTGACGACAACAGCTTTGTTGAGATCGGTGCACTCGTCACAGCGAGATCAACCGATTTCAATTTAAAGCAGACTGAAGCTCCTGCGGACGGTGTCATTACCGGCTATGGAGCGATCGGCGGCAGTCCTGTATATGTATACAGTCAGGATGCGTCTGTGCTGAACGGCTCCGTCGGTGAAATGCATGCCAGAAAGATTACAAAGCTGTATGACATGGCCTTAAAGACAGGCTGCCCGGTAATTGGCCTGTTGGATTCCGCCGGCCTGCGTCTTCAGGAGGCGACAGATGCTTTGAACGCGTTCGGTGAGATCTATTTAAAGCAGTCGCTGGCAAGCGGCGTCATTCCGCAGATTACGGCGATTTACGGCAGCTGCGGCGGCGGACTTGCGTTAATTCCCACGCTGACAGATTTTACCTTTATGGAAGAGAAGAATGCGAAGCTTTTCGTGAATTCTCCGAATGCGCTGGCAGGAAATACAGTTGACAAATTAAACAGTGCCTCTGCCGCGTTCCAGTCTGAGGAGAGCGGTATTGTCGATGTTGTCTGCTCCGAAGCGGAGATGACGGAGAAGATCAGAACGCTTATTTCCTTCCTGCCTGCGAATAACTGCGCTGAGGCACCTGAGGGGGAAGGCGATGATCTGAACAAGGTTCTGCCTGAACTGGTAAACTGTGTGGGAGATACTTCCATTGCGCTTTCCTTACTTTCCGATAACGGAGAGGTTTTTGAGGTTAAGGAAAAGTATGCGCCGGAGATGGTGACTGCTTTTATTCGTCTTGATGGCATGACTGTCGGTGCTGTCGCCAACAGATCTGAGATAATCGGCGAGGACGGCAAGGCGGAGAAGACCTTTGACGCGGCTCTGACTGCTGCGGGCGCTTACAAAGCGGCTTCTTTTGTGTCCTTCTGTGACGCGTATGAGATTCCTGTGCTCACACTGACCAACGTAAAGGGATATGCAGCAACGGTTGAGAATGAGAAGAGCATTGCGGCTGCGGCTGCGAAACTGACTTATGCTTTTGCCAACGCGACGGTTCCGAAGGTAAATGTGATTATCGGCGAAGCGTTCGGCAGCGCATATGTATCCATGAATTCCAAGGCTCTGGGAGTGGATATTGTCATGGCATGGCCGGAAGCGAAGATCGGCATGATGGATCCCACACTTGCCGCCAAGATCATGTACGACGGTCAGGGCGCGGATGTCATCAATGAGAAAGCTGCGGAGTATGACGCGCTGCAGAGTTCCGCTGAGAGCGCCGCGAAGAGAGGCTATGTGGATCATATTGTTGAGCCTGAGGAGACCAGAAAGTATGTCATCGGTGCCTTTGAGATGCTTTATGATAAGGCGGAAACCCGTCCAGACAAAAAGCACGGAACAGTTTAGAAAGGGTAAAGAGGAACATGAAGAGAACAGTTAGTCTGGTATGTGTGCTTGCCTGTGTGCTTGTTCTTACCGCCTGTGGGTCCTCCGATACCGTGAGTGAGTATCAGGCGAACAAGCTGGCTAATGCGGAAACGATAGCCACAGACAGCATTATACCGCTTATCGAAGCATGTGCCGCCACGGATGAGATTATGGACATCATCGACGCGGACGGCTATACGTATGAAGAATGGGAGAATGATGTATATGTTGCATTCGGCCTTTATGTTGACGGTGAAGCGTTTGTCAGCGCGATAAACTCCTATGCCGGCAGCATTGAGGAAATGGGAGAGATTGTTTCCATAGGGGATGTGACCTCTTCCGTGGATGATGATCAGATCATCATCTATGTAGACGTAGTGGGGACTGAGAGAACCGGTCAGTTTGAGATTATCGTATCCAATGATTATTTCGCGGAGCTTGTGTCCTGCTCGCTGAATGTGGATTATACCATGGGCGAGAAGATTTCAAAGGCAGCAATGAACACTGTCCTTGGCATAGGCATGGTGTTCCTGGTGCTGGTCATCATCATGGCGATTATCAGCCTGTTTAAGTATATCCCCATGCTTCAGGAAAAATTCTCCAGAAAGCCGGAGACTTCTTCCGAACCCGCCGGGCCTGCAGCAGCACCTGCCGCACCTGTGGAGGTTTATGAAGAAGAAGAGGAAACGGATGACACCGAGCTTGTCGCCGTTATTGCCGCTGCTGTGGCTGCTTACGAGGGACAGACATCAACAGACGGCTTTGTAGTCAGATCAATCAGAAGAGCTAAGAGATATTAATCATAATTTCGGAGGAAAATTCAGATGAAAAATTATACGATCACAGTAAACGGCGTAGCGTATGACGTAACAGTAGAGGAGACCGGTTCAGCGGCAGTATCTGCTCCCGCAGCACCGAAGGCTGCTCCGAAAGCAGCTCCCAAGGCGGCACCGAAGGCTGCTGCGGCACCCAAGGCAGCGGCAGGCGGCGCAGGCAGCATAAAAGTAGAAGCCGGCACCGCGGGTAAGGTGTTCAAGATTGAGGCAAGCGTTGGACAGACACTGAAAGCCGGCGATCCTGTTATCATTGTGGAAGCCATGAAGATGGAGATCCCGATCGTAGCGCCTAAGGACGGCACTGTCGCGAGCATCGACTGCGCGGTAGGTGACAGCATTGACGCGGGCGCTGTTCTTGCAACCATGAACTAAAGTCTGATGAATTACGAGGTGTAAACATGAGCTATATAGTAACTACACTGAGCAACCTCATTCAGCAGACTGCTTTTTGCAACCTGACGGTTGGAAACTACATTATGATTGCGGTTGCCTGTGTATTCCTTTATCTGGCCATTGCGAAAGGGTATGAGCCTCTTTTGCTGGTACCGATTGCCTTCGGTATGCTTCTGGTCAATATCTATCCGGACATTATGGAAGAGGGCGGCCTGCTGCATTATTTCTATCTGCTGGATGAATGGGCGATTTTGCCGTCACTGATATTCATGGGTGTAGGAGCACAGACAGACTTCAGTCCGTTGATTTCAAACCCGAAGAGCTTTCTGCTGGGTGCTGCTGCACAGTTCGGTATTTTTGCCGCTTATTTCGGAGCGATCCTTCTGGGCTTTAATGATAAGGCGGCCGCCGCGATCTCTATCATCGGCGGCGCTGACGGACCGACCTCCATCTTCCTGGCAACCAAACTGGGACAGACCGCTTTGTTAGGACCGATTGCCGTAGCGGCGTATTCCTACATGGCCCTGGTTCCGATCATTCAGCCTCCGATTATGAAGGCTCTGACGACTGAGGAAGAGCGCAAAATCAAGATGGGCCTGCTTCGTCCGGTCAGCCAGCTGGAAAAGATCCTCTTCCCGATCATCGTTACCATCGTGGTCTGCATGATCCTGCCCACCACCGCACCGCTGGTTGGTATGCTGATGCTGGGCAACCTGTTCAAGGAGTGCGGTGTTGTCCGTCAGCTGTGCGACACGGCAGCGAACGCATTGATGTATATTGTCGTAATTCTGCTGGGTACTTCTGTTGGTGCCTGCACCAGTGCGGAAGCATTCTTAAATCTGAATACGATTAAGATTGTTGTTTTAGGTCTCGTTGCATTCGCTTTTGGTACGGCCGCAGGCGTATTGCTTGGCAAGCTGATGTGTAAACTGACCCATGGCAAGATCAATCCGTTAATTGGCTCTGCCGGTGTTTCCGCGGTGCCTATGGCTGCCCGTGTTTCCCAGAAGGTGGGTGCGGAAGTGGATCCGACCAACTTCCTGCTGATGCACGCGATGGGACCGAACGTGGCCGGTGTGATTGGCACGGCTGTAGCGGCCGGTACGTTCATGGCGGTATTCGGAGTGTTCTGATGATACAAAGAACCCAAAATTCAGAAATTGAATTCATACATTCGAATTTCTGAATTAGAGGACCGAGTGTCATCAGAATGTAATATAATTTATGGAGGAAAAAGAAATGGCAGAACAGGCTGTACAGGAAAAAAAGCCTATTAAAATAACTGAAACTGTTTTACGTGATGCGCATCAGTCTCTGATTGCCACCAGAATGCCTACTGAACTCATGCTTCCCATTGTGGATACCATGGATAAGGTTGGTTATCATTCCGTGGAGTGCTGGGGCGGCGCCACCTTTGACGCATCCATGCGTTTCCTGAAGGAGGATCCCTGGGACAGACTCCGCAAGCTGCGCGACGGCTTCAAAAACACGAAGCTGCAGATGCTTTTCCGCGGACAGAATATCCTGGGCTACAGCCCCTACGCAGACGATGTCGTTTATAAATTTGTGGAGAAGTCGATTGCGAACGGCATTGACATCATCCGTATTTTCGACTGCTTCAATGATCTGCGCAATCTGAAGGCAGCTATTGACGCCACCAATAAGTTTAAAGTGATTGAGGGCAGAGGTCATGCGCAGGTCGCGCTTTCCTATACCCTGGGTGATGCATACACGCTGGAATACTGGATGAACATCGCCAAAGAGATCGAGGAGATGGGAGCGGACAGCATCTGCATCAAGGATATGGCGGGTCTGCTGACGCCTTATAAGGCATCTGAACTGGTCAGCGCCATGAAGTCCGCGACGAAGCTGCCCATTCAGCTGCATACACATTATACCTCCGGTGTCGCTTCCATGACATATCTGAAAGCGGTGGAGGCAGGCGTAGATGTGATTGATACCGCCATTTCTCCCTTTGCCATGGGTACCAGCCAGCCGGCTACTGAAGTGATGGTAGAGACTTTCCGCGGTACTCCTTATGACACCGGTTATGATCAGAACCTTCTGGCTGAGATCGCGGATTACTTCCGGCCCTACAGAGAAGAGTGCCTGGCGAACGGCCTGATGAACCCGAAGGTACTGGGTGTGGACATCAAGACACTGATGTATCAGGTACCCGGCGGCATGCTTTCCAACATGGTGAGCCAGTTGAAGGAGCAGCACGCGGAGGATAAATATTACGATGTGCTGGAGGAGATTCCGAGAGTCCGTAAGGATCTGGGCGAGCCGCCGCTTGTAACGCCGTCTTCTCAGATTGTCGGAACGCAGGCTGTGATGAACGTTCTGATGGGAGAGCGTTATAAGGTAGCCACTGAACAGACCAAGGATGTTCTGCGCGGTAAATACGGCAAGACTGTAAAACCGTTTAATCCGGAAGTGGTGGAGAAGGTCATTCCGGGCGAGGAGACCATCACCTACAGACCGGCTGACGATATTCCGCCGCAGTTAGAAACACTTGAGAAAGAGATGGCCGAGTGGAAGCAGCAGGATGAGGACGTTTTAAGCTATGCGCTGTTCCCGCAGGTTGCCGTCGACTTCTTTAAGTATCGTCAGGCACAGCAGGAAAAGGTAGATATGTCTGTCAGCGATACCAAGAACGGTGCATATCCTGTTTAATTTAAGAGGGGCTAAGGCTGAACCTCATTGTATTGCTTAAAATCGGCGTTTTTTCCAATATCCCGATGATAATGACGAGACAAAAAAGGTGCCGGCAGAAATTTTTCTCTGCCGGCATTTCACAAAAAAATTAACCCTGGAGAAGATTATGAACGATAACAGGTTTGAATATGAATATGAAGTGGATCTGAAGGATTTGTGCGTCAGTATGCTTAGGAAATGGCGTCAGATTTTGATCGCCATGGTTATTGGCGCAGTCCTGCTGGGTGCTGTGCGGGTTGTGATTAATTTAAACAGTGAGCCCGAGGTTGTGGTGACTGTGAATGAGGATCAGACTGAAACCGAGGAGACAGTGCCTGTAAGCGTTACCAATAAGCTTGCCACTTTTATTGTGCTGGGCGCTGTCTGTGGAGCATTTGTTGTCTGTGCTTATGCGTTTCTCAGATATTGTTTTGATAAGACGATACATCTGGAAGAGGATCTGTCGAGATATACAGGGCTGCAGGTGCTTGCTTCCGTTGACTTTACGCCTGAAGAGGAAGGCCATAAAAAGAATGTGATAGACCGGTTGCTGGACAGACTGGCTGGCATCAATTATGAAGCGGACTGTTCTCTTGATACGCAGTGTGCGATTGCAGCGGCCAAGATTCAGCTTCTTTCAAGTACCAAAAGTATTCTTGTAACGGGAACAGTCAATAAAAAAGTGATCAGAAAAATTGGCGTTAATCTGAGAAAACTGCTGCCTGAAGAAGAGTATGAGGTAGTGATGGGTGAGAATCCCATGATCAATCCTGAGGAAATCATCAGATTAAACGATTATGAACTGGTGCTTGTGGAGGCTCCTCACGCGACGAAGGTAAAGGAATTGCTGAGCCTGAACAGCTTCCTGAAGCTTGGTCAGGTGAAGGTGCTCGGTATTGTTTCAACTGCCGGATGGTCGCAGAACTGATCTTGCTTTGTATTGTTGTCTCAAAAAGTTCTTGAAAAGATTGTGGTATTGTGTTATAGTGACTAGGCTTGACACGAAATGAATTTTTAAATTTTCCTGTCCGGAAAGAGGTTTGGAAATGCTTAGAACAATTTTAACTGTCCTGTTTATTATTATCTGTATAGCACTGGTTGTGCTGGTGCTGATGCAGGAGGGAAAGTCAGCCGGACTTGGCGCGATCAGCGGAGCAGCGGAGACTTACTGGGGTAAGAACAAAGGACGCTCGATGGAGGCCACTCTGGAGCGGGTCACAAAGATACTGGCGGTTGCTTTTATGCTACTGGCGGTGCTTTTGAATATCGACAGGTTTTGAGTCAATCACCCCTCTTTAGACAAGAGGGGTTTTTTGCGCGATATTTTGCGGTGTTATATTCGGGGAGTTTATCATTTGAAGAATATGTTAAAAGAGCGGAAGGCTGTTGTCCTGGAGTTTATGAAAAGTGAGTTTTACGTCCCCATGAAGGAAAAGGAGCTTGCAGTCATGCTGCAGGTAAAACCGGAGGACAGAGCTGCTTTTAAGGATACATTGGCTGCACTTCTTTCAGACGGCAGTATTATGGTCACTAAACGGGGCCGTTATCAGATCATGTCGCAGGAAGCCATCATCGGGACTTATCTCGGCACACAGAAGGGTTTTGGCTTTGTGGAAGTGGAGGGAGAGAACGAGGATTATTTCATTCCCGCGGAGCATACGCTGGGAGCCTTCCATCTGGACAGAGTGGAGATTGTCAAAACTGCGGATGCACACAGAGATCGTCATAAAACCGGCAAAGTTGTCCGCATCATGGAACATGGACTGACGACCCTGGTGGGAACCTATCAGGCATCGCGGCGTTATGGCTTTGTCATTCCGGATATGCAGAAGCTGGATCGGGATATTTTCATACCGGCCGAAGCATCTATGGGTGCGCTTGACGGTCAGAAGGTGGTCGTTCAGATCACGGATTACGGGAGGAATGGACGAAATCCGGAAGGAAAAATCACAGAAACTCTGGGAAATATCCAGGATGCAGGCGTTGATGTGCTGTCCGTTATCAGGGCGCATTCCCTGCCGGAGGCATTTCCGGATCAGGTATTGCGGCAGGCTGAACGCGTGGCTGTACCGGTATCGGAAGCGGACTGCCTTGGACGCATGGATCTGAGAAATGTGCAGATGGTTACGATTGACGGTGAGGATGCGAAGGACCTTGACGATGCGGTCAGCCTGACTGTGGAGGACGGACTTTATCATCTGGGCGTGCATATCGCGGATGTGACCAACTATGTGCAGGAAAATTCTGCGCTGGACAAAGAGGCCTTGAAGCGTGGCACCAGCGTATACCTGGCGGATCGTGTTATTCCCATGCTGCCGCCTGCGCTTTCCAATGGGATCTGTTCCCTGAATGAAGGGGAGGACAGGCTTGCTTTGAGCTGTCTGATGACGATTGATGAAGATGGCAATGTGATGGATCATATGCTGACAGAATCTGTCATTCGGGTAGATCGCCGCATGACATACACCAGTGTCAATCAGATTCTGATGGATGAAAATGGTATCGAGGCCGAAAAATACCGTGCGTTTGTCCCCATGTTCCTTATGATGGACAGACTGGCTAAGATTTTGCGCCGCAAAAGGCGCAAGAGGGGATCGATTGATTTTGATTTCCCGGAGACCAAAATAGTCCTTGATGAACAGGGACATCCGCTTGATATTCTCCCTTATGAGAGAAATGACGCCACGAGGCTGATTGAGGATTTTATGCTGATTGCCAATGAAACGGTGGCGGAACATTTTTACTGGCAGGAGGTGCCGTTCGTCTACCGGATTCATGAGCACCCGGATCGGGACAGGATTCAGAGTCTGGTTGCATTCATCCGCAACTATGGGTTTTCCATCAAGGCAGGCACCAGGGAGGAAATTCATCCTAAGGAAATCCAGAAGCTCCTGGATTCTATTGAGGGCACTGACGAGGAAGCGATGTTGTCCCGTTTAACACTGCGAAGCCTGAAGCGAGCGAAATATTCTACGGCACCGACAGGACATTTTGGCCTGGCCTGCGATTATTACTGTCATTTCACATCCCCGATCCGCAGATATCCGGATCTGCAGATTCACAGAATCATCAAGGATGAGCTGCGCGGTCGGTTGAATGACCAGCGGATTGCACATTATCGCTCTATTCTGGATGGGGTAGCCAGACAGTCCTCCGAGCTGGAACGCCGCGCTGATGATGCGGAGCGTGAGACTGATAAACTTAAAAAAGCGCAGCATATGGAGGCGCGTATCGGACAGACTTATGACGGGGTGATCAGCGGCGTGGCAGCCTGGGGTATGTATGTGGAGCTTCCCAACACGGTAGAAGGAATGGTGCATATATCCAGAATTCCGGGAGATTATTATATCTATGATGAAAAAGCATATGCGCTGTACGGCGAAGTGTCCGGTCGGACTTACCGACTTGGACAGCCGGTTACGGTAAAAGTGGAAGCGGTTGATTTGCTGAGCGGCAATATTGATTTCAGTCTCGCGTGACGCCTGACTGCAAATGTTTGCTGTAAAAACAGGACACTGTGAATTTCCTTTAAACAGGGCTTTGGCAGATTGCGGGAGGTGATTCCATGGCCAAGAGCAAAGAGGCGACGAAACTGGTCGCAAACAATAAGAAAGCATATTTTGATTATTTTATTGACGAAAAATATGAGGCCGGCATCGTTTTGGCCGGTACGGAGGTCAAAAGTCTGCGGCAGGGAAAGTGCAGCATCAAGGAGTCCTTTATCCGGATTGAGAATGGAGAGGTTCTGGTATACGGCATGCATATCAGTCCGTATGAAAAGGGCAATATTTTTAACAAGGATCCCCTGCGCGTAAAAAAACTCCTTCTACACAAAACGGAAATTTCCCGCCTCGCCGGAAAAGTCGCAGAAAAAGGTTGCACTTTGGTTCCGCTTCAGGTATACTTTAAGGACGGCAGAGCCAAGATGGAAATCGGCCTTGCCCGCGGCAAGAAGCTTTACGACAAACGTGAGGACATTGCTAAAAAGGACCAGCGCCGTGAGACGCAGCGCTCCTTTAAAATTGAGAATCTGTAACTACAAGGGCCAGTCATGGTTTCGACAGGGGCTTTGCAGCTGGAGAAGCTATCCGCAGGTGATGCGTCAAATCACAAACCTAAATATAAACGCTGATAATAACGAATTAGCACTTGCCGCTTAATTGCGGCTGTCTGACCATACGCACCTGCACGTAAGGACTCAGGCATCATCCATGCAGGAAACGGCTGATATTAAGCTTTGCGTATCAGTGCCGTATCATGAAGCTACCGAAGTTTCAGGGCTGTCTGTTTCCCTGATACGGAGGGAAATGGGAAACCGCAATAACAGACTATGATAGTAGAAGGACAGGGAATAGGCTTTTGGACACGGGTTCGACTCCCGTCTGGTCCACTTTTACATGCCGCAGCAGGACATCTGAATCTGCGGTTATCTGGTTGGGCTGTCGTTGAAAGAGACGACAGCCTTTTTCCGTATAGAATGCAGAAGTTAAATTTGAACTCTGAAAATGGCGGTGTCATATTTTTAAAAGTGACTGTTCAGAATGATTGTCAGAAAAGACGGAGAGAAAAGATCTTAAGTGGAAAAGCAGCCAGTGAAAGAAGAAAAAAGCATACGGGAACAAAGCATGCAGGAGCAAAGCCGGCAGGAACAAATTCAGACACTGGCCGCTGAAGTCATGAGGCTTGCTTACGACAGCGTGACTGTGCGTTTTCGCTTTTTTGACAGTGCGCTTTCCAGGATCAGGCTGGAATGGGTGCCTGGACTTGGCGGCGCGGGACTTTTGCAGGGACAGGATATCCTGCGCATGGATCCTGCCTGGCTTTTGAAATCTTATATGGAGGCAGCCGCTTTTCCTGTCAGGCTTTTGCTGCACAGTCTTCTGCATCTGATTTTTCTGCATCCGTTTCAGTATGAAAAGCTTCATGGGCGGGAATGGGATCTTGCCTGCGATATCGCCGTGGAAAATATCATACTGGATCTGACACAGGAAACATCGCCATTACCTTCTGACAGTGAAAAACGCAACGCCCTTCGTCGGCTTTCCCAAAATACCTCTGCTGTAACCGCGGATGCGCTTTACAGAGAATTTCAGGCAAATCATTTTACAGACTTTACCTGCCGGCAGTTGGAAACACTCTTTTCGCTGGATTCGCACGAGGGCTGGCATGGGCTTAAGGAAAATGAGAAGCCCAGGGAACTGACGGTCAGTGAGGAGGACTGGAAAAAGATTACCCGCAGGATCCGTGCGGATTTAAAATCCTTTTCGCAGAATAAAAGCGGAGCCGAAAGCTTTGAAAAAAATATGGATACCGCCCTGCAGGAGCGATATGATTACAGGGAAATTCTTAAGAACTTCATGGTTTCAGGCGAAGAGATCGGCATAAACGATGAGGAGTTTGATTATGTCTACTATGCCTACGGACTGTCCGCATACGGCAATATGCCGCTTGTGGAGCCTCTGGAATATAAGGAAAATAAAAAGGTCCGTGAGTTTGTGATTACCATTGATACCTCCGCCTCCTGCCGTGGTGAGACGGTCAGGGAGTTTGTGCGCAAGACCTGGCAGATTCTGAAGGATTCAGAGTCCTTTTTTCAGAAAATCAATGTGCATATCATTCAGTGTGATGCGCAAATCCGTTCCGATATCAGGCTGACTTCACAGGATGAGTTTGATGAATTTATAAAGCATGGGGAGATCAGAGGCTTTGGCTCTACGGATTTCAGGCCGGTATTTGCTTATGTAGATGAGCTGATTGAGCGGGGAGCATTCGAAAACCTGGCAGGATTGATTTATTTCACGGACGGATATGGGATATATCCGGAGCAGATGCCGGCGTATGATGTCATCTTTGCCTTTCTGCATGAGGATAATAACAGACTGCCGGTTCCGCCCTGGGCCGTCAGAGTAATATTGGATGAGGATGTTGGAGGAAATATTTCATGAACATGCAGGAAGCGAAAGCGGACATCAAAAATACAATTGAGATTTATTTAAAAAAGGACGAATTCGGCGATTACCGCATTCCATTGGTGCGTCAGCGCCCGATTTTTCTCCTGGGTGCGCCGGGAATCGGCAAGACCGCAATTGTGGAACAGATCGCGCAGGAGCTGCATCTGGCGTTAGTCAGTTATTCCATGACCCATCATACCCGTCAGTCTGCGCTGGGACTTCCGTTTATCAGACAGAAGGAGTTTGGCGGCAAAGCGACAGATGTATCGGAGTATACCATGAGTGAGATTATCGCCGCGGTATATGAGACTATGGAGGAGAGCGGTATTCAGGAGGGGATTCTTTTTTTGGATGAGATAAACTGCGTTTCCGAGACGCTGGCGCCGGCCATGCTGCAGTTTCTGCAGTATAAGGTATTCGGCAGACACAGGGTTCCGGAGGGCTGGGTGATTGTAACGGCCGGCAACCCGCCCATGTACAACAAATCTGTCCGGGAGTTTGATATTGTGACCATGGATCGCCTGAAAGTCATGGAGGTGGAACCGGATTTTCAGGCATTCAGGGAGTATGCGTGGGAACGGAATATTCACAGCGCGGTTTTAAGCTTTCTGGAACTGCACCAGGATTTCTTCTATCATATGGAGACGACTGGAAAAGGGAAAAGCTATGTGACCGCCAGGGGCTGGGAGGATTTAAGTCAAATGATCATTCTTTATGAGGAAAATCATCTGAAAGTAGATGAAAGCCTGGTGGGGCAGTATCTGCGCAATGAAACCATAGTCCGTGAATTTTGTGCTTATTATGATCTGTATCAGAAATATAAATCTGACTATCAGATTCAGGATATCCTGAACGGGCGTAATCTGACGGAAGCTGTACAAAAAGCGGGGCAGGCCCCTTTTGATGAGCGCTTAAGCCTGCTGGGAATGCTGCTTAAGTATGTCCTGCATGATATGCGGGAAGCAGTCCAGACAAGTGATTATCTGCAGGCGCTTTTACCGGGGCTTCGTTCCCTGAAAAGTGTGCAGGATGTCGCAAATCGTCTGGAGCAGCTCAAACAGGCACGTGAGAAAATGCTTAAAAGCGGGGAGGCTGCCAATAATCTTTCAGAAGCAGATAAGCTATCCGGTAAAAGAATCATCCGTTTCCTAACACAGGCGCAGAAAGCGGCGCTTGTATCACACGATCAGGAAGAAGCTTTTACGGTCGTGAAGGCAAAATTTGATGAAGAAGTGCTGGCGATGAAGACTCATGTGAACAAAACGAAAGAGGAAACAGAGCAGCTGTTTGCTTTTGTGGAATCGGCCTTTGGCCAGGGAAATGAGATGCTGATTCTGGTGACGGAGCTGACGGCCAATCAGTCCGGTGCACGTTTTATCGCTCTCTTTGGCTGCGAGGCATATCAGCGCAACAGTGACATTCTTTTGCTCAGCGAGCGCCAGAACCACATGCAGGAGAAAATACGGGAGCTGAACCTGTGAACCGGCCCGCATGATGAGACTGATGGAAGCATCGGATTTTATATAACCCGTGCCATGAAGGAAACCTTCGGCACGGGATTTTTTTATTTCAAAATAAAATGAAAAGTACCTTCATGATATTGACATATGCATAGCAGAGTATTATAATCATCGCATAAACGAATTTACATATGTGAAATTGAGAAAACAAATGACACTTTCAGGTGACATATTCAGCAAAGTCTGCATGAGAAAAATCAAGAGACAGGCTTGGAAGGAGTAAGCACTATGGCAGATTCAGAACAGAAAAATGAACAGGATTTCCTGGCGACGCATGAGGATGTGGTCAGGCAGGTCTTAAATGATCAGCCTGCGGACGAATATCTGTATGACCTGGCGGAACTGTTTAAGGTCTTCGGCGATACAACGCGCATCCGCATTTTGTACGCGCTTTTTGTCAGCGAACTGTGTGTGAGCGATATCGCGCAGCTGCTGAATTTGAGCCAGCCGGCCGTCAGCCATCAGCTGAAAATTTTAAAGGACGCGAAGCTGGTGAAGTTCAGGCGGGAAGGCAAGATCATCTTTTATTCGCTGGATGATGACCATGTGCGTACCATCATCAGTATGGGCATGGAGCACGTGGAAGAGTAGCTTCATTTCAATAAGGCGAAAGGCGTCCGTTTCGCGACTGAAAAGGGACGTATCAGCATAAAAAGAAAATCTCAGGGAGACGAAGATCATGAAAAAAACGTACAAGGTAGAGGTTGACTGCGCAAACTGCGCCGCAAAAATGGAGGCTGCTGTCAAGGCAACAGAAGGCGTCAAGGACGCTTCCTTAAGCTTCATGACCCTCAAATTAAAGGTGGAGTTTGAGGACGGCGCAGATGTGGACACGGTAATGAAAAAAGCACTGGCTAATTGCAAAAAGGTCGAGGATGACTGCGAAATTTTCTTATAAATCATTATAAAAATCCGCAGAGTCATCCCTGGTTGACAAAGCTCTGGCGGAGGATTTTAAAGTGGGAGACAGCAGATGAATCAAAAACAGAAAAAAGTTTTATACCGGATTATCATTTCATTTACGCTTCTGATTCTGCTTACAATCCTGTGCAGCGTCTTTGAACCGCCGTCTGTTCTGCAGGGGCTTCTGTATCTGATTCCCTATCTGGTAATCGGTTATGATATCCTGCGCAAGGCTTTGAAAGGCATTCGCAATCACCAGGTTTTCGACGAAAATTTTCTGATGGCAGTTGCGACGGTCGGTGCTTTTCTCTTAGGCGAATACGCGGAAGGCAGCGCGGTCATGCTGTTCTATCAGATCGGGGAGCTGTTTCAGAGCGTGGCCGTTGGCAAAAGCCGGCAGAATATCGCGGATCTGATGGATATCAGACCGGACTACGCGAATCTTCTGACTGACGGTCAGATTGAAAAGGTAGACCCGGATGATGTGGAAATCGGTTCCGTCATTGTCGTCAATCCCGGTGAGAAGATTCCGATTGACGGCAGAATCATTGCCGGAAAAACCAGCCTGGATACCAGCGCGCTGACCGGAGAAAGTGTGCCGCGCGATGCCGCAGAGGGAAGCGATGTCATCAGTGGCTGCATCAACTTAACCGGTGCGATACAGCTTGAGACTACGAAGGAATTCGGTGAGTCCACGGTTTCCAAAATCCTGGATCTGGTGGAAAACTCCAGCATGAAAAAGGCGCGGATGGAGAACTTCATCACCCGCTTTGCCAGATACTATACACCGGCTGTCTGTTATGCAGCACTAGCCCTGGCCATTCTGCCGCCACTGTTTCTGACTCTGAGCGGCCAGACGGGGGAGATGGGACTTCTGCAGGTCTGGTCCGACTGGATTACCCGCGCGTTGACGTTTCTGGTCATCAGCTGTCCCTGCGCCCTTGTGATTTCTGTCCCTTTAAGCTTTTTCGGCGGGATCGGCTGTGCGTCCTCGAAGGGGATTCTGGTGAAGGGATCCAATTATCTGGAGGCGCTGGCCAATACGAAATATGTTGTCTTTGACAAGACAGGAACGCTGACGAAGGGCGTATTTGAAGTTACACAGATTCATCCGGCGGACGGGATAACAGATCAGGAGCTGCTTTATTTCGCGGCTTATGCCGAAAGCGCTTCGAGCCACCCCATTGGATTAAGCCTCAGAAAAGCATATGGCGAAATGATAGAAATCAGCCGCATAAAGGATATCGAAGAACTGGCCGGGCATGGCGTGAAAGCCTGCGTGGACGGCAGAACGGTTCTGGCGGGAAATGAGAAGCTTCTGCGGCTGGAAGGAATCGCGTGTGAGAGCAGACCGGAAGCGGGCACTCTGGTTTATGTAGCTGTGGATGGGACATATGCAGGTTGTATTGTCATTTCTGATATCGTGAAACCCAGCGCACAGGCCGCGATTGCTTCACTGAAAAACAGCGGCGTGAAACGTACCGTGATGCTGACCGGAGATTCTCAGAATGCGGCTTTGCAGGCCGCCCGGGAAATCGGTGTCGATGATGTGAAAAGCGAGCTGCTCCCGGCTGATAAGGTCCAGGAGGTAGAAAAGCTTCTGAAACAGAAGAGCGATAAGGAGATGCTTGCCTTTGTGGGAGACGGGATCAATGACGCCCCGGTTCTGTCAAGAGCGGACGTCGGGATTGCCATGGGAGCACTTGGAAGCGACGCCGCCATTGAGGCCGCTGACATTGTCCTGATGGATGACGATCCGGCAAAGATTGCGCTTGCCATGAAGATATCCATCAAAACCATGCGCATTGTTAAAGAAAATATTGTCTTCGCATTGGCGGTCAAGGCTGTCTGCCTGATTCTCAGCGCGTTTGGCTTCGCGGGCATGTGGCTGGCTATTTTTGCCGATGTGGGTGTGATGGTGCTGGCGGTATTAAACGCGACAAGGACATTACGCATCAGGTAAGTGAAGAAATTAAACTGCTGAACGATTTTTCGCGAAGCAGTTTTATTTTTTTACGTGCCATTGAAGTAAAATCGCAGATATTTTCACAATAGTTTCATAAATCCCGGTATCCTAATTTCGGAACTTATGATATAATGAGCGGAAGCGAGAAGGGCGTGCTCGCACGTCCGGCGAGCGGCGAATTGGATCGTGACGTATTTTGTCACGATATAATGACTGCGAAATGCGCAGTCATTATCACGTTCGTCGCTCATCAACCGCAAAAAACGCGCTGACTCGCTTGCAATCACGATATAATTCTTTTGGTGTACCTCAAATACTTGTTTACGGGAGGTGTATTGTAATGGCAGATGAATATGATAAAGCTTTAAAAAGCGGAAAATTATACGTAACGACCAGGCAGTTAAAGGGCGAGAACCCTTATCTCCCTGTTCTGGATGAAATATTAAAAGAAAAAGAAGTAGAAACCTCGGAAGTACCGCTCGGTCTTGTACAGATTCCGTTAGAGCAGGTGGTAGGAACTGCAACAGCGGGCCGCAGCCAGGCTTTCGCAGGTAATTTCATGCCGATCCTGCCGGATAAAACGGAGTTATCCTCCAAATGGCAGAACCTGTGCAATTCCCATATTGAAGAGGGAATCCGTGATCCGATTAAAGCATATGAATATATGAACCGTTTTTATGTGATCGAGGGCAATAAACGCGTCAGTGTTCTGAAATTTTTTGATGCGACCAGCGTTGCCGGCAATGTGACCAGAGTTGTTCCCAGGCGCTCCGAGGAGAAGGACAATAAGATTTACTATGAATTTATGGACTTCTACAAGGCCTCCCGGATTAATTTCCTCTGGTTTAGTGAAGAAGGACATTTTTCCAGGCTTCAGTCTCTCGTCGGCAAAGAGCCCAATGAAATCTGGACGGATGATGAGAGACAGGAATTCCACTATATCTACGAAGTCTTTGAGAAGGCGTATAAAAAAATCGAAGGTAATGCGGATTGGACGGAGATCTGCGATGCTCTGGTAGATTTTATCGAGCTGTACGGCTACGAGGAAGTCAAGTCCATGAACGGCGTCGATTTAGAGAAAAAGATTTCCAACAGCAAAAAGGTTTTCGATGCCCTGAGTGAGGAGACGCCTCAGATCAGCATGGAGCAGACCGATGAACCGATAGAAAAGCCGACTCTGCTGCAGAAGATGATTCCTTCCCTTGCGCCGAAGAACTTAAACCCGGCAGACCGGATTGCTTTCGTCCATGAAGTCAATCCCAAGCAGTCCGCCTGGACGTATTCGCATGATCTGGGACGGACGCATGTGGAACAGGTATTTGCCGGCAAAAGTGAATTTGAGGTTTTTATTGCTTCTGCATATGAGTCAAATGAAGCCGCGATTGAGGCAGCGATTGCAGAGGGAAATACGCTCATTTTCACTACATCTCCGGTATTGTATAACGCCAGTGTGAAGGTGGCGCTTGATCACCCGGAGGTGAAAATTTTAAACTGCTCTCTATGGCCTGACAAAGGTGTGATCCGCACCTATTCCGCCAGAATGTATGAGGCAAAATTCCTGATCGGCGCCATTGCGGGAGGCCTTACGGAGAATGACAGACTGGGATATGTGGCCGATTATCCGATCTACGGCACAGTAGCCAGTGTAAATGCATTTGCCCTGGGCGCCAAAATGATCAATCCCAGGGTGAAGGTGTATCTGGAATGGATCAGCAGAAAACGGGCTGATATCCGCAAAACCTTTGCGGATAATGATGTCTCCTATGTGTCCGGCCGCGATATCATTATTCCGGATAAGGATGAGGGCACCAGACATTTCGGCCTGTACAGAAGAGAGGACGATGTCAAGCTAAACCTTGCCATGCCGGTGTGGGACTGGGGCAAATTCTATGAACAGGCGATCAGAAATGTGATGGACGGCGCCTGGAAAAACGATGTTGGCAGCAATCGTTCTGTCAATTACTGGTGGGGAATGTCCATGGGGGTTGTGGACGTGATCACTTCACAGAACCTGCCGATCGGCACTACCAGGCTGGTAAAGCTTTTAAAATCTGTAATCAGCAAGGGTGATTTCAACCCCTTTGCGGGCATTATTTACTCACAGGACGGCGTTATTCAGGGAGATGAGAACGAGATCATGGCTCCGGAAAAGATCGTAACCATGGACTGGCTGGCGGAAAACGTGATTGGTTCTATCCCGAAGCTGTCTGATCTGGAAGAAAAAGCAAAGCCTGTTGTGGCACAGCAGGGCGTGGAAACTGTAGTAGAGGAAGAGTAGGGTATCTGTGAGCTGCGGACCGGAATGGTTTACATTTTACGCTGCCCTCAGGAAATGACGCATGAAGATTCTGGCGATCGCGGACGAGGAGTCCCGGTTATTGTGGGACTATTATAAGGAAGGCTGCCTGGACGGTGTGGATCTGATTCTGTCTGCCGGAGATCTCTCCAGCGATTATCTGGAATTTCTGGTCACCATGACAAATCTTCCCATCTACTATATCCATGGCAATCATGATATCCGGTATGATGTGAAGGCGCCTGGCGGCTGCACCTGTATTGATGATGACCTGATTGTCGTGAACGGTATACGGATTCTGGGACTTGGCGGTTCCATGTGCTACAGTAAAAAGAAATACCAGTATACGGATAAGCAGATGAAGAGAAGGGTGTTCAGGCTTCTGCCTAAAATCTGGCGTTACCACGGATTTGATATTCTGCTGACGCATTCACCGGCCAGGGGACTGCATGATGCGGAGGATCTGCCTCACAGAGGATTTGAGATCTTTAACTGGCTGCTGACGAAGTTTAAACCGAAATATTTTATTTATGGGCATGTACATCAGACTTACGGCGGAAAGTATGCGCGATACGATAAAGTTGAGGACACCGAGCTGATTAACGCGTATGAACGCTGTATCTTTGAGTACGGGGACCATAATCTGAAGGATCATATCATATGGTAGAACAGGAGGGATAATGGAACCGTTAAAAATTCTGGTCGTAGATGACGAAATGAGAATGCGAAAGCTGGTCAGGGACTTTCTGACCAAAAGCGGCTACCGGGTTGTGGAAGCTGCCGATGGAGAGGAAGCTGTGGACACCTTCTTTAAGGAAGGCGACATCGCGCTTATCATTCTCGATGTGATGATGCCCAAAATGGACGGCTACCAGGTTGTGAAGGAGATCCGTTCCTATTCGCAGGTTCCGATTCTGATGCTTACTGCCAAGGGGGAGGAGCGTGACGAACTCAAAAGCTTTGAGACCGGCGCAGATGAGTATATCGCCAAGCCCTTCAGCCCAAAAGTTCTGGTGGCAAGGGTGGATGCGCTCTTAAGACGGGCGGGCGCCATAGACAAAAAGGATATTCTGGAGGCCGGCGGTATCGTTGTCAACAAAGGCGCGCATACCGTGACTGTGGATGGCGAGGCGGTGGAATTAAGCTACAAGGAATTTGAGCTTTTATCTTATTTCATGGAGAATCAGGGAATTGCGCTTTCCAGAGAAAAAATCCTCAACAATGTCTGGAACTTTGATTATTTCGGTGATGCAAGAACGGTTGACACACATGTGAAAAAGGTACGCAGCAAACTGAAGGATAAGGGCGAATATATCAAGACCATCTGGGGGATGGGCTATAAATTTGAGTGCTGATTGATGAAACACGGATCCATACGAACGCAAATTACACTGACAAATCTCATATTGCTGACGGCCACAATACTGGTCTGCGTGCTGGCGAATCTTTTTTTCCTGGAGAGATACTACGTTTCCAACAAGGTGGATAATCTGCTGCAGGTGCGTGCTCTCGTCGTCGAAGGCGCTGAAGGCGGCGCTCTGGAGTTTAAGACCGGGGACAGTACGGAGGAAGAAATCACCGCGCAGCAGGATTTTGTGGACGATCTGGAGCAGATGTGCCAGCAGTATAACCTGACGGCTTTGATTGTCGATGCCACATACAATCCGCTGGTTTATTCCACAATGGATATGGAGACGGTCAGGAACAGGCTGTATCGTTATGTCCTCTCATACAGAATCATGGGAAATTCCGGCATTGAACTCAACGGTTCTCAGATACTGGAGCAGGGAGACGATTATTTTATCATTGATACCATGGGGGAGAAGGATACGACCCGCCAGATTGAAATCTGGGGCTGGACCGCCAGCGGATATATGTATCTGTTTGCGGTTTCCAGAGAGAGTATTTCGGAAAGTGCCGCGCTTTCCAACCGCTTTCTGATTGCCATTGGCATTTCCGCCGGCCTGATTGCCGCGCTGATCGGCTGGATGACATCCAGCAGGATCAGCAAGCCCATCCTTGAACTGGCCGGTATCTCTGAGCGGATCACGCATCTGGATTTTGACGCAAAATATACCGGGAAAGAGAAAAACGAGATCGGCGTGCTGGGACAGAATATGAACGCGCTCTCCGAGTCGTTGGAGGAAACGATTTCACAGTTAAAGACCGCCAATACCGAGCTGCAACGTGACCTGGAGTTAAAAACCGCGCTCGATGAGCAGCGCCAGGAGCTGCTTTCCAGTGTGTCTCATGAGCTGAAAACGCCAATTGCTCTGATACAGGGCTATGCGGAGGGGCTAAAGGACGGCATCGCGGACGACCCCGAAACATTAAATGAATATCTGGATGTCATTCTGGATGAGAGCGAGCGTATGAACCGCATGGTGAAGAGTCTCTTAAGCCTGAATGAGCTGGAAGAGGGACGGGACAGCTTTACCATGGAGCGCTTTGACGCTGCTGAACTGGTACGTAACTATCTGGCCGGCGCGGAGATTCTATTTGCGGATTCCGGAGCGGCTCTGACCCTGCATTGCCCGGACAGCCTGTATGCCTGGGGCGATGAGTTCAAGGTGGAAGAAGTGCTGATGAATTATGTCAGCAACGCGGCACATTATGTCTGCGGGGACGGCAAGCGGATTGAGATAAATGTGGAGGATATCGGAAAGCAGGTCCGGGTTTCTGTCTATAATTCCGGCAGCCAGATTCCGGAAGAGAGTCTTCCCAGAGTGTGGGAGAAATTCTATAAGGTAGATAAGGCACGTACACGAACCTATGGCGGCAGCGGCGTAGGCCTGTCCATTGTGAAGGCCATTATGGAAGGAATGGGACAGCAGTACGGCGTATACAATGTGGAAGACGGCGTTGTTTTCTGGTTTACGTTAGAGAAGGTGGAGCAGGAATGAACGGCCTTTATCCGGATTTTGCTAAGGGAAGCAGCCCGGATACAGCAGTGAATAAGCTGAAGAGAGCAGGAGAGGTATGACAGGGATCATCGATTACGACGCGGGCAATGTGAAGAGCGTGGAAAAGGCGCTTCAGTATCTGGGTGAAGAAGCGGTCCTTACCAGAGAGCCTGAACGGCTTCTTGCCGCAGACCGGGTGATTCTGCCGGGGGTGGGGGCCTTTGGAGCGGCCATGGAGCGGCTTGATCAGTATGGACTGATTCCGGTGATCCATGAGATCGTGGAGCGGGGAACGCCTTTTTTAGGAATCTGTCTGGGGCTGCAGCTTTTATTTGACGAGAGCGAGGAGAGTCCGGGCGTGAAGGGACTCGGGATCCTGCCGGGACGAATTGTGCGCTTCCCGGAGGGAGAAAAGGTGCCGCAGATTGGCTGGAATGATCTGCACTTTCCCGGAGAAAGCCGTTTGTTTCAGGGAATCCCGCAGGGAAGCTATGTTTACTTCGTACATTCCTATTATCTTCAGGCTGCAAACGAAGAGGATGTGGCGGCGACAGCGGATTACGGGGTACCCTTTCATGCCGCTGTGGAGCATGACAATGTATTTGCCTGCCAGTTTCACCCGGAAAAAAGTGATAAAGTGGGGCTTCAGATTCTGAAGAATTATATTTCCATTTCATAGAGGGGTTTTCATGCATACCAAGCGAATCATTCCCTGTCTGGATGTCAATAACGGCAGGGTAGTCAAGGGCGTCAATTTTGTGAATTTAAGGGACGCCGGGGATCCGGTGGAAACAGGCCGCCTTTACGGAGAGGCGGGCGCGGACGAGCTGGTATTTCTGGATATTACAGCGTCGTCCGATGCGAGGGACATAAGGGCGGATATGGTGAGAAGAGTCGCCGAGACGGTTTTTATTCCGTTTACAGTCGGCGGCGGTATCCGCACCATTGAGGATTTTAAGCAGATTTTAAGAGAAGGCGCTGACAAGGTTTCTGTCAACAGCGCAGCCATTGACAGACCGGAGCTGATCCGGGAGGCCGCTGAAATATTCGGCTCTCAGTGTGTGGTGCTGGCAATTGACGCGAGACGTCATACGGATGGAACCTTTCATGTATATAAGCATGGAGGGCGCATTGACACAGGACTTAACGCGGTGGAATGGGCCCGGCTTGGTGTGAAGCTGGGTGCCGGAGAAATCCTGCTGACCAGCATGGACGGGGACGGTACGAAGGCCGGATTTGATATAGCACTGACCAAAGCGGTTTCATCAGCGGTCAATGTGCCGGTGATTGCCAGCGGCGGTGCCGGGACGAAAGAGCACTTTTATGAAGCGCTGACGGAGGGAGGCGCGGATGCCGCGCTGGCCGCCAGCCTGTTTCACTTTCATGAACTGGATATCACAGATTTAAAAAAATACTTAAAGGAGCGGGGCGTCAGTGTGCGCCTGTGAGATCGTATGCCGCCGATTTCCGATGACTGGCTTGAGGCCTTAAAGCCTGAGTTCAGAAAAGAATATTACAGAAAATTATATCAGAAGGTACAATATGAATATCAGCATTATCAGGTTTTTCCGCAGGCGGACGATCTGTTCAATGCCTTTCATCTGACGCCGTTGCATGAGGTGAAGGCAGTGATTCTGGGACAGGACCCCTATCACAATATCGGTCAGGCCCATGGACTTTGCTTTTCTGTAAAGCCGGGCGTGGAGATTCCGCCTTCACTGGAGAATATTTATAAGGAGCTGCATGACGATCTGGGCTGCTATATTCCAAACAACGGGTATCTTGTGAAGTGGGCCGAACAGGGCGTGCTGCTTTTAAATACGGTACTGACCGTGCGTGCGCACCAGGCAAATTCTCACCGCAATATCGGCTGGGAGGAGTTTACCGACGCGGCGATTCGCGTTTTGAATGAGGAGGATCGGCCGATTGTGTTCCTTTTGTGGGGAACGCCGGCGCGGCAGAAAAAGAGTATGCTGCATAATCCGAAGCATTTGATTTTGGAGGCGCCGCATCCGAGTCCGCTGTCTGCGTACCGGGGGTTTTTCGGGTGCAGGCATTTCAGCCAGTGCAATGATTATCTGGTAAAAAACGGGGTGGAGGCTATTGACTGGCAGATTGAAGATATAGTATAGTGTTGCAGGAGTTGCAAAGGCACGGGCTGTCATTTTATAAAAGAACGGCTCACGCTCATCGCAAAGTTCGCCTTATCTTTTATAAAATGACAACCCTTACTTTCCTGCAAGGTCATCTTTAAAATTTCCTGATACTTTATAAATTTTCAGGTGCGATAAGTAGAGAACGAAAGACATACACAATGAGGGAGATTATGAAAAAAACACCGTTTGTGACAAAAGAACAGATTGAAGAAATTGCAGAAACTTACCCGACTCCTTTTCATATTTATGATGAGAAGGGGATCCGGGAGAACGCGCGGAAATTGAAGGAGGCGTTTGCCTGGAATCCGGGTTATAAGGAGTATTTCGCGGTGAAGGCGACGCCGAATCCGTATATTATTGATGTGCTGCGGGATTATGGCTGCGGGACGGACTGTTCCTCGCTGACGGAGCTTCAGCTTTCTCACGCGCTGGGGATGAAGGGGGAGGATATCATGTTTTCCTCCAACGATACGCCCGCGGAAGAGTTTGCGTACGCGGCGAAAATCGGAGTGATCATCAATCTGGACGATTTCACGCACATTGATTTTCTGGAAAAAACCATCGGGAAAATTCCGGAGACAATCAGCTGCCGTTATAATCCCGGCGGATATTTTTCCATTGCGAATAATATCATGGACAATCCCGGCGACGCCAAATATGGCTTCACCACGGAGCAGATGTTTGACGGCTTTCGGATTCTGCAGGAGAAGGGCGCGAAGCATTTCGGCATTCATTCGTTTCTGGTTTCCAACACGATTACGAATGAATATTATCCTAAGCTGGCCAGAACGCTCTTTGAGCTGGCTGTGAAGCTGCATAAGGAGACCGGGGCGCATATTTCCTTCATCAATCTGTCCGGCGGCATTGGCATTCCCTATAAGCCGGATCAGGAGCCGGTAGATATTATGGCAGTCGGTGAAGGCGTGCGCAAAGCTTACGAGGAAGTGCTAGTTCCGGCGGGGATGAATGATGTGGCGATCTATACGGAGCTTGGCCGTTATATGCTTGGCCCTTATGGGGCGCTGGTGACGAAGGTTCTGCATGAAAAGCACACATATAAAGAATATATCGGCGTGGACGCCTGCGCGGCCAACCTGATGCGTCCGGCCATGTATGGCGCCTATCATCACATTACCGTTCTGGGCAAGGAGGACGCGCCGCATGACCATGTTTATGATGTGACAGGCTCTCTATGTGAGAATAACGATAAATTTGCCATTGACCGGCAGCTGCCCAAAATTGACATCGGCGATTATCTGGTGATCCACGACACCGGTGCGCATGGCTTCTCCATGGGATACAATTACAATGGCAGACTGCGCAGCGCGGAGCTCCTTTTAAAAGAGGACGGTTCCGTGCAGCTCATTCGGCGCGCTGAGACGCCGAAGGATTATTTTGCGACCTTTGACGGACTGGATATTTATAAGAAGCTGGGATACTGATTCTGGACGATTGATTTTCGGGGCCCTTTCAACTTTTGAAATATCTGCGATTTTAACTTGCAATGACCTGATTTTTATGGTATCATTGCCTATGTTGCGAAGGAGTGTTGAAGATGAGATTCAACTTTCTCAGCAGCAGAAACGCAGGAGTGGCGGAATGGCAGACGCAGCAGACTCAAAATCTGCCGTAGGTGACTATGTGTGGGTTCAAGTCCCATCTCCTGCATGCGTATTTTGGCTCCGGAATCCCTTTAGAATAAGGGGTTCCGGAGTTTTTTTCTTTCTTTCAGAATTTACTTCGTTTACTTCGCTCTCTTTTTTCCTGCGATTGCAGGAAGGCGGCTGCGCGTTCTTTCAGAATTGACAAGTAAATATCAGTATGCTAAACTGATTTGCAGTGAAAAAGACGGGAGGAATGAAGATGGCAAAGACATGGATTCCGGAAGGATACACCTCCGCACTGGGACTGTACGATACCCAGAAGGCCATCGGCCAGGTGAAACAGATTTTCTTAGTGAAGCTCTCCGCGGCGCTGCATTTAAAACGTGTGACGGCGCCTCTTTTTGTGGATCCGGCGACCGGACTGAATGATAATTTGAACGGTGTAGAACGACCGGTCGATTTTGATATTCCTTCCGTACACCAGCATGCCGAGGTCGTGCATTCCCTGGCCAAGTGGAAGAGGATGGCTTTGAAACAGTATGATTTCTATGTCGGCAACGGTCTGGTTACCGATATGAACGCGATCCGCAGGGACGAAGAGCTGGATAATCTGCATTCCGTCTATGTTGACCAGTGGGACTGGGAGAAGGTTATTGACGAGAGTATGCGCAATACCGCGTATCTGAAGGACACCGTCAACCGGATTGTCGGTGCGGTCTGTGGTACGCTGGATGAATTGAAGTGGCAGTTCCCTGAACTGGAATGCATTGAATTAAAGAGAGAAGTGACGTTTCTTACCACACAGCAGTTAGAAGATGCGTATCCGGATCTGACACCGAAGGAGCGAGAAAACGAGGCTGCCCGTCAATATAAAACAGTATTTCTCATGCAGATCGGCGACCTGTTAAAGTCAGGTGAAAAACATGACGGCCGCGCACCGGACTACGATGACTGGGCCTTAAACGGCGATCTGATTTTCTGGCATGATACGCTTGGGCAGGCACTGGAATTAAGTTCCATGGGCATTCGTGTCAACGCGCAGTCTTTAGCGGAGCAGCTGAAGAAAGCAGGTTGTGAGGAACGGAGCAAACTGCCTTTCCATCAGATGCTTTTGCACAATGAACTGCCGCTGACCATCGGCGGCGGAATCGGGCAGTCCCGTCTTTGCATGCTGCTTCTGGGCAAAGCACATGTGGGTGAGGTGCAGGTATCTTTGTGGGATCAGGAGACGAGGGATATCTGTAAGGCCGCAGGGGTAGTCCTGTTATAGCAAAAGCACCTGTGAGCGGTATCCTGGATATGATTTTAAGAGGCCCTTTTAAATGGGCATGTTTGAAAATGCCTGGAGGCAGAAATGGACTGTAAAGAGGTTCAGTCTTTATTATCAAAATTCATAGACGGACAATGCAGCCGTGAACAGGCGAAAGAGATAAGGGAGCACATCGTAAACTGCCCTGACTGCAAAGAGGAGCTGACCATTCAGTTTCTGGTGCAGGAGGGAATGGCACGTGTGGACCGCGATGAGGACTTTAACCTGGACCAGGAGATCAATCAGCTTCTGTCGCCGAAGAGCGGAAAGCATTTTTGCCTGCCTTTTTCCTGGAATGTCTGGACAATTTTGCTGGACGCGCTGTCGCTCATTGTGATTGTGGCATTTATCCTTTATCTGCTGTTTCGTTAGGAGCCTTTTACAGGAGTTGTTTGCCGGGCCGGGTCCGCTGCGCGATAAAGCGGACAGGCACTGCGGCGGGGAGATTTTATGGGAAAACTGGTATTGATCGACGGAATGAGCATTCTGCACAGGGCTTTTTACGGGATTCCACTTCTGTCAAATGCAGAAGGCCTGCACACGAACGGTATTTATGGTTTTCTGAATATTCTGTTTAAAATACTGGAGGAGGAACAGCCGGATTATCTGGCTGTTGCTTTTGATGTCAAAGCACCGACATTCCGGCATGCGCTTTATGCGGCGTATAAGGGAACGCGTAAGCCGATGCCGACAGAGCTCGCGGAGCAGATCCCGGTGATGAAGGAAATGCTGACCGCGATGGACGTTACAATCTGTGAGAAGCCGGGGCTGGAAGCGGATGATATTCTGGGAACACTCGCGAATGCGGCACAGCGTGACGGACACCAGGTGACCCTGGTCAGCGGCGACCGTGACCTTTTGCAGATCGCCTCGGACAGCATTAAAATTCTTGTGCCGAAAACAAAGCAGGGGCGCACGGAGGTGGAAACCTGGTATGCGAAGGACGTGGAGACTGCTTACGACGTCACACCTCGGGGGTTCATTGACTTAAAGGCCCTGATGGGCGATACCTCTGACAATATCCCCGGCGTGCCGAAGGTGGGGCGGGTGACCGCGGAGAATCTGTTAAAAGAATTTGGAACCCTGGACAATCTTTACACGCACGTAGACGAAGTGTCCAAAAAGAGTGTCCGTGAATCTCTTATCGCGAATAAAGATCTGGCAGAGCTGAGCCGTGTACTTGCAACCATCAAAACGGACGGCGATGTCAGTCTGGACTATGAGAAAGCAAAAGCCGGGAATTATTATACACCGGAAGCGTATGTACTTTGTAAAAAGCTGGAGCTGAAAAGCATTCTGAAACGCTTTGAGCAGGCTGGGGCAACAAAACCTGAGAAAAATGAGCTGCAGAATGTGGAAGTGATTGAGGATTTTGGCGCAGCAGAGGAGGTCTTTTCGCGCCTGCTGCAGCCTCAGACGTCAGATCACACAGTGGATAAAACGGTTCAGGAGAATGACGTTTCTTTGCATGACAATGCTTTACGGGACAGAATCGGCGTTTACGCGCTGTGTGACAATGGCAGTTTACTGGCCCTGGGGCTTTCGACTGAGACAAATGTATGGGTACTGCCCGTGCAGGGGTTTATGACGGAGAGCTATCTGACAGACAAACTGCTTAAGCTTTCCGAAAAGAAAAATATTTCCCTTTTCGGAATCAAGGAATATTATCCGTACTTATGTGAGGAGCGGGTGGACGCATACAGTGATCTGATTATTGCGGCGTACCTTTGCAATCCTCTGAAGAATGATTACGATGGCATCTCTGTCGCCAGCGAATATCTTGGCATGACGATGCCTGCACTGTCAGAGGTGACAGGCAAAATGGGCCTTAAAAAAGTCTGGGACGAGTCGCCGGAGCCGATATATCATTACATTGCGAATCTGACGTATGCGGCTTACCATGCTTATGGGCCGCTGATGGAGCGCCTTACGTCACTTGGTATGGAACGCCTGTACCGGGAGATGGAGATGCCCCTGTCGCTTGTTTTGTATTCCATGGAGCGTGAGGGCGTTATTGTCAGAAAGGAAGAGCTTACGGCGTATGGAAATGCGCTGACCGGGCGCATTCAGGAGCTGGAGCAGGGTATCTGGAAACAGGCCGGACATGAATTTAACATTCAGTCGCCCAAACAGCTGGGAGAGGTCTTATTCCAGGAAATGAAGCTTCCGGGCGGCAAAAAGACCAAAACCGGCTATTCCACCGCCGCGGATGTGTTGGAAAAGCTGGCACCTGATCATCCGATAGTCAGCGATATTCTGGAGTACCGGGCGCTGACAAAGTTAAAAAGCACCTATGCCGACGGCCTGAGCGCGTTTATCGGGGAAGACGGCAGGATACACACAATCTACCAGCAGACTGTTACGGCAACCGGGAGACTCAGCAGCACGGATCCGAACCTGCAGAACATTCCCATGCGCACGGAGTTGGGCAGACAGATCCGCAAGGTCTTTGTGCCGAAGCCGGGCTACGTTTTTATGGATGCGGATTATTCCCAGATTGAGCTGCGCGTCCTGGCGCATATGTCCGGGGACGAGCACCTGATCGAGGCCTACGCCATGAGCGAGGATATTCACAGAATCACGGCCTCCAAGGTCTTTCATGTGCCGCTTGAGGAGGTGACGGACTTACAGCGCCGTAATGCGAAGGCGGTCAATTTCGGCATTGTGTACGGCATCAGCTCCTTCGGCTTAAGCCAGGATCTGTCGATTTCTCCAAAGGAGGCGAAGATCTATATTGACCAGTATTTTGGAACTTATCCCGGTATTAAGGCATTTCTGGATGAGATGGTGCAGAGTGCAAAGGATAAAGGATATGCGGTGACCTTATATGGACGCAGGCGGCCGATACCGGAGTTAAAAAGCAACAATTTCGCGCAGCGTTCCTTCGGGGAACGCGTTGCCATGAACAGCCCGATTCAGGGGACGGCCGCGGATATCATGAAAATTGCCATGATCAATGTCTGGCGGCGACTGAAGGAAGCGAGGCTTGAGAGCCGGCTGATTTTACAGGTGCATGATGAGCTGGTGATTGAGACGAAGGAATCGGAAGTGGAGCAGGTCAGGGAAATTCTGTATGACAGCATGAAGCACGCAGCGGACTTAAAGGTAGAGCTGGAGGTCGATCTGCATACCGGGTCCGACTGGTATGAAGCGAAATAAGGGTCTGACAGACTTTTTTGGACAGGAAGACGGAATGAAGGAAATGCACAGTGATTTCTGAAAGGACAAAAGCAATTGAAAGTCATAGGCATTACAGGCGGTGTAGGCAGCGGAAAATCCGCGGTTCTTACTCTTTTAAAAAGAATCTGCAGCTGCAGAATCATGATGGCGGATGACATCGCCAATCAGTTAAAGCAGCCCGGACAGTCCTGTTATCAGCCGGTTGTAGCTTTGCTGGGAGAGGAAATTCTTTCCGAGGACGGGACGATTGACAACCGGAAGATGGCCGCACGTGTGTTTGCGGATCAGGCTCTTTTAAGACAGGTCAATGATATCATTCATCCGGCCGTGAAGGAATATATTTTACAGGAGATTCAGGCGGAGCGTGAGCGCGGAGAAATTGATTTTCTTTTTTTGGAGGCGGCGCTTTTAATCGAGGCTGGTTACCGGCCGATTCTGGATGAGCTGTGGTATGTGTACGCGGATGAACAGACGCGGATTTTAAGGCTTATGGACAGCCGCGGCTATACGGTGGAAAAGGCCCGCGGGATTATCGCTTCGCAGCTGTCGGAGCAGGAATATCGCGCGAACTGCGACTGGGTGCTGGATAACAGTGGGAGCATGGCAGAGACTGAAAGAAAATTGCAAGAATATATAGATTTTTTGCGTGAGAGTTGTTAGTATTCTCAGTCAACCTGGTAAATATAACCAGTCCCTTACAGGCAAAAGACGCTTGACGGCACTGGTTATATCTCCCAGACCTGCTGTGAATAGTAACATTTGAGGTACATATGAGATTTGAGAGTATCGCCAGCGGTTCAAGCGGTAACTGTATTTACGTGGGAACGGAAGAAACCCATGTCTTGATTGACGCGGGTATCAGCGGCAAGCGCGTGGAGGAGGGGCTGCACCAGGCCGGCCTCAGCGGCAAGGATATCAAAGGCATCTTCGTGACGCATGAGCATATTGATCATATTCAGGGGCTGGGTGTCCTGGCCAGGCGGTACCATATCCCGATTTTCGCGACGGAAGGGACGATTGAGGGGATTATGGAGACGCGCAGCATCGGCAATATTGATCCGGAGCTTTTTTATATGCTGAGGAAGGATCAGGATTTTGTTTTCGGTGATCTGTCCATTCATCCGTTTACCATTTCCCACGATGCCAAGGAGCCTTGCGGTTACACGCTGACGGACGGCGTCAAAAAGGTCGCGGTGGCGACGGATATGGGTACTTTTACACCCTATACAGTGGATCAGCTGCAGGGGCTGAACGCCATCCTGCTGGAAGCGAATCATGATGTGCGCATGCTGCAGACCGGGCCATATCATTACATGCTCAAGCAGCGCATTTTAAGCGACTGGGGACACTTATCCAATGAAAACTGCGGCGTTTTATTGAGCCAGCTGCTGAATCCGGATATGGAGTACATACTGCTCGGGCATCTGAGCAAGGAAAACAATCTGCCGGAGTTGGCATACGCGGCGGTGCGGCTGGAAATTGATATGTCAGAAGCACCTTATAAAGCGGCGGATTTTGATATCCGTGTGGCGAGCCGCGATCACTGCAGCGAGGTGCTGACGGTCTGATCATGAATGCAAGAAGAGCATGATGTACAGAAAGCATGCTTTATCAGGTCTATGAATCAGTTTTATGACTGCTATTCATGATCATATATTGAATAAATCGAAAGAAAGAAGAGGAACCCTATTATGAAAAAAGCCATTATTACCGTGGTCGGCAAAGATACTGTTGGGATCATCGCGAAGGTATGTACCTATCTGGCGGAACATCACATCAACATTCTGGATATTTCCCAGACCATCGTACAGGATTATTTCAATATGATGATGATCGTTGATCTGTCAGCGACCAGACAGAAGTTTGGAGATATCTGCGCGGACCTGGAGAAGGTGGGAGAGGAAATCGGCGTGGTGATCAAGTGCCAGAAGGAAGAGATATTTGATTCCATGCACAGGGTGTGAGAGAGGAATTGCTATGATCAACAGAATGGAAGTAATCGAGACGAATGATATGATCGAGAAGGAAAATCTGGATGTCCGTACCATTACCATGGGCATCAGCCTGCTTGACTGTATCAGCGATGATATGAATCGTCTGCGCGACAATATTTACCGGAAAATCTACACATCCGCGAAGGACCTGGTTGCTACCGGAGAGGCGATTTCCAGGGAATATGGGATTCCCATTGTCAATAAAAGGATCAGCGTCACCCCCATCTCCCTCATCGGCGGCGCGGCATGCAGAAACGAAGAGGATTATGTGAAACTGGCGCTCACGCTTGACGCGGTGGCCAAGGAGGTTGGTGTCAACTTTATCGGCGGCTATTCGGCGCTGGTGAATAAAGGCATGACACCGGCGGATGAGCTCCTGATCCGCTCCATACCGCACGCCCTGTCCGTAACTGAGCGGGTCTGCAGCTCCGTCAATCTGGGCTCCTCGAAGACCGGCATCAATATGGACGCGGTAAAGCTGATGGGTGAGATGATCAAAGAAACCGCCAAGCTGACGAAAGAGCAGGATTCCCTTGGCTGCGCCAAACTGGTTGTATTCTGCAATGCGCCGGATGACAATCCGTTTATGGCTGGCGCTTTCCACGGTGTTACCGAAGCGGACCGTGTCATCAATGTGGGCGTTTCCGGCCCGGGCGTGGTCAAAACCGCTCTGGAGCAGGTGCGGGGCGAGAGCTTCGAGGTACTCTGTGAAACCATTAAGAAAACGGCCTTTAAGGTGACCCGCGTCGGTCAGCTGGTGGCGAAGGAAGCCAGTCAGATGCTGAACGTGCCGTTCGGGATTGTCGACCTGTCTTTGGCGCCCACACCGGCCGTCGGAGATTCAGTTGCGGATATTCTCTGTGAGATCGGCCTGGAGCAGGCGGGCGCGCCCGGCACCACAGCAGCGCTGGCACTCTTAAATGATCAGGTGAAAAAGGGCGGTGTCATGGCCTCCTCCTATGTGGGTGGCTTAAGCGGCGCTTTCATCCCGGTCAGTGAGGACCAGGGCATGATCAATGCGGTAAAGGCCGGTGCCCTGACCCTGGAAAAGCTCGAAGCCATGACCTGCGTCTGCAGTGTCGGTCTGGATATGATCGCCATCCCAGGCAGCACCAAAGCTACCACCATCTCTGGCATCATTGCAGATGAAATGGCCATCGGCATGGTGAATCAGAAGACGACGGCGGTCCGCATCATTCCGGTTGTCGGTAAGGACGTCGGCGATACGGTAGAATTTGGCGGCCTGTTGGGCTATGCCCCCGTCATGCCGGTGAATTCCTTCTCCTGCGATGCTTTTGTGAACCGCGGCGGCAGAATTCCAGCACCGATACATAGCTTTAAAAACTGATTACAATCTGCTTCTGATACTCCCCCGGCAGTCGCTCTCCGCACTTATGGTACCGGACACTGTCAAAAATCTGACTGGCCCTGACTTCCAGATTGAGAAGAGACTGCGCACATTCCGGTAAAACTTTCGGTGCGTCAGCCAGCTTTGAAATCAGTGGGATGGAGCTGCTTTCCTTCATCTGGTGGAGCAGGGGAGAAGCGGACTTGCGAAAACCGAGAATTCGCGCGTAAGGCACCTGGGCATGGACGTCCCAGGTGTCTTTTTTGATGTCCAGAAGAATATATAAAAGCTGGCGGCAGACACGGGAATAGGTGGTGTCTTTGCTCCACAGGAGGTTCGCAAACTGTTCGTAGTCTTTATATTCGGACAGTGTGTTCATGATTTTATGGGCGCACTGCGGCGTCATTTCACGGTACTGTAATAAATCTTCGTATGACAGGCCCAGAAGCTTATAATGCAGAAGACCGCTGAAATCGGAAGGAAACAGCAGGGGAGAGTCCACGGGTTCGGTCGACTGAAGCTTCGCGCGCAAAGCAGTGGCTGTCTCAATATAGGAGGTACCCACCCTGCTGACGGCCACTGGCGCAATCGAACTGCTCAGCCGATCCAGCGTCCGCAGATATTCCAGAGCCAGAAGCGTATTGGAATTCCCTTTTTTAGTCAGTAACTCTGTCTCCATTTCCGGAAAAACGGCTGCGGCTGCCTGAGCGACTGAAGTGGGGTAGCTGAAACCCTCTTTTACCTTATTTTTTATAATATCATGAAAGCTATGACTGTCAGTTTCATAGCCAGTCAAAAGGTCGGTATCCTCATGCAGGGAGCAGGCTGCATCAGATTTTCCTGCATTGGCATTTCCAACGTTTAAATCCTGCAGATTCATTTCCCTCGCCAGTTCCTTCATCGCTCCCAGACTCTTCTCATCCTCAAGCCCGAAGCTCAGATAATCCACACAGTGAAGCTGCTCAGCCAGCGACACTCCTCCATAAGCAAATCCTTCCGCGGAGGAAAGGGCATAGGGCAGCGGCAGCTCCAGCACCAGATCACTCCCGGCCTTCAGCGCTTTCTTCACACGCACAAATTTCTCCTCAACGGCTGGCAGCCCGCGCTGCACGAAATCACCGCTTAAGATTGTGACGACAAAATCCGCTCCGGTCCTTTGCCGGGTCTGTTCCATTTGATAGACGTGTCCTTCATGCAGAGGGTTGTATTCTGCAATAATTGCCGCGATTTTCATAAAATTACTCCGTTTTCATGCGTTCTTTTGGTTATGTGAAACCCATCCGAATAAAATGCATTCTTGTGTCTGAAGCACCTGCGTGCTTGTTAAAAGTTTGACATAATGTACAATAAAAAGTGCAATTTATCTCAAAAAATATGCAGATTCACGGGAAGAACCCCTTGTGAAAAAAATCCTTATTTAGTATAATACAGTCAGGAGTTTAGGGCAAGTATCTTTGTCCTATACATATTTTATGAAAAAACGGCGAGCACCGTTATCAGAAAGGAGCAGTTTTTATGTCTTATATTGACACCATTAAAGCCAGAGCAAAGCGTGACAAGAAAACCATCGTCCTGCCGGAGACCAAGGATAAGCGGACGCTTTTAGCAGCAGCGAAGATCCTCGAGGAGAATATCGCCAGAGTTGTCCTCATCGGCAATGAGGAGAAGATCATGGACGGCGCGGGCTGGCTGGAGATTGACTTGGAGCACGCGATCATCGTGGATCCCATTTCCTCCCCCAAGCTGGATGAGTACACCGAGATGCTCTATGAAATGAGAAAGAATAAAGGCATGACCATGGAGAAGGCCAGAGAGCTTCTTTTGGGCGATGGCCTGTACTACGGCGTGATGATGGTGAAGGCCGGTGAAGCTGACGGCATGGTAGCCGGCGCCTGCCACGCGACATCCGACACATTAAGACCTGCTCTTCAGATATTAAAAACCGCTCCCGGCACCAAGTTAGTTTCCGCCTTCTTCGTGATGAGCGTTCCGGACTGCCAGTATGGGGAGAAGGGAACCTTCGTTTTCGCGGACTGCGGACTGAATCAGGACCCGACCAGCGAGGAGCTGGCGGCGATCGCCGCCTCCAGCGCCGAGAGCTTCAAGGCTTTGGTAGGCCCCACCCCGCGCATTGCCATGCTTTCCCATTCCACCAAGGGCAGCGCGAAACACGCCCTGGTTGACAAAGTGACAGAAGCCACCCGCATCGCGCACGAAGAGTATCCAGATCTGGTGCTTGACGGCGAGCTGCAGCTTGACGCCGCTTTGGTAGAGTCCGTTGCCAAGAGCAAGGCAAAGGGCAGCCCCGTGGCCGGTAAGGCAAACGTTTTAGTCTTCCCGAACCTGGATGCCGGCAATATCGGTTATAAGCTTGTTCAGAGACTGGGCAAGGCGGAAGCTTACGGCCCGATCCTGCAGGGTATCGCCAGACCTGTCAACGACCTTTCCCGCGGCTGCTCCTGGGAGGATATCGTCGGCGTGGTAGCCATCACCGCGGTTCAGGCTCAGCTGAACGGGTGATTAACATACAGAAAGGACAATCATATCATGAATATTTTAGTTATCAATTGCGGCAGCTCCTCCCTCAAATTCCAGCTGATCAACGCGGAAACCGAGGAAGTTAAGGCCAAGGGTCTCTGCGAACGTATCGGCATCGAGGGCAGCTCTATCACCTACACCCCGGCCGGTGGAGAGAAGGAAGTGACCCTGGCACCCATGCCCACTCATACTGAGGCCATCAGCCTGGTGCTGTCAGCCCTCACCAATGAGAAGACCGGCGTTGTGAAGTCCCTCTCCGAGATCGGCGCTGTCGGACACCGCATCGTGCATGGCGGCGAGAAATTCGCCTCCAGCTGCGTCATCACGGATGAGGTACAGGCGGCTATCGAGGAATGCAGCGACCTTGCTCCGTTACACAATCCGGCCAACCTGATCGGTGTCAACGCCTGCAAAGAGCTGATGCCCGGCGTCCCGATGGTAGCTGTTTTTGATACCGCGTTCCATCAGACCATGCCGGAGAAGGCTTATATTTACGCCCTTCCATATGAATATTATGAGAAATATAAGATCCGCCGTTACGGCTTCCACGGCACCAGCCACGGTTATGTAGCCGGCCGCACCGCCGCCTTCCTTGGCAAAGACATCACAGAGTTGAAGACCATCGTCTGTCACCTGGGCAACGGCGCCTCCGTCTCCGCAGTCAACGGCGGCAAGTGTGTAGACACCTCCATGGGACTGACCCCGCTGGAAGGCCTTTACATGGGCACCCGCTCCGGCGATCTGGATCCAGCCATCCTCGAGTTCATCGCTAATAAGGAAGGCAAGTCCATCACCGAGATCACCAGTATCTTAAATAAAAAATCCGGCGTTCTCGGCATGTCCGAAGGCTTATCCAGCGACTTCCGCGACCTGCAGGAGGCCTACGAGGCTGGCAACCCGGCAGCCATCCGCGCCATGGAGGCTTATTGCTACAAGGTAGCGAAGGTCATCGGTTCCTATGTGGCAGCCTTAAACGGCGTCGACGTCATCACCTTCACCGCCGGTATCGGTGAGAACAGCGGCTTTGTCCGCGAGAAGGTCTGCGCATACTTAGGTTATCTCGGCATCACCCTTGATCCGGAAGCGAACAGTAAGCGCGGCGATGAGATGGAGATCACCACACCCGACTCCAAAGTCAAGGTCCTGGTTATCCCGACCAATGAGGAACTGGCCATCGCGAGAGACACTTACGCACTGGTAAAATAATTTCAGAATTTTCAAAACGGAGCCGCCCCTCGGCAGCGTCAGTATGTAACTGGCCTGCCGGAGACGGCTCCGTTCCTGTTTCAGACACGCTGGGGGTCACGCCGGGTTTCAGCCCCCAAAACGGTTGAAAAGCATATTGAATTATGTTAGAATGTCCGAGTATGAGAAGAATGGAAAGAAGTAAGGAGGCCGGAACGAAATGGGAACCTATCTGAATCCTGGCAATCAGGGCTTTGAGACAATCAGGAATGGAATTTATGTCGATAAAACCGGCCTGATTGATTATGTGAACAGTACCATCAATACGCCGGAAAAGTTGACCTGCTTCAGCCGTCCACGCAGATTCGGAAAATCTTTTGCGGCGAAAATGCTATGCGCGTATTATGACAGAAGCTGTGATTCACGTTCCCTTTTTGAAGGGCTTGAAATTGCGGGAAAGAATTCGTTTGAAGCATATCTGAATCAGTATGATGTGATATATCTGGATATTACAAGATTTATTTCCACTGCTGTGAATATCCGGGATGTCAGCAAAAATATTCAGTCAAACGTTATTCATGAATTGAAGCAGGCCTATCCCGATGATGTGAAGGAAGATGAGGAGATCCTGGCTGATGCCCTTGTTTCCATCAGCAACGGGACAAAGAGAAAGTTTATTGTCATTATAGACGAGTGGGATGCATTGTTCCGTGAAGCCAGGAACGATGAAAAAATACAAAAAGAATACGTGCAACTTCTGAGAGGAATGTTTAAGGGAGGACCTTCTACTGATTCGACTATCGCTGCTGCGTACATGACCGGTATTCTGCCAATCAAAAAATATGGCACTGAATCGGCTCTGACTGATTTCAGAGAATATACCATGACAAAACCGGGACGGCTTGCGCAGTATGCAGGCTTTACAGAAGCAGAAGTGAAACAGCTGTGTGATAAATATCAGATGAATTTTGACGATATGCGGGCGTGGTATGACGGGTATTCATTCAGCCGTGAGAGGCATGTCTATAGTCCTAATTCTGTAATGAGTGCGATACGTGAAGGAGAAATCCTTAATTATTGGACGCTTTCGGAGACCTTTGAGAGTCTGAAAGCGTATATTGAGATGGATTATGACGGACTCAAACGCGCCATAGTGGAAGTGCTCGGCGGAATGCACGTCAGTGTAAAAATAAGCACCTTTCAGAATGACATGACTTCCTTCCAGAATAGAAATGATGTTCTGACGCTTTTGATTCACCTTGGATATCTTGCTTATCGCTCTGATAAAAGAGAGGTTTATATCCCGAATATGGAGGTGGCGGAAGCTTTTGAGGACGCGGTATGCAGCGACAGATGGGGGATGGTTGGTAAGGCTATTTCTGATTCTGGAGCATTACTGGAAGCGACTCTCAGACAGGATGCGGATACTGTAGCAAATGCTCTTGAAGTGATTCATGCTTCTGTTTCCTCTATTCTCCAATATAATAATGAATCTTCGCTGAGCTGCGCGATTACGATTGCGTATTATACGGCTCAGAGGTTTTATACAATTGTACGTGAACTTCCCACAGGAACGGGATTTGCGGATCTGGCCTTCATTCCAAGGAGAAATGTCGGTAAGCCAGCGCTCATAGTAGAACTTAAGTACGACAAAGACGCCGACACCGCGATTCGCCAGATTCACGACAACCGATATGAGGGCGCGTTGAAGGAGTATCGGGGAAATCTGCTCCTGGTCGGGATTAATTATGATAAGGGAGCAAAGGGCGCTGAAACTAAGCATCATAGCTGCGTGATTGAGAGAGCCTGAATAATTTACGGAGCCGGGGAAATATATCGCAAAATACCAAAATTGGTTGAAAAGTGTACAGAATTATGATAGAATGTCCGGGTGTGAGGTAGAGACGGCGATGTACAAGAGAAAAGCAAAAGGCTTCTGGAAACATCTGGATTTTCTTATAATTGATATATTCTGTATGCTGGCGGCTCTGTTTCTGGCCATGCTGTTTCGCTTTCATGGATCGTCGAATGGCTGGGAGATTGAGCTTTATTTCAGAGTTTTTACGCTGGCCATTGTATCCGAGATCGTTGTAACCATTGCTTTAAATCCGTTTAAAAATGTCCTCAAAAGAGGGTACTATAAAGAGTTTGTCAAAACCATACAGCACGTTGCCTTTGTTGAGCTGGTATTGGTTTTTATTCTGTATATCGCACAGCTTGCAGAACCGGTTTCCAGGCTGGTCATGGGTCTTTTTCCTGTGCTGTATGTGATTTTTGCCTACATTGCACGCATCTTATGGAAAAAGTTTTTAAAGCTCCATGCCTGGACTGACAGAAATATTCTGGTCATTACGAACTCGGACATGGCCTGTGATGTTCTGGAGAATATGAAGACCGGTGAGTACGAGACGATTCATACCAGTGGATTTATTTTCCTGGATCAGCCGATGGAAGGGCAGACAGTCTGTGACATTCCGGTGGTTGCTACACAGGACAATATGATGGAATACATATGTCATGGCTGGGTGGATGAGGTACTGGTCGTGCTGCCGGAGGACGCAAAGCGCCCATCAAAGCTTCTGCAGCAGTTATCCGAAGCCGGCGTGACCAGACATTATGTGATTGCGACGAATTCGAGCAGACTGGAGCACAATGAAATCGTGGATCAGATCGGGAAATATACCGTGATGACCGACGCCATCAACAGCGTCACTTGGGTACAGGCACTTCTGAAACGTCTGATGGACATTGCAGGAGGTCTTTTCGGCTGTCTGATTACAGGCTGTCTGTACCTGTATCTGGCGCCGAAGATCCGCAGACAAAGTCCGGGGCCTGTATTCTTTTCCCAGGAGCGGATCGGCCAGAACGGACGTCCCTTCAAAATGTATAAATTCCGCAGCATGTATATGGATGCTGAGGAACGCAAAAAGGAACTCGAAGAGTTAAACCGTGCGCATGACGGCATGATGTTCAAGCTGGATTTCGATCCCAGAATCATCGGCAATGAAATCCTGCCTGACGGGACGCATAAGACCGGCCTCGGCGACTTCATGCGCCGTACATCTTTAGACGAATTCCCCCAGTTTTTTAATGTGCTGAAGGGTGACATGTCCTTAGTCGGCACACGTCCGCCCACACTCGACGAGTGGGAGAAATACGACATCCATCACCGCGCCCGCATGGCCACCAAACCCGGCATCACCGGTTTGTGGCAGGTCAGCGGTCGTTCCAAAATTACGGATTTCGAGGAAGTCGTCCGCCTGGACACGGACTATATCCGCAGCTGGTCGCTTGGACTGGATATCAAGATATTATTAAAGACGATCAGGTGCGTGGTGAAGAAGGACGGGGCGATGTGATTATAGTATGGGAATGATGATAAGATAACAGGAAGGAGGCGGGGCAGTATGGGGATGTATTTAAATCCAGGCAACAGAGGTTTTGAGACCATTCGCAATGGGGTCTATGTAGATAAAAGTGGCCTGATCGATTATGTGAACGGTACGATCAATACACCGCAGAAACTGACATGTTTCAGCCGCCCGCGCCGCTTTGGAAAATCCTTTGCCGCAAAGATGCTGTGTGCTTACTATGACAACAGTTGTGATTCCAGAGAACTGTTCCAGAACCTGGAGATTTCACAACAGAAATCTTATGAAGAACATCTTAACAGATATGATGTCATTTATCTGGATATTACAAGATTTATTTCGACCTTGCCTTCGGTTGATGAGGTTGTCAAATGCATACAGACAGAAGTGATTGCGGAACTGGCCATCAAGTACCCTTCCTGCGTCAGCTGTAATGAAAAGATCCTGGCAAATGCACTGTTTTCTGTCAGTCATCAGACAAAGAAGCGGTTCATTATCATTATTGATGAATGGGATGCTCTGTTCAGGGAAGCAAAATATGACCAGAACATTCAAAAAGAATATGTGCAGCTGCTTCGCGGTCTGTTTAAGGGAGGCACGACGACGGATGAAACAATCGCGGCCGCCTATATGACTGGTATTCTGCCAATAAAAAAATATGGTACTGAGTCCGCACTGACAGATTTTACGGAATTTACCATGACGGAACCCTTTGCGCTGGCAGAATATATTGGATTTACCGAGCAGGAAGTTATTCATCTGTGTGACGATTACCATGTGGACTTTGATAATATGAAGCAATGGTATGATGGATACGGGTTTGATAATCTGGGTTCTGTTTATAATCCCAATTCGGTCATGAAGGCCGTGAATTTTAAGCGTATAAAAAATTACTGGACGCAGACAGAGACTTTCGAAAGCCTGAAGGAATATATTGGAATGGATTTTGATGGCCTGAAACGTGCGATCATTGAAATGCTGGGAGGAATGCGTGTCAGTGTAAAAATCAGTACTTTCCAGAACGATTTGACTTCATTTCAAAATAAACATGATGTTCTGACTCTGCTGATCCATCTCGGGTATCTGGCTTACGATTCCGGTACACGAGAGGCTTATATTCCGAATCTTGAGGTAGCTGAAGCTTTTGAGAGTGCGATTGATAATGACAATTGGGGAATAGTGGGAGAAGCTGTATCTGATTCCGAAAAGCTTCTGGAAGCAACCCTTAAGCAGGACGAAGATGCAGTAGCGGAAGCATTGGAGGTCGTTCACGACTCTGTTTCCTCTGTTCTGCAGTACAACAATGAGTCATCGTTAAGTTGTGCTGTTACGATTGCCTATTATACAGCAAAGCGATATTATAATATTGTGCGGGAGCTGCCCGCGGGAAAGGGCTTCGCTGACCTGGCTTTCATTCCCAGAAGGAATGTCGATAAACCTGCCATGATTGTGGAATTAAAATATAACAAAGACGCTGATACTGCGATCCGTCAGATCCACGAGAATCGCTACGACGGGAACCTGAAGGAATACTTCGGTAATCTGCTTCTGGTGGGGATTAATTATGACAGGGATGCAAAGGGCGCTGAGATGAAGCAGCACAGCTGTGTAATAGAAAAGCTTATAACTTTTTGATTAGAGGACTGAATATACAATATGAGTACAAAAATAAAGCTAATTAAAATTAAATCGACGGATTTGCTTTTTTACATTGCGTATGGTTTATTCCTGGTATCGGGTATTTTAAGTACTTCTTTTTATTATGTATACTTTATGGGCTTACCGTATAAGCTTCTGAAGTATTTTTGTATGGGATTATTGTTTGCGCGGGAGATAATGAGCAGGCCGAAGTTTACATACAGGAAACTGATGGTTTCAGCCCTGTTTATCGTCCTGGTTGTGATCACCAGATCGCAAAGCACATTGGCAACTGTGGCATATATTCTTATATTTGTTTTGTGCGCACGTGATCTTAACTTTAAAAAAATTGCCAAATTGTCGTTATGGCTGAGTTGTTTGACAGTTGCTTTTATTGTTGCCAGCGCTTATCTGGGAATCATTGACAATTACAAATATGTGCAGGGAACGAGAATCCGATATTATCTGGGCTTTCGCTATTCCTTATTTGGACCGGCATTTTTATTCAATATAACTGGCCTGTTCTTATATTTAAAAAAAGACGGGGTGAAGTGGATCGAATTGTTGGTTTTATCTGTCATTAATTACTGGATGTTTGCGGAGACTGATTCACGTCTTTCTTTTTATCTTTCTCTGATGATGATTATCCTTTTTGCCGTATTAAAATTGTTTCCCAAACTGTTGGACGGATGGAATTGGGTATGGCGTCTTCTGATATTTTCTTTTTTGATTGGTTTTGCTGTCAGCGTAGGATTTACCGCATTATATGACAGCAGTGTGCCATGGCAGAAACAGTTGAATAAGACGTTGGAGAGCAGATTATCATTAGGACAACAATCTCTGCAGGAGAATGGCGTGAATTTGTTTGGGCAGGATCTGACATTCGTTGGTAATGGTCTTGATGCCTACGGCGAAAAAAATACAGAAGACAAGTATAATTATGTCGATTCCTTTTATATACAGATCATGCAGCGATATGGTCTTGTTTTTATCACCGCATGGATTTGCCTGTTAACTGTTGCACTTTATCATTATTACAAGTTAAAAGATTATCATATGATGATATGCCTTTCGATGATCGCCGCGCATTGCATAGTAGATGATCTGTCTTTGAGCCTGCATTATAATACCTTCTGGTTTGCATTGACGGTTGTTTTCTCCGGCATGAAAAAAAGCGTGGATTGTGTAAATATTGCGTCAACAAATGATGATTGCACCTTAGACGATACATTGTATGAAATAGAGTATGGCAAAGCAAAAATCGATTAAACTGAATTTCATTATGAACGCCATCCTTACGATGTCGTCCTTTATATTTCCGCTGATTACCTTTCCATATGTGTCCAGGATATTACTTCCTACCGGCACGGGAAAAGTGTCGTTTGCGACTTCCCTTATTTCGTATTTCTCCATGTTTGCACAGCTTGGAATACCGACTTATGGGATACGAGCCTGTGCTAAGGTGAGAGACAATCGGGAAGAACTGACAAGAACAGCCCATGAATTACTGATCATTAATCTTGTGATGGATGTAATTTCATATGGTGTTCTTATTCTTGCTTTAATGTTCGTTCCGAGACTGCAGGTGATGGAGATATAATAGGGACAACCAAGAAAAAGCCTTTATTTACAAGGGTTTCGGACTTGGCTTAGTCTCTTTAGAACTGATTTTTATGTGAGATTGGGCAAGCCCATAACTCCGGTAGATAAAGTGACCGGCTTTTGGCTGCTCTGTTTTGACCCAATCAAGAGAGCGTAAAAATCGGATAAGGAGGTTTTGTCGAGCCTGCGGCTGATATGTGGGAAACAACATATCGGCTGTGGGCTTATTGTCGTTGAGACGGAAATAGT
The DNA here is from genome assembly GCA_021199495.1 of Lachnospiraceae bacterium. Taxonomy (GTDB): domain Bacteria; phylum Bacillota; class Clostridia; order Lachnospirales; family Lachnospiraceae; genus RGIG6307. Next base: position 6,101 of record JAJQHY010000015.1, on the reverse strand, counting down.
CATCATAGAGTTTCCGAAAATAAATACTACAAGCAAAAAGAAATTTGTGCATTAGGAGAGATTAAGAGATGAGTGGATTGAGAATAGCTGTGGCGGGGACCGGCTATGTTGGACTTTCTATTTCAGTACTGCTGGCCCAACATAACAAGGTGACTGCAGTAGACATAATTCCAGAAAAGGTGGAATTGTTAAATCAGAGAAAATCCCCAATTCAGGATGAGTATATAGAAAAATACTTAGCAGAGAAAGAGTTGGATTTGACGGCCACGTTAGATGCAGCTACAGCATATTCTTCTGCTGATTTTGTCGTGATTGCGGCTCCAACCAACTATGATTCGAAGAAGAACTTTTTTGACACGAGCGCTGTTGAAGATGTGATTAAACTTGTTATTGAAAATAATCCTGATGCAATCATGGTGATTAAATCAACGATACCTGTTGGCTATACGGCAAGTGTTAGAGAAAAATTTCATTGCGATAATATCATATTCAGCCCGGAATTCCTTCGGGAGTCTAAGGCACTCTATGATAACCTTTATCCTTCTAGAATTATTGTCGGTACTGATGTAGATGATACAAGGATGGTAAAAGTTGCCAATACTTTTGCAGGTCTGTTACAGGAGGGGGCAATTAAAGAGAACGTTGACACACTCATCATGGGTTTCACAGAAGCTGAAGCTGTGAAGCTTTTCGCCAATACATATCTGGCACTTCGCGTTTCCTATTTTAATGAACTTGATACTTATGCTGAGATGAAGGGTTTGGATACGAAACAAATCATAGAAGGCGTATGTCTTGATCCGAGAATTGGCTCTCATTACAATAATCCATCGTTTGGTTACGGCGGATATTGCCTGCCGAAAGACACCAAACAGTTGTTGGCCAATTATGAGGATGTGCCAGAGAATCTTATTCAAGCAATAGTTGATAGTAATAGAACGAGAAAAGATTTTATAGCAGATCGAGTTCTAAATATGGCTGGTTATTACGATTATTACAATCGAGGTGATTACCAAGCGGGATCAGAGAAAGAATGCGTTATCGGTGTTTATCGACTTACTATGAAGAGCAACAGCGATAATTTCCGTCAAAGCTCCATCCAAGGCATCATGAAACGTATAAAAGCAAAAGGTGCAACGGTTATAATCTATGAGCCTACACTGGAGGATGGAAGTACATTCTTCGGAAGTATGATTATAAATGATTTGGGCAAGTTCAAGAAACAGTCTCAGGCAATTATCGCTAATAGATACGATAGTTGTTTGGATGATGTGAAAGAGAAAGTATACACTCGAGATTTATTTAGACGTGACTAAGTTTTGGACGCCTGTTTTTTGAAATAGAAGAAGAATTAATGATTTGAGAAGGGAAGAGTTACTCAGATGCCAACAATATCTGTTATTACGCCTGTTTATAAAGTTGAGAAATATTTAAAAAAATGTATAGATAGCATTTTAGAGCAAACATTTTCAGACTTTGAATTGATTATAGTGGATGATGGGTCTCCTGATTCTTGTGGTAATATTGCTGATGAGTATGAAAAAATAGATTCTAGGGTTCATGTAATTCATAAAGAAAATGGTGGTGCTCCTAGTGCTAGAAATGCAGGAATGAGGATAGCAACGGGTGAATTTTATTTTTTCCCAGACTCAGATGATTGGATTGAGCCTACATATTTACAGGAACTTTATGAAACTGCGACCAAAACAGATGCTCTAATGGTTATCTCAGGATATACTATGGAATATTTTGAAAATAATAAAGGACAATCATATAAGGTCGTTGAACCTTATCAGAATTATTCTGACAAAGAATTAGTGCGGAGTAATATTCACAGATATTTTGATAATATGATGATGGCTGTACCTTGGAACAAGCTTTATAAGGCAGAGTACTTAAAATCAAAGAATTTGGTATTTCCAAATTTGAAGTGGGATGATCTTCATTTTAATATGGATGTAATAATGGATATTGAAAGTGTAGCAATTTGTTCTTCTAGTGGATATCATTTTTTTAGGTCAAGGCAGGGATCTGAAACAACAACGGTATTTGATGGTTTATTGTATCAAAAACGGAGAGAGCAATTTGAACATATTTTAAAAGTATACACTCATTGGAATGTCAAAGACCCTGAAATAATGTCGGTTATATATGGATATTATTCTGCCAGGCTTGTTCAATGTGTTCAAGAAATTGCTATAAGTCAAAGCAATCAGAAACGAAAGCTTGTGAAGGATATATTGATGGATGATTTTAATATAACGGCAATACAAAGTGGTAAAATTCAGTCTCGTTATTTGGCATTGGCTATATTCCCCATGCGTATGAAAAATGTATCGGGTAGTATTTTGATGGGGAAGGCGATGGGTTTTTTTAAAATTCATATGTCTTCTGTCTTTTACAGAATTAAGTCCATTTCAGTAAATCATGCAAGAACTAAATGAGGGAGAAACTTATGAAAATATTGTTTACGCCATCGGATAATAATATGGCCGGGGCCTTTCAAAGCATGGTTCGTTTATGTACTATTTTAAAAAATGAGTACGGTTGTGAAATATTGGTATTGCTTCGCAAGGGAGGAACTGGACAACAATTATTAGACGAAAATCAAATTCCCTATGTTAAAATACCCTCTTTTAACTGGATTGTTCCAGATAAACCTACAAGTACTTTTAGACGCATAGAGTTATTTGTTCGAACCGTGACAAAACCTTTTGCAAAGATATACAATAAATATGCTCAAAAGAGAATTGAACAACTGATTAGAAAGGAAAAGTTCGATATTATCCACTTGAATACCACGTATATTTATGTCCCAGCACTTGCAGCATTAGAGTGTAAGGTTCCTTTTGTATGGCATTTGAGGGAATTCCTTGAGGAGGATCAAAAAAAGAGAATTTGGAACAAGAAATACGGTTATGCCTTAATTTCAAAAGCTGACGCAGTGATAACAATATCAACTAGCCTATACCAAAAATATAAGGAAATATTGCCGACAAAAACACTTTATAAAATATATAATGGCCTTGATGAAAACTATTATTATTGTCCCAATCATAAAATTTTTTCCAATAATAAAGTAAAACTATTGATGGTTGGAACTATCAATGAAGCAAAGGGACAAATTCAAGCTATAGAAGCATGTTCATCTTTACTCATGCGCGGAATTGTAAATTTTGAATTGTGTATTGTAGGTGATATTACAAAATATGCCTCTGCGTTAAAAAAGCATGTTGAGGATATAGGCCTTAAAGAATATGTAAAATTTGTCGGACAACAAAGGGATACAGTATCTTATTATAATCGATCAGATATTGTTTTAGTATGTTCAAGGTTTGAGGCATTTGGGCGTGTGACGGTAGAAGCGATGATGGGAGGTTGCTTAGTGATTGGTTCAAATACTGGAGGAACCGTAGAACTTATAGAAAATGAGAATACCGGTATGTTGTATTCTTGTGGAAATAGTGAGGAACTTGCTGATAAAATTGAAATAGCAATAAAAAATGTTGAAAATTCGCGCCAGATGGCGGCAAGAGGACAGAAGTTTATGATGGAAAATATGACAGCATCAATGAATGCTGAAAATATTTACCAGGTGTATCGATCTATCTTGGGAAAAGATCAATGAATATTGGGATGAATTGAAAATGAAAATATTATTTGCACCATCGGATAACAATGCCACTTCAGGCGCTTTTTTGAGTATGATTAAGTTGTGCGACTTATTACAGAATGACTACGGTTGTGAAATCCTTATATTACTACATTGCGGAGGTACTGGTGAGGAACTATTAAAAGAAAAGCACTTGAAATATAAAAAGATTTACTCATTTAACTGGTTTGTACCTTATAAACCGGATAGCTTGATCAGAAAAATTAAAAAAGCATTATGCTATGTATGGATGCCAATCACCAGAGCCTATAATACTTTTGCGATTTTTAAAATATCTAATTTGGTTCGTAAAGAGAAAATTGATATTGTCCATTTGAACACATCTTGCTGCTATGTTGCTGCTGAAGCAGCTTTACGTTGTAATGTCCCTTTTGTTTGGCATATTAGGGAATTTTTAGAAGAAGATCAAGGACGTTGTATATGGAATCGTAAAAAAGGATATAACCTTATGTCACGTGCAAATGCGCTTGTTGGAATTTCTGATGGAATCCTGAAAAAGTACACTGATGCCATACCAACTGCGAAGATAGTAAAGATATATAACGGGATAGATGATAGTGATTTTAGATGTGAGGAACATAGTATTTTTGATCACGATATCATTAAAATGATAATTGTAGGCGCTATAAATGCGTCGAAAGGTCAGGAACAGGCAATATTGGCGTGTAAATTACTAGTTGATAATGGTATGAATAATTTTGAACTTTTAGTCGTAGGACAAGAGAGTGATTATTCCAAGCGATTACAATCCAAGGTACACGAATTGAAGTTAGATCAGTATGTTAAATTTACTGGTGCTACAAAAAATACAGCTCCACTTTACCAAACCTCCGATATAACATTAATGTGTTCAAAAGCAGAGGCATTTGGTCGGGTTACAGTTGAAGCGATGATGAGTGGTTCATTGGTAATAGGTGCCAATGCAGGAGGAACCTCTGAATTGATAGAGGATAATGTTACAGGCCTTCTTTATGAGAGCGGAAATGTCAATGACCTTGCGAATAAAATAATTTATGCGGCTTTACATAGAAGTGAAGCGAAAGGCATTGCAAAGAGGGGGCAGACTTTTATGTTAAACAACATGACTGCTAAAAAAAATGCAAAGAATGTTTATGATTTATATAAGCAGATTTTAAAATGAATTAATGATTTCAGTGAATAAAGGTTAGGGAGGATTAACACATGAAACAGAATGTTGCTGCTGTTGTCGTAACGTATAATAGAAAGCAACTCCTCACGGAATGCATAAATGCGATATTAAATCAGACAGTTCAGCCAGATAAGATTTTAGTTATAAATAACGCGAGTACTGATGGAACGGAAGTCCTTTTTGAAAAGGGTAATATTTTTTATCAGGAAAATATTCATTGTGTTAATATGGAAACAAACACAGGAGGTTCTGGTGGGTTTTATGAAGGATTGAAACGTGTATTGCATGAGGAAGTAATGTGGGCGTGGATAATGGATGATGATACAATTCCGGAACCGGATTGCCTTGAAAAATTGCTTTTTGCGTCTGATATAGTACAAAAAGGTACTACAAGTGGAAAGAAAGCTTCTTTTTTTGCAAGTACTATTTTTGGACCAGATCATGAATTTATGAATGTACCTAATATTAATTTGAGAGAATCAGAAAATGGTTATCCTTATTATTATGAGTATTTAGATAAAACATTATTAAATATTATTGATGCTACTTTTGTTTCCCTTTTGATTCGAAAATCTGCCATAGAACAATGTGGTCTTCCTTGTAAAGATTATTTTATATGGGGAGATGATGGAGAATATACTTTGAGATTAACTCATTACTTTGGGCCTGCTTATATGGTTGGAAATAGTGTTGCAATTCATAAACGCTATGGAGCAAAAAAATTACGTATAGAAAATTTTAGCGACCCTGATAGAATAAAAATGTATCATTATTATGTAAGAAATAATATTATAAATTCTTTATATTATAAAAAGGATAGGAACACTCTGACAACAGTAGCAAAAAAAGTTTTTCAGGCTTTTGCTTCACTTAGACAAATATCAAAAAAATATGGGCTTTTAAAATGCTATGTTGTTTGGAAAGGAACAATAGAAGGTTTCGCGAATTATAGGAAATTTAAAAATTATATTGATAGTCAGCTGAAAGGTAATATTTAATAAACACAGGAGAATTTTCAATGGTTGTATATGTCCTAGCTGTCAGTATGGTCGGATTATTTATTGCTTCTTATTTTATTTGTAATCAAGAAATTGGGTCACCGGCTGTTGCGTTTTTTGCACCTTTTTCATTGGCAACAATTGACCTTATATATAATATAGATAAATGGAAGGTTAATTTGCAGTGGAATACCTATATTGTAATTATTGGGGGTAGCCTTTGCTTTTTTGTTGCTGATTTCATGAGCTGTCGCTGAACTGCTCTCCTTGGTTGTCGCTG
>JAJQHY010000040.1 GCA_021199495.1 Lachnospiraceae bacterium | reverse complement strand
GAAAAGTAGGACAACTAAAAACCTAAAATGTCCTTGACAAGGGGTACAATTCATAGGTATATAATCTCAAAAATTTGGAATGCCTCGAATACAAGGAAAACCGCACATTTACAGGAAAAAAGGAGCCGTCTTTGGCTCCTTTTCAGTCTCTTCAAGTGGCAAACTCGGGTTATACCATAGGTTTAGTAGGCTTTCAAATATTTTTTCAGAGCTGCCTTATTCAGACCATGAAGCAGGTTACAATTCACGGCCCTCCACAGACATGCGCAAAAGCGCCCGGTGTAGTTTTTATTTTTTTAAGAAATGAAATCCCGCAATCCGGTTGACAGTGAGAAACACAGGGCATATAATAGCAATGTCTAGGAAAAACATAGGAATTAGGCGCGCTTGACAGAACAGGCAAATGTGCTTATAATTCCTTTGGAAATGATGAATGTAAACCGCGCAGTGCTGCGGGTTTGAAATGGATTTTGGAGGAAAAGACGGCATGTCGGATACACTTTTGCAGATAAAAAACCTGGATGTTCGGGTGGAGGAGAAGGATATTCTTCACGGAGTTGATATGGATATCAGAAAGGGTGAGACCCATGTCCTCATGGGGCCCAACGGCGCGGGCAAGTCCACGCTCGGCTTTGCCCTGATGGGGAATCCGAAGTATCAGATCACCGGCGGACAGATTTTGCTGGATGGAGAGGATATTACGCATGCGGCGGTGGACGCGCGGGCGAAGGCCGGTCTGTTTCTCTCTTTCCAGGAGCCGTTGGAGGTACCGGGGCTGACGCTGGAGAGCTTTTTACGCAGCGCAGTACAGCAGCGCACAGGAAAGCGGCTTCGCCTCTGGGATTTTAAAAAGAAGCTGGAGAAGGCCATGGAGCTTTTGCAGATTGATAAAAGCTATGCCTCCCGCGACTTGAATGTTGGCTTTTCCGGCGGTGAGAAAAAGAAGATCGAGATTTTGCAGCTTCTGATGTTTGAGCCGAAGCTGGCGATTTTAGACGAGACGGATTCCGGCCTCGATGTGGACGCGGTGCGTGTGGTGAGCGACGGCATCCGCATTTTCCAGAAGGAGCAGGACGGAGCACTCCTGGTGATCACCCACAGCACGAAGATTCTGGAGGCTTTACAGGTCGATCACACACATGTGATGGTGGATGGCAGTATTGTGGCCGTCGGTGACGGGAACCTTGTGGATACGATCAACGCGGACGGATATGAGCAGTTCCTGAATGCGGCGAAAGCGTAAATGAAATCCGCAGAGAGCGGGTGTAATAGGAAAAAGCCGCAGCAAAGCCGGAATATGGCTTTTAAAGGAACGGTATGCGGTGTCGGACTGATCGTTGAAAGCGTCTTAAAGTCCGGCAGCGGGAGAGGCATGAATGAGAGAGAAAAGTCAGGTTGATGATATCAACCGCAGTATATACGATTTTAAAAATGAGGACGGGGATTCCTATAAGCTTCAGGCCGGTCTGACGCCTGAGATCGTGGATAAGATTTCAAAGGAAAAAAACGATCCGGCCTGGATGAATCAGTTCCGCCTGCATTCTCTGCAGATTTATAATTCCCTTCAGGTGCCCGACTGGGGTCCGAGCATCGACGGCCTGGATATGGATCACATCGTCACCTATGTACGGCCCAATACGAAGATGAGCGCGAAGTGGTCTGATGTGCCGGAGGATATCAAGGACACCTTTGAGCGGTTGGGTATCCCTCAGGCGGAGAGAAAGTCCTTAGCCGGTGTGGGCGCACAGTACGATTCAGAGTTAGTTTACCATAATGTCCGTGAGGAAGTGGCGGCCATGGGCGTGGTCTACACAGATTTGGAGAGCGCCATGCACGGCGAGTATGCCGACATGATCCGGACGCATTTCATGAAGCTGGTGCCGCCGCAGGACCACAAATTCGCGGCGCTCCACGGGGCGGTCTGGTCCGGCGGTTCCTTTGTGTATGTGCCGCCCGGCGTGACGGTGGAGATCCCTCTGCAGTCCTATTTCCGCTTAAACGCGCCCGGAGCCGGGCAGTTTGAGCATACGCTGATTATTGTGGACGAGGGCGCGAACCTGCATTTCATCGAGGGCTGTTCCGCGCCGAAATATAATGTAGCCAACCTCCACGCCGGCTGTGTGGAGCTGTATGTGGGCAAAAACGCCCGCCTGCGCTATTCTACCATCGAGAACTGGTCCAAGAATATGTATAACCTGAACACCAAGCGGGCAATCGTGGAAGAGGGCGGCACCATGGAATGGGTATCCGGTTCCTTCGGCTCCCATGTATCATATCTGTATCCAATGACTATTTTAAAAGGGAACAATTCCCGTATGGAATTCACCGGCATCACCTTCGCCGGTGAGGGGCAGAACCTGGATACCGGCGCGAAGGTCGTGCACATGGGGGAGGGGACTTCTTCTTATATTAACACGAAATCTATTTCCAAGGACGGCGGTATCAGCACCTTCCGCAGCTCCGTGGTGATTCAGGAGAAGGCAGCGCACAGCAAGGCCGCGGTTTCCTGCCAGTCTCTGATGCTGGACGATATTTCCCGCTCAGACACCATTCCCGCAATGGATATTCGCTGCGGCGACGCTGACGTGGGCCATGAGGCGAAGATCGGGCGCATCAGCGATGACGCGGTCTTTTATCTGATGTCGCGCGGCATCAGCGAGGAAAACGCCAGGGCGATGATCGTGGGCGGCTTTGCGGACAACGTGTCGAAGGAGCTGCCGCTTGAGTACGCGGTGGAGATGAACAATCTGATCCGCCTGGAAATGAAGGGCAGCATCGGCTGAGGAGGATAGGGATGATGGAAAGCACAAAAAATATGACAGTCAATCCGCTCCCGGCCCTGACCTGGAACCGCCTGAAAATGAATGCGGGCGAGGTGGAGCTTTTGTCGGCACAGACGGGCGCCGAGATTACGTTGAGCGGGCTGCCGGAGGGCGTTTCGGTGAGGAAATTTCCGGAAATTTCCGGGAAATCTGAGAAAATCGGAATTTCCGGATTGGAAATTTCAGGAAATCAGAATTTCCAGGAGGAAATTTCGGGAAAATCCGTGGGAATTTGCGGGAAATCACAGGAAATCCGCGGGAAATTTCAGGAAACCGAGTCCGGCATGGGCGCAGAGTTTGAGCAATATATGGCGGACAGCGCCGTGACTCTGGTGGAGGTGCAATCCGGCTGCCAGACCGGTGTCCCGGTTATGATCAGTCTGGATTATACAGAGGGAACTTCGGCGGCTGACCGGATTTATATTCATGCGGCTGAGGGCAGCAGCATTCCTGTTATTTTTATTTTAAAGAGTACCCAGAAGGTGCAGGCTTGCCTGCAGGTGAAGACCATTGCGGAGGCGGAAGCAAATGTGCAGCTGTACGTGGTGCAGCTGACCGGGGAAGGCTCGACAGTCCTGACGGATGTGGCCAGCCTCTGTAAGGAGAAGGCACAGGTTTCTCTGACGAAACTGGAGCTGGGCGGCGGCGCGCAGTACGTGGGCGTCTGCACCACCCTCAAGGGAGATAAAAGCGCCTTCCACGCGGAGGCAGGATATCGGGTCCGTGCGGGACAGCACCTGGATATGAATTATCTGGTGCGCCATGTGGGGCGTAAGACCACAAGCGAAATGAACGCTTCCGGCGTGCTGGAGGAGAATGCGTTCAAGCTCTTCCGCGGCACGATTGATTTCCCGCGGGGTTGCGCGGGCGCGAAGGGCAACGAGAAAGAGGACATTCTTCTGCTGGGAGAAAGACAGGTTAACCAGACCATTCCTCTGATTCTCTGTCAGGAGGAGGACGTGGAGGGCAACCATGGCGCGACCATCGGCAGACTGCCGGAGCAGGTGCTCTTTTATCTGGGTACGCGCGGGATTTCCGCACAAGCGGCAGAGGACCTGATCGCCTCGGCGAAACTGGAGGCAGTTTGTAGCCTGATCCCGGATGAAAAGGTGCAGCAGACAGTGCGGGCGTTTCTCTGTGCTATGACGCGCGATAGGATTTGCGGGTAATTTCCGCAGTGCATTCCGGTCGGCAGGAAATTTATGACTATGAACTATGAGAGAATAATATCACCATGAGAAACTATAAAGAGGATTTCCCCCTTCTGATGAATACAGACCTGGCTTACCTGGACAACGCGGCCACGGCCCAGCGTCCGCAGGTAGTGCTGGATGCGGTACAGGACTTTTATGTAAAGTCCAACGCGAATCCACTGCGCGGACTCTATGACCTGGCTGTTGACGCGACAGACCGCTATGAGGTGGCCAGAGAACGTGTCCGGCGTTTTATCAACGCGGAAAAGACAGAGGAGATTATATTCACCCGCAATACCACCGAGAGCATCAATCTCGTGGCGTACAGCTGGGGGTTGACGAATTTAAAGCCGGGAGATGAGATCCTGATCACTATCGCGGAGCATCACAGCAACATGCTGCCCTGGCAGATGGCGGCCAGGCAGACTGGTGCCACACTGAAATATCTGGACTGTGAGCCGGACGGCAGTTATCCCGCTGAACGTATCGCTGAGATGATCACGCCGCGGACAAAGCTGGCGGCCATCGGTCATGTTTCCAATGTCTTAGGCTGTGTCAATCCGGTGGAGGATATCATCTCGCGGGTGCATGCAAACGGCGGTATTGTTTTGGTGGACGCGGCGCAGAGTACGCCGCATATGCCGGTGGATGTGCAGGCGCTGGACGCGGATTTTCTGGCGTTCTCCGGTCACAAGGTTTATGGCCCCATGGGGATCGGGGTTTTATATGGGAAGGAACATCTGCTTAATGATATGCCGCCATTTTTAAGCGGCGGAGAAATGATTTCCTATGTAAGACGGGACGGTGCGGTTTATGCGGAGCTTCCGCACAAATTTGAAGCAGGTACGGTCAATGCCGCGGACGCGGTGGGACTGTCAGCGGCGCTTGATTATATCGGGGAGATCGGCTGGGATACAATTCAGAGGCGGGAAGAGGAGCTGACGAAATACGCCTTTGAGAGCATGATGGCAGTCCCGGGCGTCCACATTCTGGGCAGTGCGGATTACCGGCAGCATCATGGTATCTTAAGCTTCACGCTGGATCAGGTGCATCCTCACGATATCGCGGCCATTCTGGCGGATGATCATGTTGCGGTTCGCGCGGGTCACCACTGCGCGCAGCCGCTTTTGACGCACCTGGGCGTTCGTTCGTCCGCGCGCGTCAGTCTTGCTTTTTATAATACAGAGGAAGATATTGACAGATTTTCAGACAGTCTGAAATCCATCAGGAGGAAAATGGGCTTTGGCGAATAACACTTTTTATAATGAAATCTTAACCGACCACAATCTGCATCCCTATCACAAGGAGCGTTTACAGGACGCCAACCTGGTGCTGGAGGGGATCAATCCCTCCTGCGGCGATGACATCGTTTTGCAGCTGAAGGTGGAGGACGGCGTTATTGTGGACGGCACTTTCGAGGGAGACGGCTGCGCCATTTCGCAGGCCTCCGTGGACATCATGCTGGACATGGTTGTGGGCCGCACGAAGGAGGAAGCCCTGCACATAGCGGAGCTTTTTCACAAAATGATCGAAGGCAGTGCCAGTGAAGAGGAAATCGAGGAGCTGGAGGAAGCCGGCGCTCTGCGCGATATTTCCCATATGCCTGCCCGTGTCAAGTGCGCCGTGCTGGGCTGGAACACCATGAAGGAAATGCTTGAGAAAGTGTGACCAGTTCTAATGGGCAAAAACGTCGCATAAAACGAATTTTTTTTGTTGACAAACCGCGGCCGGGGTGCTATATTATCTTAGTCGGTTGCGACGAACGGGATCTTAGCTCAGCTGGGAGAGCACCTGCCTTACAAGCAGGGGGTCACAGGTTCGAGCCCTGTAGGTCCCATTATGGCGAAGTAGCTCAGTTGGCGAGAGCACACGGTTCATACCCGTGGTGTCGAGGGTTCAAATCCCCCCTTCGCTATGAAAGAGAGGAACTTTTCATTTCATTATGAGAGATTCTTTTTTTTTGTTGCCGAAAATGTATGCCAAAGGAAGCCTGCCGGCAAAAAATGCTTTGCGGCCTGTGCGGAAGAAACGCCGATAATTGCGCCAATCACTTTGATGATATAAGCTACGTATTTTGTGATGTAAGAACATGTGAAATTATGCAATATGCCAGTAACTCATTTAATTTTGAAGAGTTTATTGACACAAATTACCTGTTCGTATATAATTATTTCGCACGGGTTCTGGAAAAAATGATGAAAAGAGAGGAGGCAGATATATGAAAATGAAACCCGGGTTTTTATGGGGAGGCGCCACAGCCGCGAATCAGTGTGAAGGCGGTTATCTTGAAGGCGGCAGGGGCCTTTCCAGTGTCGATGTGGTGCCGTTCGGACCGGATCGGATGAAGGTGGCCAGAGGACAGATGAAGATGCTCGAATGCGACGACCAGCACGTTTATCCGGCGCACGAGGCGATCGACATGTACCATCATTATAAGGAGGATATTGCTCTGTTCGGGGAAATGGGCTTTCACTGCTACCGGCTTTCCATTTCCTGGACGCGCATTCTTCCGAACGGGGATGATGACGAACCCAACGAGGAGGGTCTCGCTTTTTATGATTCTCTCTTCGATGAGTGCCATCGGTGGGGCATCGAACCGTTAGTGACCATCTGTCACTTTGATACGCCGATCGCGCTGATCAAAAAATACGGCGGCTGGAAGGACAGGCGCATGATTGACGCCTATGTGAAGCTGTGCCGGATTCTGTTTGAGCGCTACGGCAAAAAGGTGAAGTACTGGATCACCTTCAACGAGATCAATATGCTGCTGCACATGCCGTTCATGGGCGCGGGCATTTATTTCGAGGAAGGGGAGGATGAGGAGCAGGTCAAATACCAGGCGGCGCACCATGAGCTGGTTGCCAGCGCGAAGGCTGTGATACTGGCGCATGAACTGATGCCTGGTGCCATGGTGGGCTGTATGCTCGCGGCCGGCAATTTCTATCCCTACAGCAGCAATCCGGCGGATATTTATAAAGCCATGGAATGCGACCGGGATAATTATTTCTTCATCGATGTTCAGGCCAGAGGCGCCTATCCTGTATGGGCCAGAAAGCGCATGGAGCGCGCGGGAGTTACGCTTGAGATGGCGGAAGATGATGAAGCTGTGCTGGCGGCAGGAACCGTTGATTATATTTCCTTCAGCTATTACTGCAGCCGCTGCATGTCCGCGGATCCGGAGATTATCAAAAATCACAGCCGCGGCGGCAACGCAGTGATCAGCGCGGTCGTAAATCCCTATCTCAAAAGCTCGGAGTGGGGCTGGCAGATCGATCCGCTGGGACTTCGCATCACGTTAAACACGCTGTACGACCGTTACGAAAAACCGCTGTTTATCGTGGAGAACGGTCTGGGCGCGGTGGACACGCCGCAGGAGGATGGCAGCATCCATGATACCTACCGCATCGCATATATGCGGGAGCATATCAAGGCCATGCTGGCCGCGGTCAACGAGGACGGAATCCCGCTCTTAGGCTACACCTGCTGGGGCTGCATTGATCTCGTAAGCGCATCCACAGGAGAGATGAAAAAGCGCTACGGCATGATTTACGTGGATAAGAACAACGACGGAACCGGAACGCTGAAGCGGTCGAAAAAAGACAGCTTTTACTGGTACCAGAAGGTAATTGCCTCCGACGGAGAGGATCTCGGCGAATGAAAATAACAAGGGAAGGTTTTATAAGCCGGATAAAAATGCATTATGGAGGGTGTTATGGATTATAAGGCATTGGCAACAACAATTGTGGATCATATCGGCGGAAAGGACAATGTGATTTCCGTCGTCCACTGCGCGACCCGCCTTCGCTTCACTTTGAAAGACGATACAAAGGCGGATACGGATTTATTGAAAAAGACAAAAGGAGTTATGGCGGTGGTGAGCGCCGGCGGGCAGTATCAGATCGTGATCGGACCCGATGTACCTCAGGTTTACCAGGAGGTCATTGCCATAGGCGGCTTTGAGGCTGCCGGCCCCGTACAGGACGATGATGCTGAGAAAGAGGACACGCGTTCTCAGTTAAGTAAGCTGCTGGAAGGAATAGCAAGCATCTTCCAGCCGATCATTCCGGCCATTACCGGTGCCGGACTGCTCAAGGCGTTTATGGCGCTGTTTGTGGCTCTCGGCGTTTTAAAAAGCTCAACACAGACTTATATCATCCTGAACACGTTTGCGGATGCGGCGTTTTACTTCATGCCCATGCTTTTAGCGGTATCCTGCGCGAAAAAGTTCAAGTGCAACCAGGGCACGGCGATGGCTCTGGCCGGCATTCTGGTTTATCCCAGCTTTATCACACTGCTGGCCGGAGAGGAAGCGGTGCTGTTTCTGGGAATTCTGCCGGTGACAAAGGCCACCTATACATCCTCCGTCATCCCGATTATTCTGGGTGTATGGTTCATGTCCTATGTGGAGCACTTCATGCAGAAAATCTCCCCAAAGGCGATCAAGTTCTTCTCCGTTCCCCTGGTGAGCCTTTTGGTGGGCGGCACGGCACTGATCGTTGTCTTAGGACCGATCGGAGCCTGGGTTTCGAATCTGATTAATCTCTTCTTCACCTGGCTGAACGCGAATGCGGCCTGGCTGGTGCCGACGGTCGTGGGTATCTTCACCCCGCTCCTGGTGATGACGGGAACGCATTACGGACTGATTCCGATCGGTACCAACAACTTAGCCAGCGCCGGCTGGGATACCGTGGTTGGCCCCGGCATGCTGGTTTCCAACGTAGCACAGGGCGCGGCCGGTCTGGCAATGAGTGTCCGCTCCAAGAATCCGGATACCAAGCAGCAGGCCTCTTCCGCAGGTCTTACCGGTGTTCTGGGCATCACAGAGCCTGTTCTCTACGGTGTTAACCTGAAATTCAGTTTCCCGCTGTACGCGGCGATGATCGGCGGCGGTGTCGGCGGTCTGTATCTGGGCATCACAAAGGTAGCCAGATTCGCGGCCGGTTCTCCGGGACTGCTGGTCCTTCCGGCCTACATTCCGACTGAGCAGGCGCAGACGTTAGGCTACACCATGAGCAACCTGGTGAACGCCGTAATCGGTACGGTGATTGCAATGGTGGTTTCCTTTGTGGTCTGCTATATTCTGTTCGGCGTATGGCAGAAGAACGGAAAGCTGCCGGTGGAAGAATATACTTCTCCGGATGCTGTTCCTGCTTCTGAACCGGTTGTGGCCGCTGCTTCTGCAGCAACCGTTTCCGTTCAGCCTTCTGACGCTTCCGGCGCTGTGCTGACTTCTCCTCTGAAGGGCACTCTGATGCCTTTAACCGAAGTGAAGGATGAGGTGTTCTCCTCCGGCGCTCTGGGACAGGGAATTGCTGTGGAACCGGAGGTCGGCGAAGTCTATGCACCATGCAATGGCGTGATTTCCACCTTCTTTGAAACCGGTCACGCGATCGGCATTTCCTCCGATGATGGAGCTGAGGTATTGATTCATGTGGGAATGGACACGGTTAATCTGAAGGGCGAGGGCTTTACCCCGAAGGCGAAGGAAGGCGACCGCGTGAAGGCGGGAGACCTTCTCCTGAAATTTGATATTCCGTTTATCAAATCCAAGGGCTTCTCTGTGGTGACACCGGTGGTAATATCGAACGCGGATGACTATGGGACGATTGATACCGCTTCCGCGGGAAAGATTGAGGTTGGAAGTACCATTATCACTTACAAATAAGCGTGATCAGATATCAGTCAGCATGCTTCATGATCCTGTAAAAAAGGCTGCCGGTCGGTTGTGATCGGCAGCCCTTTTATGTTACGAATAGTCAGGTATGCTGGGCAACCGCGATTTTATCTGTCTTTCGCTGTATGCCGCCCTCCAGCCTTTGCCGCAGAATCCGCGCCATGGTCTTCCTGACGTGGAAGTAAGCGGGAATCAGGAAAAGGTCCGCGAAGATCCAGGCTACCGGGTTGCCAAGGCAGGAGCCCGTAAAGCCCAGCACCGGGACCAGCGTGAAGGCGGTAATGGACCTGGCCGCCATCTCAAAGACGCCCGCCAGAATGGCAAAGCGTGGGAATCCCATACCCTGGATGGTGAAGCGGACGATGTTGACTAACGCCAGCGGAAAATAGAAGGCGGTATTAAGTCTCAGATAAAGAGCTGCCTGGTCGAGGATTACAGCCTCCCCGCCGTCCACAAAAAGTCCTGCCATATCCCGGCCGAAAAAGAACGTGAAGGTGAAGGCAAAGACTGAGTAGACCGCGCCTAACAGGATGCAGGCACGCATGCCTTCCCCGACACGGTCAAGCTTTCCGGCGCCGATGTTCTGGCCGCTGTAGGTGGCCATGGTGGCGCCCATGGCGTCAAAGGGACAGCAGAGGAACATACTGACCTTGCTGCCTGCGGTAATGGAGGCAACCGCGTCAGAGCCCAGCGAGTTGGTCGCGGACTGCAGAATCACGCTGCCGATGGCGGTGATGGAATACTGCAGGCCCATGGGAATACCCATCCCGCACAGAATGCCCATCTGGTGGAAATCCGGCCGCCATTCCTCTCTGGAAATCCGCATCAGCTCGAACTTTTTCAGCATGTAAATCAGACAGGCAATGCCGGAGACTGCCTGCGAAATAACAGTGGCCCAGGCGGCGCCTGCTACTCCCATATTCAGAGTCAGAATGCAGAAAATATCCAGCCCGATATTTAAAAAGGAAGAAATCAGCAGGAAAATGACAGGCGTTTTACTGTCACCCAGGGCACGCATGATACCGGAGAGGATATTATACAGGCAGGTCGCCGGGATACCGAGGAAAATGATCCAGATGTAGGTGTTGGCCTCCTCCAGAATATTGTCCGGGGTCTGCATCAGTGTGAGAATATTGCGGCTGAGCAGACAGGTCACAGCTGCCATGGCGACAGAAATTCCGGCAATCAGCCAGGCGCTGTTGGCAATATATTTGCGGACCGCTTTCTCATTGCCGGCTCCGAACTGCTGCGCGATGGGGATGGAGAAGCCGCTGCACAGGCCCATGCAGAAGCCGATAATCAGAAAGTTCACCGAGCCGGTAGAGCCGACCGCCGCCAAAGCGTTCACGCCTAAGAAGCGGCCGACAATCATCGTGTCCGCCATGCTGTAGAACTGCTGAAATAAATAACCGCATAAAAGCGGGAGAGAAAATCCCAGAATCAATCTGGTGGGAGAGCCATTTGTCAGGTCCTTTGTCATAGTAATCATGCCCTTTCCCGGTTTTATAAAAATAAAACCGCTCATTTATTGTTGTGAGAATTCGGTACCCGGCTGCATGAACGGTCGGATTGAATTCTCACGTGATAATAAATGAGCGGTCTGATGAATGCAATTCGCAGATTCTCCAAAATGAAAAACAGAATCGGAAATGGAATTGTTGATGTTTATGAGAGGTGCCCTTCAGGGGCCGGGCATGCCCGCCGGGCGGCTCACGAAGGAGAAACCGATAAACGGCGGCAGGTACTTAAGAGGATTTATTCTGCTGTGATTACTGTCCCGCCCTTGCCGCGGATGGCTTCGTGAACCAGGGACATGGAGGTAATGAGCACTCTGCCTTCCGGTACAGCCTCCAGGTAGGTTAAAGCGGCCTGGATTTTCGGTGCCATGGTGCCCTTGCCGAATTCACCTTCCTCCAGATAACCCTTCGCCTGTCCGGCGGTGAGGTGGGGCAGCGCTTCCTGCGTGTCCTTCCCGAAGTCGAGATAGACCTGGTCCACACCGGTTAAAATGACCAGCATATCGGAGTGGAGCTTCGCGGCGAGTCTGCCGGCAATGGCGTCCTTCTCGATGACAGCGCTGGCCCCCTTCAACTGACCGTGCTGCTCAATGACGGGGATTCCGCCGCCGCCGCAGGCGATGACAATCTGGTCCGCGTCAACCAGCGTCCGGATGGCCTCGATCTCCACGATGTCCATGGGAACCGGCGCGGCGACAACTCTGCGGTACTGTTTCTGTCTGTCCTGCGCCACATAGTTGCCCTTGGCAACCTCCGCATCCGCCTCTTCCTGTGTCAGGCTGCGCCCTATCATTTTATTCGGCTCATAAAACGCTTCATCGTACGGATCTACTGTCACCTGGGTCAGGATCGTGCTGACCGGTATGGAGATGCTGCGGGAGAGAAGCTCGCTCCTTAACGCGTTCTGGATGTCGTAGCCCACATAGCCCTGGCTCATGGCGCTGCACACGCACATGGGCGCGGGGGTGTAGCTTGCATCCTCCCTGCTTAAATTGGTCATTGCTTTATGGATCATGCTGATCTGCGGGCCGTTGGAATGGGTGATGGTCAGCTGATATCCGGCCTCCACCAGATCCGCCAGCGCCTTCGCACTCACCTTCACATGCCCCAGCTGCTCATTGGTGGAGTAGCCGAGGGCGTCATGCCCTAAAGATACTACGATTTTGGCCTTGCTCATGGGATAATCCTCCGTTGAAATCAAAAGATAGGATTATTGTAACAGATTTTTCTGTATTTGTCATTTTCTTTTATCCGAGATTGAGCCGGGCTTTGAGCGCGTCCTGCAGAACCTGCGAAAAATTGACTCCGGCCTCGGAAGCTGCTTCGTTGAGCCATTCCGGGATGGTGAGTGTCTTTTTGACTGCACGGTTATTATACATTTTCCGGTAGGCGAGGGTGTCGCAGGCGATGAAATTCACGAATTCGCCGTCCGCAAGGGGAATACTGGCTGCGGCAGAAGGAGAAGGAATGGCACGGCCATCCGCTTCATACCCATATAACACCAGCGCAAGTGCATCTTCAGCCATCATCAGGCTGTCGGCTAAATTATCTCCGCAGGTGTAACACCCCTCGAGATCGGGGAATGTGATAGAGTATCCTCCTTCTTTTTCCGGTGTAAAGACTGCCGGATATGCGTATCTGGACATAGGGAATGCCTCTCTTTCTATATTTCATTGCATGCGCTTTCTGTTTTTTACGGAAGAGCTTCTTATAAGCGGGAAGATGCGTCAATCCCCGCGTCCTTTAAAATATTTCTGGCGGTTCCCGATTTCACTTCCTTCTTATGTCTTGGAACAGCGAACTGCTTTTGGGTAATGGGGTTGAACCAGATATCATGATTGCTTCCGTTGCGATAAAGGTAACAGCCGTTTTTTCTGAGCAGTTTTGTCAGTTCAGTGGTTTTCATATTGTATGTCTCCAATATATTAACACGTATTAACACGTATGTCAATGAGAAATATCCAGACCGTTGCTATGATAAATTCAGCATTATAAATTCAGGTTTTGATTCATATGAAATATTTTATAAAAAATGCATTACAATCGCAATGCAAATAAGTTTTGCAAAGCTGAAGTGACGATATATTATTCATACTGAAATCTGATTTTTTTATATAATAAAATTCTCTTCTATATTTTTAGTGCGGGATATGGTATGATGCAGGAAGGAAATGCGTAAATATCCGCGGAATATGGAAGAAAGTGCGGATTGTCTGGAGGGGATTTCATGCGCAGAAATAAAGAAGACAGGGAATATGATTTTGACTTGCCAGAAGAAAAGCAGAGTTCTGCCCGCGAGGCCGTCCTGTATGTGGTTATACTGGTGGCTTTAGTGGCGGCGCTGATTGTGCTGGGCGTTCTGATCTGGCGGGTGAGCCGGGGTATATTCGGGTCGGAAGAGAAAGAAACCGTGGAAGTGACTGAGCAGCTGGAAGAAGAAAATACGGAAATGGAGTTGACTTCAGGAGAGAGTGGGGAAACCTCGGGGGAAAGCGGACAGGAAACGGAGACGGGCAGCGCGGACGCGGGCGCGGAATCTTCAGAAAGTCAGTCAGAATCATCCGAAAGCGCTTCTGATGACAGCCAGCAGGCAGAAGCGCAGGAGAATCAGAATACCGGGAGTACGCAGACCGGCACGGAACAGACAGTGACCGAAGCATCCGCTGATGAGCAGAATGCGGATACTTCGACAGTCTCGATGACTTTTACGGAAGTAAGTGAAACCGTGATGGCCAAATCTGCCACCAACCTGCGCTCCGAGCCCAGTACGGAGAGCGCGGACACGGTTGTGGTGGTTCTGGAGAGTGGAATCCAGGTAACCCGCACGGGTATCAACGCGGATACGGGCTGGTCCAGGCTTTCGTACGATGGTCAGGTGCTTTACGCGGTCAGCAGTCTGCTGACGACCGATCTGTCGGGGCAGACCACGGGAGAGGTGGCGTCAGATCCGGACAGAGTGACCACACAGGATGGACGGGTGATTATTTTTACAGGCTGTAATGATACGGTCTCGCCCAAAATGAGTGTCAATCTGCGCACGGAGCCCAGCACATCCCAGGGAAACGCCACGGTTTATTATGAACTGCAGTATGGGGAGACGGTGAGCCGGACAGGATACGACGCGGACGCGGGCTGGTCGAGAGTGGAGTACAACGGGCAGACCCTGTACGCAGTGACGAGCTATCTGTATGTAGTGGAATGAGTTCGCGAAGCGCGGCAAAACGGAGGTGAATATGAGTTTTGTAGGCATTGACTTAGGCACGAGCGCGGTGAAGCTTTTACTGATGTCAGAGAAAGGGGAGATATTAAATATCGTCTCCAGAGAGTACCCGATTTATTTCCCGAAGCCGGGCTGGTCCGAGCAGCGGCCCGAGGACTGGTACGATGAGACTTTGAAGGGTCTGGATGAACTTTTACAGGGGCAGGATCGGTCGCAGGTAGCCGGGATCAGCTTCGGCGGCCAGATGCACGGACTCGTGATTCTGGATGAACGTGATGCGGTCATTCGTCCGGCGATTCTGTGGAATGACGGCCGCACCGGCGCAGAGTGCGAGTATTTAAATCAGGTCATCGGCAAGGACAAATTAAGCGAATATACAGCCAATATTGCTTTTGCCGGTTTTACCGCGCCGAAGCTTTTATGGCTTGCTAAAAACGAGCCGGAGAATTTCGCGAGAATCAGAAAGATCATGCTTCCCAAGGATTATCTGGCTTATCGGCTGACCGGTGTTCACAGCACCGACTACTCTGACGCATCAGGGATGCTTCTTTTAGATGTAAAAAATAAAAAGTGGTCGCGGGAAATGTGCGCTATCTGCGGCATTTCTGTGGATATGCTGCCTACGCTGTTCGAGAGCTATGAAAAGATCGGCTGTGTGAGGCCGGAAATCGCGGATCGTCTGGGTCTTGGTCATGATGTGGTGGTCGCGGCGGGCGCCGGGGACAACGCGGCAGCGGCTGTAGGCACCGGCACCGTGGGAGACGGTCAGTGCAACCTTTCTCTGGGCACAAGCGGGACGCTCTTTATTTCCTCGAAGAATTTCCTGGTGGACTCGCAGAACGCTCTGCATGCGTTCGCGCACGCGGACGGTCACTTCCACCTGATGGGCTGCATGCTCAGCGCCGCTTCCTGCAATAAATGGTGGATGGAGGATATTCTGTCCACGCAGGACTTTAACGGGGAGCAGACCGGGATTGCGAAGCTGGGAGAGAATACGGTCTTTTTCCTGCCCTATTTAATGGGCGAGCGGTCTCCGCACAATGACCCGAATGCCAGGGGCGCGTTTATCGGCATGAGTATGGATACGGCCAGAGCCGACATGACCCAGGCTGTTTTAGAGGGCGTGGCCTTTGCCCTGCGGGATTCCTTTGAGGTGGCAAAGAGCCAGGGCATTCAGATTGCGTCTACGAAGATCTGCGGCGGCGGCGCGAAGAGTCCTCTGTGGAAAAAGATGATTGCCAATATTTTCAACATCCCGGTGCAGGTGCCGGCGGTTGAGGAGGGTCCGTCCATGGGAGGCGCCATGCTGGCCGCGGTGGCCTGCGGCGCCTATGAAAGTGTGGAGGACGCTGCCGCAAAGATTGTGAAGGTCGTGGACGAGGTGAGGCCGGATGAGGCGTTGGCAGCGAAGTATGAAGCGAAGTACAGGCAGTTTCAGAAGCTGTATCCGGCACTGAAGGCGAGTTATTCAGAGATTTACGGAGATTGAGCCCGGCAGCAGTAAATATAGATCTGAGGCAAAAACAAGGCGGCCTGGATCAGGACGCCTACATCGGAATGGTGGGAGAGAATATTGAAATCTGAGATTTATTTTAACTGATATAATATCTTTTCAAAACATACGCCCTCCGGTTCGGGGACAGATGCGGCATCGGAAACGAGCAGGCACTTTCTCACGAAACCGGAGGCCTTTTTAACCGCGGCAGTGAGGGCTGTGTGTGAAAAGGAGAGTCTGCTGCCTGTGTCCGCTGAAGCCGCTTTCACAAGCTCCGCGGCCAGAATAGCTGCAAAGATGTCACCGGTGCCGTGACGGGACTGCGGCACTTTTTTCGTGCGCAGAAGGGTGGATGCGCCACTCGTCATACATAGATTGCCGACATAGCTTCCACAGGAAATGCCGGTGATCACCACCTGCTCAGGCCCCATTTCCAGAAGCTCCTGTGCCATTTGCTGCAATTCCATCCTCGTAAAGTCAGGGCGGTATGCAGTTTTAGTCAGAAGACAGGCTTCCGTTAAGTTTGGCGTGACGACATCGGCTGCAGCGACCAGTTCGCGCATGCTTTCCTGAATTTGCGCGCCGCAGGTGGCGTAAGCTCTGCCATTGTCCCCCATGGCCGGATCCAGAATATAAAGCGTGTTTTCTTTTTTAAAATCAGACAGAAACAGCCGGATGATGTCAGCCTGTGCCTGACTGCCCAGAAAGCCGGTCAGAATTCCGTCAAAGGAAATATCCAGGTTTTTCCAGGCATCCAGGTAGGCGGGCAGTTCTGACGTGTAATCTGTCATGTGCCAGGTCGGGTATCCCGTATGATTGGAGAAAATGGCGGTCGGTAACGGGCAGCACTGCACGCCCAGCTGTGAAATGATGGGCATGGCTACGGTCAGAGAACAGCGCCCATAGCCCGCAAGGTCATTGACCAGTGCGAGTTTTTCAGGCGGCTGGTTTTTTCGTAAACTGTCTGCTGTCGGCATACTTCCTCCTGATGAGATGATGTGTACGGAAATCGTTTTTTCCTGTAAGCAGTGAACCGTGTGTCGATGCGTTCACTGGTGGTTTGCTCAATAACAGTATAGCCCTTTTTGGACGATTGTGCTATACTCAAATTACATGATACAAGGGACAAAAATGGTATCATACCCTTTTGTCGACCTAATCATTACATCCTGACATGGAAAAGTGAGGTCACATAGACGATGAGTCTGCAGTTTATTCTCGGGGGCAGCGGCAGCGGCAAAAGCGCTGCCCTCTATCAGTTTATAATCGAAAAAGCGCAGGAGAATCCGGAGCAGCAGTATATCCTGCTGGTGCCGGATCAGTATACCATGCAGATTCAGCGCCAGATGGTGCAGCTGCATCCGGGACATGCCCTCTTTAATGTGGACGTGCTGAGCTTCGGCCGCCTGTATTATAAGATAAAGGAAGAACTGGGCGGTGCTGAAAAGGTGGCGCTGGACGATACCGGCAAGAATCTGATTTTAAGAAAGCTTGCGGTTTCCATGGCAGATGACCTCCCTGCTATTGGCGGTCTGATGGAAAAGCAGGGGTATGTGTCAGAGGTCAAGGGACTGATTTCCGAGTTTATGCAGTATGGAATTTCCCCTGCCGGGATGGATGAACTGATCAAAGCCGCGGGCGGCAGAAGAGGCCTGCAGGCGAGGCTTTCCGATATGCAGAAGCTGTACGGTGCTTTTTTGCGGGAACTTCAGGAGCAGTACCGTACCGGAGAGAGCATGTATCCGGAGTTAACCGGCCTTTTATCGGAATCGAAAATGATCCGCGGCAGCGTTGTGGTCCTGGACGGTTTTACCGGCTTTACTCCGGTGCAGCTGCCGCTCGTGCGCCAGATCATGGCGCTGGCGCAGAAATGCTATGTCGCGGTGACGATTGACTGCGATCCACAGAGCGTGACGCAGGAGCAGCAGCTTTTTTATACCTCGGCGAAGACGATCCGGGAGCTGGAGAGACTGGCGCAGTCGGCGCGGGTTAAGGTTGAGAGGTACGCTTTCTGTGAGAGTGGAAAGAGATTTAGTCATACATATACCGCATCTCCTGAGCTTGCATTTCTGGAAAAACATCTCTTCAGGTATGATCATGCCGTTTATGATGGGATCTGTGAGAATATCCATGTTTCCTGCGCGCAGAATCCCGCTGAGGAAAGCCGGCAGGCGGCCATCCTTTTACGCCGTCTGGTGCGGGAGCGCGGCCTGAAATATCGTGATATTGCCGTCATCTGTGCCGGACTTGATGCATACAGACATCACCTGGAGGAGGCCTTTTCACAGTTTGATATTCCCTGCTTTGTGGACGCAACAGCAGGTCTTACATCCAATCCGCTGCTGATTTTCATGAAGGGTCTCTTTGAACTCATGGAAAAGGATTTTTCCTTTCAGGCAGTCCTTACCTACCTCAGGAGCGGACTGTCCGGTATTACCCGCGAGGAAGCAGATCTTATGGAGCTGTATCTCAACCAGGCAGGCATCCGGGGAAGACGGGCATGGGAGAGACCTTTTACCCACCTGGGAAACCGCTTTGATCTTTTAAAGGTCAACGAGCTTAAGGGACGGCTGATGGAGGAATTAGCGCCGGTTCTGACAGTGGCTGATGACCCACAGGCGACTGTCAGACAGCAACTGACATCTCTGTATGACTTCCTGACGCAGGCACAGACAGAGAAAAAAATGGCCGTCATGGAGTCGGATTTTGAGGCGCGGGGTGACCTGGTGAGAGCCAGGGAATACCGCCAGGCCTTCAGTAAGCTGATGGCGCTGTTTGACCAGATGGCGGCTCTGATGGGGGAGGAGCGCCTTCCCTTTAAAGAGACTGCGAAAATTCTGAAGGCTGGTTTTGAGGAGCTGAAGGTCGGTGCTATTCCGGCGAAGCTGGATCAGGTGCTGGTGGGGGACCTGGAGCGGACGAGGCTTTCACAGGTAAAAATCCTGCTGGTGCTGGGTGTTAATGACGTGAATATTCCCGGCAATAACAGCCGCGGCGGCATGCTTTCCGACCTGGAACGGGAATACCTGATGGGGCAGGGCGTGGAGCTGGCGCCCAGCCGCAGGCAGCTGCAGTTTCGGCAGCGGTTCTATCTGTATCAGCAGCTGACCAAGCCGTCGGAGCAGTTGTATCTGTCATACTCCCTCGTAGATAACGCGCAGCAGGAAATCAGACCTTCTTATTTTATCAGGACGGTGGTAAGCCTTTTTCCTGCGCTTCAGATAAAGCCGGCAGGTTTTGAGAATCCGGAGCATGTGAGTGAGCTGCCGGGACGGACTGCGGTATTACTGCAGAAATATGTCAGTGATGGACTTTCTGAGGCGGAGACGGCTGTGCTTCTGAAACTGCTGACGCTGATGGAGGAGTATGACGGGCCAGACATGGTCAGTGCTTATATAGAGAGGGCATTTCTGGAGGGAGGCAGGGAGCGCATTGCGCCGGAAGTGGCCAGGGATCTCTATGGCAGCGTTCTCTACGGCAGCGTCAGTCGTCTGGAGAGTTTCGCCGCCTGCCCCTATGCGCATTTTCTGAAATATGGCCTGCATCTGCGGGAGCCGAAGGAGTATGTTTTAGAGAGTGTGGACATGGGGAATATTTTCCACGATGTTCTGTCCGGCTTCGGCCGCGACCTTGGGGAGGCCGGGTATGACTGGTGTACGTTTCCTCCGGAATTTGCCGAGGAGAGACTTGACAGCAGACTGAAGGAAATCCGGGAGCAGTACGGGGATGAGCTTTTGCTGGATAAGGCCAGAAACGGCTATGCCCTGATAAGGGCAGGCAGAATTTTGCGGCGGACAGTCGAGGTATTACAGAGACATATGCAGGCTGGAGCCTTTGAAACCTATGGGCTTGAGCTGCCTTTCTCAGTGAACTGTGAATGGGACGCATCGAGAGAGCTTTTCATGCGCCTGGAGGGGCGGATTGACCGCGTGGATATCGCCCGACAGGACGAGGATGTCTTTGTAAAGGTCATTGACTATAAGTCCGGGAATAAACAGTTTTCCATAGACAGCCTTTACGCTGGTCTTTCCCTGCAGCTGACGGTCTATCTCGATATGGCGACCAGACAGCTCGCCGAGCGCAACCCCGGCAAAAAAATCCGGCCGGCCGCGATGTTCTATTATCGTGTGGCGGATCCTGTGGTGGACATGGAGGGCGCGGAGAATCTGGATGACCTGCCCACACTCCGCCTGCGTGAGCAGCGTTCCCGCGGTATCTTAAATGAGGATGAGACGGCGGTGCGGCTTCTGGATCATACATTTGAAAAGCAGTCCGATGTCATTCCGTTTTCATACAATAAGGACGGTCAGGCGGCCCGCGGCTCTAAGGCCTGTGCGGAGGAGGATCTGCTTTTGATGGAGCGATATTCTGCATATAAGGTGGATGAGCTGGGAAGGCGGATACAGGAGGGACATATTGAGGCGAGCCCCTATCAGCAGGGAAACGAGGAGGGCTGCACTTATTGCCCGTACAAAGGCTGCTGCGGCTATGATGAAAAGCTGCCGGGCTATCAGAAAAGAAGGATTCCCGTCATGGAGCAGGGAGAAGCTCTGGAGAAAATGAAGGAAATCCTGCAGGAGAAGGCATGAGCGTGAAATATACGGCGGACCAGCAGAGGGTCATTGACACGAAAAATAAAAATATCCTGGTTTCCGCGGCTGCCGGCAGCGGCAAGACAGCGGTGTTAGTGGAGCGTATCATCCGGCGGATCACGGATCGTGAAAATCCGCTGGACATTGACCGGTTGTTGGTGGTTACTTTTACCAACAGTGCGGCAGCGGGGATGCGGGAGCGCATCGGACAGGCGATCGAGCGAGAGCTTTCTTTGTATCCGAATGATACACATCTGCAGAGGCAGGCGGTTCTGGTGCATCAGGCACAGATCACAACCGTTCACAGCTTCTGCCTTTATCTGGTGCGCAATCATTTCGAGGCCATCGGCCTGGAACCGGATTTCACCGTGGCGGAGGAAGCGACAATTAAACTCCTCAGCAAAGAGGTGAAGGAGAATCTCCTGGAGCAGTATTTTGCGGAGGAGAATCCGGACTTTCAGTATATGGTGGAATATCTCTGTCATACCGGCAGGGAGTCTGCCCTGGAGGATTACATAGACAAACTTTATGAGCGGGCCATGAGTATGCCGTTTCCGGAGGAGTGGCTGCAGGAGCGGAAAGAGGACTATGATTTTAACAGTCTTGACGAGTTTACGAAACGGCCTGCCGGGCAGTTCCTGCTCTCTCACATCAGAGGGCTGCTGCATTCCTACGCGGAGAGCTACCGCGCCGTTTATAAAGCCGCCATGGAGCCGGATGGCCCCTACATGTATGCCGATACGCTGGAGGCGGAGCTGGAATTTACAGAAAAGCTCTGCCGGCTGGAAAGCCTGAAAGAACTGGGACAGTATCTGCCCGCGATGGATTTCAAACGTCTTTCCACGAAAAAGGATGTTTCCGTTGATCCCGTAAAGCGGGAGCAGGTGAAAAACCGCCGCAACGAGATCAAGGCCAATATCCAGAAGCTTGGGAAGGACTTTTTCGGGAAAAGTCCGCAGTCCATGGAGGTGGAAAACGCCGGAGCGAAGCGGGCGCTCGATATGCTGGTGCAGGTGACGCTGGATTATATGGCCGATCTTGCCGCGGCCAAGCGGGAGCGTGGTTATATCGACTATCACGATATGGAACACATGGCGCTGCAGATTCTTATGAAAAGCGACGGACAGGGCGGTTTTACCGTAACAGAGGTGGCTGAAAGCTACCGGGCGCGGTTTGAGGAGGTCATGGTGGATGAGTACCAGGACTCCAATCTGGTGCAGGAGTACCTGGTGGCCGCCGTCTCGCGGGACGATGACCGTTTCATGGTGGGAGACGTCAAGCAGAGTATTTACAAATTCCGCCTGGCCAGGCCGGAGCTGTTCATGGAGAAATATCAGT
The DNA here is from genome assembly GCA_021199495.1 of Lachnospiraceae bacterium. Lineage (GTDB taxonomy): Bacteria > Bacillota > Clostridia > Lachnospirales > Lachnospiraceae > RGIG6307. The sequence goes on along the minus strand of JAJQHY010000040.1, from coordinate 13,192 downwards.
CATACGCCGCCGGGGATGACACGCATGTGCGCATTGACTTGAAGCAGAATTTCAGAAGCCGCAGACAGGTGCTGGACGCGGTAAACAGTGTCTTTTGTCATGTGATGACCTTAGAGAGCGGCGGCATTGCTTATGATGAGAACGCGGCGCTCTATCCGGGCGCGGCGTATCCGGAGGAGGCCTTGAGCAGGGAGAGAGATGTATCGACTGACCGCAGCAGGCATGCGGAATGGTATGACAGATATGCCTGCGAATGCGTCCTTTCGTGCGGAGAGCTGCCCCAGGGACTCGACGCCAAACGTCTGGAAGCGTACTCCGCTGCGCGGAAAATCAAAGCGCTTCTTAAGGATGGCCGGGTTTCCAATGATGACCGCAGCGGCCTTCGCCCGGTTACTTATGACGATATCGTGCTGTTATTCCGTTCGCCTTCTCTTTATGAGGAGGCTTATCGCGATGTCTTTGAGCGGGAACATATTCCGCTTCAGGTAGTCAGCGGCAGCGGTTACTTTGACGCGAAGGAAGTGCAGAATCTGGTGAAGCTCCTTGAATGTGTGGAAAATCCGCTGTCGGATATTCCCCTGTACGGTGTGTGTATTTCTCTGTTCGGAGGATTGACGGAGGAGGATCTGGCGAGGGTTCAGATTTATGAGAATGTGACTGTTCATGATACCTCGGCTGAGGAAAATGGAGAAGACTGGAAAGGTGAAAACAGATCCGGACTAACGAAACAGATTACCCTCTGGGAAAAGCTCGCGAATTTTGCAGATGCGTATCCATCGGATCCTGTATCTCTCAAAATCAAAAACCTTCGCGATGCCATCTTAAAATACCGCCGACAGGCCGAATACTGCTCCGTGGAGGAGCTTCTGCGCACGATTTTGAATGATTTTCATTACAGGGAACAGATGCGGCTTTTGCCGGACGGCGAGAAGCGGGCGGCAAACGTGGAGCTTTTATTGGAGCGGGCGGCGCAGTTTTCGGCCCGTGGACAGCACAGCCTGTTTGCCTTTGTGCAGTATATCCTTAAGCTGCACCGCCAGGAGATCGATTATGGGGAAGCGTCTGTGATGGGGGATCATGGGGCCGTGCGCGTCATGAGCATCCACAAGAGCAAAGGGCTGGAGTTTCCCATTGTTATCGTGGGTGGAATCGGACACAGCTATTCCATGCAGGATCGTCAGCAGCTTCTGCTCATTGACAATGATCTGGGGCTGGGCGCGGACTATGTTTCACCTGCGGGACGCAGCAAAAACAGAACCCTGCAGAAAAACGTGATTTCCCTGAAAATGGAGCGGGATATCCTGGCGGAAGAGCAGCGGATTTTCTATGTGGCGATGACAAGGGCGAAGGAGAAGCTGATTCTCTGCGGCTATAGAAAGAATGCGGAGGAGATGCTTGGGCAGGCGCAGGCAGTCCGCCGCGCGGACGGAACATGCCTGCTTTCTGACATTCTGTCAGCCCGATCCTACCTGGATCTGCTCCTGCTTTCTTATGATGAAGATACATCGCTTGTGTACGAGCTGTTTTCCGCTGAAGATCTGGCGCAGACGGAGATTACAGAGTCTGTGAGCCGCGCAGAGCGCCGTGAGAAGCTGGATACTTTATTTTCTGCCGAAACAAGGGAAGAAAAGTCCGATATTCTTAAGGAAAATCCGGCCCTGCGGTATGAATACCCATATCAGCTTCTGACCGAAATCAACGGGAAAACGAGTGTCTCTGAATTAAAACTGGCAGCCATGGAGGAAGAGCTCGGCGGCGTGGAAGAGATGTTTGAGACAGAGCGGGTTGTGCCCTGTGTGCCGGAGTTTTTAAAAGAATCGAAGGGACTGGGCGGCGCTGCCGTAGGAACCGCGTATCACCGGGTACTGGAGCTGGCGGATTTTACCGCGCTGCCGGCAGGTCCGGATGAATGGCAGCATTTCATGGATGAAATGGCTCAAAAAGGCCGTCTGACTGAAAAACAGCGCGACTGTGTATCATCGCAGAAGCTGGAACGTTTCGGAAAGAGCACGCTGGCACATCGTATGGCAGAAGCCGCAAAAGCGGGGACATTACGCAAGGAACAGGCGTTTTTCCTGGGTGTGCCGGTGAATGAAGTCGGGAAGGCGGGGCTTGAGACTGTGGCTGGCAGTGTTTCGCCGCCCGAGACGGATATGCAGGACGAACTGGTCTTAATCCAGGGCATTATCGACGCCTTTTTTGAAGAAGAGGACGGCATCGTCCTACTGGATTATAAGACGGACCGCGTCGCGGCCGGGCAGGAGCTGGTGGATAAATATCACACCCAGATGCAATATTATACCAGGGCCATCGAACAGGCCCTGGTAAAAAGGGTGAAGGAGATTATATTGTATTCCTTTTATCTGGAAGAGGAAGTGCCGGTTGCATTGACATGACTTTCATAAGCAGAGCGGTATGACAGAGATGATGCCTCATCTACTGCAGCGCCAGCTTCTTGACCTGCGCGAGCGCCTTCTCCACCGGCGGCAGCTTGATGATGATAACTGTGATGATGCCTTCCGCGAGGATGAAGGAATAATTATAGATGATCGGGTAAAGGGCGGTCAGCGCAGTCGGGAAGTTCTCCGGCATGTAGTCCATCCAGTATAAATAGCCGCCCAGCGCGTGGAAGGCGCCGCGCACGATGATGCCCAGCAGATAGCCCTTTAAGAGAGCGTTCTTTTTGCTCTTGTAGAAAAGACCGGACAGGCCTAACCCGGCGAAGGCGAAAATGTAATCACAGCAGACCTGGAAGGGCGCCAGCACGTATGGCTCCTGCAGAAACTGTAAAATGCCGTAGGCTAAGCCGGTCATGATGCCTACGCCGGGGCCGTACCAGGTGCCGATCAGGCAGACAAAAAGCATGCTGCAGAGCGTCACGGAGCCGCCGTAGGGCAGGGCAAACAGCTTGATGTAGGAAGTCACGAAGGCCAGTGCCATGGCAACAGCGCAGAAGACGAGCTGCCGGGTGGAGAGCTTTTTGTGGTTGCTCCTGGAATAGAGAAATACCGCGCCCAGAATCAGCGCGACGGCAATGATGCCGAACAGGACATAGCCGAATGTGGTGAGACCGAGGTCAGAATTGACAATTTGCATGAAAAAATCCTCCTTTTGTGAAAATGGAGGAAGCAGCTAAGCGGCACCGCTGGAGAAAATGAAAATGCGCTCCGCGGATACCCATATGGTTGCTTCCTTACGCCGGTATTACCCGGTTCAAGTGATAAGGGTCAGGGCGGTTAAAAAAACGAAAGCCCATTCTCAGCGAAACGCTCCCCCAGCAAAAATTTCCGGATATAGCTGCGGTGCGGCGGGCACTCCTTCAGGACGCGCCGTATCGAAACTGTATCCGGAATTCACTTTATTCTTTTTTAATAAATCTGTCAAGATAAATATGTATGATGCCGCTGCGGATGAAAAGCGGCCGTTTTTGTGCGCACATGGCATTTAAGAGGGAATGGCCCTGAATATAAGAACTATCCTTCATTTTTCACGGCCACCTGGCACATCTTCATCGCAGCCAGCGCATTCAAATGGCTTTCCGGCGTCACGCCCGCGCAGCAGGACGCGTCCACACTGACCGGTATCTCCGGCATCCAGGCTTTGAGTAAAAAGGCGTTGGAGATGACACAGATATCTGTACATAAACCGCAGAGCTCGATTTCCGCAATCGGGTTCTTTTCATTTTCCGAAGCGAGTACCTGTGCCAGTGAGACGCTTCCGAAGGTAGGCTTGTCAAAGACGCGGCAGGCTTTTTCCTCTGCCAGTTCCTTTAATCCATCCGCGATCTGCCAGCCCCAGGTGCCTTCGATGCAGTGCTCCACCGGGAGGTTTCTGCCCTCCTGTGTGTGCAGGTATGCCGCTGTATGCGTGTCCCTTGTAAAAATGATTTCCCCTTCAAAACACTGTGCCTTGCGGATGACGGCGGGCAGGATTGCCTGTGCCTCTTTTGTCCCGAGACTTCCGGTGATAAAATCATTCTGCATGTCTACAATGATCAGATACTTCATGTGTGATCCTCCTTTTTTGCACGTCTGTCGCCTTTCCCTCCATGCTTCCTGTGATGTCTTCTGACAATCAGTACCACAACGGCCAGCACAATTCCCCAGGCAACCAGGTAAGGCAGGTGAATGATAATCCAGATCACGGCCTCGCTCACATCCAATGCCAGACCTTCCACACTGTCCATAAAGCCCTGGCTGATCCGCTCCCACACGGTCAGCTCCACAGTCGGTGTCAGCTCCTGTACCTCCTTCAGATACAGGGTCACAGTGCTGTAATTGATCTGATTGTCATAGGTGCGCTTTGTGCTTTCCTTACTCTCCAGCTCGTACTGCACGTCGGTAAGACGCTCCTCGATTGTGAGGATATCCTCCAGGCTTTCCGCCTCCTCTAAAAGCTCGATCAGGCGCTCCTGCTCCGTCTCCAGGATTTTGATGCGGCTCTCCAGATCCACGTAGGTCAGCGTCACATCCGTCACCGATTCATTACTGGAAATGACGTTGCAGATGTCGGATACCGCGCCTAAAAAGGCATCCAGATTTTCCGCGGGGATGCGCAGTGTTAAGTCGGAGCTTCTGGTTGCCTTATAGGAGCTGTAGGAGCTGCCGTTATAGGAATATATGTATTCCACATAGCCGCCGCTGGCAGTGACCTGGTTTTTAATGGCTTCCAGCGCGCTGTCGTAGGAGGTGCTCTCCACACTCATGTCCACGGTTCTGATCAGCTTGCGGTCCGAAGTGGATTCCTCTGAAACATCGGTGTATTCATAGTCCGCGTCGTATTCATACTCCTCAGTTTCTGTGGCCGATTCCGTTTTGTAGCCATAATCACTGGCGGCGCTGTCTGTAGCAATTGTATCCGTATTCAATATGCCACTCATATTGCCGGAGCTTGCCCCGCAGCCGATTAACAGGCAGGCCGCCAGGGCGATCGTCATACACAGGGTCCATACTCTTTTCTTTTTCATACGTTTTGTCCTCCCTCGCTTAGAAGTATACACAGATTTCTTCCGGAACACAATGAAAAAATATGCATTTTGTTCTTCTGTACTTATAAGACGGAGAAAGTGGAAGAATATGACAGATGTAAAAAAAATCCGGCTTTTATTTTTCTTTCGGGAAAGATTGCCTGATGACAAGAGGAAATGATTTTGCTATAATGTCCGAAAAGGGCAGAGAAGGATGTGTATTTTCCGCCGTCAGGACGCGCTTGCGTGGACTGACGACGAAAAATGTACATCCGGCGAGCGAAGCGAACTCGAAAAACGAAGTTTTTCGAGTCTCTGCCCGTAAAGCAGAAAAAAAGCCCCGGGTCATCAGACCCGGAGCTTTGCCAGGGGAAGAGGGATTCGAACCCCCGTGAGCAGTTTTGGAGACTGCCATCCTGCCGCTGGATGATTCCCCTACGCGACTAAGACAGTATAACAAAAAGATTCTCAAAATGCAAGAGGAAATTTTAAGTTAACAGCATTACTATTCACAGCCACCTTGAGACAGATAAGCAGACACGTCAAGCGCGCTTGTAAGGGACTGCTTATCTGTCTCAAAGTGACTGAGAATCAGTCACCTTCCCCAAATAAGCAATCTTAGCTCCGTAAGGAGCGGGAAAGCACGCGAAGCGGGCGAGATTGCGCATGCAGGGGAAGTTGGCTGTGAATTACTTCAATCAGGAGGAAAAGAGAATGAGGGATATTCCGCAGAAGGGTGAGTTTTACCGCGATGTGAGAGGTTCTGTGTTTGAAATCGTGACAGCGGCCGAAAACGCGCAGACCGGGGACCAGATGGTGGTTTACCGGGACTTTTTCGATGAGGAGAAGGTGTATGTCAGGCAGCTGGAGAATTTCCTTGCCCCGGTGAATAAGATCAAATATCCGAACTGTGACCAGGAATTTCAGTTTGAGAGGACCAATCGCCCCAAGGTGATCCGGGTCGATCCGGCGCTCATGCAGTTTTTGGACGCGGACACCTACGCGCAGAAGCTGCGTATTTTTGTCAGTGTGGAGCACAGGCTGACGGACGATATGATCAATACCATGGCGGTTTCCCTCGATACGGAGGTGCCGGAGGGCGATTTAGAGGAGCGGGCGGAGAGCCTGAAGAGATATTTAAGCACCCAGGCGCGGTTTGAGGTGGATCGATGACCGATCCTGGGTGGGCTTCCGCAGTAAAAAATTTCACAGAAGCTTTATTACATTATTATAAGGAAGAGAAACGTGCTCTTCCCTGGCGCGAGGACCGGGATCCCTACCATATCTGGGTCTCGGAAATTATGCTTCAGCAGACCAGGGTGGAGGCGGTGAAGTCCTACTACCTGCGCTTTATCAGAGAGCTGCCGGATGTGGAGGCTCTGGCCGGGGTGGAGGAGGAGCGCCTTTTAAAGCTCTGGGAAGGGCTGGGGTATTACAGCCGAGCGAGGAACCTTAAGAAAACTGCCCGGATTGTCAAAGAAGAGTATGGCGGCGTCATGCCGAAAACCGCAGAGGAACTGATTAGGCTTCCGGGAATCGGTTCCTATACGGCGGGCGCGATTGCTTCCATTGCGTACGGGGAGGTCATTCCCGCGGTGGACGGCAATGTGCTGCGGGTCTTAAGCCGGGTCTTTGCGGACGGCCGCGATATCGCGAAGCCACAGGTAAAAAAGGATTATGAGGAGCTGCTGAAGGACTCCATGAGCCGGGAATATCCGGGCGAATTCAACCAGGCCATGATGGAGGTCGGCGCCATGGTCTGTGTGCCGAACGGCCTGCCGAGGTGTGAGGCCTGTCCGCTGGCTTCTGAATGTGAGGCGCACAAGGGCGATACATGGGATCAGTATCCTTATAAGTCGCCCAAATCCCCGCGCAAAATCGAGGAGCGTACCGTCCTGATTTTAAGGGATGAGAGGCGGACTGCTATCGTAAGGCGCCCTGTAAAAGGTTTGCTTGCAGGCATGTACGAATTTCCTTCGATGAAGGGTTTCGTCGGCGAAGCGGAAGTGCTGGCTGATTTAAAAGAAAAAGGTATCCGTGCGGTGCGCATTCAGCCGCTGGAGGACGCGGTTCATGTTTTCACGCACCTGGAATGGCATATGAAGGCCTATCTCATCCGGGTGGACGAGCTGACCTCCTATACGCCGCCCGCCGGCTGGCTTTTTGTGGACGCGGCCGATACCCGCGACATTTACCCGATTCCTTCGGCCTATGCGAAATATAAGAAATATGTGTGACAACCCCTTGCATTTTCACCTGTAATATGGTAACATATCCCCCAGCTACGCACAAATGTCTTTGTGACAGCAACAAATGCTGCTGAAAAGGGAGCGGAGAAAGTATAATGGAACAGACCGAATATTACGTCATCCGGCGCAGAGCGGTTCCGGATGTGCTGCTAAAGGTAGTGGAAGCCAACCGCCTGGTGAAAAGCGGACAGGTTTCAAGCGTCCAGGAGGCGGTGGATCAGATGGGCATCAGCCGCAGCTCCTTTTATAAATACAGGGATGATATCATTCCGTTCCACGACAACGCGCAGGGTACGACCATTACCCTGTCTTTGCAGATCAACGATGTGCCCGGGCTTTTAAGTCAGGTCCTGCAGATCATTGCGCAGAGCAATGTGAATATTCTGACGATACACCAGAGTATTCCCATCAACGGCGTGGCGAGCCTGTCAATCAGCGTGCAGGTGCTGATGGCTTCCGGCGATACATCAGCCATGGTACAGGCATTGGAAGCCCTGGAGGGCGTGGGCAGCGTGGAGATAATCGGAAAAGAGTAGAGGGAGAACTTATTTATGCTGAAATCTGTAAAAGTCGCTATTTTGGGATACGGTACCGTTGGCGGGGGCGTGGCGCAGGTGATTGACGCCAACCATGATTCGATCCTTCAGAAGACGGGCCTGGATCTGGAAGTCAGATACATTCTGGATCTGCGCGATTTCCCGGGTGATGTGAATGAACACAAGGTCGTACATGACATAGATGTGATTTTAAAGGATCCGGAGGTAACAGTCTGCTGCGAGACCATGGGAGGCAAAAGACCTGCGTATGATTTTTCCAGGCGGGCACTGGAGGCTGGCAAGAGCGTCTGCTCGTCCAATAAAGAGCTGGTGGAGGCCTTCGGCCCCGAGCTTTTACAGATCGCTTCCGCACACCACTGCAGCTATCTGTTCGAGGCCAGCGTCGGCGGCGGTATTCCGATTATCCATAATATCTTAAACTGCCTGACGCAGGAAAAAATCGGCAGTGTGCAGGGAATCTTAAACGGCACCACCAACTACATGCTGACCAGAATGGCTGACGAGGGCGCGGACTATGAGACGGTCCTGCAGGAAGCGCAGCGCTTGGGGTACGCCGAGAAAAATCCAGAGGCGGATGTGGAAGGCCACGACAGCGGCAGAAAAATTGCGATTCTTGCATCTTTGGTCTTTGGAAAAACTGTAAAGTATGATAAAATCCATGTGGAGGGCATTTCCTCTCTGACCGCCGCGGATATGGCCTACGCCAGAAAGCTTGGCTGCAGCGTCAAGCTGCTGGGAAAAGCAAGCGAACGCGTATCGCGCATATCGGCCATTGTCGCGCCGTTTTTAGTGAAGGCTGGACAGCCCCTGTATATGGTGGACGATGTTTTCAACGCGATTGTGCTGCACGGCAATATGCTGGGTGACACCATGTATTACGGTGCGGGCGCGGGACGCAGACCGACAGCCAGCGCGGTGGTTTCCGATATCATTACCGCGGGACTTCACGAAGGCAGCACTGCCTATTGCCCGTGGGAGCCTGAGGAGGCAGACCTGGTACCGTTTGAGGAGACGGAGAACGCCTTTTTTGTGCGGATCGGAACTGCGGATCAGGAGCAGGCGAGAAATGTCTTTGGCGCGGAGAAGTTCATCACACTGCCGCAGATGGAGAATGAATGCGGTTTTGTGACCGGAAGGCTGAAAGAGGGACAGTTTGAGGAGCAGTTCCTGGCACTTAAGCACAGAATCAGCTTTATCAGGATGGACGCGTGAGAATAGGAATTTGCAAGACGTAAAAGTCGATTGCTACGCAATCGCTTTTAGAATACATGAGGGAAGAGATACTTATTATGAAAAAAGTTGTAAAATTCGGCGGCAGTTCCTTAGCCAGTGCCGCGCAGTTTCAGAAGGTGGGAGCGATTATCAGGGAGGATTATCACAGAGCCTATGTGGTGCCGAGCGCACCCGGCAAACGCTTTGACGGGGATACCAAGGTGACGGACATGCTTTATGACTGTTACGCGTTGGCGGTTGCGGATGAGGACTTCTCGGAGAAACTGAACGCGATCAGAGCCAGATATGATGAGATCATAAACGGACTTTCCCTGGATTTTTCTCTGGATGATGAGTTTCAGGTGATTGCGGAGAATTTCTCAAAAAAGGTCGGTCCTGATTACGCGGCCAGCAGAGGCGAATATTTAAGTGGCAAGGTGATGGCTGCATACCTCGGTTTTACTTTTGTGGATCCCGCGGAGACGATCCGCTTTACCGACAACGGCGAGTTTGACGCGGAGACTACGCAGGAGATCATGAGCAAAAGACTCAGCAAATACAGCAACGCCGTGATCCCCGGCTTCTACGGCGCCATGAAGAATGGCCGCGTGAAAACCTTTTCCAGGGGCGGCTCCGATATTACAGGCTCCATCGTGGCGAAGGCGGTGCGGGCGGACGTTTACGAGAACTGGACCGATGTGTCCGGCATGCTGGTGGCGGACCCGCGGATTGTTGACAATCCGAAGCCGATTGAGTATGTTACTTATAAGGAGCTGCGCGAGTTAGCCTACATGGGTGCGACGGTCCTGCATGAGGACGCGATTTTCCCGGTACGCCAGGAAAACATTCCGATCAATATCCGTAATACCAACGTACCGGAGGATCCCGGGACCTGGATCGTTGGCAGCACCTGCCAGAAATCGAAATACATTATCACCGGCATTGCGGGCAAGAAGGGCTTCTGCTCCGTCAATGTGGAAAAGGATATGATGAACTCCGAGGTTGGCTTCGGCCGCAAGGTCTTACAGGCTTTTGAGGACTGCGGCATTTCCTTTGAGCATATGCCGACCGGGATTGATACCCTGACCGTGTATGTGCATCAGGATGATTTTGTGGACAAGGAGCAGAACGTGGTTTCCGCTATTCAGCGGCTGGCGCACCCGGACATGATTGACATCGAGGCGGATCTGGCGCTGATTGCTGTCGTAGGAAGGGGCATGAAGTCGCAGAAGGGCACCGCGGCCACGATTTTCAAACAGCTTTCGGCCAGAGATGTCAACGTGAAAATGATCGACCAGGGCTCCAGCGAGCAGAACATCATCATCGGTGTGGCAAACCGGGACTTTGAGACGGCCATCAAAGCGATTTACAACGGCTTTGTGAAGGCAAAGTAAGAAGCAGTTTTGTAAAGGGAGAATTTGCATGAAAGACAATGACTGGATGGACGACGACGAGCGGCGTGCTGCAAGACACAGCCGCAGGGTGCGCGAGCGGGTTACGGCATATGTGGTTCTGGTGCTGATATTTGCGATCATAGTTGCAGCCTGTGTCGGTGCGTTTACACTGGTCAGACGATATCTGGCCGATCAAAAGGCGCAGGAAGAGCAGGAAGTGATCGTGGAGGTCGATGATACACCCGAGGAGCCGGTCGAAGAAGAGCCGGCGGAAGAGGTGGTAACCGGCCCTACCGCCGAGGAGCAGTTTGACGAGTATCTGACGACTTATATTTCCGGCATGACGCTGGAAGAAAAGGCGGCCGGGCTTTTAATTGTGACCCCGGAGCAGCTGACCGGTGTGTCCGTGGCGACGCGCGGCGGCAGCGGCACGCAGGCGGCGCTGGAAGAGTATGCGGTCGGCGGCATTATTTACACCTCCCAGAATATCCAGAGTGAAGAGCAGTTTACGGAAATGATTGCCAACACGGTTTCTTACAGCAGATATCCTCTTTTTATCGCAGTCACAGAGGAGGGCGGCGATATCGGCACAGTTTTAAACAGCGTGATTGAAGTCGCGGATGTAGCCTCCAATGCCGAGGTAGGGGCGGACGGCGCGTCCGGAAATGCCTATTCGCAGGGTACGACGATCGGCAGTTATCTGGCCGCGCTGGGAATCAATCTGGATCTGGCGCCGGTGACGGAGGTCACCATTTCCGAGGACGCCGACATCGCGGACCGCACATATGGAAGCGACGCGCAGACGGTGGGAACGCTGGCCGCGCAGATGTCCCAGGGGCTGGAAAGCCAGGGAGTGAGTTCCACTTTAAAGAGCTTTCCCGGAACCGGCGACCTGACCGCCTCCACAGAGGACGGAGCGGTCAGCACAGACAGAGATCTGGCAAGCTATGAGGAAAATGAATTTATCGCGTTTCAGACCGCCATCGACGCTGGCGCAGACTTTGTCATGGTCAGCCACATTACCGCATCCAATCTGTCCGGCAGCTTGGACCCGGTTTCCATGTGTGAGAGCGTGGTCACCGACATCCTGCGCGATACGCTGGGCTTTGAGGGCGTGATTATCACCGAGCCCATGAATTATGACGCCATCACCGAGTATTACGACTTGGGAGACGCCGTGGTCAGCTGCTTAAAAGCCGGCTGTGACATGATCCTGATGCCGTCCTCCGTCTCGGAGGCAGTGAACGCCATCGTGGAGGCGGTGGAGGCGGGGACGCTTTCGGAGGAGCGCATCAACGACTCGCTTCTGCGGATTTACCGGATTAAGTACGCGGATAAGCTGGCGGATTTTGAGTAGGGAGTATGCATCATTAAATCATTAAAAAAACAGTTCCTTTTGAGGGTTGGACTTAGGGATTTTCTGAAACAAGCTAATTTTTGAGGACGACCTTTAAGCGGGGCAAAGAAAATACGGTCATGTAAGAGCAGAAATGCTTTTGCATGGCCGTATTTTTATGCTGTAAACATCACAAATTCTGTTCAAAATGATTGGTGATATTACCCGCTTGCTATTCTGTCGATTAAGAGCGAATATGACACTACCCCAAGGGGAAATCACAGAAAACGGAGGAATACCAACATGACAATCAATTACAACGTAACGGGAACAGACCGCAAGGCGCTCGTCACAGCGATGGGCGAAATTCTGGAGGTCAAGCCGAAGTACATGGGAATGCCCACAGCAGCCTATGAGGTGGATTACTTCACTGTCGACAAGAACGGTGCCGTCAGTTTTGATGACAGAGCCGATTCTGAGGAAATTGAGAATCTGCTGGAGCAGCTTGCCGAGAGGGGCTTCACTGCCGAGCCTACGGAGGTTTTAGAAGAAGCCGAGGACAAGGATGCCACAGAAGAGAATGAGCCGCAGGAAACGACCACGGGGCTTACAATAACGGTTCCGCTCGACAAGGTGGCGGTCGGCACTCTGACCAGCCTGCTGGACGCAAAAGGCGGTCTCATCAAAAAGGCACTGGGCATTGACGGCCTGCCGATTGAAATCGGCGAAGATACAGTTTCCTTCCCTTGGTTCACGGAACTGCCTACGCCGGACGAATGCACAGCGTATACACACTTCATCAGCGCCCTCTGCGAGATGAGCCGGACGCTGAAACGTGTGACTGCAGTCGAGCGTCCAGTGGAGAACGAAAAATACACCTTCCGCTGCTTTCTGCTCCGACTGGGCTTTATCGGCGCAGAGTACAAACAGGACAGGAAAATTCTGCTCCGCAATCTGGAGGGCAATTCTGCATGGAGAACAGGAGGTGGCAAGCGTGAAGTTTCCGAGTAAAGAGGTTGTGGATGCCGTCAGAAACGCATACCCCGTTGGCACACGGATAGAACTTGTGCATATGGAGGACACGCAAGCCCCTCCCATCGGCACACAGGGGACAGTTATCGGAGTGGACGATGCCGCCAGCGTGATGGTGGCGTGGGACAACGGCAGCGGACTGAATGTCATTTACGGCGAAGATGTCATAAGAAAGGTGAGCGACCATGACTGAGAAAATCAAGGAGCAGATTTTATACATCCGTGACACTGGCAAGACGAATATGTTTGATGTGGGAATGGTGCAGTACCTCGCCAATGAATACGGCTTTTACGAGTTGGTGGTGTATCTGGAGGAGAACCGCAAGGAGTATGTACACTTCATCCTGACCGGCGAGTAAAGTTATTGTAAAAACATAATCAGCACTCCCGGCTGAATTCAGCCTCGGAGTGCTGGTGTTTTCGTTATCAATAACCTCTAATTGCAC
>JAJQHY010000047.1 GCA_021199495.1 Lachnospiraceae bacterium | reverse complement strand
ATTATATCGCGAAAAAATATGACAGAGTCAGGAAAGGAGTCGGAGAATTTATGGGAGGACGTATTATCGAAGCAGAGGCTACCAGGATTTTAAATGCGGGCAGAGCTGAGGGCAGAGCTACAGAAATTGTCAGCATTTACCGCGAGGAAGGCTACCCGGATCAGTTTATTCTGGAGAAGCTGCAGAGCAAGCTTCATATCGCGGCTGATCAGGCGATGGAGTTTCTCTTAGCTTACGGGAAGCAACCGGCCTAACAGCAAATCAAATACCATGATTTCATACATTTTAAAACAGGGCGTACGTCCAGTTCATTTCTGGGCTCGCACCCTGCTGAAGACCTGCTCGCCTCTGATCCTCCCTGTCCTCAACGAGATGTTCGGGGAGCACTACACCGGGAAGGAACGAATCGACTTCCACTCGGAGCAGCACCGGCTGAATAAGCAGGATGGAAACGGGGAATGGCGGATCACGGACTCCACTTTTACTGTGATTGATGCCATGCCGAAGCACTACCTTCTGGAAGTCCAGAGTACAGCAGACAACAGCATGCTGGTCAGGATCTTTGAATACTCCACGCAGGAAGCGCTGGCCGCCGCGGAGCTGACGAAAGACGCCCTGCACGTCACAATCCCACAGAGCGGCGTCCTGTTTCTGCGAAGCAACAGCAATACGCCGGACCGGATGCAGATCCGCATTGACACTCCGGGCGGCGCCGTCACCTTCGACGTGCAGGTTTTAAAAACGAAAGAATATACGATTGATGAAATCTTTGAGAAAAATCTTCTCATGCTGATACCTTTTTACATATTCTCACATGAAAAACGATTTCAGGAATACAATACGAATGATGAAAAACTACAGGAACTGAAAACCGAATACCGCGATATGATTGACCGGCTAAAGAAACTGAAGGAACATAACCAGCTGACTGAGTACCAGTATCACATGCTGATCGACATGTCCCGGAATGTGCTGGATTATATCGCGAAAAAATATGACAGAGTCAGGAAAGGAGTCGGAGAATTTATGGGCGGACGTATTATCGAAACAGAGGCAACCAGGATTTTAAATGCGGGCAGAGCTACAGAAATTGTCAGCATTTACCGCGAGGAAGGCTACCCGGATCAGTTTATTCTGGAGAAGCTGCAGAGCAAGCTTCATATCGCGGCTGATCAGGCGATGGAGTTTCTCTTAGCTTACGGGAAGCAACCGGCTTAACAGCAAACCAACTACCGTGATACCATTCATTTTAAAACAGGGCGTGCGTCCAGATCATCTCTGGGCTCTCGCTCTGTTTTTTTGATGATAAATCCTGTTTATAGAAATTTAATAGAATCCGACCGCGATAAAATGGCTCTTTCGTGCCTATATAAGGTGAGGACAAAAAAATTTGTCCTGAAATGTCGAAAACTGTCTTTCAAGTGTTGAAGAGCGGCCGGATTTATGATATTCTGAATGTGCAACCCGAAATTATTGTTTCGATATACTCATTGAAATCAGGCCGCTCTCCCGCTCCGGACAGTCAGGAAGGAGAACGGATGAAAGAACCAGAACTTCCACGACAGACAAAGCCGACGGCCGGAAAACCAAAGAAAAACGCACAGACCAAAAAGCAGAAGATACCGCAGTCCTCTGATTCCGGGAAACAATCTGAACAGCGCAGGAAAAAGGCTTCTGGAAAAGCACAGCAGCGCAGCGCCCATCCCTACGATGACGCATTCCACACCCTGCTGAAAACCTGCTCGCCTCTGATTCTCCCTGTCCTCAACGAGATGTTCGGGGAGCACTACACCGGGAAGGAACGAATCGACTTCCACTCGGAGCAGCACCGGCTGAATAAGCAGGATGGAAACGGGGAATGGCGGATCACGGACTCCACTTTTACTGTGATTGATGCCATGCCGAAGCACTACCTTCTGGAAGTCCAGAGCACGGCAGACAACAGCATGCTGGTCAGGATCTTTGAATACTCCACGCAGGAGGCGCTGGCCGCCGCGGAGCTGACGAAAGACGCCCTGCACGTCACCATCCCACAGAGCGGCGTCCTGTTTCTGCGAAGCAACAGCAATACGCCGGACCGGATGCAGATCCGCATTGACACTCCGGGCGGCGCCGTCACCTTCGATGTGCAGGTTTTGAAAACAAAGGAATATACGATTGATGAAATCTTTGAGAAAAATCTCCTCATGCTGATACCGTTTTACATATTTTCACATGAAAAGAATTTGCAAGAATATAATACGAATGATGAAAAATTAAGGGAACTGAAAACGGAATACCACGATATTATCGACAGGCTGAAGGTACTGAAGGAACATAACCAGCTGACAGAGTACCAATATCACATGCTGATTGACATGTCCAGGAATGTGCTGGATTATATCGCAAAAAAATATGACAAAGTCAGGAAAGGAGTCAGAGAATTTATGGGCGGACGTATTATCGAAACAGAGGCTACCAGAATTTACCGCGAAGGCGAACGTAAAGGTGAAAATCTAAAATCAGAGCAAACAGCCATCAGACTTTATAATATGGGCGATGGCTATGAAAAAATTGCAATTGCACTTGATGTCGACATCCAACAGATTCAGAAATGGATCAGAAATAGTTCCACTCCTGCCGTGTAACCCGCTGATCGACATGTCCAAGAATGTGCCTGATTATATCATGAACAAAGGGCGCTCATGATCCAAATCGCCGGTCTCCGTTTCACTACGGTCCGCGCTAAGCGGATGTCCCCCGGACTACCAGCGCCGCCGGACGTGCGAGCACTCCCTTCTCGCTTGCACTCATTAATTATATCGCGGCTATGCATAGGAACTGCTGCAGATACGCACTAACGCGCGTATATCGATTGGCAATAACCGACGCCCTTCAGGGCAGCTATATGAAATCACAGTACACACGATCGTTCGTTCACGAAAATACTGTACGCACTGTCACGCGTTTACCACCTGCATAGTAGCGTTTTACGTAAACGCACGATAGTGCGTACCTACAAAATTTCCTACAGTTGTGAGATACTTGACTAAACCATATTGAACAGTACAAATAGTTCAGCCTGAACTTTTTGTACATTCGGAAAGAGGTATAGCCTATGAAATCCACAACAAGTTTAGTCGCCCGCCAGTGCTTGCTCCAGCAGTGGGCCTCTCAGATCAGGGAATGCAACCAGCGCCCTGAAGGGATGAGCGTAAGCGAATGGTGCAGCCAGCATGGCATCACCAAAACCAACTATTATTACAGGCTCCGCCAGGTCAGGAAAGCATGTCTTGACAGTATCCCGCAGGACAAGCTGCCGTTAGCGCCAGTAAAGGCTGAACCACAGGCGGTTGTTGCCGTCCCTGCAGCCCTTCTGGGTGACACCCCTGATTATAATCAGAAGACTCCGGCAATTACAGTGTCTGTTGGGAACATTTCCATCAGTGTCAGGGAAGATACTTCCCCTTCGCTCCTGGCGATGGTACTCGGGGTGGCGGTCCATGTTGAATGATGCCACCTGCTTTAAAAATGTTTATATCGCCTGTGGTTATACGGACCTCAGGTCCGGCATTGACCGCCTTTCCGCGATTGTGTCGGAATTCACTCACGGAAACGTGTTTGAACCTGATACCCTCTACCTGTTTTGCGGGCGCCGC
Organism: Lachnospiraceae bacterium; assembly: GCA_021199495.1. Lineage (GTDB taxonomy): Bacteria > Bacillota > Clostridia > Lachnospirales > Lachnospiraceae > RGIG6307. The sequence continues at coordinate 1,952 of JAJQHY010000047.1, read as the reverse complement.
TGCGACCGCATAAAAGGGATTGTCTGGGAAGGTGACGGTTTCCTACTCCTTTACAAACGCCTTTCAGGGAATAAATTCCAGTGGCCGCGCAGCCAGGAAGAGGTCATGCAGCTGTCAGCACAGCAGTTCCGCTGGCTAATGGAGGGACTCACGATTTCCCCTAAAAAGTCCGTAAAACCAGTGCATCCGAAGCGCGTTGTATGAGTTTTTTGTGCAAAACAGAGAATTTTTTCGGGGCTTATTAAGCCTGCCAAATGATCGTTTATGGGAAGATATTTTCTCTTCCGATGCCGCCTGATAACAGGTTTTATTACCCTTTTAAACTTTCCTGACCAAAAAAGACGGCTCCTGCCCGGATGGCAGGCATTGTGTCCCCCGACCCACTGAAGTCCCGTCATTTTAACGGGCTGCCAGATCCGGCCGCCCAGCTGGTTCTTTCAAAGGAACCGGATATATGGTATACTGTTTGTATACGAAGGAGGCACACATGGTCAGGGCTGAAACGCACAAAAACTACACAAAACAGCAGCTGGAGGATCTGAGCAAAGACTCCCTGATTGATCTTTATTTAAACCAGCAGACCCAACTGACAGAGCTGGACAAAAAGATGCAGCTGATCCTGGAACAGATGGTGACATCCAACCGTGCACGCTTTGGCCGTTCCTCTGAGAAAATCCCGGCCGAGGGGCAAATCCGCTTTGCGGAGGTCGACGGCACGATCGTCTTCTTCAATGAAGCAGAAGCCGTAAATGACACCGAAAGTCCCGGAACATCGGACGAAGAAAGCCCTGACGCATCTGATGAAACCGACAAGGAACCACAGGATGGAAAAAAGAAAAACAAGCCGCCCGTAAAAACAAAAGGACAAAAAGAGCAGGCTCTTAGCCAGCTTCCCACCAGGCGTGTTGACCACGACATCCCTGTGGACGAACTGGAGAAGCTCTTCGGCAAGGATGGGTGGAAACGGCTCCCGGATGAAGTGTACCGCCGCCTGGAATTCATACCGGCCAAAGTAGAGGTCGAGGAACACCATGTCGCTGTCTATGCCGCAAAGGATGAAAGCCACATGGAAAAAGCAAAGCACCCGGCATATCTTTTGAGGAACAGTCTGGTCACGCCTTCACTCCTGGCAGCCATCATCAACGGGAAGTATGTCAACGCGGTTCCCCTGTACCGGCTGGAAAAGGAATTCGAGCGCTACGGGATCCCTGTCACCAGGCAGAACATGGCGAACTGGGTCATCCAGGGGAGTGAGCGGTACCTGTCCATTTTTTATGATTACCTCCACCAAAAACTTTATGACTTCCATGTCATCCAGGCAGATGAGACGCGGGTCGAAGTCACGAAGGACGGACGCAGCGCAGGAGCCATGAGCTGGATGTGGGTGTACCGTACCGGGTCCATGTATGAGGACAGGGCCGTCGTCCTCTATGACTACCAGAAGGACCGGAAGACGGATCACCCGCTGGAATTCCTCAAGGGGTTCAGCGGCATCTGTGAGACGGACGGCTATCAGGTCTACCATAAGATAGAGGGCATGAAGGAAGACCTGAAGATCGCGGGGTGCTGGGCACACGCAAGACGGAAGTTCTACGATGCCGAACAGACAGTTCCCAAAAAGATCCGGAACAAATGCACAGCCCACCTGGCACTTCGTCAGATACAGGCGATCTACCGTGAGGAGAAGCACTTAAAGGGGCTTCCTCCTGATGAAAGGCTGGAACTGAGAAAACGCTGCGTCAAGCCACTGGTTGATGCCTATTTTGCGTGGGTAAAGCAGGAAGCTGTTGGTACGCTTGAAGGCGGTATTCTCTGGAAGGCATTCCAGTACTCCATGAACCAGGAAAAGTACCTGAGGGTCTTCCTGGAGGACGGTGAAGTCCCGATGGACAACAACGCCAGCTTATCCGAACGATATACTTATCCGCATCTTTTTGAGAAAATATCCACCT
>JAJQHY010000091.1 GCA_021199495.1 Lachnospiraceae bacterium | reverse complement strand
TTGATCGCCTGCACAGCGAACCCCTCCCTGTCCTGATTTATGCTCGGAATCTGCCCAAAGTATACCACACATCACAAAGGCTGGCAACCGGCGGAATGAGAGAACCACAGGAATCCTTTGCGGATTTCGCGCTTTTTGCGGCACAGTGACTGCGAAACTTTTCACAAGTTGCCGCCTCCTTTCCACACGGGTCAGAACACACAAATCCAGTTTCCCATCCGCGTCTGTAATGCGGGTTCAATGATATTGGGCCCCCTTGCTCTATTCTGAGGTTAGCAGTTAGCGGTGATAAATCGCCATTTTAAATCGTGTTCAAATATGATATCCGATACGCATGGAGCAGGAACACCCTCCTTCCGCAGGATGCGCCCCAGAGGAGCTGTATCAGGCGCGAAAAATCATAATAGCGCCGTGAAACAACTCCCTGCAGCAGAAATTACGGAAACAACAGGGCTTTCCCCAGGGAAGTGGCATTTTCCCGTATACGGCGCCGTTTTTTCTTTCCACTGTTCATCCGTTAAGCCGCCCAGGTAAGACTTTCGTATTTTTCCCGGAAAGGAAAAGCGGGGTCAGGTACCAATTCAGATACCTGACCCCCTTTATTTGTTTGGCAATCCAATGTTCGCTGAGGCGGGAATCGGCGTCCCGTTAAGGGGAGTTTCCACCTTCCTCCGAAAATTTGTTTATAATCGCTTCAATGATGACATCGGCATTCTCAATTTCCAAAGTCTCGATGATACGAATGACACGCTCCAAAATTTTCTTTTCCGTGTTCGTTAGTGTGCCAATGATATTCAACGCTTTGTAGTTTGTTGCCCCTTTCAACCTGCCAGTGAGCATATCCAGTTCGGCAAACGCGAGCTCCTGGTCGTACTGCTCGGATGTCTCATTCCGCATCGAATTGGAGACCGCTGCCCTGGCTTCTTTTAGCTTTTTGGTAATACGCACTTTTTGCGCTTCTGTAACGCCCTGGTCGATGGCTGAGGCCGCCTGCTGAGACGTTTCATTGAGCTGCCGTACGGCGTCAGACAGCGGGACGTTCCTTTTGAGAGATGCGGCTCTGATATCCCTTGTGATTTCGCCTGCAAGTGTCGTAAGCTGCTCCATGAGTGAAAAATACGCGGGGGTTTTTTCAAAATTGTCCCGGCGGGCATTCGGAACAAGGAGCGGATCTATCGCAAAGATTTCACCAATGGACCACCCGTTAAACCGGGAATCCTTGAATACGCCGTTCAATGTCTGCTGGTCTCCAACCAGAATGTTGCCTTTCCGCAGACGAATCCCTTTCATTTCCTTCTCATAAATGCTCCCTTTATAATTCGTTTTTGCCAGCCAGCCGACAGCCGACAGCTTTTTATGATGATCCAGGAACTTTATGATTTGGATATCTTGAACCGTGTCTGTTATGTTCTTTCCTTTATCCACCAGAAACGTATCTTTGTATGGTTTGTAGATGGGGACAGAACGTGTACCATGTTCTAAGAAAACATGATAAGAACAAATCGCCAGGCCTTCGCTTTGAAGCCGTTTGACAATTTCCTTCCCCCAAACAAACGCTGGATGATACGGCACAGGAGCATTTTGCATTAAATATGCTTCAACGTCCGCATAAGATAACAGCCGGGAATTGGAATCGACACAATCTAATTGCACCGTAAAATAATGAGATTCTTTTTTCGCCAAAACGTTGGAGACAACGTATACGCTTTCCAATACATCGATTGCGGTCACGTCGGGCTGGGAATCATCGGCCAGTCGCTCGGACAGCTTTGCCGCGTCTATTGTAATTGTTGTTGCTGTCGGCTCTCCCGGAAACGAGGTCGTAAAGGTGAGGCGTTTGCAGTAGCTTAGCGCGGATAGCCGTCCTATTCCGCGGAAGCCGCGGGAGGTTTCAGACGATTTTTTTGAGTTTCCTATACTGATTAAGGATTTTTCGACGTCCGCAGCCCGGATGCCAAGTCCGTTGTCTGAAATGATAATCTGATTTTCAGTCGGTACCAGTCTGACCACAATCCGCTCTGCCCCTGGAGACAGGACCCCGGCATGAACGGCCTCATCAATAGAATCAACACTATTTTGAATGTACTCCCTGAACACGACGTAAGGCTCCGTATACATGCCTGACGTGAGTGATTCCAGCGTGTGTTTTCCGATAACAATGCCGCTCATTGCTTCTCTCCCAAAAAGTTCTCAAGCTTGCACTGAATATGATTCGTGATAGCCTTCGCACTTTTTTTCAGAACTGCCTGGCCTCTCTCTGTATCGAACACAGAAAGGAGCGCTGACTCAAATTGATCCATGTAGGCATAAAGTATCGACGCCAGTTCTGTCATAGACACCTCAAGTATGCTCTTCTGGGCTGCATGGTGGTCTTCTTCCGACAACACTGCTAACTCGACAAACCGCCTGTACACACGAATCAGCTCAAAATCAATGTAGCCAATCCCCTCCTTTTTAGAAATCGAATCCCACTTTGTCAACTGCTTGTCTGCGTCAAAATCCGACTTCACCAGTCGTTTTAGCAGGTCGGATATGCCGTCGCGTCCAAAGAAAGCTGCAAAGTTCCGGAAGATGTAGCTCTGCTGGGCTTCGCTTCCGGAAACGAGGTCAAGGATATCCAGGTACAACTCAGGACACTCCGTTACAAGGAACGCTTTCGTTGTGGCATATGTCGGCGAGTTCTTGTCAATCATGCCGAGAAGCGCAATCAATCTCGGCGTAGTAAGGTAAAGGATGTATAGCTTCCGCTGTGTAGCAGAAGGGATCCCCAGCACTTTTTCGGGGAGGTATTTGTTGTCGCCGATCCGTCTGACAAAGTCCTCCCGTTCTTCACCAAGTTGGTCATACAGGGCGTTCCACAACCGGATTTTCTTTTGATTGCGTTCCCAGTCTGCCTTGCGAAGGGCGAACTGTTCCGGTGTTTCAGAGGCCCTCCCTCTGGCAGTGGTACTGATTTTCCCCCTGGCGGCGATCAGTTTTTCCGGCATACTCAGATACCGCACAAACTCATCTGCGTTTTTCCCAAAATCCGCCTCGAAAAAACTTCTTCTGCACACGCCTTTTCCCTGTGTCGGAATAAGCATTGTTTGTACAGCCCGTAAGAACTTCGCGTTCCATTGAGAGCCTACATATCCGCGCTCATGCGCAGAGAGCGGAATATATCTCATTGGAAAAGAAAACGCCGCTATACGCTGCTCAGCCCCGTATTCCGCGTTAAGCTCCTCCAGCAAATCGAGGGTTATTTTCATTCTGTTGTACAGGTCAGCCGGTGTATCGGCGTGATATTTTTTCCCTTTGCCGCCAAAGTCCTCGCTGTTGTACAAGATATAGTTTGACAGCTCGGTTATCCCGTTTTTAGCGCAAAGACGCATCGCCCTTTCATATATTTCTCGATCCTCAATGTGGTCAAACGCAATTCTTGCCGGTTTTAACGCTATCTCGCCAAGCCGCTTCGCTTTTTCTTCTGTCAGAAACAGCGCGTCAAGCCCCTGGTTGAAATCCACATATCGCTGCACTGTTTTTCCCGTCCGGGGATTCCTGTATGTCGCTCCCTTGCCAAAGCCGGCGGCAATAATATCATCAATGATATCATTGAACCGCGGAGAACGAAGCACATTGTTGTCCATTAAAATGAGATCCTTTTTGGGGCCAAATCTCTCGTCAATGGCCCGAACGCGGTCTTTGATGTCAATATACGGAATGAACGTGGGTTCTAATGTTTGAACCGCGCAGAATCCGCATTTATTCCCGCAGCCCTTCGTCGCGCTCAAAAAGTAGGCGTCGTTAAACGGATAAACATAGTCGATATCCTCAAGCATGGAATAATCCGGTGTGATCTGGTCGATACATTCGTCGCCGGGCAGCCCCAATTTGCCTGGCTCATTCAGGAGGCCGCATACCGGGCGGATTCCGGTTGCTTCATGGATTTGCTCAGGAAGTATGGTAGCTGCGATGCCGCCAATGACGATTTTATCCCAGGAATCCACAAGGGTTTTGGCATATTCAACCGCTTTAAGGGTTTCCTTCCACTCGAACGTAAAGAGAGAGGTCACATACACGCGGTCCCATTTTGTGCTGGAAAGCGCGTCTGGAAGCTTGCCTTTCGTAAATCGTACATAATCATGCAAAATGTTCTTGTGGAAGAACGAAATCTTCATTAACCCAAGCGGTGGCTGTTTGCACTTGTAATTCGGTTCAATAAGCAGAATATTTGCCACGTTTTTCACCAAATAGCAGCTTTACATTTCGTGTTCAGGATATACAGATAGTACCTGGCACGAGTAATCGCAACATATTCCTTTCTATTGTCAACAACTGAGGGCGCAAGATCCGTAAATTCATGCGTCAAATAGATGACAACATCAGATTCCAGCCCCTTAAATTCTTCCACAGTTTTGAAGCATATTTCATCTTCCGCTGCCTCTTTGCAGTGCTTGAATACAAGGTTATACGCGCCAACTCTCTGCTCCCCCGCGAGTACAGAGCGTGTGTAAGGCGTATCTGACACAATGACAATCGACGCCGCAGGTACATACTCCTTTTGCACAAGCTGATTTACGATTAAACTGAGTGCTTTGAGCGTCTGCGACGGCCTGGTATAGTTATGAATCTCCGGATGAACGCCCACAATGCTGTTGGCCACTGTGTCGCGGCCTAAGTTCGTGCGTTCAACCGCGCATTGATAAATGCTTCCCGTATTGCGAATGTTATATCGAAGCACATACGGCAGTGCGTCAATCGCAAACGCATTTTCAAAATTCATCTCAAAGACATTCTGGTTTTTATCGTAAAACACATAGAGAGAAGCGTCCGTCTCATTCATCAACAGGCTGCGAACCGTCAACCCCATATCAACGTCAAAATCCTGTGCCTCATCCACTATGATCGAATCATACTTTGAGGCAAGAGGGATTTCGTCTATCCATTCAAAGCAGCATTTGTTGCCGTTTGAATTTACCGGCAGAAGCTCGTATTTCCCTCCCAGGAGTGTGTGCATAAGCTCTGTGTACGTATAGACGTCGATTTTGGAAAGCTGACTGCATTTGGATTTCACGAATAATACCAGTTCCTCGTTGCAGCAGGTAAACAGGACTCGCTTTCCGCCGATGGCATCTCGAATCGCTTTTTTGATGGCAATAAACGTTTTTCCTGTGCCTGCGCCGCCAACAATTTGAACTTGCCGGTAATTGCTCAGGCAATCCAGAATAGAGTCCTGAACAAAGTCAATTTTGGAAAATTCCTTTTCTTTGATCGGAATTAAGGCGCCGGCGGCCGCAGACATCGCTATTTGTTTGTTAATCGCTTTTAAAAAGCGAGTGCGCTGTTCTGCGGAAAACGGAATAGAAATATTCCGTTTGTTTCTCCAATAGTGGAAGATACAGTTGAGCTTCTCTCGTAAAGACGACATATCCCTTCGGTCAATCGTTATTTCCAGCGGCGCTTCCTGAGAGAGCTGGGAGTGGATTACATAACTTGGAAAAGCCACTGCAAACCCATACACGCCATTATAATTCTGATGATACTCAGAGACAAAATAATTTCACAAATTGCAATAGCAAGTTGCAATAGTTTTTTCAGTGATGCTCGTTGGC
>JAJQHY010000060.1 GCA_021199495.1 Lachnospiraceae bacterium | reverse complement strand
TTTTCAAGGGTTTTCACCTCTTTTGACGTCATCAAGTGTCGAAAACGGGATTATACTTTAATTTATCAAAATGTCAATTATTTTCATGGATTTTTCAGGCGCCACGCCCTTCCTTTTTGAATATAATTTGTGAGTTGGGCATCCATTAGGGGATACATGGTACGATACGACAATTTCCCATCAGCATAAACTCTTACTGCGACAGCAATATGGGAAGAATAATCTTTTATAAAAGAAATACTGTGGTCCTTTGGATGAATACTTAAATAGTCGGGATTCTGTATTATATTCGGAATATCTTCCAGACAATTGTAAAAAGCAATTTCAGATATAAAATCATCTTTATGGCGTTCTGTGTGTGCTAGTCTGTCTTTCCAAAATAGGATTTCTGTTTCAGATGAAAGACCTGAAATGAGGTCAGGGCTATTTTCATACAGAAACGCTACAATATCGGCAGGAATACAGCCGAGAGAGATACAGCTTTTTCCGGATTCTATAAAATTTTTCACCCATGATTTTGAGTTATCTTCATTTGGCTGCATCTGAACAAACCACCGATGGATTTCATGTTACTGCAGGAACTGTTTTTATATTGTGAACAAAAAAGAAATGAGCAGGTCGCGTGAGCAATAGTTGTACGGTTGTAAACTTCACTTCTTTTACCAATTATAATAATGTCACAATACTCTTATGTCAAGGAAAATCTCTTACTTATCAGGACGAAGGTGAATTTGCATGCCGCTGAAGCTGGACGATGGACAAAAAGAGCAGCCTCATTGCCTCGCACTCTCCAGCACCTCCGTCAGCGCATTCAGAAGCACCGTGGCGGTGTACTTCTGGCTCTCCTCATAGGTCACGTCCTCTAAGGCAATGCCTTCCTGCAGCTGTGAGGCGATATCCTCTAATACCGGCTCGAACAGCGGATACATGGTCTGAATGGTGTCATCTAAGTAAGTGAAGGAGACGTTGGAAATCCCGTCATTTTCGATGATGACCTGCATTTCCATGGTGCTGCCGGACAGATCGAGGGAGACGGAGTAAATGCCGGGCAGATACACGGCGGTCTCCAGGGCAGCATCGTCGCTGCTTTTGTCAGTCCCGTCTGACTGCTCGGTTTGGGAGGCGCTTTCGGATGCAGCCGTTTCCCTGCCGGGCTTAAACATGATGGCAAGCAATACGAGCAGAACGATCCCGAGAAAAATAAAAATCCCGGTGTAGATCACCTCTTTCATATGCAGTACCACGATTTTCGTCCTTTTATTCATGAAGCTTTCCCCCGTTTGTTCACCGGCTGCTTTACCATTACTGTATGCGGCGGGAGAGAGGGTTATGCTATACCGTATCAGAAATTTTTTATATTCTGGCGGAGGGCGTGGTAAATCGGACGGTTGTGACTGCGGTCAGCATTCTGCCGTGCAATTTGCTAAGCGGTTGTCACGGATTCAGGTGGTTCCTTCGCATTCTCCTGCAAGGTTTCGGTCAAAATATTGTCGGATCTGTGCCGGGTCGAGGCTCTGCCCCAGCACCCACATCAGCTTGGTGAGCGCAGCTTCCGTAGTCATGTCGCGAGCTTCGATAACGCCCGCGGAGAGCGCCTTTAAGCCGGTCTCATAGACGGTGAGGTTGGTGCCCTCGTACAGGCACTGGCTGCCGGCTAAAACGGTGACGCCGCATTCCACGGCTCGCTGTACCGCCCCGACAAAATCGTGCTTTAAAAAAGGCATATTGCCGAGGCCGAACCCTTCAATATAGATGCCGCGGTACCCTGCATTACAGAGGGCGTCCGTGATGTCCGGGGAAATGCCCGGATACAATTTCAATAAAAAAACATGGCTCGAATAGCCAAAGCGCGGCTGAAAGTCTGCCGCGAGCTCTTCAGGCGTATTTTCCCTGTAAACGGCAGGCAGATATTCCCGGCGGATGTGGAGCCCCAGGGAGCTGATCTCGCCGATATTGGGATAATTGATGCTCTCAAAGGCGTCGAAGCTCATGGTGCGAACCTTGGAGGCGCGGCAGCCTGAAATAACCTTGCGGTTGAAGACCACGAAGACGCCGGGGCAGCCGCTGGCCGCCATGTGTACCGCGCCGCGGCAGTTCTCCAAAGCGTCCGCGACCGGGTGCGCGATGGAAAGCTGACTGCCGGTCAGCACCACCGGGATTGGGATTCCGCGCAGCATAAAAGAGAGCATCGACGAGGTGTATGCCAGCGTATCGGTGCCGTGAATTACCACGATGCCCTGGTAGTCCGGCCAGATTTCGGCAATCCGTCTGGCCAGCCGCTCCCAGTCCTCCGGAAAGAAGTTGGAGCTGTCCACGCTTAAGAAATCCTCCGTTTCCAGCTGCAGATTCTTCGAAATCATACGCAGCTCTTCCATCATGTCGCCGCTGCGGATACCGGGCACCATGCCGTGTTCACTTTTAATGGAGGAGAGGGTTCCTCCGGTGTTTAAGACGAGTATTTTTTTCATTTATGACATTCTCCATGATGCTCGTCGCAGCCTTCGCCGGGACTTCCTTCGTGATTTTGCAGGATATCCTGCATATAACAGCTTCCAAGACCGCAGAACTGATTGCTGCCACTGCAGATTCGGTATTCTCCGCCCTCAATTTTAAGCGGCCGTCCGTCCACCAGCGCAGACGCCAGTTTTCTGCGTGCGGAATCATAGATTTTCTGTACAGTGGTGCGAGCCACCTGCATCTGCCTGCTGCATTGCTCCTGGGACAGCCCTTCTGAGTCGATTAAGCGGATTGTTTCGTATTCATCCACGTTCAGGATGACAGGCTCCTGTGTGATGTTCTCCTTTGCCGGGATAAATTCCAGCGTCTGCGGGAAGCGGCAGATCATCCTGCATTTGGTTGGCCTTGGCATGCTGTTACCTCTCTTTTCTGATGGTTTGCAGGATGATGGGAGTGCCGGGCAGTCTGTGAACTGCTTCTGACATCTGTTCTTTATTCCTCTTCAAGTATATCCGTTAATTCCTGCAGTGAGCTTAAGTTGATAGCTTCCACTTCTCCGCTGTCGCAGGCTGCGGCTATCTCCGGCACGATCGGGATTCTGGCAACGTGTGCAATGCCGTAGAGGGCCGCCATTTCCTCGATGTGGCTGTCGCCGAAGATGTAATGCTTTTCGTGGCAGGAAGGGCACTCAAAATAAGACATATTTTCCACGATGCCGAGGACAGGAATATTCATTGCCTCCGCCATATTTACCGCCTTTCCCACGATCATTCCGACCAGCTCCTGCGGCGAGGTCACGACAATAATGCCGTCCACCGGCAGGGACTGAAAGACCGTCAGCGGGACATCCCCGGTTCCGGGCGGCATGTCCACGAACATATAATCCACATCGCCCCAGCAGACATCCGTCCAGAACTGTTTGACAACGCCCGCAATCATCGGGCCTCTCCAGATGACCGGGTCTGTGTCATTTTCCAGCAGCAGGTTGAGGGACATGATGCGGATACCGCTTTTGGTATTTACCGGCTCAATGCCCAGGTCGTTGGCGTAGGCCTTTTCCTGAATGCCGAACATTTTAGGTATCGACGGGCCGGTGATGTCCGCGTCCAGGATGGCGGCAGTAAAGCCCTTTTTCAGCATGGAACAGGCTAACAGAGATGTCACTAACGATTTTCCGACGCCGCCCTTTCCGCTGACGATGCCGATCACTTTTCTGACATTTGACGCTTCATTGGCCTGCGCCAGAAAGCTCTGCGGCGCGGTGCGGTCCGTGCAGTCGCTGCCGCATTCCGAACAGTTATGGGAACATTCTTCACTCATGATGTTTCCTCCTTTGGGTTTCAATCTGTCCATATCATATCGCTGTTTGTGACATATGTCAAGAATTAGAAGCGCTGTGTGCCGCGACGCGTGATGTGACGGATCCAATATGCAAATTGGCAGCGTTTTTGGTTGACTTTTTTCCTTTCATGCTGCAAAATAAAAACAGTGCAATGGGGCCGGCGCAAGGCCCCACTTTGTTTGGAGGGCTGACGGCGGACTTATCAATTTTTCCGGGAAAGAAAGGAATACCTTACATGAAAAAATACACAAAGCAGGACATTTTAAATATGGTGGAGGAGGAGGGCGTGGAATTTATCCGCCTGCAGTTTACCGACCTTTTCGGCAACCTGAAAAATGTCGCCATCACGGCGAGTCAGCTTGAGAAAGCGCTGAATAACAAATGTGCGTTTGACGGGTCCTCCATCGAGGGCTTTGTGCGTGTGGAGGAGTCGGATATGCTGCTCTATCCGGTCTTAGACAGTTTTCAGGTCTTCCCCTGGCGGCCGCAGAACGGCAAGGTCGCACGCATGATCTGCGATGTCTACACCGCGGATCGGGAGCCCTTTGCGGGCGATCCCCGCTATATATTGAAAAAAGCGGTGCAGGAAGCTTCGGATATGGGCTATGAGTTCAAGGTGGGTCCGGAGCTGGAGTTTTTCCTCTTTGACACGGACGAGAACGCGCAGCCGACTGTGACCACCAAGGAGGTGGCCGGTTATTTTGACATGGGTCCCAATGATTTAGGGGAGAATGCCCGCCGGGAGATTATTTTAAATCTGGAGGAGATGGGCTTTGGTATCGAGGCTTCCCATCACGAGGCGGCACCGGCCCAGCATGAGATAGATTTTGAGTATGATCAGGCGCTGAAGACGGCGGATAATATTATGACCTTCAAGCTGGCAGTGAAGACCATCGCCCGCAGACACGGCCTGTATGCGTCCTTCATGCCCAAGCCGAACGCCGGCGTCAACGGCTCCGGCATGCACATCAATATGTCGCTGCATCGCGACGGGAAAAATATTTTCCACGATGAAAATGATGCGCATGGCTTAAGCAGGGAAGCATATTATTTCATGGGCGGTATTTTAAAGCATGTGAAGGGTATGTGCGCCATCACCAACCCGTTGGTCAATTCCTACAAGCGTCTGGTGCCGGGGTATGAGGCTCCGATTTACCTGACCTGGGGCACCCGCAACCGGTCCCAGCTGATCCGGATCCCGATGAGCAACGGGGAGGGAACGCGTGTCGAGCTGCGCTGCCCGGATCCGAGCGCCAATCCGTATCTGGCGCTGGCGGTTTGTCTGGTAGCGGGTCTGGACGGTATCCGCAATCAGATTGAGCCGCCGGAATGCTTTAACGGCAATGTGTTTCATCTCACGGATGAGGAGCGGGCCGCAAAGGGAATTGATGTTCTGCCGGGAACCTTAAAGGAGGCCCTGGAGGCGTTGAAGCAGGATGACGTTTTAAAGGATGCGCTGGGAGAGCATGTCTTCCATAAATATGTGGAGGCAAAGGAAAAAGAGTGGCATGACTACAACTGTCAGGTTTCCCAATGGGAGCTGAATGAGTATCTGAAATACTGATGGTTTCCGGCTGCAGCTGGTTTTGAGCGGGCTGCGGGAAGGGAGCAGAGGTTGTTGAGAAACATGGCAGGAGATAGGTATGACCAATATCATTGTGGTGTTTCCCCGGCTTGAGGAGGGGAAAAATATCAGAAACATATTGGTGCGGAGCGGATTTGATTCGGTGATTGCCTGTTCCACCGCGTCCCAGGCGCTGGGCTTTGCGGAAGAAACCAGGGACGGGATTGTGGTTTCCGGTTATAAGCTGCCGGACATGGTCTATGACCAGCTGCGGGAAGAGCTGCCGAAGGAGTTTGAGATGCTTTTAGTGGCATCCTGTAAGTTTACCGGTATGAATGTCCGGGATGATGTGGAGACACTGACCATGCCCCTGAAGGTGCAGGAGCTGGTGGACCGGGTGCAGCAGATGACGGATCGGGTGGAGTCGCGCAGGAGACTGCGGCGCTTAAAGCCCAGAGAGCGAAGCCCGGAGGATATGGCGGCCATTGCGCGCGCCAAGGAGTTGTTGTCACTTCGCAGGGGTTATACCGAGGCGGAGGC
>JAJQHY010000096.1 GCA_021199495.1 Lachnospiraceae bacterium | reverse complement strand
CTGCGTAACAAAGGGCATGAAAAAAGCGGCGTTCCTGTTCTCCCGGCGTGGGAGTGAGAAACGCCGCCTGTGCGGTGCTTATTTATGTGTTAAGATTGTTTTGAGAGTGCTTGTCCTATCATTTTTGACTGAAAGTTGTTCTTACATGATTGCAGCAGAACAGAAGGCCCGCAGCACGTACGACAATATTCTTCGCCTGATTGACAATCCGGACGTCATCGCACCGATCCGTTTTTTAAGAGAGCGGGAAATCGTCCACTTCCAGAGATTTGGTGAAGCCTTGAGAATTTGCCAGGATAAGCTGAATGAGAAGAACTTCTATGCCTTCAATCCAGGCTTTGATAACTGCGAATAAGGCCGGATAAAACATCCCCTGTGCGTGTGGAATGTGGAACGCACAGGGGGAGGCTTTACCGCTTCATGCATGTGTCAGGTCAGGGATGTGTTACAGCATGTCCACGATCGTATCATTGATTTCACTCAGCACCCGTATCACGAACTCATCTCCGTACGCGCGGTTTTCCATAAATGCGTAATAACAGCCATTGATGCAGAAATTCAGGAGAATCGCAGCTCTTTCGGGATTATCGCTGTGTTCCTGATAAAGCGGCAGAAAAAGCTTCTGCAGCTGTGGTTTTAACACGGTCAGAAGGCGTCCCTGCCGGTCTCCGGAGAAGAGAATTTTAATCAGATGATCATAGGAGAGCAGTGCGTGGAAGAGTTCCGTGACATAATCTGAGCTTTGAGATATGGATTGTTCACTCAGGTTGGACAGAACAGCTTCCACTACCTCGTTTTCCAGCTGCTCTGACAGATCATATACGTCAGTATAGTGGGAATAAAAGGTGGATTTGTTGATCATGGCTTTTTCACATAATTCCTTAACGGTGATTTTCTCCAGCGGTTTGCGGCTTCTCAGCTCTAAAAATGCGTTGGTGATGCTTTCTTTCGTCTTTTTGATTCGAATATCCATCCGTTTATATCCCTTCAGAATCCCCGACAATCCGTCAAATAAGTTGTTTATCCTACTTTTTAAACGGACTGTCGGTGGATTTTTTTAAATTTTTATTTATAATACATTATAGTTGGAAAAACAACTTTTGTCTATTAAAATTCGGAATGATTTTGTGATTCCCCTTTGCCGCTTTCATTATTTAATGCAGCGATCCAAGGCAGGAAGCGGGAATGACAGTGGAGGTACCTTATGGATTTATTTGGATTTTATCAGGGCCAGGAATTTGAGGCCTATCAATACCTGGGCGCACACACCATCTGGCAGGGCGGCACGGTTTTCCGCACCTTCGCGCCCAGTGCGGCGGCAGTCGGGGTGATCGGAGAATTTAACAGCTGGCAGGAGGAACCGATGCAGAAGGCGCTCGATGGCAATTTTTGGGAACTGACTGTGCCGCAGGCTGAGGAAGGCATGATGTATAAATACCGGATTCATTATCGGGATGGTCGGACTATCGATCACTGCGATCCATACGGCTTTTACGCGCAGCTGCGGCCTGAGAATGCCTCCATCATTTCCATTCTGCGGGATGACGAATTTCATGACGCAGCATGGCTGAAAAAGCGTACCGTCATGACTGACAAGCCGCTCAATATTTATGAGATGCACATGGGTTCCTGGAAAAAGTCAGGCGAACGGCAGGAAGACTGGTATCATTACCGCGAGGCAGCTGTCAGGCTGGCTCCATATCTGAAGGATAATCATTATAATTATGTGGAAATCATGCCCCTGTGTGAGTACCCTTCTGATGAATCCTGGGGCTATCAGGCGACGGGCTTCTTTTCTCCGACCGCGCGCTATGGTAAGCCGGACGATCTGAAGTATTTTATCAATTATATGCATGAGAATCAGATCGGCGTGATTCTGGACTTTGTGCCGGTGCATTTTGCCTGCAATGATTATGCGCTTTTGCAGTACGATGGGACAGCACTGTATGAATATCCGCACAGCGACATCGGATACAATCAGTGGGGCAGCTGTAATTTCATGCATTCCAGGGGAGAGGTGCGGTCCTTCCTGCAGTCATCCGCATATTATTGGCTGAAAGAATTTCACTTTGACGGTCTGCGCATGGACGCCATCAGCAATATCATTTACTGGCAGGGAAATTCCGACCGCGGGGAGAACGTGCCCGGCGTACAGTTCATTAAGTCGATGAATCTGGGGTTGAAAAAGCGTCTGCCGTCCTGCATTCTGATTGCGGAAGATTCCTCTTCTTATCCGAAGGTGACTGGTCCGGTGGAAGAGGGCGGGCTGGGTTTTGATTATAAGTGGGACCTGGGCTGGATGAACGACACGCTGACTTATTTTAAGGCAGATCCATACCTGAGGGTGGACATGTACCACAAGCTGACCTTTTCCATGATGTATAATTATAATGAGCGCTTCATCCTGCCATTTTCTCACGATGAGGTGGTGCACGGCAAGGCTACGATTTTGCAGAAGATGAACGGGTATTACGAGCAGAAATTCCCGCAGGCGCGGGCACTGTACATGTATATGTACGCTCACCCCGGCAAAAAGATGAATTTCATGGGCTCTGAAATCGGTCAGCTGCGTGAATGGGATGAAAAGCGGGAGCAGGACTGGGATATTCTGACGTATCCGGCGCATGACGCCTTTCATCATTTTATGATGGAATTAAATCATATTTATGAAAAGAATGACGCCTTCTGGCAGATGGATTTTAAACAGGAGGGTTTTGAATGGCTTGACTGCCATCAGGAGGAGCGGCGCGTGTATGTCTTTGAGCGCAGGAGTGAGAGGCAGCGGATTCTGGCGATTTTTAACTTCTCTGACCTGGAACAGAAGGGTTACAGGCTTGCGGTGCCGAAGGCAAAAAGTCTGAAGCTTCTGCTTCACAGTGACTGGGAGCGGTTCGGAGGCGGGACGCTTAAGAAGGGCGGAGGAAAGAAAGCTGGAAAAACGGGAGATTTTGCGTTTGATCTGCCGCCATTTGCCGCTGTTTATTATGAAATAATCGAATAAAGAGGAAATACCCACACTTTCTGAAGAAAATTGCTCTTCGGCAGTGTGGGTTTTATCTGCTCAAATATAAGCATCGGTTACAAAGAATTTTCAAAGCGAAGTAAAATCCGGAAAATATATATTGATAAAAATTTAACTATCCTGTATAATGTGGGCGGTATAAAGTCGCTCCTCCACTGATATGCAAGCATGTCGTGGAGTCGGACTTTTGGCACTCGACGCAAATAATATGATTTCAGGAGGTCTGCCATGAGCATGAGAGGCATCGATACTGAGGTGCGTAAAAATCGCCGTAGGGTATTTAAGGAGATCGCAAACCTGGCATACAATTCCCAGGATCTGGCTGCGGATATGGAAAATCTGCCTTATATAATCGTGGAAAGTGAGGACAACCCTTACTGGGAGAATGTATACAGAGAGCGTGAGGTGGTGCGCGAGCGCCTGCGCCTGGCGCTTGGCATGAGTTTAAGGCCGAAGGATGTACCGGTCAATGTAAGCCAGGGTGTGGAGTTATCCAATATTGATGAGAAATATTATGAGCCGCCGCTTTTGCAGGTCATCCCTTCTGCCTGCCATGCCTGCCCGGAGAATAAATTTGAGGTTACAGAACAGTGCATGGGCTGCGCGGCGCATCCCTGCCGCGAGGTCTGTCCAAGGGGCGCCATCACCATGAAAAACGGCAGGTCTTACATTGATCAGGAAAAGTGCATCAAATGCGGCAAATGCAAGGAGGTCTGTCCGTACGACGCCATTTCGCATTCTGAGCGTCCTTGTATGAAGGCCTGCGGGGTCAAGGCAATCGGCACAGGCGACCATGGCAGGGCAGTTATTGATCCGGACAAATGTGTGACCTGCGGCATGTGCATGGTCAGCTGCCCGTTCGGGGCTATTGCGGACAAATCGCAGATTTTCCAGCTGATCCGCGCGCTGCAGAGCGGGAGGGAGATCATTGCCCAGGTGGCGCCGGCGTTCGTGGGACAGTTCGGCCCGAAGGTGACACCTGAGATGTTAAAGGAGGCGCTTATGAGGCTGGGCTTTTCTGGCGTCTATGAGACGGCGCTCGGCGCGGATTACGGCTGTCTGCAGGAGGCGCGGCATTATGTGGATGAGGTGGCGAGCGGTAAACAGAACTTCTCTCTGACCAGCTGCTGCCCATCATGGTCCGTACTTGCCAAAAAGTATTTTCCGGAGACGATAGATAAAATCTCAAACGAGCTGACTCCCATGGTAGCAACCGCCCGCATTATCAAACAGGAGCATCCATCAGCATCAGTCGTCTTCATTGGCCCCTGTGTGTCCAAAAAGCTGGAGGCCAGCAGACGGACCGTGCGTTCGGACGTTGATTTTGTTATTACGTTTGAGGAGCTGGCCGGTATCTTTGAGGCGAAAGGTATTTTTCTGGAGGAAATGCATAAGCAGGCAGAAATGGAGATGCAAAACCGGGTGACTTCACTTGGAAGAGGCTATGGCGTGGCCGGGGGTGTGGCCGGCGCGATCAAAAAAGCGATCGATACCTATTATCCGGGGACAGAGGTTAAGATTGAGCACGCACAGGGACTGGAGGACTGCCGAAAGGCGCTTCTGATGGCCAAGGCGGGCAGACTCAACGGTTATCTGATCGAGGGTATGGCCTGTCCGGGCGGATGTGTTGCCGGTGCAGGTACGAATATCACGATTCCGCAGGCAACGAAGGCAGTGACGCAGTTTGCCAGCACATCAGAGAAAAAAATACCGGAGAATCTCTGGCCTGATGAGAAAACGGATGAAAAAAATCCTGATAATACTTGAGAAGAGCAGGAAATTGCGGTATAGTTATGACTGATTTCAACGAAAAAGGAGACCATACAATGACTAAAATCAGAACACGCTACGCGCCCAGCCCTACCGGCAGAATGCATGTAGGGAACCTGCGCACCGGCTTATATGAATATTTAATAGCGAAGCATGAAAACGGAACCTTTGTCCTGCGAATCGAGGACACTGACCAGGAGAGACAGGTCGAGGGAGCTGTGGATATCATCAACAGAACGCTTGAGAAAACCGGTCTCATTCCGGATGAGGGTCCTGACAAGGACGGCGGTTACGGTCCCTATGTGCAGAGCGAGCGTATGCAGACCGGTATTTACATGAAGTATGCGAAGGAACTGATTGACAAGGGCGAGGCTTATTACTGTTTCTGTGACAAGGAGCGCCTGGAGAGCCTTAAGCAGACCATTGAGATGGACGGTGAGACCAAGGAGATCACCATCTATGACAAGCACTGCCTGTCCCTTTCCAAAGAGGAAGTAGAGGCAAATCTGGCTGCCGGCAAGCCCTTCGTTATCCGGCAGAATAATCCGAAGGAAGGGACGACCACCTTCCATGACGAGCTGTACGGGGACATTACGGTGGACAACTCCGAGCTGGATGACATGATTCTGATCAAGTCGGATGGATACCCGACTTATAATTTCGCCAATGTGGTGGATGATCATACCATGAACATCACCCATGTGGTCAGAGGAAATGAGTATCTTTCCTCCTCCCCGAAATATGTCCGCCTTTACGAGGCCTTTGGCTGGGATGTCCCGGTGTATATTCATCTGCCCCTGATCACGGATGAGAATCATAAAAAGCTCTCCAAGCGGAGCGGTCATTCCTCCTTTGAGGATCTTCTGGAGCAGGGCTTTGTGGCAGAGGCGGTTGTCAATTATATCGCACTCTTAGGCTGGTCACCGGAGGACAACCGGGAAATCTTTTCCATGGACGAGCTGATCGAGAAGTTTGATTATCACCGCATCAATAAATCTCCGTCCGTCTTTGACATCGGAAAGCTGAAATGGATGAACGGTGAGTATATCAAGGCCATGGATTTCGATACCTTCTATGAGCAGGCCGAGCCTTATCTGAAGGCGGCCCTGACCAAGGGCCAGGACTTAAAAAAGGTGGCTGCCATGGTGAAGACCCGCATTGAGATTTATCCGGATATTACAGAGATGGTGGACTTCTTTGAGACGCTGCCGGATTACGATACCGAAATGTACCGACACAAGAAAATGAAGACCACGCCGGAGAGCTCCCTGTCTGTCTTAAAGGATGTTCTTCCCTTACTGGAGGCGCAGGAGGATTACTCTAACGACGCTCTGTATCAGTTACTGCTTGCCTACGCGGGTGAGAAGGGGTACAAAAACGGCTTTGTGATGTGGCCCATCCGTACCGCCGCGAGCGGCAAGCAGACCACTCCTGCCGGCGCGACGGAGATTCTGGAGGTTCTGGGAAAGGAAGAGTCCCTGGCCAGAATCCGGACCGGAATTGCGAAACTGGAGGCTGTCATTGGCTGATCATTTTACACAGGCGCAGGAGCGGGCCATCGACCATTTCAAGGGTCCCGCTCTTGTGCTGGCGGGACCCGGAAGCGGCAAGACACTGGTGATTACCGAGCGTGTCTGCCGCCTGATTGCCGCACATCAGGTCCCTGCCTCTCAGATTCTGGTGATTACCTTCACGAAGGCCGCTGCGGTTCAGATGGAGGAGCGCTTCTCACAAAAGATGCCCCAGGAACATCCCTGGTTCGGTACATTTCATTCCTTCTTTTATTATATTCTCAGAACATATTCCCGCACCTTTCCCCGTACTCTGATTCCCGCGAATGTGAAGCAGAGCATATTAAGGTCGGCCTGCAAAACCGTTCTGCAGGATACCTCCCAGGGGATTCTGGACGCGGCGGACCAGCTGCTGGGGCTGTATATCAATCTGGGTCTGGACTTACAAAAGCTGCCGGTTTCGGACGAGATCGGGCCAAAGGATGTGGAGGCGATATATCGTATATATGCCGACGCCCTGAAGCAGGAGGGATACTTTGATTTCGATGACCTGCAGATTTCGTGTCTGAATTTACTGCGCAGCAACTTAGAGATTCGCAGACGCATTGTCAGGGTCTTTCCCTTTATTCTGGTGGACGAATGCCAGGATATGAACCCGGTGCAGTATGAGATTTTAAAGCTTCTGACAGGCCCTGAGAAATCTGTCCTTCTGGTGGGAGATGACGATCAGTCGGTATACCGCTTCCGCGGCGCAGATGTTTCCCTGATGCGGCAGTTTCTTAGAGATTACAGTCCGGTAACGGAAATTCTGCTGGACCAGAATTTCCGTTCCGCAAAGTGTATTGTGGAAGCCTCCATGAAGGTGATTGCGGACAATAAAACCCGTTTTGAAAAGACTATAAGGCCTAAGGATGGAGTAACACAGGGCGTCGTTATCAGATCCTTTCAGCACAGACTGGATATGAATGAGAGAATTTCTTCCTTTCTGAGAGAACAGCCCGACTTAAGCAAGTGCGCTGTGATCTGCCGCACCAACCGGGAGTTGGGCGAGATGGCGCGCCGCCTGCGCCGGGAAAATATTTCCTATCAGATGCGCGAGGCTGCCAAAAGCGTGTTTGAGGAAGACTGGTATCTGGACCTGGAGGCATACTTAAAGCTTGGCCAGGATATCAACGACCGCAAATACATTCTGCGCGTTGCGAATAAACCAAACCGTTTCATCACGCGCGAACAGATCGTAAATTTTCCTTATCCGCCGGCAACGCTTGTTGTACAGGTAAAGCATTTAAAGGGGATGCGTCCTGCACTTGCCTTGAAATATATCTGGATTGGAATCGGTTACGGCAGATATCTGAAAAATTCGCTGGAGCGGGAGGAAGGCCGATATGAGGAAATTCTGGAGCAGTATGAGGAAATCGCAGCGGAGATGGAGCAGTATCCGGATGTGAAAGACTGGCTTGACTATGTGGAATCGGAGCGCCAGCTTGAGAGAAAAGAAAGCAGAAATAAAACTAACCAGTCTGAGACAGGCGTACATTTAATGACCATGCACGGCTCCAAAGGGCTGGAATATGAAACCGTAATCCTCCCGGACTTAAATGAGGGCAGGATGCCGCGGGGCAGCCACCTGTCTGATGAAGAGATCGAGGAGGAGAGGAGACTTCTTTATGTGGCGATGACCAGGGCGAAGAAATCGCTGGAAATCTACTATATCAGCGGGGAAGAAGGCCACTTAAAGCGACCGAGTATGTTTTTACATAGACTTGCAGAAAATAAGGCATGAGATATGAAACCTTTATCTCTGCAGAAAAAAGACGAATATGCTGACACCAACCCTGCAGAAATAAGAATGGGGTATTGCAGACTTCCAGCTTGGCAGAAAAACTGACAGCCGGGCACTTCGACGCCTTAAGCAGGTCGAAGTGTCCGGCTGCCGGCATTCAATTACAGATAATCATCCTCCGGTGTTTCTTCCACGATCTCATCAAACTCCGCGTCATCCAGAAACTCCTCAAAGGCGTCCTCAACGGCTTCGTATTCCTCGTCATCGTCGATGTAGCCGAGCTCTGGCTCTTCATCAGGGTCATCCGGATTCTCAGAATAGCGGTAGAACCAGACTTCTCCGTCTTCATTCTCACCATTTTCATCTAACGGCTGCAGTACAATATAGTCTTTGCCGCCCGTTTCCAGAATGGTAATTACGGCGCACTCTACCGTGCGGCCGTCCTCCAGATCCAGGGTGACAGTCATTTCCTCATCTGCGGGTTCGTTTTCAAATTCCATAGCAATATCCTCCGTAAGTCATATCAGATGCAAAAGCTTCTCGTTTCGTTTGTGCCGACGCTTGCGCACATGCGGTTTGTGTCAGGCGCGCCTGTACGGACAGAGACATTCTACAATTTTTTCCTGAAAAACGCAATAAAATCTTTAACTTTTTGTGCATGTTATGGTAGAATGAATTAAGACCATGCAAAGGAGAAGCGCTCATGAACAACCCATTTACTACGAAACCATCGACTCCATATCCGACGGGCATCAGACGGCAGGGAAGGAATATTCACGCGTCCTTCATTTCCGAAACAGCGGACTGCGGTGTGCTTCTTCGTTCAGCGCATACTGACGCTGAGGCGGTCAGAGTACCCTTTGAGGAGGGCTGCCGCTGCGGTAGTATTTATTCCATGCTCATAGAGAATGTACCGGCAGAGTATCAGCTGGCATCTTTTTATCAGGGGGAAAATGAGGCGGCAGACCGGTATGGAATACAATATGTGAGCCATCCATACGGGGAGGCACTGCAGGCATCGCAGATGGAGAGTGTGCTGACACAGAAGCCGTTTGACTGGAGGGAAACCAAGTGCCCTCGTGTACCATATGCACAGGCGGTGTTCTACGGCCTTCATGTGCGCGGCTTTACGAAGCATGCAAGCAGCGGGGTCAGGCACAAGGGAACCTTTTTGGGAATCGTGGAGAAACTGGACTATCTTAAGGAACTGGGCGTCACCTCCTTGCTTCTGCAGCCTGCTTATGAATTTATTGAATCGGAGATACAGGCGCCCGACAATATGGCGGAAGGCCGCAGCGTGGGCCTGGGCGCATACCGGCAGACGGCAGAACAGCCAGTGCTGAATTACTGGGGTTATAAGGAGGGCTTTTATTACGCGCCGAAGGCTTCCTACGCGGCGAGCAGGGATGCGGTCACGGAGTTTAAAACGCTCGTGAAGGAATGCCACTTAAGAGGGATGGAGCTTCTGATGCAGTTCTATTTTCCGCACATGGTCAATGAGTGCGATATCCGGCCCATTCTGGAATACTGGACCATGGAATATCAGGTAGATGGTTTCCAGATTCTGGCAGATCATATCAATATGGAACTGATACTGAATGATCCGCTGCTTTCAGACAGAAAGCTGATTTATTATGGCTTTGCGGACTCTTATGGAAACGGCAGGACGGGTGAGACGTCTTTTAAACGGCTTTGCGCGTTCAATGAATCCGCCATGAATGTATACCGGCGCTTTTTAAAGGGCGATGAGCATACGGTAGGAGAGATGATGGAGATCATCCGCCGCAATGGTCACTCTGTCGCTTATATGAACAGCGTCGCGGATTACAGCGGTTTTCGTGTGCATGATCTGGTCAGTTACGATTATAAACACAATGAGGAAAACGGTGAGGATAACCGCGATGGCTCCAATTATAATTACAGCTGGAACTGCGGCGAGGAGGGACCTTCCCGCAAAAAGTCCGTGATCGCGCTCAGGGAAAAACAGAAGAGAAATATTTTCGCTATGCTTGCATTAAGCCAGGGGACGCCTTATCTTT
The DNA here is from genome assembly GCA_021199495.1 of Lachnospiraceae bacterium. Lineage (GTDB taxonomy): Bacteria > Bacillota > Clostridia > Lachnospirales > Lachnospiraceae > RGIG6307. The sequence continues at coordinate 27,331 of JAJQHY010000096.1, read as the reverse complement.
TCATGGGTGATGAAATGTCCAGAACACAGAAGGGCAATAATAATCCCTACAATCAGGACAATGAGATCAGTTGGGTGAACTGGCGTGACTTAAAGAAAAATGCCGACTTTCATCAGTTTGTAAAGGACCTGCTTGCCTTCCGCAGAAAGCATCCCATCCTGCATATGGAGCAGCCGCTCACCGGCGCGGATGTGAAAGGGCTTGGCTATCCGGACATTTCCTTCCATGGGATGGAGGCTTATATGGCGTCCACGGAGCCGGTTCACAGAGAGTTCGGTGTTCTGCTGTGCGGCGCGTATGCGCAAAACGAGACGGAAAAGGCGGACAGCCTGTTGTTTATTGCCTTCAACATGCACTGGCAGGATCATGAATGCGCCCTTCCGCTTCTGCGAAAAGGGATGAAGTGGCAGATTGCGCTCACGACACAGCCGCAGCCGGAAGAATTAAAGCCTGGTAAAACGCTTATGCTTCCGGCGAGGACTGTCTATGTGCTGGAGGCCGTGAGTGAAAAAGGGGACAGACTGGTCAATCTGAGTCCGGATCCGGACCGTACCGGATTTTGAGTGTGCGGTTGTAAAGCCGGGTTTTAAACGGTATATGACGATAGGAAATAAGCCTGTTCGCTGGTGTGATGACGGATATACCGGCACAAAATGCTCCGCCCGGCATAAAATAAAATAAAGACTGTAAAGAGGAACCCCATGGACTGTTTTCAAATCCTGCTGCTTTTCCTTCTCGCAAGCTGCTGCAGCGGTACACAGACCACCTGCCGCAGAACATGTTTCTGCGGCTGCACAAACTCCTGTTCCATTGCGGAGCAAAGCTGCACATGTACGGAACCCGCTGACGCTGACTGCAGCTGCCAGGCGCTTGCGCCGCCTGATACGGTGATTGCGTATGGGCAGACGACGTCGTATCCGTTTGCGCCGTACCCGGTTTTAAGAGAGTGAGTTTTTTGAACCTCCCGGCCCTGAAGGGTGCGGGAGGTTTGCCTTTTGTAAATGTAAAAGGTATGTGAGCCGGACAGTTTGAGATTGACGAAAAAAAGACAGAGTGTTAAACTGACAGAAAGAAACGAAAGGCTAAGTGCAGGCAGGACAGATTTCCTTAAAATAAAATCCGGGAAATAAGTCTGACGAAAACAGGAGGAACTCTCATGTCAAATGATAAATACGTTGCATATGTCTCCACCTATACCAGGGGAGATAATCTGGGCATCAAGATCTTTGATGTAGACATGGAAAAAGGGTGCTTTTACCCCAAAAAAGAGGTGGAGATCACCAATTCATCCTATCTGACTCTCTCCAAAAATAATAAATACCTCTATTCCATCACGGATACAGGCGTGGAGGCTTATGAGATCTTAAAAAACGGCGATCTGAAGGTCTTGAATCACGCCGGCATCAACGGGATGCGCGGCAGCTATCTGTCCACAGATTATGAGGACAGGCTTTTGTTTGTGGGAAGCTATCATGACGGCAAGCTGACTGTTTTACGCCTCAACGAGGACGGTTCCATCGGAAAGATTACGGATGAGCTGTATCACAGAGGGATGGGCAGCATTGCTGACAGAAGTTTCCGCGCTCATATCGTCTGTACAAAAATGACGCGGGACAACAAATATCTGCTCGTCGCTGATTCCGGACTGGATCATACCAATGTCTATCAGGTCGATCACCGAAACGGAACCGTGAAGCAGGTGGATGTGATTCGCTCTGAACCGGATTCTGCCCCCAGACATATCAAGATCAGCAAGGACGGCAGGTTTATCTATATTGTCCATGAGATGAAAAATTTTATTACCGTATACAGCTATAAGGAGGAAAAGGGGCTTCCTTACTTCGAAAAGGTACAGACGATTTCTACGCTGAATGATTATACCTCAGGCAACGCGGCGGCCAGCGCTCTGAACTTCTCCATGGATTATGAGTATCTGATCAGCTCTAACGCGGGTGACAATTCTGTGGTGATCTTCAACCGGGATAAGGAGACAGGCATTCTTTCCAAGATTTTGTGCCTGCCGATCAGCGGCTCTTATCCGAAGGACGCCATGCTTTTCCCGGACAATAGACATCTGGTCAGTTTAAATCATGAATCCAACACCATGACATTTTTCAACGTGGATCTGAAGAAGGGAACGCTCGCCATGTGCGCGAAGGAGATTGAGGTCGGTGAGCCGAACTGTGTGATTTTCTATAAACTGCCCTGAAAGTAAAATATAAATTCGTCTCTCCTCTGAAAAGCATAAAAAACATAAAAAAACCATGAAGCCCGGAACGCATCCGGATGCTTCATGGTTTTTTTGACGCTATCTTTTGTAAAAGTCCACAATCCGGTCCAGTCTCGCGCTCATATTCGACAGGAGAGCATCCAGAACTGTGATGGCTGTCATGGCTTCCATGACAACGACCGCCCTGGGGACGATGACCGGATCGTGTCTGCCCGTGATGGCGATCTCAATATTTTCGCCAGCCTGATTGACCGTGTGCTGCTTCTGAAAAATGGAGGGCGTGGGTTTGACATAGGCGCGTATAATCACAGGAGCGCCGTCGCTTAAACCGCCCAGTGTTCCGCCGGAATGGTTTGTTATTTTGTGAACGCCGTCCTCATCCGCGTAAAATGAGTCGTTATTCTCGGAGGCATAGCGCGCGGAAACCGCACAGCCGTCTCCGATTTCCACGGCTTTCACAGCGCCAATGCTCATAACGGCTTTGGCAAGGTTGGCATCCAGTTTTTCAAAGACAGGATCACCGACGCCCGCGGGCAGTCCCGTCACAGTGCATTCCATGACACCGCCCATAGAGTCAGAGTTGGCTTTCACTTCCCTTAGATACGCCAGGGCCTGTTCGTTGGCAGTCGTGTCCGGCATGGAGGTAGGGGTGCTGAGGATTGCGGATCTGTCAAAATGCCCGCGGTCTATGGAAACCGGCCCGATGGCAGTGGTATAGGCATATACATCGATCCCCAGCTCCTTTAGTATTTTTGAGGCTACGGCGCCAGCCGCGACTCTGCCGATGGTCTCACGTCCGGAGGAACGTCCGCCGCCCCGATAATCGCGGAAACCGTATTTGGCGTCGAAGGAATAATCTGCGTGTCCCGGGCGATAGCAGTCGGCAATCTGGGAGTAGTCGCGGCTTTTCTGGGAGGTGCTTCTCACCAGCATGGACAGGGAGGTACCTGTTGTCTTCCCATCAAAGACGCCGGACAGGATTTCGACCTGGTCGTCCTCCCTGCGGGGCGTGGAGATGTCGGACTGACCGGGTTTACGTCTGTCTAAGAAAATCTGAATATCCTTTTCACATAATGGCAGACCGGCCGGTACGCCGTCCACGACCACACCGAGTGCCTTTCCGTGGCTTTCGCCCCATGTTGTGACTCTGAAAATATTCCCGAATGAATTTCCTGCCATTGCATTTTCCTCCTGACGATCTGTGTGTGTTATTATAACCTTTCGGTAAAAGAAAGGCAAGCACGTATATTTCCGCCAAAACTGTTAAAAAATAAGATGGTAAAAACGGACAGGGAGGGACACACGGAGGGCCGTCGCAAGATGTCTCATTCGTGGATGATACAAAGATGAAAGAAGATAAGGTAATCAGAATTCGGGAGATGGAAGAGGCAGCTCCTGACTCTGTTCTGGCGATATTTTTTTTGTTTTCCTTTTTGGGGTGGATCTGGGAAGGCGTTTTTGTGGGAATCCGTTATGGCATGTTTTTAAACAGAGGCTTCCTGCACGGGCCATGGCTGCCGATTTACGGAACCGGCGGTCTTCTGATGGTGTATTTTTTAAAGGACTTACGGCATAAACCGGCTCTGGTTTATACCGGCTGCGTTCTGTTGTGCGCCATTGTGGAATATTTTACCGGATTTTTGCTGGAAACCTTTTATCATATGAAATGGTGGGATTACAGCAGTTTTCCGCTTAACCTTAAGGGACGGATCTGTCCGCAGGATACCATGTTTTTCGGTGTATTTGGTATGTTCGCGGTATACTATGCTGTGCCGTATTGCCTGAAGAAAATGTCAGACCGGTCGCGTCTGCGGTGGGGAATCTGTATTCTTCTGACAATTCTGTTTTCGGTTGATATGATGGTTTCCCTGATTTCGCCGAATACAGGGCTGGGAATCACATATTAGAAACAGTGAAGCTGTTTACGGTAACGAAACAGTTTACAAAAATGAAGAGGTATGGTAACATGAAACCTCAGAATCAAAGAACGACAACTGAGGTGAAACATGTACGAAGTACTGAAAATGGAGGGGCGGGCGAAGCGGGCTGTTCTGCACACCGTCCATGGCGATATTCAGACGCCGGTATTTATGAATGTGGGAACAGCGGCCGCTATCAAGGGCGCGGTATCCACAGCTGATTTAGAGGAGATCGGGACGCAGGTGGAGCTGTCCAACACTTATCACCTGCATGTCAGACCGGGCGATGAAGTGATTAAAAAGCTGGGCGGGCTGCACAAATTCATGTCCTGGAACAAGCCGATTCTTACCGATTCCGGCGGCTTTCAGGTTTTTTCGCTGGCCGGACTGCGCAAAATCAGGGAGGAAGGCGTTACGTTTCAGTCCCACGTGGACGGACGACGGATTTTTATGGGACCGGAGGAAAGTATGCAGATCCAGTCCAATCTGGGTTCCACCATCGCCATGGCTTTTGATGAATGCCCGAATTCCAAAGCCGATTACCGTTACGTGAAGGACAGCGTGGAGCGGACGACCCGCTGGCTTGCCCGCTGCCAGGAAAAAATGGCACAGTTAAATGAGCGGGAGGATACCATTAACCGGCAGCAGCTTCTGTTCGGCATTAATCAGGGAGCTGTTTACGACGACCTCCGTATTGATCAGGCAAAACGGATTGCAGAGATGAATCTGGATGGTTACGCGCTGGGAGGCCTTGCGGTCGGAGAAACGCATGAGGAGATGTACCATGTGCTGGAGCAGACGGTGCCGTATCTGCCGATGGACAAGCCTACATACCTGATGGGTGTAGGTACTCCGGCTAATATTCTGGAGAGCGTGGAGAGAGGTGTCGACTTTTTCGACTGTGTTTATCCCAGCCGCAATGGCAGACATGGACATGCTTACACGAATTTCGGCAAATTAAACCTTTCCAACGCCAGATTTGCCCTGGATGACAGGCCTTTGGAGTCTGGCTGTCAGTGCCCGGTCTGCCGCAGATATTCCAGGGCCTACATTCATCACCTGATCAAGGCGAAGGAGATGCTGGGCATGCGTTTTTTAGTCACGCATAATCTGTATTTTTATAATACAATGATGGCGGAAATCAGGGACGCACTGGATAAGGGTACTTTTTCTTCCTATAAAAAAGAAAAGCTTGCGGGATTTGCACAAAACGGCGAAGACTGAGCAAAATTCAGATCAGCTGTTTTTATAAGAGATTTCTAAAAGGATTCAAAAACTTTGAGAATCTTCTTGCCAATATCTTTTGAAAAGAGTATAGTAAATGGAGTAATTTGGCAGTCTGATTTAAGCGGCTGCAACAGTTTACCATTTGGGAGGAATTTATGGCTATTTTATTAACAAGTGATACGGCGTCTTCCACCGGCAGTCTGATTGCCATGATTGTTGTATACGCGGTTCTTTTCGGGGCGATGTATCTGTTTATGTTCAGACCGCAGAGGAAGGAGCAGAAACGGATTGCTGCTATGATCGCGGCGGTAGAGATCGGTGATTATGTACTTACCAACAGTGGGTTTTACGGCTCGGTGATTGATATCACGGAGGATACAGTTATCGTGGAATTTGGCAATAACAGAAACTGCCGCATTCCCATGCAGAAGAGCGCCATTGCGCAGATTGAGAAGGCGAACGGCGAGCAGCAGTGACATATATTCACGGTTGTTCATTTCTACATCAAAGACAGATTGACAAAAATAATCGTGAACTGTAGTATACAAGCAGGATTAATAGTACCTTGAAAATCAGGACTAGTAAAATACGTAAGAAACAGGAAGGAACATTTGAATGGGACGCTTAAAAGAGCTGAGGCGCGGTCGCGGTCTGACACAGGAAGGGCTTGCAAATGAAATTGGAACATCGCAGCAGACGATCAGCAGAATTGAGAACAATGAGGATATGATTCCCACAGATCTGCTGGTAAAGCTGGCCAGGTTTTATAATGTTTCAGCAGACTATATTATGTCGCTGACGGATGAGAAATATAATCATACCGGCGGGGACAGAATGATGCAGTACGTTGAATCATATAGTGATGATTTTACTTTGTATGATGGCCTTTCAGCTGAAAATAAGGAAGTTGTAAAAGCTGTGATCAGCACTCTTACCCGACTGCAGGAGGAGAATGAGAAAGCAGATTCCATTCAGATTCCGGATCAGTCCGGAGTGAAAAAGCGTAATTCAAAGCGGCCCGAAAACAAATAGAGAAACATCATACATATGCCCCTGCAGGGTCTGAAAGCGAAAGCTTTTTTACTCTGCAGGGCTTTTTGTACTCAAATTATTCAGAAATTGCTCTTATTTGGCATGGAAAGAATAATCCGGCGACTTGAAAATTCCAGGAAATAAGAGTAATATAAATAAAGTGTATGCAAAAAATAAGCAAGAATTTCAAAAGGAATGAAAGTATGAGATTGAATATTACCTGTATCCCGGGTGATGGGATCGGACCGGAAATCGTAGCACAGGCGAAAGCCGTGCTGAATGCTGTCGCGGCTCGTTTCGGACATGACCTGTCCTATACCGATATTCTGATGGGAGGCGCATCCATTGACGCCTGTGGGGAACCTCTTACCGATGAGGCGATTGCGCAGGCACAGGCAGCGGATGCTGTGCTGATGGGTTCCATTGGCGGCAATACCTCCACTTCTCCCTGGTATCAGCTGCCGCCGGACAAACGTCCGGAAGCCGGACTGCTGAGGCTGCGTAAATCGTTGAATTTGTTCGCCAACCTGCGGCCCGCTTTTCTGTATCCGGAGCTCGCGGGCGCGTGTCCGTTAAAGGAAGAGATCAGCGCGGCCGGCTTTGACATTATGATTATGCGGGAACTGACCGGAGGACTTTATTTCGGCGAGAGAAAAACGGTGGTGGAGAACGGTGTGCGCAGGGCTGTCGATACGCTGACCTATGACGAGAACGAGATCCGCAGAATTGCCGTGAAGGGCTTTGATATTGCCCGCAAGCGCAAAGGAAAGGTCACAAGCGTTGACAAGGCCAATGTACTGGATTCCTCCAGGCTCTGGAGAAAGGTTGTGGAGGAAGTGGCGGCTGATTATCCGGATGTGACGCTGGAGCATATGCTGGTGGATAACTGCGCCATGCAGCTGGTGAAAGATCCGGCACAGTTCGATGTGATTCTCACGGAGAATATGTTCGGCGATATCCTTTCTGACGAGGCAAGCATGGTGACCGGCTCTATCGGCATGCTGCCGAGCGCTTCCTTAAATGATACGAAATTCGGTTTATATGAACCCAGTCACGGCTCCGCTCCGGATATTGCGGGTTTAGACATTGCCAACCCAATCGCGACAGTTTTAAGCGCTGCCATGATGCTGCGCTACAGTTTTGACCTGGACAGGGAGGCAGATTCCATAGAGGCCGCTGTGCAGGCAGTGTTAAAGGACGGGTATCGGACTGCGGATATTATGGCACCGGGATGCACACAGGTTGGCTGCAGTGAGATGGGTGAGCTTTTGGTCAAGAGGATTTTTAAATGACAGCTAAAAAAGCATATTCCCGCATGGGTTTTCTGTATCTGATATTTTCACTGGCAGTGCTTGTGGTTCAGTTGATTTTAAGCCTGGTCATTTATTCGTATTTTCCTGAAGTTTATGACAACTATACCGCATTGACGGTTTTGTCCAGTGTTTCCCTGTACCTGGTCGGACTTGTGATTTTGCCGCCAGGGGCAAAGCTTTTATGCAGGGAGGAAAAACTGGTTCCTGAAAAGCACCCGATGAAGATTTCGCAGCTGCTGCAGGCGTTTTGTGTAACGTATCTGATCGTTGTTGTATCCAACTGGATCGGGCAGATAGTGATTGGCTTTACAGAAACCATGTCTGGGACATTGATTGAGAATCCTGTGGATGACCTGGTTGAATATGTGAGTCCGCTTGTTTTGCTGGTATTAACAGGTCTGATTGCACCTGTTTTTGAGGAATGGTTTTTCAGGAAAATACTGATAGACCGCCTGCTTCGTTACGGGGAGGCAGCGGCGATTCTGGTTTCCGGGCTGATGTTTGGCCTGTTTCATGGAAATCTGGATCAGTTTTTCTATGCTTTTGCGATCGGTTCTTTTTTTGCGTATATTTATATCCGGACTGGAAAAGTACACTATGTTATGATCCTGCACGGGATGCTGAATATCATGTCTTCAGTGGTGCTGAACGGCCTGCTTTCTTTGGTGGATCTGGATGCGTTCTATGCGGCTGCGGCAGATTCTGTGTCCATGCTGCGGTTTTGCCTGGAGGATCCTGTGGGGATATCTGCCCTGCTGATCGCGGAGGGACTGGTGTACTGCATTCTGATTGCGGCTGTGATTTTCCTGATCAGGGGAAGAAAGTACTTTTTCCTCAGGCGTCAATCGGATGAGCCGCCCGACGGACAGTTTAAACCTGCCTTGTTAAATGCCGGGATGATCTGCTTTGTGATTTATTCCGTGATCTATATCATTGCAGAAACATTCTTTTAGAAATATTGAAATGGGAAAACCGTGGAGTGAAGGAACTTTACTTTCTGATCATGGGAAACAACGAAGATAATGGAAAGGAATTTATGATATGAGAAGTGACAGTGTCAAAACCGGAGCCGCACAGGCTCCGCACAGAAGCTTACTGAACGCACTGGGAATGACCGAGGAGGAGAGAAAGCGCCCTCTGATCGGCATTGTCAGCTCCTATAATGAGATTGTACCCGGTCATATGAACCTGGATAAGATTGTGGAAGCGGTCAAACTGGGTGTGGCCATGGCAGGTGGAACACCGGTTGTGTTTCCGGCGATCGCGGTCTGCGATGGCATTGCTATGGGGCATGTCGGCATGAAGTATTCTCTGGTTACCAGAGATCTGATTGCAGATTCTACGGAGTGCATGGCGATGGCACACGGCTTTGACGGTCTGGTCTGCGTACCCAACTGTGATAAAAACGTTCCGGGACTTTTAATGGCCGCGGCGCGTGTCAATATTCCGACGATTTTCGTCTCCGGCGGTCCCATGCTGGCGGGACATGTACATGGACATAAGTCCTCCCTTTCCTCTATGTTTGAGGCCGTGGGCGCACAGGCCGCGGGCAAAATCTCCATGGAGGAGCTGACTTATTACGAAGAGAATGTCTGTCCTACCTGCGGTTCCTGTTCCGGCATGTACACGGCTAATTCCATGAACTGCCTGACGGAAGCCATCGGAATGGGTCTTCGCGGGAACGGCACAATTCCGGCTGTATATTCTGAGAGAATTCGTCTGGCAAAGCATGCCGGCATGCAGATTATGGAGCTGGTTGAGAAGGATATCCGGCCCCGTGACATTATGACTGAGAAAGCGTTTATGAACGCTCTGATTGTTGATATGGCGCTTGGCTGCTCCACGAACACGATGCTGCACATTCCTGCTATCGCACATGAGGCGGGCGTGGAGATCAATCTGGATATTGCGAATTCTCTGTCTGAGAAAACGCCGAACCTCTGCCATTTAGCGCCTGCCGGCCCGACCTATATGGAGGACCTGAATGAAGCCGGCGGTGTGTATGCGGTGATGAAGGAGCTGACGAAGCTCAATCTGCTTTCTACAGATCTGATTACCTGTACAGGCAAAACTGTTGGGGAGAATATTGCGGACGCGGTTAATAAAGACACCAACATTATCCGTACGGTGGAAAATCCCTACTCGAAGACTGGCGGCATCGCCGTCCTGAAGGGCAACATCGCGCCGGACGGCAGCGTGGTCAAGAGAAGCGCTGTCGTAGAGGAGATGATGGTTCACACCGGCCCGGCACGTGTCTTTGACTGTGAAGAGGACGCCATTGAGGCTATCCGAGGCGGAAAGATCGTGGAAGGAGATGTGGTGGTGATCCGCTATGAGGGACCCAAGGGCGGACCGGGTATGAGAGAGATGCTCAATCCAACTTCCGCGATTGCCGGTATGGGACTTGGCTCCTCGGTAGCGCTGATTACGGACGGTCGTTTTTCCGGCGCCTCCAGAGGCGCTTCCATCGGACATGTATCTCCGGAGGCGGCTGTGGGCGGTCCTATTGCGCTCGTGCAGGAGGGAGACCTGATTTCCATTGATATTCCGGCCAATACGCTCAATGTTCTGGTGCCGGAGGATGAGTGGGAAGAGAGAAAGAAAAATTATGTGCCAAAAAAGATGCCTCCGGTAACCGGTTACCTGAAGCGATACAGGGAGTTAGTGACCAGCGGCGTAAACGGCGCGATTTTAAAGCTTCCGAATGAATAAATGCGGATGAGTAATTTGTGCGCGATCTTAATCGTCTGCAAGAGTGATTTTGAGACTATCTTATTTTACAGGCGTTGATTAAGATCAGATTTCAATATAAGTGAAAGACAGAAGAGAGGGATTGGATTTATGCAGCTGAATGGATCACAGATCATTGTGCAGTGCTTAAAGGAGCAGGGCGTGGATACCGTCTTTGGTTATCCGGGCGGCGCGATTTTAAATGTATATGATGAATTATATAAACATCCGGAGATTACCCACATTCTGACAGGCCACGAGCAGGGCGCGAGCCATGCGGCTGACGGCTATGCCAGAGCGACCGGAAAAGTGGGTGTGTGCCTGGCTACTTCAGGTCCAGGCGCCACAAATCTGGTGACGGGTATTGCTACCGCGTTTATGGATTCTGTTCCGGTTGTTGCCCTTACCTGCAATGTCGGTGTTTCTCTTCTGGGGAAAGACTCTTTCCAGGAGATTGATATTGCGGGAATTACAATGCCGATCACCAAGAGAAGCTTCATCGTCAAGGATGTGAAGGAGCTGGCAGCTACCATCCGCAGGGCTTTCCACATCGCCAGAAGCGACAGGCCGGGTCCGGTGCTGATCGATGTGCCGAAGGATGTGACAGCTGCGCTGTGTGAATATGAAGCGGTGGAGATTAAGGAGGAGGAGCCGACAGTTTCCTATACTGCTGAAGATGTCGAGAAGGTGATTTCTCTTTTGAAGGAAGCGAAAAAGCCCTTCGTGCTGGTGGGCGGCGGTGCTGTTTTATCCAATGCCTGGCAGGAGGTGCGTCAGTTTGTGGAACGCTTCAACAGTCCTGTCTGCGATACGCTGATGGGGAAAGGCGTCATAAACGGATACTCGCCGGAATATACTGGAATGATCGGCATGCATGGCACCAAGGCCTCTGATCTGGGCGTCAGCGAGTGTGACTGTCTGGTGGCACTTGGAGCCCGTTTCTCAGACCGTATCACCGGAGACGCAAAGCGCTTTGCGTCGAACGCGAAGATTATTCAGATTGATATTGACGCGGCGGAGATTAATAAAAATGTCCGCACCGCAGCTTCTCTGGTGGGAGATTTAAAACTTGCACTGCAAGACATTCTGGCAGGTCTTGAGCAGCAGAACCACACAAAATGGCTTGCACATGTGGAGGAATTAAAACAGAAATATCCGCTTAAATACGACGATGATCAGCTCAGTTGTCCGTATATCATGCAGGAAATTGACAGGATCACCAGCGGTCAGGCACTGATTACCACTGATGTGGGTCAGCATCAGATGTGGGCCGCGCAGTATTACACTTATACTGAGCCGCGTACACTTCTGACAAGCGGAGGACTTGGAACCATGGGTTATGGTCTTGGCGCCTGTATCGGCGCAAAAATGGCCCGGCCGGACAAAATCTGTATCAACATTGCTGGCGATGGATGCTTCCGCATGAATATGAATGAGCTTGCAACTGCCAGTCGTTACAACATTCCGGTGATTGAGGTCGTGATCAATAATCATGTGCTCGGCATGGTACGGCAGTGGCAGACTCTTTTCTATGACAAGCGTTACAGTCAGACCGTTCTGCAGGATGCTGTGGATTTCTGTAAGGTGGCGGAGGGCCTTGGCTGTGAGGCTATCCGGGTCACCACGAAAGAAGAGGTGGAACCGGCGCTGAGAAAAGCCATTTCTCTTGGCCGTCCGGTGGTACTGGGCTGCATCATTCCGGAAGATGATAAGGTGCTGCCGATGGTGCCCGCGGGCGCGCCGATCAGCGAAGCTTTTGACGGAGACGACTTAAAGGCGAGAGAATGAGAAAAAATCGAGTGAGATATTACAGATGATGACGAAAACCCGAAAACTCATTTTGTATTCTGCTGCTGCGGCCCTGCTTGCCGTGGCAGTATTCTGCGCGCTGGGATATATCCTGCTGCAGGATCATTATTCAAAGACGTTTCCATACGGAACCTGGATCAACGGAGTTTACTGTACCGGTCTTTCGGTGGAACGGGTAAATCTTCTGCTTTGCCAGCAGGAATATGATGTCTCTGTCACGATTACAGATGATGAGGGAAATGAGTATGTTCTGGACTGTAATGCGTTTGTGACCGGGATTGATTATACAGAATCGATAAAGGAAGTCAGGAATCAGACGCATACAGGTGCAGTCTTTTCACAGACATCTTATACGGTAAACCCTTTGGTTACACTGGATGAGGAAGCTTTCAGCGAGTGGCTGCCCACAGTTTCTCCTTTTTCTGAGATTGATGAGAAATATGACAATAAGGTGACACTGGAGTATACGGAAGACGGCTATGTATTAAGTGATACAGGGCTGGAAATACTGGATACCGACAGAGCCTGTGAGATGATTCTGGCGGCAGTGCAGACGGGCGCAAAGTCTGTAAGTCTTGTTGAAACAGACTGTTATACTGCAGAGGGGTATACCTCGAACGACAAAATTCTGCTGAACATATACAATCAGATTGAAGAATATACGCAGTCTCATCAGGTCACTCTTTCTGCAGATGAGGGAGAGTATGTCCTGACAGGGGTTCAGGTACAGAGCTTTCTTGCAACTGATGAGGAGAAAATTCCGCTCCTGAATAAGGACGGTACAATTTACTGCGATACGGAAAAAGTGGAAGCTTATGTCTCTGCCCTTGCGTCAGAGACGAGTACGCGCAATAACAGCTGGGAGTTTGTAACACACAGCGGGGAGACAATAGAGGTTGAAAAAGGCAATTACGGCCGGGTCATGGAAAATGAGAGCGAACTTGTTAAGGAGTTGACTGAGGCGCTGAATGCGCAAAGCTGCGACGAGACGCTCACACTGGAATATACTTATTATCCTTCAGGCGCAGTTGACAATGACTATGGCCGCGCAATCTCGGAAACATATATTGAAGTCAGTATTTCCGAGCAGCACTGTTATATGTATCAGGGAGATGAGCTGATCTGGGAGAGCGATTGTGTTACCGGTGATGTTGCAAAAGGCCGGGATACCCCGAAAGGAGTTTATTACATAGAATATAAGCAGCAGGGACGTACTCTGCGCGGCGCGGATTATACGACCTATGTTTATTACTGGATGCATTTTTATGATGGCTGTGGTTTTCATGACGCATACTGGAAGACAGTCTTCGGTGGCACGGAGTACCTGACGAATGGGTCTCATGGCTGCGTGAACCTGCCTTCGGCAAAGGCGAAGGAGTTGTATGCACTGGTGACGAGCGGCATGACGGTCATTGTATATTGAGAATGAGCGGGAGGAGTCATTATGTCGGAAAAAGTATATCAGATTCATTGCCTGAACCCAATTTCAAAGGTGGGGCTTAAGCATTTTACGAAGCAGTACGCTCTTACAGATCAGATGAGTGAGTCGGACGGTATTTTAGTCAGAAGCGCTGTCATGCATGATCTTGCGCTGCCGGACAGCCTGCTGGCAGTAGCAAGAGCGGGAGCGGGTTATAATAATATTCCGCTGGAAAAGTGTGCGCAGAAAGGCATCGTGGTTTTCAATACGCCTGGTGCCAACGCCAACGGGGTAAAGGAAATGATTATTGCGGCCATGCTGCTGGCGAGCCGCGATATCAACGGTGGAATCGAATGGGTAAAAGAGCATCGGAATGATCCGGATATCGCAAAAGCGACTGAGAAGGCCAAAAAGGCTTTCGCGGGTACGGAGATTATGGGGAAAACATTGGGTGTCATCGGCCTGGGGGCCATTGGCGCCATGGTAGCCAATGTGGCGGAGCAGCTGGGTATGCATGTTCTGGGCTATGACCCTTTCCTGTCTGTGGACGCCGCATGGAAGCTGAGCCATAATGTCCGGCATGTTACGGATGTGAATGAGATTTACGAAAACAGTGATTTCATTACCATTCATGTGCCGGCCATGGAATCCACAAAAGGGATGATCGGGAAAGAAACTCTGGCCCTGATGAAGCCAAATGCGGTGATTTTAAATTTTGCGAGAGATGTGCTCTGTGATGAGCAGGCGGTGGTGGAAGCACTGAAAGAGGGAAAAATCCGCAGATATGTATCGGATTTCCCGACGCCTGTGACCAGCGGAAAGCCGGGGTGTATCGTGATCCCACATCTGGGAGCCTCAACTGAGGAGAGCGAGGATAACTGTGCGGTGATGGCGGTAAAGGAAATCCGGGATTATCTGGAGAACGGCAGTATTGTAAACAGCGTCAACTATCCGCGCTGTGAGGTTGGCCCGTGCAGAACTGCTGCCAGAGTAGCAGTATTACACAAAAACGTGGCCGGTATGCTGACTGCGATCACGACCTGCGTGGCGCAGGAGGGTATCAATATTGCCGAGGTGGTCAATAAATCCAGAGATGATGTGGCATATACGCTGATTGACCTGGATCAGACGGCGGGCACGCAGGTGGTGGAGAGACTGAAGGCCATTCCCGGCGTGTTCCGTGCCAGAGTCATCAGATAACGTAGATCACACTATCGGAACAGCATGGGATTTTCCGGATCGTTGGCCTGGTCGGCGAAGGTCTGGCGCAGCCGCATTTCTTCCTGGAGGCTTGCCTCGCTCTGCAGATCCATATACTTGATGAACATCTCCTCCAGGGTAATATGTTCTTCCGCAGCAATTTCCTCAAAGATGGGTCGCAGAGCTTCGAGCTGTCTGGAAACCTGGACTTTTTGCGGGTCGATGTCGCCGAGCACTTCCTCTGCGTATTTGTTGATGCGTTTTATCATGTCAAATTCTTTTTCTGTCATGGGTGAAGTCCTTTCTGTGAGTCATAGTTAGTAAGTTGATATTCATAGCCGCTCCCCCGCATGCGCAATCTTACCTCTTACAGAGCTAAGACTGCTTATGTGGGGGAGTGACTGATTCACAGTCAACCTGGGAGATATAAACAGCCTCTTACAAGCAAACTGCGCTTGACGAGTCTGTTTACATCTCTCAAGTCGTCTGTGAATAGCAACTTGTGAAGGCATTTTACCACTTTTGGCTTGTATTAGCCAGTTATTTTTGGTAAAATGTTCATAAATAAAGCATCTGTGAAATCAGAGGGGTATTTGACAGGGAGGGTATTGTTATGAGCACAAAGTTATATGATCTGATGAACTGGGCGGATATTGAGGAGATCACCTATTCAGAATCAGAGAATCCGCACAGAATTCTTGGGCGGCACACCATCGACGGTGTGGATCTGATTCAGGCCTATCTTCCCACTGCCAGCGCGGCATGTGTGAAGTTCCCGGGGAAAAAGCCCATTGAGATGGAACTTGTGGATGAGGAGAGCAGCTGGTTTGCCGCGGAGGTAAAGCCTTCTTATAAGGGGGTTTATACTCTTTCCGTGACCTATGGGGAGAATATTGTGGAGTTTTGTGACCCATATGAATTCGGCTCCATGCTAAAGGACGAGGATATCGATAAATTTGAAAAGGGCATCCATTACGAGGTGTACAAGGTACTCGGTGCGCACCCCATGACTGTAAAGGGCGTGGAGGGCACCTTTTTTGCGGTCTGGGCGCCAAACGCCATCCGCTGCAGCATTGTGGGAGATTTCAACAGCTGGGACGGCACCCGCCTGCAGATGAAGAAGACCAGAGGTATTTTTGAACTTTTCGTACCCAGTATTCTGGAGGGGGATGTCTATAAATTTGAGATCAAGGCAAAGGGCGGCCTGACTTATTTGAAGTCTGACCCGTATGCCTATTACAGTGAGCTTCGCCCCAACACCGCGTCAGTGGTTACGGATATCAGTCATTTTCAGTGGGATGATGAGGAGTGGATTAAAAACCGGGCAAAGACCCAGAGCCCGGACAGCCCCATCAGCGTCTATGAGGTTTACCTTGGCTCTGTAGCCCGCGGTGAGAATAACGAATATCTGAATTACAGAGTTCTGGCAGACAAGCTGATCGATTATGTGAAGGATCTGGGGTACACGCATGTGGAGCTGATGCCTGTGAGCGAGCATCCGCTGGATGCCAGCTGGGGTTATCAGGTGATCGGTTATTATTCGCCTACCAGCAGATACGGCAGACCGGAAGACTTCGCTGCCTTTGTCAATAAGCTGCACAACGCCGGAATCGGTGTGATTTTGGACTGGGTACCCGCGCATTTTCCGAGGGATACCTACGGTTTGTCCAATTTTGACGGAACCTGCCTGTATGAGCATCTGGATCCCAGGAAGGGCTCTCATCCGCACTGGGGAACACTGGTGTATAACTATGCGAGACCGCAGGTGTCCAATTATCTGATTGCCAATGCGCTTTACTGGATTGAAAATTATCACGTGGACGGCCTGCGTGTGGACGCGGTGGCCAGCATGCTTTATCTGGATTACGGACGCAAGGATGGTGAGTGGATTCCCAATATTTACGGCGGCAAGGAGAATCTGGATGCGGTTGAATTTTTCAAGCACACCAATTCCATCGTACACAAGCGCAATCCCAATACGCTGATGATCGCGGAGGAATCTACCGCCTGGCCAATGGTTACCGGCAGGCTGGACGAAGGCGGTCTGGGCTTTGACTACAAGTGGAATATGGGTTACATGAATGATTTTATTGACTATATCAAGGCGGACCCGTATTTCCGCTCTTACGAGCACAATCAGCTGACCTTCTCCATGATGTACGCCTACAGTGAGCAGTACATGCTGGCATTCAGCCATGACGAGGCGGTGCACGGCAAGGGCACCATGATCGGCAAGATGCCGGGCGATGAGGATCAGCGTTTCGCTGCCCTGCGTATTACCTATGCCTATATGATGATGCACCCTGGTAAAAAGCTTCTTTTCATGGGACAGGATATCGGAGAGTATCAGGAATTTTCTGAACAGCGTGCAGTCAATCTGGATCTGCTCCAGTACAAATATCATCTGGGAGTCAAGACGCTGATGAAGGATCTGAATGCACTCTATCGCAGCAGTAAGGCATTAAATGAGCTGGACAACCATCCGGACGGCTTTTTCTGGACCAACTGCATCAGCTGGCAGGATTGCTTTGTGGCCTTTGTCAGAAAAGGCTCGACAAACGACAAGGCACTCTTTGTTGTGGCCAACTTCAGCGGTGTAGCCAGGGATATGACGGCAGGCGTTCCGTGGGCCGGCAAATATAAGGAGATTCTCAATACTGACGCGGAGAAATACGGCGGCGGCGGTAATGTGAATCCACGTGTCAAAAAGGCCAAAAAGCAGGAGTGGGACGGCCAGCCTTATTCCATCAATTTAAAGGTAGCCGCACAGTCCGCTGCAATTTTTGAGATTTCTCCGGAGCCTGAAGAGGAAAAGACAAAGGCGGCCGGGAAAAAAGAAGAAAAGGCGAATTTGGCGGATGTAAAAAAACGCGCCGGCAAAAAGGCGGCGCAAACAGAAGCAGGGACAGATAAACCGGCTACCTACACGAAAAAATCAGAGCCCAAAAAGAAAAAGTCTGCCGCAAAATAGTCGCTGGACAGCATATTCTGTTGCTGCTGCGGTGTATAGGAATTCTATAACGGAAAGAGGAAACGGAGCTTATGATCAGTTTTCTGGAATTATACGATAATTCTTCGCTGTTTTCCCTGATTATGAATATACTCATGAAGCTGATCACCGCCGCCATTACCTATGGCGTCGGCGTGAAGCTGATTAAGTTCCTGCGCAAATGTCTGCGCAAATTGTTAGAGAGGCACAATGCCGAGAAGGGTGTTATCACTTTTTTAGATTCGGCAGCTTATATTGTCCTTTATGTTGTTCTGATTTTCACCATACTGGAGATGTTCGGTTTTGATACGGCAAGTCTTCTGGCGGTGATTGCCTCCGCCAGCGTGGCCATTGGTCTTGCTTTACAGGGGGCTTTTCCAATATGGCGGGCGGTGTTCTGATTTTGCTGCAGAAGCCGTTCCAGGTGGGAGATTATATCGTGGCACACGGAGCCGGTCTGGAAGGGACAGTTGACGATATCCAGATATTTTATACCCACCTGCACACCGCTGACAATAAAATCGTTGTCATTCCCAACGGTACCCTCAGCGACAACAGCATCACCAATGTGACGCGAGGAGCCAAAAGAAGGGTGGATGTCAATGTCGGCATTGCGTACGATGCTGATCTGAAAAAAGCAAAGGAAGTCCTCTTAAAAATGCTGGAGGACGACGAGGCAACCTTGAAGGAAGAGCCAATGCTGGTGGTGGTCAGCGAGCTTGCAGACAGCAGTGTAAATCTGATTGTCCGTTGCTGGGTGAGGGGCGAGGATTACTGGGAAGCCTTCTGGCGGATCACGGAAAACACGAAGCTCACCCTGGATGAAAATAATATCCAGATTCCGTTCCCACAGATGGATGTGCATATGATACCGGACAGTGGAGAAACGGGTTCAGAACCGGAAGGCAAAAAGCACCGTAAAAAGAACAAGGCGGGAACCGTCGCGGAACTGTAATGGAAAGAGGGCACAGGCCTGCAGGGGCCTGTGTCTTTTACTGCCGGAATATTTTAACAGATTTCTTACATTCTATTAATATGATTACGGAAATGTTTTTGGCGAAGAAATCTATAGTATCATATTTTTGGGCGATCTTCCGTCTGCGGGCCGGCTCCTTCACGCCCCTTTGGGCGGAATTTTGAAGAATATCCGCCTAAAAGCTATACTTTTGCGGAATTTTATGGTAAATTAAGGTGTTGTGGGAGGACAGGTGTCTATGCGTGAACAGAAAAAGGAAAAATCCAATATTGTATCCAGCCGGCTTTTTATCATGGTTTTTTTTGATGTTCTGTTTATCATGATTTCTTCCTTCATGGCGCTCTATATCCGCTTTGAATTCAAATTTAATGAGATTGAACGGCATTTTCTGAATCACTACGCGTATCTTCTGCCTGTGACAATCGTGACAACGATTATTATATTTGCGCTGTTTAAATTATACAGTAGTGTCTGGGAATATGCCAGCACGGACGAGTTGGTCAAGATTATCTGTGCGACATTATGTTCCGCAGCAGTTCAGCTCATCATATCCTATGTGTTCCCTTTGTATATGCCCAGAAGCTATCATGTCCTTTACTGGTTTATGCTGTTCGGACTGACCAGTCTGTACCGTTTCGGCAGCCGGATCTTAAAGGTGTTTCACTTGAGGGGCAGCTCCGATACCCATGCCATGAAGAATATCATGCTGATCGGCGCCGGAGAGGCAGCCAATGCAATTATCAGGGAAGTGGAAATCAGTCGTTATGTCAATATGAAGATTCAATGTATGATTGATGATGACCCGGCCAGACAGGGAAAATATATGCGAGGGATTCCGATTGTCGGCGGCAGAGAGAGTATTCTCGACGCAGTGCAGCAATATCGGATCGATGAGATTATTTTTGCTATCCCTTCCGCGTCCACGCAGACCAGAAAGGAAATCCTGGACATCTGCAAGGAGAGTGTGTGCAAGATTGTGACTCTGCCGGGCATGTACCAGCTGATCAATGAGGATGTATCCATTGCGAAGCTCAAGGATGTGGAGATTGAAGACCTTCTCGGCAGAGAGCCCATACAGATCAATACTGATGAAATATTGGGTTATGTCAGCGGGAAGGTTGTACTGGTCACCGGCGGGGGTGGTTCCATCGGCAGCGAGCTCTGCCGTCAGATAGCAAGTCACGACCCGAAGCAGCTGATTATTGTCGATATCTATGAAAATAATGCCTATGACATCCAGCAGGAGCTGATCCGTAAGTATCCGGATCTGGATCTGGAAGTGCTGATTGCCTCCGTGAGAAATGAGACACGGATTGAAAGCATCATGGAAACCTATCGCCCCAATATCGTATATCATGCAGCGGCTCACAAGCATGTGCCCCTGATGGAGGACAGTCCGAGAGAAGCGATTAAAAATAATGTTATGGGCACTTATAAAACGGCCGTTGCTGCAGATAAGTACGGCGTGGACAAATTTGTACTGATTTCCACTGATAAGGCGGTAAATCCTACTAATGTGATGGGAGCCAGCAAGCGGATATGTGAGATGGTGGTGCAGATGATGAACGAGAATTCATCCACCAGTTTTGTGGCGGTCCGATTCGGTAATGTGCTAGGCAGCAATGGCAGTGTTATTCCATTATTTAAAAAACAAATTGAAGAGGGTGGTCCCGTGATGGTGACGCATCCTGATATCATCCGCTATTTTATGACGATCTCGGAGGCGGTTTCCCTGGTGCTGCAGGCCGGCGCGTACGCGAAGGGCGGCGAGATTTTCGTCCTGGACATGGGAGAACCGGTGAAGATTCTGGATCTGGCGGAAAACCTGATCAAGCTGTCCGGGCATCGCGTCGGGGAAGATATTGAGATCAAATTTACTGGCCTGCGTCCCGGGGAAAAAATGTACGAAGAGCTTCTGATGAACGAGGAAGGTCTGCAGAAGACCGCGAATCAGATGATTTATATCGGAAAACCGATTGATTTTGATAAAGAGAAGTTTGTGGAGCAGTTAAAAATGCTGGATATGACCGCGAATGACGAGAAGAGTGACATCCGGGCCGCGATACAGGAGGTCGTGCCGACCTATCATTACGAGAAAACGAAAATGTGAGAGGGTAAAGCGTTATGTCGGATCATCCTGTGAAGCACCTGGTGTGCGGCTGGTCATACCTTAACGATATGAGGCGTATATGGAATATCAATTCACTGAAAAACAGAAAAAATATCTGCCTGTAAAGAGAGCACTGGATATCGCCATTGCCGGTACGGCCAGTATTCTTCTGACACCGGTTATGGCTGGACTTGCCGTCGCAATCAAACTGGACTCACCTGGCCCCGTCCTGTTTAAGCAAAAACGGGTCGGAAAGGATAAAAAGCTTTTTGAAATCTGGAAATTCCGTACCATGCGGACAGACACACCAAAGGATGTCCCCACGCATATGCTGAGCGATCCGGAGGCTTATATCACGAAAACGGGGCGTTTTATGCGCAAATATTCTCTGGATGAGCTGCCGCAGCTGTACCAGTGTGTCCTGGGACAGATGAGCCTGATCGGCCCCAGACCTGCTCTCTGGAATCAATATGATCTGATCGCGGAGCGTGATAAATACGGCGCGAATGCGCTGACTCCGGGCCTGACCGGCTGGGCGCAGATCAATGGCAGAGATGAGCTGGAAATACCGGTGAAGGCCCGCTTTGACGGGGAGTATCTTCAAAAATTCGGCCCGCTGATGGATCTGAAGTGTTTCCTTGGTACGATCGGTTCTGTATTGAGATCTGACGGCGTAGTGGAAGGTGGCACAGGCAGTCTGCATGCCGATAATTCGGAGGCAGTAGTGGGCATGGCAAAAGAGGAGGAGCCTGTGACAAACAACTGCGCTATAAGTCGGAAGAAACGCGTTTTAGTCTTGGGTTCCGTGGCATCCATGATTGATCAGTTTACGCTGCCAAATATTGAGCTTCTCATGCACATGGGATATGAGGTGGATGTAGCCTGTAATTTCAAAGAAGGTAATACCTGTTCAGATGAGGAGGTTCGCCAGCTTATCCGCAGACTGAAAAAGATGAAGGTGAGATATTTTCATGTGGATTTTGCCCGGGATGTGACGAAGCTTTCACAGAACGGAAAGGCTTTCCGCCAGGTGAAGCGTTTGCTGAAAAAGAACGACTATGCTTTTTTACACTGCCATACGCCGATTGGCGGTGTCGTAGGGCGTATTGCCGGGAAGCTGACAGGCACGAAAGTGATTTATACTGCTCATGGCTTTCATTTTTATAAGGGTGCGCCGCTTCTCAACTGGATTTTGTATTTTCCGGTTGAGTGGCTTTGCGCTTACTGGACAGATGTGCTGATTACCATTAATACGGAAGACTACAGGTTCGCAAAAAAATGGATGAAAGCGAAGACTGTTAAATACATTCCCGGGATTGGTGTGGATGTCTGTAAATTTCAGGGCAATTCAGTAGACAAAGCTGCAAAGAGAATTGAAATCGGTGTTCCGGAGGATGCGGTCATGCTCTTTTCTGTTGGTGAACTGAATGAAAATAAAAATCATGAGACTGTGATCAGAGCACTGCGAGGGATGAACGTCTATTATGTGATTGCGGGACGCGGAAATAAGGAAGAGGAACTGAAAAAGCTGGCGCAGAGTCTTGGAATGTCAGATCGGGTGAAGCTTTTAGGCTTCAGAACAGATATTGGAGAGCTGGACAAAGCGGCGGATGCCTTTGTGTTTCCATCCTATCGCGAGGGACTTTCAGTCTCCCTGATGGAAGCAATGGCCAGCGGCCTGCCATGTGCTGTCAGCAGGATTCGGGGCAACACCGACTTGATTGATGAAGAGGGCGGAGAGCTGTTTGATCCTCACGACGTATCCCAGGTAAGAGCAGCAGTCAGGACATTGCTGCAAAGGGATTTGGAGACCATGGGTGCATACAATGCCCACAAGGTCAGAAACTTCAGCACGCAGAAAGTGCTCAGACGGCTGGAAAAGATTTATGCTGCGGTTGACTGAGAAAGGATTTGCTCATGATTTCGGTTATTGTGCCGGTATATAACGCGGAGCGCTTTATCAAAAAAGCACTCGAAAGTGTGCTGAAACAGACATATTCTGATTTTGAAATTATCGTGGTGAATGATGGCTCTGTCGATTCCACGGCTGCGGTTTGCCGGATGATGGAACAGTCCGATCAGCGCATTCATTATTTTGAGAAAGAAAATACCGGTGTTTCTGACACGAGAAACTATGCATTTACCCAAATGACCGGAGAGTATGTGTTTTTCCTTGACGCGGATGATGTCCTTCCGGATTATGCCTTTGCATGTCTGATGCGTGAAATGGACAGGGGAGACTGTGATGCGGTTTATGGAAATCACGCATATTGTTACGGCGGGGATCCCATGCCGCGGATTCCCCGGATCGCTTCCGGTATCTATACATGGGAGAGCCTGAAGGATATTTTCCTGGATGACGGGACATTAACGGGCATCTTATTCGGCAGTGGCTGCGGAGTCCTCTATCAGAGCCGGATTATCAGGGAATGTAACCTGCATTTTAACACGGATATGAAGGTGAATGAGGACGGACTTTTTAATTTTGAATTTTTAAGACATGCTTCCCGGATTCGAGTCATGGACGAACCTTATGTTTATATCTATAATCAATGGAAAAGTCTTGCAGGTAAGCCGCTCAAAGCTGACGATCGTTTTCTGGCATCCGAAAAAATCATTGAAGCCTATCTGAAGGAAAATTCTCTTCTGGTAGAATTCTCAGAACAACTGGCCTGCCGCAAGCTGAGTGTGTGTTTCTGGAACGCATTGCGGGTGAAGGATGCGCAGACGACTTTATCCGGAGCGAGGCAATATTTAAAAGAGTTATTTGATGATCCTGATGTCAGAGCTGGATTTGCTTGTCTGAATTACGTCGGCATGAACAGATACAAACGCCTGCTGTGCTTTATGATGCGGCATCGCCTTTGTGTTCTCTTTTATTTTGTAATTCGTTATGTTTATCCCATGGCAGAGAAGGTCGTCAGGAGGTAGTTTGACTTGAATAAGAAATATAAAAAACTGGGCGTCAACGTAGCTGCCATTACGATCGGCAATTTCGCGTCCAAGATTTTATCTTTCCTGATTGTTCCTGTATATACGGCGGTGCTGTCCACGCAGGAGTACGGCGTTGTGGACACGCTTATGACTACGGTCAACCTTCTTTATCCTTTTTTTACATTAATGATCTGCGAGGCAGTGTTGCGCTTTTTACTGGATAAAACAGGAGATCAACAACAGATATTTTCAGTTGGTTTCTGGATTACCATCTTCGGTTTTGCCGTCATGCTTTTGTTCTCACCGGTGTATTTTCTGTTTGACAGTCTGCAGGGATATTACTGGTATTTTATCATGTATTATTTTGCCATAACATTGCAGATGGTTTTGAACTATTACGTCAGGGGAATCGAAAGAGTTGGTCTGTTTGCCTTTAACGGTTTCCTGGTCACCTTTATCTATCTGGTTTTAAACATTGTTTTCCTGCTTGTACTGAAAATCGGTGTGCATGGTTATTTTCTGGCGCTGATTCTGTCCTATTTTCTGGACTGTATTTTTGTCTGGTGCGTCGCGAAGCTGCATCGTCAGCTGGTATTGCCGTGGAGACTGGACAGAGGGCTGGTCAGAAGGATGCTGAAGTATTGCGTCCCCATGATTCCCAACTCCATCAGCTGGTGGATCTCTACCTCTGCAGACAAATATATTATTATCTTTTTCTATGGATACGCGGCGGCTGGCGTTTATGCGACATCGCAGAAGATTCCTTCACTTTTTGCCATGATCGGCACCATTTTTATGGGTGCGTGGCAGATTTCGGCGGTGGAAGATTTCGGCAGCGAGGAATCGAGACTCTTTTTCTCGGATATTTATTGCAAATATTCCTCATTGAACATTGTGGTGGTGTCCGCGTTTATCTGCGGGACACAGCTGCTTTCCTGGATTTTATTTTCAGGCGATTATTATCAGGGGTGGATTTATACTCCTGTCCTGCTTTTTTCTTTCGTGTTTCACGCGATGGGAAATTTTCTGGGGACGATTTATACCTCCGCGAAGGAAACAAAATTTATGTTTGGTTCTGCAGTTGCGGCAGCCCTTGCCAACATTGTTCTCAACTTCCTGCTGATTCCGTCTTTAGGCGTGATAGGCGCGGCCTGGGCGACTCTCATCAGCTATTTTGTAATGTGGCTCGTCAGGTTGATCGATTCAAGGAGATTTTTCCGCCTGGATATCAACCTGAAGAAGGATGCAATCTCCTATATTCTGCTTCTTCTGCAGATGGGTCTTTTGTATCTGCAGACATTGCCGGCCTATATCGGTGTGTTCGTCGTATTTTTCCTGCTGGTTTTCCTGCACAGGGAGATTATTGTGGGAGCGCTGCATGTTTTACTTGACCGACTGCATGCCGCAAAAGGAGGTTCTGTATGAAATTAAGTCTCGAGAAATTCAACATATTCAGGATGGAAAAAACAAAGCTTGATCGTTTAGCGTGGACTTTTCTGATATTTGCGATGGCCTGTTCAGACCTCGTGGACTATTATTACTGGTGCGATATCAAGAGACTGGGTGTCTGGGTCATGATCGGGTTTTATTTGTATCTCAGATTTGACCTGTATAAAAAGCTCCTGAAACCATATATGATCTGCGGAGTGCTTTTGGGGATTGCCTGCTGGGTTTATTTCCTGAAGTTTAATTATTTCAGTTTTTATATTTATTTCAATTATGCAATGGGGCCGGTGCTGATTGTCTGGCTGCCGATTCTTTTTGATTCGGTCAGGCAGGCGGTTTTAAATATCCGAAATAAATGGCATACAGGCCTGTCTGCCGCGGCATTGTTTTTCTATGTGATGATTTTCTTTATGGCAGTGTCGCCGTATGAGCTGAAGTACCGGTATATAGTCGTGGCATTTTTTCTGATTCCGTTCTGCGTCTATGATTTGACCGGAGCCGGTTTCCGCAAAGCAATGCTGGAAGGCATGATCAACGGGCTTTGCCTTGGGTTTCTGGTCACGCAGTTGTATTCCTTTCTTTTTGTGCCGTATGTCGATGAGGAGAGATATCGCGCCTATCGTCTGTACTGTACCTGTACAGGTGAATCGTACCTGATGTTTTATATCGGCCTGTATATGAAGAGTCTTCTGCTGAAGGCAGAAGGTGCGAAAAAGTGGAAGAGAGGCGTTTTTTATTTCCTGACGGTCTTTGACCTGGCACTGATGTACCTGGCCGGCGGCCGCTCGCCTGTTGTGGCGGTGGTGATCATCACCTTCCTGATGCAGGCGATCTGCGTGGCCCGCGAGAGGGCGGATGAAAAGATCCTTAAAAAATCGCTGCGGGTAGTGGGAAGCAGCGCGCTGATCGGAATTTGTTCTCTGCTTTTATTTCCGCTTGCTTACTGCTGTGCCCGTTATATGCCGGAGATTCTGGACCGACCGGATTATATTGATTCCATTTATAACAGGAGATATTCTGTCGTCACGAATTTCCTTGGAAGTCATTATCAGTATGACAATGAGTACGCCGCCTACTATGAAGGAAAGATGATAGATTTAAACGCCATGACCTTCGCGGAGGTACTGACATTCAACCTTGGACGAATCATACCGGGTGCCAGCTATATCATTCCTGATTATTTCTATGAGAAAGCAACGCAGGCGAAGGTTGACCGCTATACGCAGTATCTGGAACTGGGATATACGACGCAGGAGGATTACGATCAGTATATTTATACACTGCTGCACGAGGATGAGATACTCGCCGACTGGCCGGGCGATGTGCTGGATTTCCTGGAGATTGATGAGGAAACAAAAGGGGAGAGTGAACTCAACCCGTACTTTATCAATATTTATGAGATCTCCAGTACCGATCTGCGCGTAGGAATCTGGACGTATGCGATCAGACATCTGAATCTGTTCGGTCATCGTTACGGAACCTTTAAGTTTTATGAAGGGTACACCTATGACCTGGAGATCAATTACCTCGAACACGCGCATAATATCTTTCTGATCACGGGTTATAATAACGGTATTTTTGCGATGATAGCGTTTATAGGCATGTTTGTTGCTGCGCTTGTATCCACGTTTCGTTCCTATCTGTGCACGAAGAATCTGGAGGAGCTGCTGCCTGCGCTGCTTATAATGAGTATGGTCATTTTCGGAATGTTTGAGCGGGCGTTTGACTTTTTGTATGATAATACCTTTACTACTCTGATTCTACTGTGTATTGTCTGTTTACGAAACAGGACATTCAGATCCGTTGTGGAAATGCAGTCTGAAGCCTGAGGTTATTTTTTACTGTGACAGGACGACCCGACATGTAAATTCTTCAGCGCTGGTCTTTCTGTGAAATTTTCCGGCGAAAGTAAAAAAAGACTTGTTTTTTTCATGGATGTTTGATATTCCTGTTTTTGACAGTTGGAGAAAATGAAAATCCCGCAAACCAGCGTATT
>JAJQHY010000021.1 GCA_021199495.1 Lachnospiraceae bacterium | reverse complement strand
GCAAAATAAGGGAAAAATTTTTATCATTCAATCAGTGAAGTGGCAAACT
Source organism: Lachnospiraceae bacterium (assembly GCA_021199495.1). Lineage (GTDB taxonomy): Bacteria > Bacillota > Clostridia > Lachnospirales > Lachnospiraceae > RGIG6307. The sequence goes on along the minus strand of JAJQHY010000021.1, from coordinate 5,957 downwards.
CGGGCCACAGATGGGGCAGGGAGGCAAAGGTCCGAAATCTATCACAAGGAAAGCGTCAAGTTGGGGCTTGTAGCGAAGCGTGTAATCTGATATAATAACCACGGTTTTAAACCATGGGTCTCAGAGTACACGACTTTCCAGGGAGGGTGCTCTGGGACTTTCTCTTTCTGTATATTTATCTAATGACAGTATACAGATCAATCCAGAGACACGCAAGCTGGTCAATATATGGTTATTTTAAGAGGTCAACAACAATTTATTGCTAACTTCCTGAAGATTTAATTCTTGACTCCTATTTCACTTGAAGAATGGACCATGCAGTCACAGCAACACAGAAGACAATCTTAAAGGCATTCCGGATGGACGCTGCAGCAGTCAGAACGCAGGCCATGGCATTGAGTGAGTTACAGAACGAAAGCCTGTGACCGATATTCAGGTTATATGAGGATGGATAAATTACCAAGAACATGATATGGATGATAATAAATTGATCGAGCTTCTCCATTCCGCCCTGACGGGTTCAAAACTGAATACAGAACTTCCTGCCGACATCACATCGAACACAGACCTGTTTAACCTGGCATCCTCCCACAGTATAGCAAATGTCGTCTCCGTCGGGCTTTTCAACAACGGCTTCGATGTGGAGGGCACACCTTTCGAGCAGGCAGAGTTAAGAGCAGCCTATTCCGATGCGCAGATAGAAGCTGTGATGTTCTCTGTCAGGTCTGCCTTTGAAGCGCGCCGCCTCACTTTCATTCCGCTCAAGGGCGTGGTTTTGAAGCAGTACTACCCGGACACATCTATGCGAACCTGCGGGGATGCGGATATTCTGGTGAAAGAAGGGCAGCTTGAAGCTGCGGTTAATGCTCTGGTAGAAGAGTGCGGCTATAGGGTGAAGTCCTATAATTTTCACGACGTGGAACTGATCACCCCGGAAGGACAGGTCGTGGAACTTCACTTCTCGGTGCTTTATGACATAGAGAAACTGGATGCAGTACTTTCACGTGTTTGGAATTACGCGGTTCTGGTTGCTGGATCGGAATGTGAGATGAAGCTGACGGATGACTTTTTCTTATTCTTCATTCTGGCGCATATGTTCCACCATTTTGTGACAGGAGGCTGCGGTATCCGTTTTTTTATGGATCTGTGGGTTATCCGTCACAGGATGGGTATTGCGTACGAGACCGGTGCGAATGAGTTTTGTATCCGGGCGGGCATTGATAAATTCGCATCCGCTGCCTTTCAACTGTCAGAGGTCTGGTTTGGAGAGAATTGTGAACATACAGAATTAACGAAATCGATGGAGGAGTACATTCTATCCGGAGGGACGTTTGGAAGCGCGGAGAATATTGCGGCTTCGTCCGGGATTGTGAAGCGGTCGGACAGGTTCCGGTATAATCTGAACCGAATGATTCTCCCGTACAGCAAGCTGAAACTGATCTATCCGGCTATGAAACCCGCTGAGTTTCCTGTCTGCGAAATAAAGCGCTGGGGAGAGCTTTTAAACAAAGGCCTGAGCAGAAGGAAGGAAATGTCTAAAAAGGCAGTCCCGGATGAGAAAAAAGAGAAAGTAAGGCGGCTTATGCAGCAGTTGGATATCGAGTAAGCAAAAGGGGGACAAGAGAATGCAACGTAACCATCGCAGCGGGCGGGGGGGGGTACTCCTCCAACCGCACAAGAAACATAATCTGCATGATGATTTCTGCTGTTTTGGCAGCTTTCCTGGGCATCATGCTCTACAGGTATCACGTCCAACAGGAAGAGCAGGCCGCTTATTACAGAGAATTGAATGAGCAGATAGCTGAAGAGGAAAGAGCCGCAGTGGAAGCGGCCGCGGCGGAAGAGACAGCGAGATTAGAGGACGCAGCCAATTCCAGCTTCTATGAAAAGCTGGATAAAGGCTATGATGTGAATATCCTGATTGTCGGGGATTCCATTGGCGCGACATCCGGGGCAAGTGATGATGCACACAGATGGACAACCCTGCTTCGTTCTTATTTGACGGAGCAATACGGCGGAACTGTGACGATTACCAATGTGTCGATGGGCGGCAATGCTTCCTATGCGGGATATAGTCGTGTGATGATGTTGGATGATGGTATTGATTATGACCTGGCAATCATTTGTTATGGACAGAACGACAGTACAGAGGGATTCTCCCTGTACTATGAATCCATAATCCGCGCCATAAGCGGCAAGTATGAAAAATGTTCCATCATCTCCATCCTGGAATCCTCACAGAGGAGTTACACGGAAAAGATGGTGGCAATTCAGGAAATCTGCGAGTACTATGATATCCCGGTTGCCGACACGATCGCGCCGTTTGCGGAGGATTATGCTTCTTATACGGGAGACGGTACGCATCCAAACGACGCCGGACAGGCGATCTACGCAGAGGTGATGGAGGAAGTAATAGACCAGGGCGTATATGACCTGAAGGATTTCCCGGATTATGATTTGGAGCCGATGAATGAAGGCGTGACAGTATTTGATAATTTCCGTTACATAGCTGCTGACGAGTTTGAGCGTACAGACGATATGACGTATACAATCACAGGTTTGTCCATTGAAGGCGTTTTTGGAATAGATTACAGTTATCAGAGCGGGGATAATGTGACGGAAATTTATGTGGATGGAGAATTGTTCGCGGCGCCCACACGGACATTTGATTATGATTTTTCACAGAGGCATATACTGATTGTTTCAGACGATTGCACTGTAGAAAATGAGATTAGAATAGTTTTTTCCAGCAAGGAGCTGGCTGACGCGTTCCGGGGACTGATCTTTAGCTGGGAGTAACACAGATGAAGGAAGCGGTGACTATACATGAACAGTAACTATTACAAAATAATCCTGAAACTCCTGCATATCTCCTATGGCAAGAATCTTCTGCTGAAAGGCTGCCCCTTCATCTACGCGAAAAAGGGTTCAACCCTCACCATAGGAGACAACGTAACAGTCAAGTCTTCCTTCCTGTCTAACTTAGTTGGCCTCTACAGCCGCACCATCATAGTGACACGCCATCCGGAGGCTTATATCTGTATTGGAAATAATGTGGGCATCTCCGGGGCGACGATTTATGCCAGGAAGGGCATAAGTATCGGTGACAACACGGCAATCGGCGGGAATTGCAAGATATTAGACAATGATTTCCACCCGATTGAAGCGGAGGAGAGAGTGAAATTATTAAACGATCCGAATGGTGGAGAGAGCGCGGCCGTGCCGAGTAAGGAGATAAGCATTGGCAAGAACTGCTTTATCGGCTGCAACACCATCATATTGAAAGGCACAGTCCTCGGGGATGGCTGCGTGGTTGGAGCCGGTGCCGTGGTAAGCGGGCAGTTTCCGGCGAATTCTGTGATTGTCGGAAATCCGGCGCGGGTTATTCGATCGCTTGAGAGTGATAAGGACACTTGAGAGCCTTGCGGACGCCTGGCTGCGGTGAGCCGGATTAGTAAATGTTAAGTTTGCTGGTTAATGCAGACCTAAAGGGATTCTGCTGTAATACAAGATAAATAACCAGAGAAAGGAAGTGATAAACGTGAAAGAGTATAATGCACCTCAGGCAGAAGTTATCACATTTGATCGGGATGTTGACTATGTGGTGACAACCAGTTCGGTGGGAACTGCAGAGCAAGCTTCTTTAGGCATGTCTCAATCCAATGGCGTAAACGACCAATAAGCGTAAATATCGGTCATTTTGATGAGAAGAAAGTTTCTTTGTCAAAATAGTTTTCGAAATTCTGCTTGTGTGGTGGCGAGGGGAGCCTGGTAATGAACTGTGGTTCCCCTACTCCTACGCTCTTTGCCTTAATACGATATAGTTGATGAGGTTCTGTATATGAAGGAAGAAATTGATTTGGTCATTCCATGGGTTGATGGAGCGGATCCTTCTTGGAGGAAACAAAGAAAGCATTACGAATCGGAAGATGAGAAGAAGAACAACACAAATTCTTTTTATCGGGACTGGGGTCTGATGCGCTATTGGTTTCGGGGAGTGGAGCGGAATCTCCCATGGATTCATAAGATTTATTTTGTAACATGGGGGCATACCCCGCCCTGGCTTAATGGGACCCATCCTAAACTGAGCATTGTAAAACATGAAGATTACATTCCATCAGAATTTCGCCCCACATTTTCAACAAACCCGATTGAATTAAATCAACATCGCATAAAAGGCCTTTCTGAACAGTTTATATATGCAAATGACGACACTTTTTTGTTGGTAGACTTGAACCAGACTATTACTTTAAAAATGGACTCCCATGTGATTGCCTATGCTTGCGCCCTATTACAGAATCCTGTACAGATGGGTTTGGGCATATATTGTGGAACAATATCGCCTGTATCAATCGACATTTTTCACTGAAAGAAAGCATGGAAAAAAATGAGGAAAAATGGTTTTCGCCCACTTATTCATCTGATGTTTTAAACGTGAATAAACTCGGTTATCAGCTGCATAATTTTCCTGGCTTTCGGGATGAACACCTTCCAATCCCGTTCTTAAAGAGCACCTTTGAGGAAGTGTGGGAGCAGGAAAATGCTTTACTGCGTCAAACCTGTGGTCATCGATTTCGGTCAGTCGGGGATGTCTCGGACTGGCTGATGCGGTACTGGCAGCTGGCAAAGGGAGCTTTTGCTCCGAGGATGCCGAAAGGAATCGCAGTTTCAGTATCAGATTCCAAGGAGGTCTTACGAGACGTGCTTCTAAACCCTCGTTATCCAGTTATCTGCCTGAACGAAGGAAGAGAAGAAGTGGATTTTAAGGAGCGTTCAGAGTATCTTAGAAATTTATTTGAAATCATTATGCCGGAGATGAGCTCTTTTGAACTTTACTAAACCGCGATGGAACGTGAACGAATTAGCATGACTTGTAAAGATGTTGAAATGAAAAAGTTGATATTTATAGTTCCGGTTCAGCTGAAAGAGGAGGGGACTTTATCTATAAAAAAGATGAGCGGTCTGCGGCTGATAGTAGGATTTTTGAAAGAAAGCTTTGAGATTACGCTGTTGGTGCGAAGCTGCAGAAATAAACGGATTCCTGTGCTGTCAGACCTTGGAGTCCCGGTGGTTTACGATAGCAGCACACCAGAGTATCGGACGGATATTTCGCATTATGCATCACGATTTCAGGGCAGCTATTTAAGGTGGGCAGGTCGGGAAATTGAGCAGGGTTATGAGGTATTTCGATCGGCGTATGATTATCTCATTGCCTGGGATGGCTGTTCTCCATGGTGTCTGGCGACGGCATTAAGGCTTACCAATACAAAGAGGCATGTTGTCTGGCTGCACGATGATCCGAATTTGTATCTGATGCAGACAGATCGTTCCTTTTATGCGAATGTATGTGATAATTTTGCTGCGATCATTGCGAGCGATGATGGAATAAAGAATGAGTTGGACGGCATTTTTCATATCACGCAAATGGAGACTTTGAAAAATAGATGCACTGTATTAACACTCCCAGTTGATACTCCTTGGTATTGGGAACAGTCAATACAATCGTGTGAATATGAACTTCAGGCAGAAGAATTAAATCTGGTGGCTGTCCCTGGAATGAGCAGGGAAAGTGCATTGGAACGGTTGCCCAAGTTTTTGTCGGAACATCAAGAGCACAGGCCACCGCTTCACTGCTATTTGATCGGGGATGGAGAGCGGCTTGACAGGTATATTCAGCAGATCGCGATTTATAGTGTCGACCACCTGATAACGCTTGTGGGGCAGGTGGATAATCCGTATCCATATGTTCGGAGCTGCGATGCCTTGCTGGTCAGTGAGCCGGAGCGGCATCCTGAACTGGAGATTGCGGCACAGGTTTTTGAAGTGCCGGTGCTCTTATTTGAGAAAATGGAGCAGCGCCTTCCGGGTTTGAAAAAGAAAGAGAAGTCGGATAGAATACCGGAGTGAATTGTACCCCTTGTCAAGGACATTTTAGGTTTTTAGTTGTCCTACTTTTC
>JAJQHY010000027.1 GCA_021199495.1 Lachnospiraceae bacterium | reverse complement strand
AATAATATGCCGTCAGAGTGCAGTAGGCGGGAACATTAATTCGGCGCGGGACAATGAGCGAGGCAGGACTGCCGGAACCAGAGTACAGGACTGTGGAATTTATGGTTTTTGCTACGCTGAAGAATCATAAATGGGTGGAGAATCAGAGAAACATGGTGGATACCCACCAAGATACCCACCAAGACACCCATCAAGATACCCACCAAGATAATTTGGAAGAAATGGGTGATGGAAGCAAGAAGAGCTTACAGGATATTGTGGCGGTTGTATCAGTTCTGCACTCGGCACTCCACAGATTTATCTGGTCTTGAGAAAGTGAGAAAAATCAGTGGGAAAATGATGCTAAGATGGATGTGGCCTGGACAGGGGCACCGGAGACGATTGAAAATTACAGCCCAAATGGGCAAGAACTTTCAATGCAAGACTTGCAGCCATTTGTCAGGCATGTTATAATAATTGAAAATTACAGCCCAAATGGGCAAGACTTTTCAATGAAGGAATGTGGAAGCGTGGAAATTAAAAGAGATTCTTATCTGCAGGAATTGATCTCGTACCAATGGGATGGACAGGTCAAGGTGATAACCGGCATACGCCGCTGTGGGAAATCGTATCTGTTGAAAATGTTATATAAGAATTACCTGATTGCGAATGGGGTTGACGAAGAACAGATCATCACGATTGAGCTCGATCTTGCGAAGGACATTAGATACCGTAATCCTCTGGAGATGGCATCGTATGTCAGGAGCATTGTTGAGGGGAAACAGCAACAGTTTTATCTGTTCGTAGATGAGATACAGATGTCTGACCCGGTTCCGAATCCATACAATCCAGACGGAAAAAAGATCACGTTTTACGATGCGTTAAATGATTTGAAGGGACTTTCTAATTTAGATGTATATGTGACAGGCAGCAACTCAAAAATGCTGTCCTCAGATATACTGACCGAGTTCAGGGGACGCAGTGATGAGATACGGATGCATCCGTTGAGTTTTGCGGAATATTATTCTGCTGTGGGCGGGGATAAAAACGAGGCGTTTGACGATTACGCATTTTATGGTGGTATGCCGCTAATTTTATCGAGGCCAACAGACGCAGCAAAAATGAATTATCTGAAGGCGCTTTTCACTGAGGTATATATCAAGGACATTGTTGAGCGTAAAAATATAGAACGACAGGATGTCCTGGAGCAGATTATTGATTTGCTGAGTTCTTCTATTGGCTCCCTGACTAATCCAACACGGATCGCCAACACACTGCGGTCAAAGCAGGAAGCCCAGGTAGCGCCGAACACAATACGGTCATATATCGGACATCTTGAAGATGCATTCCTTTTTTCTGAGAGTAAGCGGTATGATGTCAGAGGAAAAGCTTATCTTGATTCCCCAAGCAAGTACTACAGCGAAGATATCGGACTGCGGAATGCGCGGATTGGATTTCGACAGCAGGAAATGACACACATCATGGAAAACATTATATACAATGAGCTAATTATCCGGCAGTTTTCGGTAGATGTAGGGGTTGTCTATGGGCGGAAATTAAATGAGAATAAAAACTCCGTTCGTATACCGAGAGAAATTGATTTCATTGCGACTACTGGTGGAAAGAAGGTATATATACAATCTGCATATGCATTGCCTACGGAAGATAAGCAGCAGACAGAACTAACCCCATTTTCTCTAACGGGAGATGCTTTCCCCAAAATGATTGTCCGTAAGGATATTGGAAAAAGATGGTACGATGAAAACGGGATTTTGAACATCAATGTGATTGATTTCCTGTTAGATAAAGATATCATCTAAAGAAAAGCACATAGCAACGTGTTTTTGAAAATTGTTCATGAAGTAAGACTGCAAAGAAAAACACTCCTATGCAAGCCATATTGCAACGAAACTTTTTAAATTCTCTGTTAACAGGGAGGTGTGAGATTGATGCGCTATGTTAATGGCTAATGAACTCAGGATTACGAAGTCAAACTGATTGAAAATATAGAAGCTGAAAATGCGGATGCGGAATTGCCAGAAGAACACCTGCCTCACCACTTTCGGTAATAAATTCACTGGATACGGAGAATTGCAGACAAGACGAAAAAAAGGATATATAATGATAGCTGGTTTTTACTGCCCATATGAGGAATGAAGCATAGGGGGTATAGATATGATGCGGATTAGGTAAGACAAAGCAATACTGCATTTGTCTGGAATTCAGTAAAGCAGAAGTCTTGCAGTATTCTCATCAGAGCGAAAGCTCACATAAGCTGTTATGCTTATAAAATTTATGATTGGAGGAATACTATCTATACACTTCTTCAAACCAGTTTTCCGGGACGCAATTTTTGATGACCTTTATGACATCGACACGGTGCAGATGACGATCTATCAGCCGCGCAAGGCCAATGTTTCCACGGATTCAATCAAAGGCATTTTTCTTCAAACTGATTGCATTTTTTCATGTGATCGGGTATAATATGAATAGGAAAACAGGCGTCATCCTGTTGGTGCGACTGGCACCTAAAATCCGAAAGTTATGCCGGGCATAGGACCGGACCGTTGGCAGGCAACAGAAAAACCTGAAAGTTATGCAGTAGAACGGTTGAAAGACCGGAAGGAACTGACCGTCGGCGGACGACAGAAATACCAGTCATCTAAGAGGAAGTCGAGCGGCGCTACGGCGTCGCAGGCTTCCTTTTTAAATATACCAGAGGATTGTGAAAGTAAACTATGGCTTACAGCAAAGACGATGCAATTAGGATTGTGGTGTCCTGTGCAGAAAAATATAAAAAGAATTGGAAAACAAGACGCTCCTGTTCGTTTGCATAGACAAGCACAAGCACACCTCATGTATATTGCAACGAAACTTTTTAAATTTTCGTTACTTTGTTACATTCGCTCAATCACGCAGCTATGATGTTTCCTATCAGTGCCTCTTGTCTCTTTCACATAGCTGATCCCCACAAGGAGCAGCTGCCCCTGATAACCCTTCAGCGCGCCGGCGTAGCGATTGTCATGGATCTGCCGGATTGCGGTGTCCGCCGAATGATCGTATTTCAGTTCCACAATCATGGCGGGCTTATCCACGTTCGGCAGCGGCAGGAACGCCAGGTCCGCGAAGCCTTTTCCTGCCGGCAGTTCGCGGATAATCGTGTAATAGTTCCGTGCGGTATAATAGGCGATCGCAAGTGCACAGCTCAACGAATTTTCGTCATTATACTGCAAAACGGATGTTTCTTCGGAATGAACCGCTTCGAGCGCCGCCGCGACCGAGTCGCTGTCCTGACGTATTGTGGATTCCAGAAGATCCTCCGATCTTTTCAGGGCTGTTCCCACCGCCTCCCAGTCCGTATTCTGCACCGCAATTCTGAACGCCTCCGCTACCTCCAGATTCGGGATATAAACCTGCGACTTTCCGGAGTCGTAGGCCAGGTAGCCCAGATGCACCAGCAGCGTCAGCACATCATCCCTGCTGCTGAAGGACGTCATATCATTCTGGAAGCTCAGCGTCTCGATGCGGATACGCCTACCGCCAAGCATCGCCACCACCGCGTCCTTGAGACCGTCAAAATTCATGCTGATATAGTCCTTCAGTGACTCATAAGTCTCAGAGCTGGTCCAGTAACTCTTAAACTTCCGGAAACGGATTGCGTTCACAGCGGAATTAGGACTGTACACAGACGGAATATCCGGGAACGAATACCCGTCATACCACTGCTTCATCTGCCCAAAATCAACGCTGTGTGCATCGCACAATGCGCGCACCTCCTGCTCCGTAAAACCGATATATTCCGATAAAACCAGGGGGTCCGCCATCGTAAATTCCTGAAAATCCGTCAGTGCTGACTCCGTTCCGTATTTTTTGATCGGCAGAATTCCGGTCATATATGCGCCCGCGACGGCGCCCTTCATTGCCGGGCCGCTCTTAAAAAGGCCCCTCAGAAACTGCAGGTAGCGCTTCTGCATCTCCTCATCTTCCTTTACCTCCCTAAACAGCGCGTCCCACTCATCAATGATAATGAAAAAGCTTTCCTGCGTCTTTTGAAAAACCTGCAGAAGCGCATCCGGCAAATATGCCTCATCCGCTTTCACGGCACCCGGAAATGCCGCCCGAAGTTCCCCGATCACGGCAGTCTGCAATTCCCGCACGGGATCCTTCCCGTTATTTCCGGTGCGTGATGTAAACCATGTAATATCCAGATAAATCACATCATACCGGTTCAGGTGTGCCTTATAAGACGGCCTTTTGGAAATTTCCAATCCGTCAAACAAGGCGCTCGAATCGCAGGTTTTATCATAATACGCCGCCAGCATCACCGCCGCAAACGACTTGCCAAACCGCCTGGGGCGGCTGAAGCAGGTCAGATTCGCCGCCGTATTGATCGTCCCGTTGATATAATCAATCAGTCCTGTCTTGTCCACATACAGCCCGTTCCGAATCTGGTGAAACGCCTTATTGCCCGGATTCAAATAAATGCCCATTCTCCGACGCTCCTTCCTGCCCTGCCGGTTTCCTGTTAAAGTGATTGCTCCATTCTGCCCCGGCAAATGATACAATGCTGTGGATTGCCCTGCAAAATATGCAGCGCAATCCTCTGTCCTCTATATTCTATCATACAACAAAGAGTGCGGCTTTGGCAACCGAAACAGTAAATGAATTATGGACCCTGCGGGAGCGTTCCGGGTATCGTGCCGGATTTCTGCCGCAGGGGTTAGCTTTTTATTTAAGGGCTTTAACCGATTTTCCTGTTGCCTGCGAAACGCCTTTGTGGTAAGCTTGAAACCATGGAGAATAATCTTTTTACAAATGAATATGTCTCTTCGAGCCGCCGTATTTATACGCCTTCGTCCTTTGCGAGGTCGTCGCTTCTGCATCTGCAGGAATGCGGGCGGCTTACGGCTATGCGCCCGCATGTCAGCAGCCGCAGTGACCTGGCCTCATACCTCTTTTTCGTGGTGCTGGACGGGAGCGGCTGGCTTTTGTATGACGGGGTGCGGTATGAACTGACCGCGGGCGACGCGGTCTTTATTGACTGCCGCAGGCCGTATTCGCAGTCGTCCTCCGAGAATCTGTGGACGCTGAAATGGTGTCATTTTCACGGCCCGAACTTAACGTCGATTTACCGGAAATTCAAGGAGCGCGGGGGCTACGATGTGTTCCGGCCCATGGCGGTAATGCGTGGGGAGGCGGGCGGCTGCACGAATTCTGACAGCGCGCATCATCCCGGAAAGCTGTCGGATCAGACGGCGGACATGGGGACGGCATCATTTAATGTCTATGAAGAGCTTCTGGATGACCTGTATCAGATTGCGGGATCGGATTCCCATACGCGCGATATGCAGATCAATTTAAAGCTCACAGAGCTTCTGACGTATCTGATGGAGGAGTCCTGGCATCCGGATCAGCGCGGCACGCAGGCGGCGCAGGCCGCGGGCGGGCAGCAGAAGGTGGATCTGTTAAAGGTCAAGGAGTACGTGGACTTACATTACGCGGAGCCGCTGACCTTGGAGAGCCTGGCGGGGGACTTTTATTTCAGCAAGCATTATCTGGCGCGCTGTTTTAAGGAGCAGTTCGGAACGACGGTGAACGGTTATATTCAGCAGGTGCGGATCACGCGGGCGAAGGAGCTTTTGCGCTTCACGGACGCCTCGATTGAGAGCATCGCGGCGGACTGTGGCTATGAGACCAATTATTTTGGCAGGCTGTTTCGTAAAACGGAGGGAACTTCCCCTGGCGTATACCGCAGGAACTGGAGAGGCAGCGCCGCTCTGCCGGATCAGGCGAATTCCGGCCAGCGCTGACGTCGCGGCGTTTTTGACCTGATGCTGTTTGCCTGCCGCGCAAAGTCAACATTGTCCTGAAAAAAAGCAACATCCTCCTTAGACTTGCCCTGTGCGTTGGCATAAAATAACCTCCGGAATCATTTTCGCAGGAGGTATCTATGAAAAAAGCATTGATTACGGGAATCACCGGGCAGGACGGCTCCTACCTGGCGGAATTCCTTCTGGAAAAAGGATATGAGGTGCATGGGATTACCCGCCGCGCTTCGATCTCCAATACCGGTCGTATCGACCATCTTTTGGATAAAATCACATTGCATGACGGCGATTTGTCGGATTCGTCTTCTCTGATTCGCATCATTTCCCTTGTTCAGCCTGATGAAATTTACAACCTGGCGGCGCAGAGCCATGTCCAGGTTTCTTTTGATGTGCCGGAATATTCGGGGGATGTGGACGCCCTCGGTGTGCTGCGTATTCTGGAGGCGGTGCGTATTCTGGGCCTGACAAAGAAGACGCGGGTTTATCAGGCTTCCACATCAGAGCTGTTCGGTAAGGTGGAGGAGGTGCCGCAGAGGGAGACTACTCCGTTTCATCCGTATTCTCCCTACGCGGTGGCGAAGCAGTACGGCTTCTGGATTGTAAAGGAATACCGCGAGGCCTATGGGATGTTCGCGGTGAACGGGATTTTATTTAATCATGAATCCGAGCGCCGCGGCGAAAATTTCGTCACGAGAAAGATTACGCTGGCCGCCGGTCGGATTGCGGAGGGGCTGCAGGACCACCTGGAGCTGGGCAATCTGGATTCTTTACGCGACTGGGGCTACGCGAAGGATTATGTGGAGTGCATGTGGCTGATTTTACAGCAGGAGCAGCCGGACGATTTTGTGATTGCGACGGGTGTTCAGCATACGGTCCGTGATTTTACTGAAAAAGCGTTCGCGGCCAACGGCATCACGCTTCGCTTTGAGGGCGAGGGTCTTGAGGAAAAGGGCTACGATGTGAAAACCGGTAAAATGCTGGTGTGCGTCAATCCGCAGTGGTTCCGCCCGACGGATGTGGACAATCTCTGGGGCGACCCGACGAAGGCGAAGACGGTGCTTGGCTGGAATCCTTTAAAAACCAGCTATGAGGAGCTGGTTCAGATCATGGCGAAGCACGACCGCCTGCTCGCGAAGCAGGAGAAGGCCATGCGGGAGGCAGGCTGAGAGCGTGACACGCGCGGTATTCTGAAATCGAAACCGGATTCAGAGCGGTACCGGAAGGAGCATTCCCGGGAGGAGGTTTTATTTTATGATGGAAAAAGAAGCGAAAATATATGTGGCGGGCCACCGTGGGATGGTCGGCTCCGCCATTGTGCGGGAGTTAAATCGTCAGGGCTATACGAATATCATCACCCGCACGCATAAGGAACTGGACCTGACGAGACAGGATCAGGTGGAGGCGTTTTTTGCGGCAGAGAAGCCGGAATATGTTTTTCTGGCTGCCGCGAAGGTGGGCGGGATTGTCGCCAATGAGAGCGCGCTGGCCGATTTTATGTATGAGAATATGATCCTGGAGATGAACGTGGTGCACGCGGCGTGGCAGAACGGTTGCAGGAAGCTGGAATTTCTTGGTTCCTCCTGCATCTACCCGCGCATGGCGCCGCAGCCGATGCCGGAGAGCTGCCTTTTGACCGGGGAGCTGGAGAAAACGAACGAGGCCTACGCGTTGGCCAAAATCAGCGGCCTGAAATACTGTGAGTTTCTAAACCGTCAGTACGGCACGGATTATATTTCCGTGATGCCGACCAATCTGTACGGACCGAATGACAATTATCACCCGACGCACTCTCATGTTTTGCCGGCCTTAATCCGCCGCTTCCATGAGGCGAAGGTGGAGGGAAAGCCGTACGTGACCTGCTGGGGAGACGGCAGCCCCTTACGTGAGTTTCTTTATGTGGACGACCTGGCAAATCTCTGTGTCTTTCTGATGAATCATTACAGCGGCAACGAGACGGTGAACGCCGGAACCGGCAAGGAACTGACGATTAAGGAGCTGACGGAGCTGGTGGCGGAGGTGATCGGCTACGAGGGAGAAATCCGCTGGGATCCGACAAAGCCGAACGGGACGCCCAGAAAGCTTTTAGATGTGAGCAAGGCGACCGCGTTAGGCTGGACCTACCGGACCGAGCTTAAGGATGGGATTCGCCTGTCCTATGAGGATTTTTTAAATAACCCGATGCGGGCGGAGAGATAAAGAGGCAGGTATGAATATTATTTTACTGTCGGGCGGCTCCGGCAAGCGGCTCTGGCCTTTGTCGAACGATATCCGCTCCAAGCAGTTTATCAGGATTTTCAAAACAGAGGACGGTGGCTATGAATCCATGGTGCAGCGCGTTTACCGCCAGATTAAGACGACGGATCCAAACGCGGCTGTGACCATTGCCACGTCGAAGACGCAGGTTTCCGCCATCCATAACCAGCTGGGCGAGGGCGTGGGAATTTCCGTGGAGCCGGACAGGCGGGATACATTCCCGGCGATCGCGCTGGCAACCGCTTATCTGCATGAGGTGATGGGCGTGCCTGAGGATGAGGCGGTGGTTGTCTGCCCGGTGGACCCTTACGTGGAGGATGATTATTTTCAGATGCTCCAGAACCTGGCGGACCAGGCGGCGAAGGGGGAGGCAAATCTGGTTTTAATGGGGATAGAGCCGACCTATCCGAGCGAGAAATATGGCTACATCATCCCGGCGTCGACGGCTGCGGTCAGTTCGGTTGAGACCTTTAAGGAAAAACCGGATATAAAGACGGCGCAGGACTATATTGCGCAGGGCGCGCTCTGGAACGGCGGTGTTTTTGCTTATAAGCTGCGCTATGTGCTGGATAAGGCCCGCGAGCTTCTGCAGTTCACAGACTATGCGGATCTTTTTAACCGCTACAGTTCGCTTGAGAAAATCAGCTTCGATTACGCCGTGGTGGAGAAGGAGCCGTATATTCAGGTCATGCGCTTCGGCGGCCAGTGGAAGGACCTTGGCACCTGGAATACGCTGACGGAGGCGATGGATGAGCCGACCATCGGGGAGGCGGTCTTAAATGATGTCTGTGAGAATGTCAATGTCATCAATGAGCTGAACGTCCCCATTGTCTGCATGGGTTTAAAAGATGTGATTGTCTCGGCAAGCCCCGAGGGCATTCTGGTTACAGACCGGGAGCAGTCGAGCTATATCAAACCGATTGTGGATCAGATCGAGCAGCAGATCATGTTTGCGGAGAAATCCTGGGGAAGCTTCCGCGTGATTGACGTGGAGGAGGGCAGCCTGACCATTAAGGTGACGCTGAATCCGGGACACAGCATGAATTATCACGCGCATCAGAGGCGCGATGAGATCTGGAATGTCATTTCGGGCGAAGGGACCGTGATCGTGGACGGCATGGAGCAGCCGGTGAGAGCGGGCGACGTAGTCACCATGCAGGCGGGGTGCCGCCATACGGTTTTCGCCGTGACGGAGCTGAAAATGATAGAGGTTCAGCTGGGAGAAGAAATCAGTGTACACGACAAGCAGAAATTCGACCTGGAATCCTGAGGGCGGCATGGCTCCGGCCGGACAGACAACGCGTCTTCACCGTCCGTTTCTGCTTGCGCCGGCGGGGCAGGAGAGGCTCTGGGGCGGGAGGCGCCTGAAGGATGATTTTGCGAAGGAAATCGACTTAAATCCGCTGGCGGAGACCTGGGAATGCTCCACGCACCCGGACGGCCTGAGCACAGTTGCCACGGGAGCGTTTCAGGGACAGACCCTGCGCGATGTGCTGCAAAAGCACCCGGAATATCTTGGCACACATCCGAAGGCGGCGGACGGCCTTCCGATCCTGATCAAGCTGATCGACGCGAAGGAGGACCTCTCCGTGCAGGTGCATCCGGATGACGACTACGCCAGGGAGCATGAGAACGGATCTCTGGGAAAGACAGAGATGTGGTACGTTCTGGACGCGGCCAGGGACGCGAAGCTCATTTACGGCTTTTATCATGATATTGATGAGCAGACGCTGCGAAAGAGCCTTGCGGACGGCACGGTGGAGAAATATCTGCGCAAGGTTCCGATCCGCAAGGACGACGTATTCTTTATCCCGGCCGGACAGGTTCACGCCATCGGGGCCGGCGCGCTGATCGCGGAGGTTCAGGAAAGCTCCAACCTGACCTACCGCCTGTATGATTATGACCGTGTGGACAAAAACGGGAAAACGCGCGCGCTGCACATTGACAAGGCACTTCAGGTCGCTTCGTTGAAAAGCAGTGCCGAGCCGCGCCAGCCGATGCGTGTCCTGAAATTCAGTCCGGGCGTCGCGTCGGAGCTTTTGTGCCGCTGCAAATATTTTGAGGTTTCGCGCCTTCTCTTAAATACGGAGCGGGTGCGGGCGATGGCGCATGTGCAGGCGGGCGCCAATTCCTTTCAGGTGCTGCTGTGCACAGAAGGCTGCGGGATTTTTTTCTGGGAGGAAGAATCGCTGCCGTTTTATAAGGGAGACTGCCTGTTTATTCCGGCGGATTCCGTGCCGCTTCGGATCCATGGCAGGGCGCAGCTTTTAAAGGTTACATGCTGAAATTTTCTTGCAGTTTCCGTTTGGATGTGTATAATAAAAATGTAAGAGACCGGTGCCGCACAGCGTATGAAATGAATGCGCCGGAGGCTCAACAGACTATCATCCATAAGGAGGACATCAGCATATGGCTAAAAATTATTTTGACTTAACCGGCCAGGTGGCGGTTGTTACCGGCTGTTCCAGCGGACTGGGCGTTCAGATGGCAAAAGCGCTGGCGAACCAGGGCGCGAAGATCGTAGCACTTGCCCGCCGTAAAAATATGGTGGAGGAAGTGGCGGCGCAGCTGACCGCGGATTACGGCGTGGAAGCGATCGGCGTTTCCTGCGATATCACGAATACGGAGGCGGTAGAGGCCGCGGTGCAGACTGTTTTAGACAAATTCGGCCGTATCGATATCCTGATCAATAACGCCGGCACCGGCGCTGTGGCTCCGGCTGAGGAAATCACGGACGAGCAGTTTTTCAATGAAGTGAATATCGATCTCTTCGGCAGCTTCAAGATGGCCCGCGAGGTGGCGAAAAAGGCCATGATTCCCGCCGGCTATGGCCGTATCATCAACATCGCTTCCATGTATGGCCTCGTTGGCAATAAGATCGCTCCCGCGTCTCCTTATCACGCGGCAAAGGGCGGCGTCGTCAACCTGACCCGCGCGCTGGCCTGCGAGTGGGGTGAGAAGGGCATTAACGTCAACGCGATCTGCCCTGGCTATTTTGAGACCCCGCTGACCAAAGAAACTCTGGAGACCGAGTTTTTCCAGAATTATGCGCACACCATGATCCCGCTTGCCCGCTACGGCAAGGAGGGTGAACTGGACACCGCGGCGATTTTCTTAGCCTCCCCGGCCAGCACTTACGTCAATGGCTGCATCCTGCCGGTGGACGGCGGCTATACCAGCTTATAAGGTCATCAGTTTGCAAGATTCACTGTCTGCGACAGAGTCTTTATTCCGGCAGGAAATTGCCCGAAAGCTTTGAAGCGCAGTAGTCTCCTCATAAAGGTACCCGATTATAGTTTCTGACTATAATCGGGTATTTTTTCACCGTAAGTGTCAATTTAAAATATCACTTTAACGGCTGTATTACGGCCTGTGACCAAGGGGCAGCGACTCTCCAACCTTGCACACCTGTCTGATCTGCCCATCTGAAATGAGATACGCCTCCCCATACAGCGTCTGCTCCCCATTCTCGACCAGCAGGTAGCTTCCATCCACGATAGCGTAGAATTTGTGTCCATAGCTGTCCGCATAAGTGATGTCCTCGAACAGGCGCCTGCCGTCAAGAATGTCGTCTTTGACGGCCTGGTAGTGGGGCAGGATGTTGATGCCGGTGATATCCAGTCCGTTGAGATATTTCTGATAAGCGGGATCTATACTCTCGCCCGCTTCTTCCGGCTGGGCGTAGACAATTCTGGCGCTGTTCATCGTGCCTGCACTGATGCCGATGACAATGCCGTCATATTTCTGCAGCGCTTTGCGCAGGCTTATTTTTTCAAAAAAGGCGTTCTGTGTGGGCACATGTCCGCCGCCGAGGATCAGAAAATCATAGTCCGAAAGTCTCTGCACCGGCGATATATCCCGGCTGTCGCAGACGCCCAGTCTGCCCACAGAAAATCCGCTGGCGGTAAATGTTTCCTTCATGGAGGCGCAGATATTGTCGTTAATCTCTGTCAGATCCGGCATGGCGCTTAGCAAAAGGCCATTCGCCTCATTTTTCCAGTATTTTTTTAATTTATCCGTGAATCCGTTCTCGGGGTTTAACGGTACGATACTTCTGTGGTCGGTCTCTCTGTAACGTCCGTTCGGCGAGCTGGTCAGAAACGCAATCATATAGGCACCTCACTTCGTTTATTTCCCTTTACCATAGGAGAAATCGTAGGCTTTGTCAAGGCGAATCCGGGCACTGAGAGAAGAAAATTCCGGAAAATAAAACAGCCCGCTTCAGATATTTTGCAGGAAACTCTTTTAAAATGACGAAGAATATATTAGAATGATAGGGATTATGGGAGGCATTCATGAAAAACACAACCCTGTGCTACATCGAGAAAGACGGCGCATACCTTCTGTTGCACCGCAACAAAAAACAGAATGACGAAAACGAGGGCAAGTGGATCGGCGTGGGCGGCAAATTTGAGTTAGGTGAGATGCCGGAGGAGTGCCTCTTAAGGGAAGTGCGGGAGGAGACCGGCCTGACCCTTTTACAGTATCAGTTGCGCGGAATTGTGACGTTTGTGTCAGATGTATGGGAGACAGAGTATATGTTTCTGTACACCGCGGATGCCTTCGCGGGAGAGCTGACGGAATGCTGTTCGGAGGGCGAGCTGGAGTGGATCCCGAAAAAGAAGATCTTGGGCCTGGAACTCTGGGAGGGCGACAGGGAATTTTTGCGCCTGCTGGATGAGGACGCTCCGTTCTTTTCCATGAAATTATGCTACAAGGGCGATAAGCTGGTTTCCACACTGACGAAGCAGTACGCGTGATGCGGGAAAGGGAAAACGATATGCCACTGAAACAGAAAATCCGTCAGTACAGAGAAGAACCCCTCAATCAAAAATACAGAAAACAGCGGCTGAATCAGCGTTCTTATGACCGCTGGCTGGAGGAGATGAACCGCATGCCGGGCAAAGCAAAGAGCGAGGCGCTTTCTTCTGATCTGGTTTTGCTCACAAAGGGGGAGGGCGAGCTTTCTAAAACTGCGGCCGCGCGTATTAACGCGTATATGGCGGAGCATGAGGAAACGCTGCTTCTGTATGGAGATGAGGATGAAAATGTTTTTGGCAAGGAGTACGGCAATCCCTGGCTGAAGCCGGACTGGTCGCCGGACACATTTCTGGACCATGATTATCTGGGAGCGGTGCTGGTGGCGCACAGAGAATTTTATGAGCAGGTTGCGGAGCGGAAGAAAGTGCCCGGGCAGTCTGACGCTGAGGCGGGAATATCTGAGCCTTCCGGGCTTAAGTCTGTTAAAGAAAGCGATGAAGAACCGTCCCGCCTTACGTTGCTCACCGCGGCCGGCGGTTTTGCCCCGGGCTGCCAGACCATCGCGCACCTGCCGTATATTTTATTTCATCGAAAAGAGGACTGGAAGCCGCTTTCAAAGGAGCATAAGCCAGTTGCAATACCGGATTTGTCCGGTCACATGGTATCGATCATCATTCCGTCCAAAGACCATTACGAAATTTTAAGCCGCTGTCTGGATTCTCTTACTCCGACAATCCGGGAGATTCCCTATGAAATCCTGGTGGTGGACAACGGCAGCACGCCGCAGACGAAGGAGAAAATCAAGGCAAAGCTTTCGGAGATTGCCGGAGGCGGTGCGGATGCCCAGACGAGCACCCGGGCAATCCAGCAGACGAATGCCCGGACGGCTTCCCAGGCGGCTGCGCAGCCCGCTCCCAATCTGCGCGGTGTTTACTACCTTTATGAGCAGAAGACCTTCAATTTTTCCAATATGTGCAACACCGGCGCGGCCAACGCGCAGGGAGATCTGCTGTTATTTTTAAATGATGACACGGAAGCGATGCGTGAGGGGTGGCTGGAAACAATGGCCGCGAAAGCCCTTTCTGACTGGGCCGGAGCGGTGGGCGCGAAGCTCTTTTACCCGGGCGGGGATCAGATTCAGCACGCCGGGATTACAAATATCCGCGTGGGGCCGGTGCATAAGCTGCAGTATCTTTCCGACAGTGGCGAATATTATGATGACCGCAATCACGGCGTCCGTAATATGCTGGCCGTGACAGGGGCCTGTCTGCTTGTGCGTGCTGATCGTTTTAAAGAAGTGGGAGGTTTTGAGGAGTCGCTGCGCGTTGCGTTTAATGATGTGGATTTCTGTTATAAGCTTTATGAGCGCGGTTATCACAATATCAGCTGTAATGAGGTCACGCTCTATCACCATGAATCCTTAAGCCGCGGCAAGGAGGAATCGCAGGAGGATCAGCACAGGCTGATGCGGGAGCGCAATCTTTTGATTGCCCGTCATCCGGCGCTGCAGGAGAAGGATCCCTACTACAATCCGGGCTTAAACTGGAGGCTCCCGGACACTGCAGTCCGCCCGCCCGAGGAGGAGGGCGTGGAGCTTGAGGACGTTCGTCAGCCGAAGGTATTCTTCCTCCCGTCCGGCGTGCGCGAGGATCCCTGCCTGAAGTGTACATTTGAGCTGGTTACGGCCAGTCGGATGCAGGGCTGGATCGCGGTGCTTGGCAGTAATAACGCCTGCTTTGAGAGCGCGGTGCTGCTTAAGTCCGTGGCAGAGCCGGAGAAAATATATAAAATTGATTTCACGAAACAATATCGAGCTGACCTGGAGCGCAATATGCCGGACCAGGAGAATGTGGCCCTGTGCGGCTTTGCGTTTCGGCTTGAACAGAAGCTGCCCGCGGGAGAGTACCGGCTGGGCGCCTATTCGAAGGATAAACTGTCGCGGCTGAAGCTGGTGAACTGGAAGACGGCGACGGTGATTATATAGGAAAGGGGCATCCGCCTGCGTCTGCGCGGCCTGATCGAGATTTTTCTGCCCGCTGTGGGGCATCCGCCGGTTGATTGGCTAATTCTCCCAGTTGGCTGAGGTTGAAGACGCAGGCTTCTGAGATTTATTTTATCCTGGAAACCTCACTGGCGGCTGCTTATCCAGGTGCTCCCCGATGATTTTCTCCATCCAGATCATATCGTACCACCGCCCGAATTTATATCCGCACTTTTGGAAAGTACCGATGGTCCGATACCCTAAGTGCGCATGAAAATCCGCGCTGTTGCGGGTCAGATATTCGCCCTCCTCCTGCGGCAGGGCAATGCAGGCGTACAGATTAAGAAGCCCCATGTTTTTTAAACGTGTTTCCAGCGCCTCATAGAGCTTTCGCCCCAGGCCGCCCTTCTGCGCGTTCACATCCAGATAGATCGTCACCTCGCAGGTCCAGTCATACGCGGCCCGGTTATAAAAGGTGCCCGCGTAGGCATAGCCCTGAATCGTGCCCTCTTTTTCAATGACCAGATACGGATACCGCTCCATGGTATGCTGTATGCGTGCCTGAAATTCCGCGAGCGACGGCACGTCATACTCGAACGTGATGGCGGTATTTTTCACATAATAAGAATAAATTTCCAGGATGCGCGCCGCGTCTGAAAGAGCGGCGTCCCGGATTGTGATGGTATCCATAAAAAATCCTCTTTGGTGCTGGATTTGCTGTTTCCGTATAAAAGTATAACAGCTTTTTGGTCAATTGAAAACCGGGAAGAGGCGAAAACAGATTCGCAAAGCTATATCCCCCTGAAAGAAAAGCAGAAACGTAGTTCCTTAGAGACATCCAGCAGATATTCCGGGTGCGTCCGCGCGCCCCAGCTGTCATCGCCGCCGACGCCCATCTGTCCCAGGGCTGCCCGCACGATGGTGCTGTGAACCGGCGGCAGCTCATAGGGCATGCGTCGCCTGCTCCAGTTCATGGGGCGTGTAGGGCAGTGCGGAGAACATCATGGGCCCGGTTGTCTCATCCATCTCAAAGAGCAGGCCGCGCCCCGCGCGGTTTAACACCTTTGCCCATCGCACATCCTGTTTTGCCCCGCATTCCTGCGGGATTAGATACGCTGCCATATTATCCTTCACCAGATTGCGGTAAATGCCAAGCTTCGCACCGCGTTTCCGGTCCGCGTAGGTTTCCTCCGGCCCCAGTCCGTACCATTCCACATGATCATAATCGGCGTCCAGCCTGAAAAGAACGCCGAATTCCGGCATGTCGCCCAATTCGGGAACCGGGTCATAGGACAGCGTGACTTTTATTTTTCCATCGCCCGTTACTTCATAGGACAGAAGGCTTAAAGAAACGGGGCAGGTGGGCAGCAGGTAGGAAAAGGTGATTTTCACACGGTCTTTTTCCTGCTCAATCTGCGGCGCAGGCGTCTGAAGTGCGCCGCAAAAGTCCTGCCCGGTCGCATACAGGCTCGCAAGCTTCCACTGCGCGTATCGCTGCGGCATCATGTTGCCGCGGTCATTGTCGGTGGGAGCACGCCAGAAATTCGGCATCGGAACGGCTTTCAACATTTCCCGGCCACCATATTTGTAGGAGACAAGACCTTTGCCTGTGAGGGAGAAAATCGCCTCAAAATGAGCGCCTCTGACGCCGAGGTTGTGCGTGCTGCGGATGACCTGCAGAGAGTCAGACGCGGTCTGACTGCGCAGCTTCGTGTTCATCGCCGTTGCTTCCACCGTTTTTGCCTCTGCCACTTTTGCCACTGCCACCTTTGTATCAGCTGCGTTTGCCTCCGCCACATGATAAACAGTCTGTCCAAACGCGATTTCATAGCCCGCATTGGCCCAGACAGTATCTTCTTTTAAAAGGAAGGAAACCGTCACAGTGTATTCTCCCGGCCGTTTTTCACGCGGGAAAGGCAGTTCATATTCCGCTTCTGATGAAGGAGCGACCGCGGTTTCAACGCAAGCTTTGCGGATTTCCCTTCCATTACGCATAAGTGTGACAACACAGCGGTAAAGTTCCGTTCCTGTGAACAGATTTTTATTGCGGATTTTGAAGGTGGTTTCGCCAATCTCAACTGTGATACTCTGGTAGTTAAATTTCACCTCCTGCATTTTCGGAGAGGGATTGCGCTCTCCGCCGTAAACGATTCCGTTGCCGCTGAAATTGCCGTCGTTGGGACGGTCCTGAAAATCTCCCCCATAGGCCAGAAATTCCTGCCCATAGCGATTTTTGCTATATAGCGACTGGTCGATATAATCCCAGAGAAAGCCGCCCTGATACAGGGGTTCCTCATCGGTCAGGTCCGTGTATTTGTGCATCGCGCCGCAGGAATTGCCCATAGCGTGAGAATATTCACAGCAAAGGAAGGGCTTGCTGTGATCATTTTTCAGAAACGCGCGGATGGCTTCCACAGAAGGGTACATCTGGCTCTCCATATCGCTGGTTTCAGGGTAGCTGCGGTCATGGAAGACTCCCTCGTAATGAACCAGACGGGTGGGATCCAGGCGCCTGAACTGCTGCGACAGTTCATAAATATCTTTGCCGCCGAAGGATTCATTGCCGCAGGACCAGATCAGAATGGACGGGTGATTTTTGTCCCGCTGATACATGGAGTTCGCGCGGTCAAGCAGCATGGGCAGCCATTCCGTCCTGTCGCGGGGGATGATGGCATCATAATCGCCGTATAACTCCGCCGCATCCCAGGTGCCGTGGGTTTCCAGATTGGTTTCATCGATCAGATACAGGCCGTATTCGTCGCAGAGCCGGTAGAGAAGGGAGCTGTTCGGATAATGGCTGGTGCGGATGGCGTTGATGTTATGGCGCTTCATCGTGGCCAGATCCCTGCGCAGTTCCTCCTCCGTCACATGGCGCCCGCCGATGGAGCTGAATTCATGGCGGTTGACGCCTTTGAAAACAATCCGTTTTCCGTTCAGTGTCATAAGGGTATTTTTCAGCTCAAATCTGCGAAATCCCACCTTCTGCGGAATGATTTCACATAATTTTCCGTCTGAGGTATAAACCTCAATATACAGATCATAAAGAACCGGCGTCTCCGCACTCCAGAGCTTAGGCTGGTCAATGAAAAAGGAATGGCAATCCTCTCCGTCGAGGATGTATTCCTCTGCCGTCAGCTCTCTGCCATGATCAAGCAGGGAGACCACAGCCTTTCCCCTGCCCCAGGTCTGCGTTGTAATCTGCAGTTTGGCCCTTTGAAGCGTCTCATCCGGTAAAGCCGTGATTTGCAGATCCCGGATATGCGTATCCGGAACCGTGAAGAGTGTGACATCCCTGAATATGCCGGAAAAGCGGAAGAAATCCTGATCCTCACACCAGCTGGCGGCACTCCACTTGAAAACCTGCGCGCAGAGCTTGTTTTCGCCCGGCTGAATATCATCCGTCAGTTCAAATTCAGACGGCGTAAAGGAATCGGAAGCGTATCCTACAAACTGTCCGTTCAGCCACAGGGCAAGGGCGCTCTCCGCGCCCTCAAAACAGACAAAAATCCGCCTTCCCTGCATTTGCCTGGGCAAGGTGAAATAAGTAACATAGCTTGCGACTGGGTTAAAACGCAGCGGAATCTCGCCTGGAGCCACTTCCTCGTGGCCTTCCCAGGGATACTGTATGTTGACATACTGCGGTTTATCATAGCCCTCCAGCTGAATGTGGGCCGGGACGCGGATATCGTCCCAGCCGCTGCAGTCATAGTCCGGCTGTTCAAAACCGGGGATTGTCTGCCTGTAATTTTTGGCGTAATGGAATTTCCAGAGGCCGTTCAGACTTTGGACAAATGAGGATGCGCCCTCCTCCATCTCCTCCCACGAAGCATAAAAAAGGTGGTCCGAGTGGGCGGAAAGCCGGTTTTCCTGAAAATAGAGAGGGTCTTTTATTCTGGTGTAATCAAAGCGTTTCATATTATATTGTCTCCCTGTATGGCAGAATACGCACATGCATTCCCTCTGCCTTTTCAATTTCCTCTATGAGGTCTTTGGCAAGGGAAGCGCGTACCGCTTCATATGCCGGATCTGCGGCAAGATTGTGGAGCTCGAATGGATCCTTTCGCAGATCGTAAAGGAAATCCTCCTCATAGGAATCGCTCGCCCCTTCCTGCCAGCCGTCAGAATCGGGCGCGTAGACGCTGTAAAGATACTCACTTGTCCGGATGCAGCGGCCGGTACGGCTTTCACTGATCTGGGCAAAAATCCGGTTGGGGCGATTGCTCGTCTTTTTGTCTGCTACGTCTTTTAAATTTTCCCCGATCATTTTGTCCCCGACATCTACACCGGCGATGGCCAGCATGGTTTTCGGCAGGCTTGCGGTGCTGACAAGTTCCTCTACCTGCATACCGCTTAAGAAGCCGGGCCCGTGAAATACCAGCGGCACTTTCAGACTGCTGTCGTGACAGGAACGCTTGTAATCATCGCTTCCTCTCAGGTGGGAGTCGTGATTGCGGGTTTTAAAGTGAGAACCGTGGTCAGATGCGTAAATAATGACGGTGTTGTCATAAATGCCCATTTCTTTAAGCTTATGGATCAATCGCCCCAGATTGAAATCCAGCCTCTGGCAGCAGCCAAGATAATCCGGATACATTTGCGCGGCGTCCCCGCCCAGAGCCTTCAGGTCGCCAGGCAGTTCAAAATCCTGAAAACGCTCTGCTGATCCAATGGGACCCTCATAGCGCTGATGATCGTTCTGGTGGTGGGGCTCGATGTGGGATACTGTCATGAAAAAAGGTTTTGTTCCGTCATATTGCTCCAGAAATTCCAGCGCGAAATCCGTGATACAATCGGTGCGGTAGCCCTTAAATTCACGTTTCTGCATATTTTCATCGAATACATAGCCATCATACCCGTGGGAGGTACATTCCAGTACGTCCGCGGCGCGCCAGAAGCCCCGGTATCCGCCCCGGCGGTCGGGAGGGATGGCTTTGCGCTCAAAGTCGAGGGAGGAAACCGCGTCGTAAGATTGCTTCTCGCTTGCCAGGTGCCATTTCCCGATATAGGCGGTTTCATAGCCGGCTTCTTCCATATAGTCGGCAACTGTTTTGACAGACGCAGGCAGAGCCTGGGCATTACGGAAACAGTTCAGATCCGTAGGGTATCGTCCGGTCTGAAAGAGAGCCCGGCAGGGACCGCAGACAGGCTGTGCCGTGAAAGCGTTTCTGAAAAGAACGCCTTCCTGCGCGAGCCGATCCAGAACGGGACTGACAGGCAGCTTCTGACCGTAGCAGCCCAGCGTATCTGCCCGCTGCTGGTCGGAGAAATAAAATAAAATATTAGGTCTGTCCATAGCGTCTCTCCTTTTTGTATCATCATACTATTTTAATCCGGAAGTCACAATACCCTGCACAAAATATTTCTGTGCGCACAGAAAGAGAATAAACAGCGGAAGCGCCACCAGGACGGTCGCTGCCATCATCAGATTCCACTGGATGCCGCTTTCTGTATTGAACATAGTAAGGGCCAGCTGCACAGTGCGCATTTCATCGGAATTGGTCATGACTAACGGCCACAGATAGTCGTTCCAGACAGCTACCGCCTTTAAAAGCCCCAGTGTCGCCAGGATTGCTTTGGAATTTGGCAGGTAAATTGCGAAATAAGTGCGCCATTTGTCGCAGCCGTCGATCTGTGCCGCCTCATCCAGGGAATGCGGGAAATTTTCATAAAACTGTTTGCACAGAAATACGCCATAGGAGCCGGAAACCAGAGGGATAATCAGTCCAGCGTAGGTGTTGATCAGTCCCGTGCCTCCCTGCCCGAGCAGGGAATTTCCACCCATCAGAGGAAAACGGGCCATGATCAGGAATGTGGGAAGCATGGTAACCTGAGCGGGCATCATCAGTCCCACCATCAGCAG
This sequence comes from Lachnospiraceae bacterium, assembly GCA_021199495.1. GTDB lineage: Bacteria > Bacillota > Clostridia > Lachnospirales > Lachnospiraceae > RGIG6307. The sequence goes on along the minus strand of JAJQHY010000027.1, from coordinate 17,384 downwards.
CAGGAACATGACCCGTGAGCCGCGAAAAGTAAGCCGCGCGAAAGCAAATCCCGCGATGGAATTAAACAACAGAGAAAACAGAACCGCCGTCAGCGTGACAATCAGGGAGTTTTTAAAATATAGCCCCCAGTTTCCTGTGGACATGGCTTCTATATAGTAATCCAGTGACAGGCGTTCAGGCAGCAGGTGAAGGGTTGCGGACTGAATCTCGGCCATGGACTGGAAAGAAGTGGAGATCATCATGATGATGGGAAACAGCATGATGAGAGACGCCAGCGCCATGACGATGATCCAGATGGCATGATTGATTTTTCTTTTTTTCATTCTCTTTTTTCTCCCTATGACAGATCGGTATCGTTTTCACCGCTTCCGTATTTAAACAGCAGGGCAGTGATCAGGATGCAGAGAAACAGCAGGATGACGGACATGGAAGAGGCATAGCCCATTTTGAACTCCAGAAACGCCCTCCGGTAAATCTGATGAACGATCGTTGTGGTGGTCTTTAACGGACCGCCGTTGGTCATGATATTTACCTGTTCAAAGACGGAGAAGCTGTTGACGACTCCGGTGACCAGTAAAAAGAAGGTGGTGGGGCGCAGCATTGGCCATGTAATGGCAAAAAAACTGCGGAATGCCGAGGCGCCGTCCAGGGAGGCTGCCTCATAAAGCGAGCTGGGGATGGAGGTCAGCCCTGACAGGAAAATGACCATGGAATAGCCGCAGCTTTTCCAGATGCTCATCAGGATGATGCAGAACATGGCCATGTTCGGATCCTGCAGCCATTGATGGGTGGAAAATCCAAAGAGCTTCAGAATGGCGTTCAGCACGCCATAGGACGGATTGTAGATCCATAACCATATCATGGAGATGCAGACCATGGACATGACGTTCGGCATGTAGAAGGCGATGCGGAAAAGCGGCAGCAGCCGGGATTTCCGGTATAGCAGTACCGCTACAAAAAGACCGATGGCCAGCTGCGGAAACAGGGTAAATACGGTATAGAACAAGGTGTTTCTGATCGCGGTCAGAAAATCCGAATCATCAAACAGATTGACATAGTTTTTCAGCCCGACAAAAGTCGGAGCGCTGTACAGGTTATAGTCTGTCAGGCTGTAGTACAGTACAAAAATGATGGGAACCAGAACGAACAGCGTGAACACAAAATATGCCGGAAAAATCATGGCGTAGGCACAGTTGTCATATTTCTTTTTTGGTCTCTGTTTCTGCATGGCATGCTTCATGGTGCAGTTTCCCCCTTTCACTGGCTGTCAATTTCTTTCTGAAGTTCTTTTGCGGCCTTGTTTAAAGAGGTTTCCACATCCTCTACGCCGTAGGCGATTCGCTCCATGGCATCGTTGACCGCGTTAAAAATCGAATTGGCATAGGCGACTTTCGGGGAACCGATGCCGACTGCAATCGATTCGTAGATGGCGGTATTGGCGTCCGGATCCCCGGCGATAAACTGTTCTTTCAGAGATTCTCTGACCGGGATGGCACCCAGGGTTTCGTAGCGCTCCCACATTATATCGGCGGAGGCCATATATTCGATAAAACGCCAGGCTTCCTGCGGATGCTTTGTTTCACCGCTCATAAACAGAAAGCTCATCCCACAGAAGGTACCCTGCGCGACATGGGTCAGGGGAGCGGCATAGGCGATCTTTCCCGTAAGAGCGCCGCTGTTCCAGTTGTCGAAATCGGCTGTGCCGGCAAATGTCATGGCGGCATTACCGCTGGCAAAAGGATTTTCGTCACTGTTGGTACTGTTCCAGAAAATAACGCCTTCCCCGATCAGGTCGGCGATGAACTGTGCGGCCTCAATCCCCTCTTCAGAATGGAACAGGATGGTGTCAGTGTCCTCGTCAACCAGGTTTTTCACGCCGTTCTGGAACAGGAAAATAGAAAGATAGTGCTGCAGGTTGGAACCGGATGTGGGGATGCCCAGACCGGTTTGGACGACTTTACTGTCCTCGTACCGGATCAGCGTTTTATGGTATTGCGCAAGCTCTTCCCAGTTGGTAGGAGGGCTGTCAGGGTCAAGGCCGGCTTCCTCAAACAGCTCCCTATTGTAAATCAGCATTCTCACGTCGGGCTGAACGGCGATGCCATAGACACTGCCATTGATGGAGCCGAGGTTTAAGGCACTTTCCATGTAATCGTCTTTTCCGTCCCAGCTTTCTACATACGTATCGAGAGAGGCATACTGTCCGAGAGGTACGCGGGTTCCCATGGAAGCCAGCGTAAATTCCATGACGTCGGGTGCGGTGCCGGAGGCGAAGCCGGTGTTCAGCTTCGTCTCAAAATCGTCCCCATAGGCGCTCTCCTGATATTCGATCTCGATATCCGGATTTTCTGCTTCAAATTGTGTGATTACCTTTTCATAGAAAGCCTTTTTATCCGTGTCAGTACCCGCACGCAAAACGGTCAGTTTTACCTTCTCTGCGGTTTCGCTTTCCGTATCTTCTCCGGAGACTGGCTCTTTGGATCCGGAGGATGAGCAGGCTGCCAATGGAAAGAGCATACCGGCTGCAAGAAGCGTTTTCAGAAATTCGTTTCGGTTCATTTTTTGCATTCTCCCTTGTGTTTTTATTCCGTTTATTTGTTCTTTAGCTGCTTCCTCAGACTATAGCTTTTTTGAGGGGAACGCTCCATATCATTCCATGCCTTTCATATGGACAATTCTGCTTTTATGCGGTATGATGATACAAGGGACCAAAAGTCAGAAATCAAATGCTTACGCAAGGTACGTCCTTCGGGTGTACATTTGTATTTATGACTTTGGGGACCGCAACAACATCTGTCATTTTTTCTTCAGGAGAATAAAACTGATGATCAATGTATCAGGACATTTAAGAAATGAAAGACGGATAATTGGCTATGCCGATTTGTCCGTGCCGTTATCCGTGAACTGCTGCGGCTGGCAGGTATTCGATACCTGGGACTATTCCCAGCAGCGGACGGAAGGCCGTCTGGATTATCAGATCATTTACATCTATAAGGGCGCCGGCCACTACTTTTTAAACGGCAGCTGGAAGACCGTTTCCGCCGGTAATATTCTGCTTTTCCGACCCCATGAGCCGCAGATTTATACCTATTATGCCAGCGACCATCCGGAGAACTATTGGCTTCATTTCACCGGTTCTGACTGCGAGCGTATTCTGGACAGGTACCAGATTAAAAGCGCTTATATTGGAGAAAATCTTTCCGTGAAGCTTTTGTTTCAGGATATCATCACGGAGCTGCAGCTGAAAAAACCGATGTTCAATGATGTTGTGGTCAGCAGCCTTTATAAAATGTTTGCCCTGATTCACCGCTCCTGTCAGCAGTCCGCTTTCACCTCGCAGGACAGCTTTTCCATTGATCGTCTGATTATGCACCTGAACCAGAAGTATGCTGAGGCCTGGACGATTTCATCCATGGCCGCTTACTGCCACCTCAGTGAAAGCTACTTCTCACATATGTTTAAACAGTACACCGGTACATCGCCCATGCGTTTCCTCAATGAACTGCGGATGGAAAAGGCGAAGATTTTACTCTCCGCCGACACGATGACGATCTCCACGATCGCGGCGCTGGTAGGATATGAGGACCCGCTTTATTTCAGCAGAAGCTTCAAAAAATATACCGGCATATCTCCCAGGGAGTTTCAGAGGACAACGTTTCAGCAGAACACACCTGAATGGTGGCCTGATCAGTAAAGAAGCACTTTGGGCTGCGTGAAACTGTACACGTTTCTTTCGTGCTGGGAAAGGAAATGGTCGGGTTGCGTTGACACCGGATTTTGCGAATGCTACAATCATAAATCAATGCAAAGGCATGGAAAGAAAAGGGGATGGAACTGACATTGGATTACCTGGCATTCAGACGAAAGGATAAGGCATGATGAGTATGACACAGGAGAATGAAAAACAGGCACTGCTTTTGGGAAGCATAGATATCAGCGCGGCCGGGGGCGGTAAGGGGCTTTTAGGAGATATTGACGGCGATGGGAGAATGGAACTCATCGTCGTGCAGGCGGACAGCGGCATTGATGACCGCTATGTACCTCATCAGATTACCTGCGTCACAGCCTACCGGCTGACGGGAGAGCTTATGTGGCAGGTGGGAAAGGTGGGGGAGAAGCCGGGAAATTTCGGCTCGGACTTCCCGGCACAGATTTATGATATTGACGGAGACGGCAGACTGGAGATTCTGTGCGTTATGGAGAAGGAGTTTCTGATTCTGGACGGCGCCACAGGGGAGCTGAAACGAAAATCTGCCCTGCCGGATCCGTACGCGCATGACTGTATTATCATCGCCAATCTGCGGGGAGGGGAGCGCCCGGCGGATATTATTCTCAAGGACAGGTACCGCAGGCTGTGGGCGCTGGATCAGGATTTTCATCTGCTCTGGACGCATGAGGGAAATGTGGGACATTTTCCCTGGGTTTTCGATATCAACGGAGACGGCTTTGATGAGGTGATGGCGGGCTATGATCTGCTGGATCACAACGGGAAGCTTCTGTGGTCCTGTCATGACCTGGAGGATCATGCCGACTGTCTGTGGACAGGAGACGTGAACGGGGACGGCGTCCCGGAGATTGTGGTGGGCGGAAGCGTGACCTGCCTTTACAGCTGCGACGGAAAAGAACTCTGGCGTTATGACGGTTCGATTGAGTCTCAGCATGTGGCGCTGGGAAAATTTATCCCGTCCCAGGAAGGCCTGCAGGTGGCAGGCCTGGATCGGATCAGGCGCGGCGACGGGTATAAGGGACAGTGGGACGGTAAGGATGGGATGTTCCTGCTGGATTGTCATGGAAAGGAAGTCTGGAAGGAAGACCGGCAGACAAGCGGCTGGCTTACCATTGTGGACGCCCTGTACAACTGGAATGGGGAGGGCAGGGATCTGATCCTCGCTTACCGCAGGGGCGGAGGCGTGATGCCGGGGCTTTATGACGGGGATGGAAAAATTGCAGTGACCTTCCCCAGGGATGGATATGTGCTTCACGGAGATTTATTTGGCCGGGGCAGGGAGGAGGTCATCGTCTATGACCGGAACACGGCCTGGATTTTTTCGGGCACGGCGTATTCTCTTGCACAGGCACCTTCCGGGAAGCCGCTTCCACAGACCAGAAGGCTGTATTCCTCTACATTGTATCCGGGAGGAAATTATGAACAGACGGTCTGAGACCGGATCTGGCCTGTAGAGTTTCCGGGAGCGCTCGTTATATCTGTTTTCTGCCTGTGAATTGAAAACCGGAATGAGACGAACCCCCGGCATGACTTTGCGGTCATGCCGGGGGTTTCGTGGTGTTTTATCATGGTGTTTTGTTTTAAGAAAGAAACTCGTTTGTCTGTTTATCCGAAATATCTCTTCAAAAGCCCTTCCAGCGCCTTGCCGTGTCTCGCCTCATCGCGGGCCATCTCATGCACGGTGTCATGGATCGCGTCCAGATTATTCTTCTTCGCGCACTTGGCCAGCTCTACCTTACCTGCGGTCGCGCCGTACTCGCACTCGACTCTCCAGGCCAGGTTCTCCTTCGTGGACGCCTTCATGTTGGGCTCTAAGTCCTCACCTAAAAGCTCCGCGAACTTGGAAGCGTGCTCGGCTTCCTCATAAGCTGCCTTCTCCCAGTAGAGGCCGATCTCCGGATAACCTTCGCGGTGCGCGATGCGGGCCATGCACAGATACATACCAACCTCAGAGTACTCGCCCTCGAAGTTCGCCTTCAGCTGGTCAAAGATGTATTTTTTATCTTCCTCGCTGATATCGGGGTTGTTTTTGACAGTCTTGTCATAAATGCCGTACTCATGCTCGGCGGCGAGTGTCATCTCGCCCTCAACGGCCTTGAACTTGTCCGGGCCGACATGGCAAACCGGGCACTCAGCGGGAGGGTTGTCTCCCTCGTAAACATAACCACAAACCTGACATACATACTTCATAATAAAATCCTTTCCTTCCATAATAAATGATCGGGAACGACGTTGCGCCGTTTCCTGCTGCGGTGATCGCTGGTGGGTAATCAGTCATATCCTGCGCGATCGAACGCCTGTTGACGGGTTACATGGCGTCTGCCTGTTTTAAACAGCATGCCCCAGAAGCGGCTGTTTCATCCGGCAGGGCCTTTTAAGATGGCTGCTTCGCCTTCAGGCAGTCCGGGCAGATGCCCGTAAATAAAATGGACTGTCCGGTGACAATGCCCTCGTAATTACTATTCGCCTGGTCTAACAGCCGCGGCGGCGCCATCCGGATATCCTGCACACAGCCGCACTTTGTACATACAACATGATAGTGCGTCGATGTGTCCGCGTCGAAGTGTTCCACGCCGTCCCCCACGTTGATCCGCTGGATCTCTCCCAAATCGCTTAACAGGGAGAGGTTGCGGTAAACGGTACCGAGACTGATGTTGGGATACTGTTCCCTCACATGCGCGTACACGACATCGGCGGTCGGATGATCTTTTCGGGTCATCAGGAAGCTTTTGATGCATTCCCGCTGTCTGCTGTGCCTGACTGTCATTGTGCCTCCTCAATAATAGTAATCGTTACTGTTATTATAACAAAGAATTTCGGTATGTCAACTACTTTATTATTTTTTTATATATTTCACGCAATTTTCTTTCGTCAGTCTCTTTAAATTATGCTATGATACAAAGGACAAACGGGCGGATGTGATGCTGCCGGGAAAGCACGGCACATAATTGCGCCCGCTGAATCATACCACAACGGCGGGAGACGAAACGCCGCGGCAGCTTATGAGGCGAATGCAATTATGAAACTGAAAACACGAATTATGGTTACGCTGGTGGTGATCGTTGCGGTGCCCCTGATTCTGATTTCCGTCACATTCATTCTGGTTGGCGGATATTTTCTGAGCAGGAATATCGTGGATGTGCGTCAGGAAATCTCCACAGAGGTGGAGGAAGACGGCACTATCGTGATGATGCCAGACGCCCTGGAGAATTACAGACAGCTGGTATCCTTCGGCTTCCTGAGATCCATGTTTATCTCCATGGTCATTATTCTGGTTCTGACCAGCGTCGTTTATTCCATCTGGATCTATAAAGGGGTGCTCAAGCCGGTCGATGAGCTGAACACGGCCATGCAGGAGATCAAGGACGGCAACTTTGAGTACCGCTTGGAGACCATGGGCAAGGGCGAGATCGGCGATCTGTATCGTAATTATGAGGACATGCGCCTGAGGCTTAAGGAGAACTCCGAGGAAAAGCTGCAGAATGAGAAGCAGAACAAAGAGCTGATCAGCAACATTTCCCATGACTTAAAAACGCCCATCACCTCTATCAAGGGCTATGTGGAGGGTATCATGGACGGTGTCGCGGACACGCCGGAGAAGCTCGACCGTTACGTTCACACGATTTATAATAAAGCGGTTGACATGGACCGTCTGATCAACGAGCTGACCATGTACTCGAGCGTGGACAATAACCGCATCCCCTATCATTTCCTGAAAATCGCGGTGCGGGATTATTTCACCGACTGCATCGAAGAAATCGGCATGGACTTAGAGAACCAGAATTTCACGTTGAATTATGAAAATCTGGTCGCCGACGACACCACGGTCATCGCGGATCCGGAGCAGATCAAGCGCGTGGTGAATAATATCGTCAGTAACAGTGTCAAATATAATGACAAGCCCCACGGGGAGATCAGCATCCGCATTCTCGATGAGGTTGATTCCATCCGCGTGGAGATTGAGGACAACGGCAAGGGTATCGCACAGAAGGATCTGCAGAATATTTTCGACAGATTCTACCGGGCGGACTCCTCGAGAAACTCCAGTACCGGCGGCAGCGGTCTGGGTCTCTCCATTGTGAAAAAAATCATACAGGATCACGGTGGATACATCTGGGCCACCAGCAAAGAGGGAGAGGGTACCTGTATGCACTTTGTATTAAGAAAATATACGGGACAGGCGTAAAGCGCCAGAGTGCCGTCCTGACAATAAGGAGGAAAGAACATGAGCAGAATTTTAATTATTGAGGATGAGGTGGAAATCGCCGATCTGGAAAAGGATTATCTGGAGCTTTCCGGTTTTGAGGTCGCTATTGCCAATGCCGGCGATGTGGGCCTGGACATGGCGTTAAAAGAGGATTTTGACCTGGTGGTGCTGGATCTGATGCTGCCCGGAATGGACGGCTTCGAGGTCTGCAAGAATATCCGGGAAAAGAAAAACATTCCGATCCTGATGGTTTCCGCCAAAAAGGACGATATCGACAAGATCAGAGGCCTGGGTCTGGGTGCCGACGACTATATGACCAAGCCCTTCAGTCCCAGTGAGCTGGTGGCGAGAGTGAAGGCTCACATGGCCCGTTACGAGCGCCTGGTCGGCAGCCACAGCAAGGAAAATGACATCGTGGAGATCCGCGGCATTCGCATCGATAAAACAGCCCGCCGCGTCTATGTGGACGGTGTGGAGAAGGTCTTCACCTCCAAAGAGTTTGACCTTCTGACATTCCTGGCGGAGAACCCGAATCATGTTTACACCAAGGAGGAGCTCTTCCGCGAGATCTGGAATATGGAGTCCGTCGGCGATATCGCGACTGTGACCGTGCATATTAAAAAGATCCGTGAGAAGATTGAGTACGATACCTCCAAACCCCAGTATATCGAGACGATCTGGGGTGTCGGCTACCGCTTCAAGGTCTGATGTATGCGGACAGAGATTGTATACGAGGACGAGAGGCTTTTAGTGGTCTATAAACCGGCCGGCCTGGCGACCGAGAGCGCCAGAGTCAACCAGGCGGACGTTGTCAGCGAGCTGAAAAATTATTTAAGCCACGGTACGAAGATCCCGTATCTGGGGCTGGCGCACCGGCTCGACCAGCCTGTGGAGGGACTGCTGGCGGTGGCGAAGGATCAGAAAACGGCCGCGGGGCTTACGAAACAGCTGCAGAACGGGCAGATGAAAAAAAGCTACCGTGCGGTGGTATATGTGCCGGAGGAAACGGGCGGTACGTTAAATGAGCCGGTGGAGCTGAATGATTTCCTGGTGAAGGAAGGCGGACGGGCGAGAATTGTAACTGCTGTACGCGGCGCGCAGAAGGCGGTATTGACATATCGCCTTCAAAAAGTACAGGGGAACGCGGCGTTGGCCAGGATTGACCTTGAAACAGGCCGCTTCCACCAGATCCGCTGCCAGATGGCGGCGCATGGCCTGCCGCTTTTGGGCGATTTAAAATACGGAAGTAAGGAGAGCCTGGCGCTTGGCCGTAAGCTGCAGGCGAAATCGATAGCATTATGTGCGGATACGCTGACGCTTCTGCACCCTGAGACGGGGAAGAAACTGAAGGTGACGGTGGAGCCGCGCAACGAGGTGTTTCAGGTGTTTTCTACGTAAAAAGAATGAGGACAAAGCAGAATACATCTTTAGACAATTACAGAATGACAACGCATAAAATCCGGGGCAGTTACCCCGGATTTTAAGATTCTCTTCAGGATATTTACATTTCGGGTTCGGGGCGGGGTCAGTGCTTTTGCTGACAGGCGCGCCTTTTTCCACTAATATTATACTGCAAAACGGTATGCAGATCAAGACTGTTTCTGGTGTAGATACGGCGGTATAATCCTTTCAGAGACTGCTTCTGCTAAAAGCACTTCGATTAAAAGGCTGCAATCAGGAGTGCTTTCATTTAAAGCATTTCACTTATAGTGTTTCGCTTCAAAGAGAGGGGATCCGGTTCATGCATTTCAAAGATATCATTCACTCTGTCCAATATTCCTTTCGTTTGTGCAGGGAACGGAAACGTTTTATTTGCGTGTCTATGGCCGCGCGTGCGGGGGCTGCGTTGCTTCTGCCGCTGCTTACCAGCTATATGAGCAGGCAGCTGGTGCGGTGCATTACGGACGAGTGTGGCATGTATGATTTCGCGGCGGAGCTGCTGTCCCTGGCGCTTGGGGTCACTGCCCTGAGTCTGATTTCGGTCTGGGCGCAGTCCCGGATGAAACTGGGTGCTGAACTGGTGAAATCTGACCTGGGCCGACAGATTAACGTTGAACGCATGACGGTTCCTTACGAAAAAAACGCTTGACGCAGGCTATCAGAGGTCGCTTTCCAATGTTCGTGCGTCTGTAAACCGGGAGCAGCCCTGCGTGGTGGCGCTTTTGTCGGCTGTTGCGGATGTGGCCTGCGGCATGATCGGCCTCCTGGTTTATATATCTGTTCTCTCCTCTCTTCACTGGGCGCTGGCGCTTGTGGTGACGGTGTCTTATCTGGTGACATATTTTCTCAATATACGTGCTGCCGGGAAACAGCGGTATTACCGGGACCTGCTGGCGCCCATGCAGCGCAGGATCGCCTATATTGTCAGTAAGGCCGGGGCCGCCGCGTGCGCTAAGGATATGCGGATATTTCGCATGAGCGGCTGGCTTTTTGAAAAATATGACCGCTTCGCGGCTCAAAAGGACAGCGTTTTGCGCGAGAGTGAAACGGCAGCCTGCCAAAACCGGCGGATGAACGCGATTGTCCATTTCCTGCGGGATACTGCCACCTATCTGTGCCTTGTGTATTTGTACATGCGGTATGAAATGACAGTGGCAGATTTTGTCTTTTATGTCAGCCTGACCGCTTCCTTTTCAGGCATGCTCTCACGCATCGCGGAGGGCATGCAGCAGGCGCATAAATGCAGCCTGGACGTGGCGGAGCTGACGGATTTTCTTTGCCTTTCGAAAGAGGCGGACAGACGGAAAGAAAAGAGGCCGTTGCCTCAGGAGGCGGAGACAATCGAATTCCTGAATGTGTCGTACCATTATCCCGGCAGCGGTCATCTGATCATTGACCATCTGAATCTGAAGCTGTCACGCGCAGAGAAAACTGGCATTGTCGGCTTAAACGGCGCCGGGAAAACAACGCTGGCGTTGCTGCTTAGCGGTCTGCTGACGCCCACGGGAGGGCGGATATTGCTAAACGGCATCGATATTACTGAATTTGACCCGCAGGAATATATCGCCATGTTCTCAGCGGTTTTTCAGGAAATCAGCGTTCTGCCGATGACAATCGCGGAAAATATCGCGCTGGGCGAAGCGGATTCAGAGCGCCTTAAAAAGAGCGTGGAGGACGCCGGACTGACCGGCCTTGATTTGCAGAAACGCTTTATCCAGGAGATTTATCCGGACGCCGTGAGTCTTTCCGGCGGCGAGATGCAGAAGCTGGCGCTGGCACGGGCAATTTATAAACCGTCGAAGTGCCTGATTTTAGACGAGCCGACCGCCGCTCTGGACCCTATTGCGGAGCAAAATCTTTACCGTCATTATAATCAGTTCTCGGACGGAAAAATCAGCCTTTTCATTTCCCATCGGCTGGCCTCCACCCTGTTCTGCGACAGAATCATCCTGCTGGAGAATGGAAAAATCGCGGAGTCCGGCTCGCATAAAGAGCTGATGGAGCGGGGCGGAAAATACCGCGAACTGTTTGAAACCCAGCGAAGAAACTATCAGAGAGAAGAGCTGCGGGAGGTGTGCCTGTGAAAAAGACGTATATTTTATACCGGAAAACATTTGCGCTGTTATGGAAACAGCACCCGGGGCTGATTATCTGTAATCTGCTGAGCACTGTCCTCAGTACTGCTTTTCCTTATGTGAATCTGGTGCTGGCAGCCCGGTTGATCGACGGACTGGCTGGCAGACAGACGTCGGTGCTGGTGCAGGCCGTTCTGACGTTGACGCTGGCCAATCTGCTGTATCAGTCGATTTTGTCCGTGATTGAAAAACAGCTGGCGATCGAGAACAGCCGCTTTCTGACAACACAGAACCGTCTGATTGCGGAGAAGTCTGCAAGGGTTTGCTACGAGACGTTCCTGAGTGATTCTTTTCAGAACCAGAAACGAAGAATCTATGAACTGACGGATGAAAATGACGTGAAATTATCGTCCGTGATTGAGATGATGAACAGCGTGATTGGCTGTGCGGTTTCCATCCTTTCGGCGGCTGCCGCTTTATGCGGCAGTGGGATCAATGTGACGCTGACCGATACATGGGCGGCGATTGTGGCAGCGGTAGTGGTTCTGGCAAATGCGGTTTTAGTTGCCGGTTCAATGAGACGGTCATTTCGTCTGCTGGCACACAGAAAAACGTATCACACGCAGATCCTGCCGCTCTATAAAATCGGCTGGTATCTGGACAGGGAGTATCTGCGTTTTACAAAGACCGCGAAGGAAGTGCGGATTTTCAGGCAGGACGGCATCATTTTAAAGTTGATTGACGATGCAAATGCACAGAAATATGGCAAAAGCCTGGCTTATGAAAAGAAGGCCGCTGCCGTAAACGGCGCCGGACAGGTCTGTAAACAGATTTCAAACTGTCTGATCTACCTGTTTACGGGGCTGCTGGCGCTTCGGGGGATGATCACGGTCGGTGTCTTTACCAGTTTCAGCGGCATTCTGAAACGGTTTTATGACAGCTGTGTCGCGATAGGTGAGGCGACTGTCAGAAATCAGGACGTAGTTCTCTGGCTGGACGCGTTCTGGGAACATCTGGAGCAAGAGGATGGGGCAGAAGATGGACACGGTGCTGTTAACGGAGGGATCATTCGGGACGAAGCCGGAAATAAGGTTATGCGGAGAGCGGAAGCGTGTGATGATGAGGCGAGTGCTGCCGTTGGGTCCGTGCCAGGGCAAGAGATGGAGGAGAGCACATCAACATGTACGGATGCCCCGACCGGTTCGGATATATTGACGGGAGAATGTTCTCAGGACACCGCGGTTGTAGCCCGGAACGTGGACTTCTCCTACGGGAAGGGAGCGGAAGAATTTGGCATTCGCACTCTCAATCTGACAATCAGAAAGGGTGAGCATGTGGCGGTGGTCGGGCGAAACGGCAGCGGTAAAAGCACATTGATTATGCTTCTTTGCGGTCTGCTACGTCCGCAGAAGGGAACCATTCTGGTAAATGGGACTGCTCATACGGATGAGAACGGCTTTGCCGGGATTTCCACCGTTTTCCAGGATTTTTGCCTCTTTGCTCTGCCGATTAAGGAAAATATCGCGGCCTGTGCCTCGCCGGACATGCAGAAGGTTTGGGAGTCCGTCCGGTTCGCGGGACTGCCGGACCGCTTTTGTGAGCTGCTTGACAGCTCGCTCTTCCGTCAGCTTGATCCGAACGGGATCGAGGCCTCCGGCGGTGAGATGCAGAAAATCGCGATCGCCCGCGCGCGGTACCAGGATGAACCGATCTTTATTATGGATGAGCCAACATCTTCATTAGATCCGCTTTCCGAATCTGTGATTTATGAAAATATACATACCCTTTTGCGTGACAGCACTGTCATATTTATCTCGCACCGCCTTTCCTCCTGCAAATTCTGCGACCGTATTCTGGTCATGGAGGAGGGAAACATTATTCAACAGGGAAGGCACGAGGAGCTGCTTCAGGATGAGGGCGGAAGGTATGCGGCACTCTGGAACGCGCAGGCGAGGTATTATCAGGGTGGAGATAAACCTAAGGCCGGCTGAAAATGCAGGGACTATTCCTGCAGACATACTCGACGCCTGATTTTGTGCACCTGGTGACTGAAAACAGCGGCAGACCAGGCGTAAATGATATAAAAATGCTTGACACATCGGCAAAATTATTTTAGAATTTGGACACATGAGCAAAGAACCGGGCAAGTACGTAGAATCGGGCTGCAGAGAGGGAATGGATGGTGCGAATTCCTGCCGCGGATGACGGAAACCCTCCGGGGAGCTTTTCGCGAAAGCGCAACGTAAGCCGGCGTTAACGGCTAAGAGTGTATGTGAGAGCATAAAAAAGGGTGGTACCGCCGGTCTCCGGTCCCTTGTGGGAGGAGCGGTGTGCTGCCCTTTCGTTGATTTTACTATGTTTCGGCAGGAGGAGGAAAGAAAATGGCTGACAAAAAAATGGTGGAAGCGATCACACCCATGGAGGAGGATTTCGCCCAGTGGTACACGGATGTGGTCAAAAAGGCGGAGCTGATCGAATATACTTCCGTGAAGGGCTGCATGGCAATCAAGCCCGCGGGCTACGCGATCTGGGAGCTGATCCAGTCTCAGCTGGACGCAAGGTTCAAAGCGGTAGGCGTGGAGAATGTGTATATGCCCATGTTTATCCCGGAGAGCTTATTAAATAAGGAAAAGGACCATGTGGAGGGTTTCGCGCCCGAGGTGGCCTGGGTGACCCACGGCGGCCTGCAGCCGCTGCAGGAGCGGCTCTGTGTGCGTCCCACATCGGAGACTCTGTTCTGCGATTTTTATAAAAATGACATTCATTCCTACAGAGATCTGCCCAAGGTCTACAACCAGTGGTGCAGCGTCGTCCGCTGGGAGAAGGAGACCCGCCCCTTCCTGCGCAGTCGTGAGTTTTTGTGGCAGGAGGGCCATACCGCGCACGCGACCGCTGAGGAGGCCGAGGAGCGGACATTACAGATGCTGAACGTGTACGCGGATTTCTGCGAGCAGGTGCTGGCAATTCCGGTCATCAAGGGCCGCAAAACCGACAAAGAAAAGTTTGCCGGCGCGGAGGCGACCTATACCATCGAGGCCCTGATGCATGACGGCAAGGCACTGCAGAGCGGCACCAGCCATAATTTCGGCGACGGCTTCGCAAAAGCCTTCGACATCCAGTTTACGGATAAAGATAATAAACTGAAATATGTGCACCAGACCTCCTGGGGGATGACGACCCGCTTAATCGGCGCGATTATCATGGTGCACGGCGACAACCGTGGCCTGTGTCTGCCCCCGAAGGTGGCGCCCACGCACGTCATGATCATCCCGATTCAGCAGAAAAAAGAAGGTGTGCTGGATAAAGCGGCAGAGTTAAGAGACCGCCTGATCGCAAAGGGCTTTCGCGTCAAGGTGGACGACTCCGACAAGAGCCCCGGCTGGAAGTTCGCGGAGCAGGAAATGCGGGGCGTGCCGCTTCGCATCGAGGTCGGCCCCAAGGACATCGAGGCCAGCAAGTGCGTGATCTGCAGAAGAGATACCTTTGAAAAGATCGATGTGCCCTTTGAAGAGCTGGAGGAGAAGGTCGGCGAAATTCTTAACGCCATGCAGCACGACATGCTTGAAAAGGCAAGGGTTCACCGCGACAATCACACCTGGACCGCATTGAATATGGAGGAACTGGAAAATATTTTCACTGAAAAAACCGGCTTCGTGAAAGCCATGTGGTGCGGTGATCAGGCCTGTGAGGATCAGATTAAGGAGAAATTATCAGTGACCAGCCGCTGTATGCCCTTTGAACAGGAGCATCTGTCCGACGTGTGCGTCTGCTGCGGCAGGCCGGCAAAGAAAATGGTTTACTGGGGAAAGGCGTATTGATTATGAAAAGAGACGATTGCATTTTCTGCAAACTGGCAAACGGGGACATCCCCACCAGAAGCGTGTACGAGGATGAGGAGTTCAATGTGATTATGGACGCGAGTCCCGCATCAAAGGGGCATGTTCTGATTTTGCCGAAGGACCATTACAGTGACATTCATGAAATCCCGGCTGAGACTGCCGGAAAGGTGATGATGCTGGCGAAAAAGATGGCGGATCAACTGACGAAGAATTTAAACGCGGACGGTATCAATATCGTGCAGAACAACGGTGAGGCGGCCGGTCAGACGGTGTTTCATTTCCACTGCCACTTAATTCCGCGCTATGCGGATGGTCCGGCGATGGTGACCTGGAAACCGCAGGAGCTGCCGGCGGAAGAGATGGATGCCATTCAGGCACAGATTTTGGGAAAATAAAATGAGAACAATTTCGGTTTCAGAAATAACAGACAACATCCGGGAAATGTGCATTGAGGCCAATCATTTCCTGACTCCGGATATGAAAGAAGCGCTCGCCGACGCGAAGGAGCAGGAAACTTCTGCTTTGGGCTGCCGGATTCTGGGACAGCTGGAGGAAAATCTCCGGATTGCGGGCGAGGATATGATACCGATCTGCCAGGACACCGGAATGGCCGTGATTTTCGTGGAAGTGGGTCAGGAGGTGCACTTTACGGGCGGCAGCCTGGAGGAGGCCATTCACGAGGGCGTCCGGCGGGGCTACACGGAGGGGTATCTTCGCAAATCCGTGGTGAAAGACCCGCTGCTGCGTGAGAATACGAAGGACAATACCCCGGCGGTAATTCACTATCAGATTGTGCCTGGAGATGAGGTGCGTATTACCGTCGCACCGAAGGGCTTTGGCAGTGAAAATATGAGCCGTATTTTCATGCTGAAACCCGCAGACGGTATGGAGGGCGTGAAAGAAGTGGTGCTGACTGCGGTGAAGGATGCGGGGCCTAATGCCTGTCCGCCCATGGTGGTGGGGGTTGGCATTGGCGGTACCTTTGAAAAGTGCGCGCTTATAGCGAAACAGGCCTTGACCAGGCCGGTGAATATCCGGTCCGACATTCCTTATGTGGCAGAGCTGGAGCAGGAGCTTTTAGAGAAAATCAATGCGACGGGTATTGGCCCCGGCGGCCTGGGCGGCAGGTGTACCGCGCTGGCGGTGAATATCAATACTTACCCGACACATATTGCGGGCTTGCCGGTAGCGGTGAATATCTGTTGTCATGTCAACCGGCACGCGGTTCGCGTCTTGTAATAAAGGAGGCTTTATGGAAAAGCATATCACAGCGCCATTTTCAAAAGAAGAGGCTGTATCACTGCAGGCTGGAGATTATGTTTATCTTACCGGAACGCTTTACACGGCCCGGGACGCAGCTCATGCAAGAATGGCACAGGCGCTGGCCGAAGGAAAAGAGCTTCCTTTTAATATAGAAGGAAATCTGATTTACTATATGGGGCCGTCTCCCGCGAGGGAAGGGCGGCCGATCGGTTCAGCCGGGCCCACCACAGCCAGCAGGATGGACAGGTATACACCGCAGCTTCTGGATCTGGGGCTTGGCGGTATGATCGGCAAGGGCAAACGGTCGCAGGCTGTGATTGATGCCATCGTGCGCAACGGGTCGGTGTATTTTGCGGCAGTCGGAGGCGCGGGCGCGCTTTTGTCCAAAGCGATTAAGTCTTCCGAGGTGATGGCGTATGACGACCTGGGCACGGAGGCGATCCGCAGGCTCTGGGTGGAAGATTTTCCGGTGATTGTCGTGATTGATGCACAGGGTAGAAATTTATATGAATTTTCTTAAAAAATTCGTTGACAAAGCAAAATTTGATATGTATAATCATAACTGCTCTCTGAAAAAGAGCGGTTACCATTTGGTAGCGGATGTAATTCAGCACGCGGAAATACTCAAGTGGCTGAAGAGGCGCCCCTGCTAAGGGTGTAGATCGGGCAACCGGTGCGAGGGTTCAAATCCCTCTTTCCGCGTTTTCCTGGATCCAAAATCCGGAAAAATAAATTAAAAAAGTTGTTGACAAGCGAATAAAACTGTGATATATTAACCGAGTTGTCGCTGAAACAACAAAACAGAACCTTGACAAATAAACAGCAATGCAAC
>JAJQHY010000065.1 GCA_021199495.1 Lachnospiraceae bacterium | reverse complement strand
TTGCTGTTCATATCGAACAGCTTCGCCGTGAAGTCGATGACATCCCCATCGGCCTGACAGCCAAAACAGTGAAAGCGCTGGTCAACCTTCATGCTGGGCGTTCTGTCATCATGAAACGGGCAGACACACATCCCATTTCGATTCACCCGTATTCCATATGCCTCCGCAGCCTGCCTGGTGGTCACAGACTGCTTGACCGCTTCAAACACGTTCATACCTGTAAAACCTCCTTTCTCGGTATGTACATCGGCGTTTGGGCAACAAAAAGGCACCAGACTCTCATCAGATGCCGCTGCTCATATATCATTTTTCCGTTATGAGAGCATATACTAACCCTGTGATTATGACCGCAAATGCACAGAAAGTGTATTGACTCTTTCTGTGGCAGGTGCTATAATAATCACAGTGATCAGGTTGCAGAAACTTGCGATGCCTGCGACCGGGAGGAGGACCTGCGGGCCCTCCTTCTTTTTTGGGGAGATGCGAAAGATGCTGAAGCAAGTCAAACCGTTTTTGAATTATTCTCAGCAGATTTCCAAACTGACAAACGAGAAGAAGCTGTTGGTTGAGGATACCGCCTCTGCACAGGAGGCACTTACTAACATCAGCTACTATGCCTTGATCGGCGGATATAAGCAGGTGTTTTATAATCCCATGACCCGCCAGTATCGGCCAGGCACGACCTTTGAGGATATTCTCCAGCTTTACTATTTTGATGAGTCCCTTCGAGCGCTGTTCTTCAAATATCTCTGCCACATTGAGCAGAAAATGCGTTCTCTGGTCTCTTACCATTTTTCACAGGCATACTCTCATTTGGAGAAGGATTATCTGAACCCGGATAATTACAACAACTCCAGGAAGGATAAGGCTGGGATAAATCGTCTGATTCAAATGCTTACGATTGAGGCTCGTTCCAATACCAATCATCCCTATGTCGTTTATCAGCGAGTTACCTATGGGAATGTCCCCCTGTGGGTCATAATGAACACGCTGACTTTCGGGCAGATTTCAAAAATGTATTCCTTCCTCAAGACAAGCGAACAGGCTAAAATCAGTGTTAATTTTAACGGCGTGAACGAAAGAGAGTTAGGCCAATACCTGAAGGCTCTTACTTATTTTCGTAACATCTGCGCACACAATGAGCGCCTTTTCTCTTTCCGTTGCCGTGTTGCTGTTCCTGATACTGTTCTTCATCACAAGCTGGGGATTCCGAAAAAAGGAGAGCATTATACTCTCGGCAAGTCAGACTTGTTTTCTGTCGTTATAGCTTTTCGGTATCTGCTTCCCAAAAAGGAATTTTTGGAATTTAAGAATCAGATCACGACCCTGATTCGAAATGTGCTGAATCATTCACATACATTGACAGAGGAGATGCTCTTGCAGGCTATGGGCTTTCCCCAGAATTGGAAAGCTATCACGAAATACAAGCCTTAATTACAAATGCCCAGGATGATCGCAACATCCTGGGCGTTTACTATTTTATTACGACAATTCTCTGCCTTTGGCTTTGTGCTGACTTTGCTCCGGCGTCATCGCCTTCTCCGCTTGCCGATGAACGGTATCCAAATCTTTGACCTCTTTCCGATACTGCTTCAACTTTTCATATTCAGCGTCATGCTCGGCGGTCAGTGTTGCAAGTTCGGCCTGCCATGCTTTGATGATGTCTGGCAGGGTAGCCATGTTTACCTCCTTGGCGTGGAAGAATTTATTCGCCGCCTGCCAGAGTACCAGGTCTGCGTGGTGACTTTCCTCAAATTCCTCCCGCTTCTTCTTGAATCGGATGCCGTTGCGCTCCTTGCGAATCAGGTCGGTTCTGAGATACTGCCTGCCGGTGTCGATGAGCTTTTTCAGCTCCTTCATCCGGCGCTCCTTTCCTTTGACAACACTCCGGGATGCCTCCACCTTTTCTCGCAGGCCGGTGAGGGCGTTTTCCAAATCGGCCAGCGTATAAATATCCTTGGCGTTCAGCTTGCGCAGCGTCTCCATCATGTCGTTGCCGATTTCAACAGTGTGCAGCAGCTGGAAGTGCTGCGAATATTTCTGAATCCTCTGGCTCTCCTGCTCAATGTGCTGCCACAGCAGCTCGCTCAACAGGGGAGAACGGGATTCCTCTGCAAATTTCTCCAGCTTGCTGGACAGCTCCGACAACCACTCCTTCAGGTCATTGATCCTGTTGCGGATTTCCCGGATGATGCGGTTAGCCGCTCTGATTTTGCGGTTGATGTCTCCTCGCTCGGTGGGGATACCCTTTTTCTCCATCGCACAGGCGGCCACGCCCATGTGGATCGTGGGTAGCTCCTCCAGCCCACGTTCGGCGTTACTCCGGTGGTCGATGCGCTCCGGTGCATGATTGGCCTCCAGAAAGCGGTTGACCGTCTCTGCCCAGGACGCCCGCCAGCGCTCTGCGTTCTCGTGGCTGTTCCAGTCAACGGTGTCCACCTTCCGGGACTTCCACCGCCCGTTGGGGAGCCGGATACGCTCACCCCTTTCATCTAGTTCAAACTCCTGATGGCTCTTGGGGAGCCACTTGCCGTTCTCATCCAGCGCCCGCATGGTCAGCATGATGTGACAGTGGGGGTTACCGTCGTGCTTGTCATGAATAGAAAAATCCACGCACATACCAGCGTCCACAAACTGCTGGCAATAGGCGTGGATGATTTTCTTGTGTTCTTCCAGCGGCAGCTCCCGGGGGAGCGCTACTTCGATCTCTCGTGCAAGCTGGGCATCGGCCCGCTTCTCGTTCATCTCCACAGAGTTCCAGAGCGTTTGCCGGTCAGAGAAGGAAGCCGGTGCATTGTCGGGCAGCATGATCTCGGAATAGGCGATACCCTTTTTCCGGTCATAGTTGGCAGGCCGTCCACTCCATTCATTGACCAGATTCGTTCCGCTACGGTAGGCGGCAGCGGCCACAGCGCTCCGCCCATCGCTGCGACTGATGATCTGGATAGAGCAATGATAGATCGCTATCGTCACCATCCCCATCCCACAGCGAAGCCGCCCAGCAGAGAAAGAATCAGGAATATCTCATCCAAATGAGGGGGAGGGGGTGAGAAGGGATAGCTGGCTGGGCCAGCGCAAGGGAGGAGCATCTTCCCTTGACGCACCGAAGGTGCCAGCGCTCCGCAAGAGAAGGGAAAGGCTTCCCCTGAACGGTAGGAGTCTACGAAGGACGCACCGTCACGCCCAGTGACGTATAAGTGCGCCTTTGGTTTTATCTTAGTTCTCGTCTGAAGTTGAATCGGTGTCGGTTTCGTCATGGCTTGTCCCCCGCTTTCGTAAAAATTCCTGTGCTTCCTGACTGGTGGCGGCTGCTTCGATGAAGACTGCGGCCTCCTGCTCGGACATAGTTTTCAGTTCCGGCACAAAGTGTTCCAGCAATCCGGCCTCCCGGCAGAGCCGCCGTGTCCGCAGCTTGCGCTCCTCCTTGGCGTAGGCGTTGGTGTAGAGCTTCTCCTGGTTTTTCAGCTTCCTGATTTCGTCCTGAGCGTGGGCCATCTCGATCTGGATTTCCTCTCTGGTCTGAGGTTCCTTTCTACGTCCCATAGCAACGTCTCCTTTCTGTGTGGAAATGGGCATAAGAAAAGGCCCCAACCGATTTTGAATCAGTTGAGGCCCATCCTTGCCTATTATGGACTTGTATGTCTTAGGGGATAGAGAGGAACCCCTGCTTGATCGCCTGGGGGAACACAAACTTTTTCTCGCCCCCGGCGAAACGAACTGTTACTACACATCGGCAAGCAATGTGAATAAGTGAGGCAGGAAATCTTTGATTTCCGTAGCCGAACTTATGCCTTGCGCTGTGGCTCTACGTTCAGGTCACCTACAACAATATCAAATACACCGGCTTCTGCTGCGGGGTGTATCTCAATAAGCAGTAAGCTAAACATGGATGACGCCTGCTGGGGATTGATTTCCCTGGCAGGCGTTGTTTTCATTTTGAAATGAATTAGATGCACCTTGTTATATTAGTTTGCTTCCAAGCATTTTTGCTTTTTCTAACTCCCTGCTCCCGGCAGAACCCGCCACTGTAAGAACGCCCATGTTCTCCAGACCAAGATAATCCAGAAAATCACCTTGGAATGAAAACAGTGCGCCATCATACATATCTGGTGAACCGGAACACAAAATCATGGCCGCCTTCTTCAGTTTAGCGGGCTTCATAGGGTAGGCTGCTGAGTAAAATCGGTCTATCGTACATTTAAGCTGACCCGAAATACCATGATAGTAGATTGGCGAAGCAATCACTAACATTTCAGCATCTTTCAAAAGACTGTATACTTCCTGCATATCGTCCTTCTGAACACATTTTCCGTTTCCTTTGCTATGACAATATTCACAGCCCAGGCAGCCCTTTATATTTTTCTTGCAGACATCCACGACATTCACTTCATGTCCGCTGCTTTCTGCACCTTCTTTGAAAGCCGTAACCATTTTGGATGTATTTCCAGACGGTCTTGGGCTTCCGTTTAAAACTAGTATTTTCATTCTGTCACCACCTTATTTCAAATACGTCAGGAAGAACTGTTCCATCTGCTCAAATGGGATAACATCAAGGTTATCATACAAATCCGTGTGAACCGCACCCGGAATAATCATCAGTTCCTTGTTGTCTCCCTTTAGCTTTTTAAATTCGTCTTTTGAGAAATAGCAGCTGTGTGCCTTTTCTCCATGAATCATCAGAACTGCACTGCGGATTTCCCCGGAGCGGGAAGCGGTAGGCATATTGATAAATCCCAGCTTGGCAGTATCCACACGACCTTCATTGGAATTTGCACTTCTGGGATGATAGCCGCGTTCTGTCTTGTAATAGTCGTGATAATCATGGAAATACCACGGGGCCTCTGCCGGCATCGGATCAGCGACGCCGCCCGGATAGGTCGTCTTATTCTCCCTGTAGTCTTCCGTGCGCTGTTTATTCAGACGCTGAAGCAGGGCGTATCTGCCGTCTTCATCCATCGTGTCAAAATAATCATTGGCATTGACGCGGGACATATTGTACATGGTGGATGTTACGGTCGCCTTAATGCGGGTATCCATAGATGCCACATTCAAAGCCATGTCTCCCCATCCACAGATGCCGATGATGCCAATCCGCTCCGGATCGACATTATCCTGCACAGACAGAAAATCTACAGCGGCAGAGAAATCCTCCGTATTGATGTCTGGTGATGCCATATTTCGTGGCTCACCTGATGATTCCCCCATAAAAGAGGGGTCAAAGGCTATCGTCAGGAAACCTCTTTCCGCCATATTCTGCGCATACAATCCTGCTGCCTGTTCCTTGCAGGCTCCAAAAGGACCAGCTACGGCGATGGCAGGCAGTTTGCCCTCGCAGTTCTTCGGTTCATATACATCGCCAGCCAGCGTAAATCCATAGTGATTATGGAATGTGACTTTCCTGTGGTTGACCTTTTCGCTCTTTGGAAAGGTCTTGTCCCACTCCATCGTTAAATTTAATTTTTCTTCCATGATTCGCATTTCCTCCTGCTATCTGAATTTTGAAGCCTCAAAATACATTTGACACTCCTGATTTCTTATGATATCATTATTGTAATACCTGAACCTAACTTTAGGTCAAGAGCCTATTTGAAAATTTTCTATGAACAGGAGGTCATATTTACAATGTACACAATCGGTCAAGTGTCTGAGATGTTTGGGCTGCCAATCTCTACACTGCGCTATTACGATAAGGAAGGGCTGTTTCCTAATATAGAGCGGACATCGGGCATAAGGAAATTCGGAGACAATGAGATAGAAGCTCTGCGAGTCATTGAATGCTTGAAAAAATCGGGGCTGGAGATAAAAGATATTAAGCAGTTTATGGACTGGTGCGTCCAAGGAAGCGAAACATATCCGCAACGAAAAGAATTATTCACACGGCAAAAAGCATCGGTTGAAGCAGAAATTGAACATCTGAACCGCGTCTTGGACATGATAAAATATAAATGCTGGTATTACGACCAGGCTATCGCAGATGGAAATGAGGATCGAGTGCAGGCGATGGCACCAGAAGATATGCCGGAAGACATCCGGTTGGCATATGAAAATGCGCACCAATAAATGAACTGTAGGAGTATGACGTCCATTGGAGAAGTAAATTCTCTGATGGGCGTTATTTTTTATCGAGACCATCCCGAAAATTGTGTAAACCTCCATCGTGGAGTAAAATAGACACAGTA